>NZ_VKAA01000032.1 GCF_007096635.1 Mycolicibacterium sp. 018/SC-01/001
GCAGATCGGGTTGGGCGGCCGCGGGGGCGACAGGGGCCAGGACGAAGGCCGCGGCGACCACCGCGGCGACACGCATGCAGTGAACAGAGACCATCTAACAATCGTGTCACGAATGTGTCAGCTTCGCCGATCTGCGCGAGGGGTAGCAACTGAGAATGCCCATTACCACGCCATCTGATCTGGCCACCGGAGCGCGCGCCGTGCGCGACACGGCCGGCGCTGCCGTCGGCCGCGTGCGCGATCTTTTTCGCTCCGGGGGTGACTTCTTCGTCGCCACTTTGACCATCGACGAGGACGCCGAGACCCCGGCTGTCGAGGTGCTTCGGCCTGGCGCAACACACGCTGCCGTCGTGCAGGTCGGTCCCGACGATCCCGCGTCGGTGGCGCGGAAACTGTGCATCCGGCTTCCCGACGTCTACGGCGCTGGGAAGAGTCAGGACTTCCTGCTCGCCTCCTCCGGTGACGGTGCACCGATGCACCATGCGGTGCTCCCAGCCGACCCGGTCGCGCCCTTGTACTCATCGCTGTGGCTGTACCTGGCCGGAATGTCACCGGTGGCGTTCGGTGCGCGCCCCGAAACGACGGGTCCCGACGCGCGCTTCGCCGTCGGGAGCGAGATCGACTTCATGATCAGCGGGCCCATCGGACGGTTTCGCCGCATCGGCACGCTGACGCTGACGGCGCCGCACGACGAAACCGTTCGCTTCAGCGGGAGCAACAGCGGCGGAGGCATCCGGCCGCTGCCACCTGTGGCCATGTACTGACGCGACCTCAGGTGCCGCGACCGGTCTTCTGCTGGAGTTCGTCTATCATCTCCGAGGCCTGGGCCTTGGTGGCGTCCTCGGGCACGTCGACGTCGGCTTCCTGCGCGAGCGTGTGTAGATAGCTGCGTTGCGCACCGGTCATCGGCTCGTCACCGGTCACCCACTGCGACGGATCCTTCTCGGGGTTCTCGTGGGGCGCTTGTTCGGTCATGTGTTCGGTCATACGCGTCGGGTTGCCCATCGCACAGACGTTCGAAACCCCCGAAAGTGAGGCGGCCTCGCGGGCTGGTGCTGAACCCGCGAGGCCGAGGGACTACGGCCGCCCCGTAGCTACCCCGCGGTGGTCGTACCACCGTGGGCCGTGATCAAACGACCCGAGGAAAACGGAGCCGACCGACCTGGAAGTATGCGAGTCGTGGGCACAAACGAACGCGCCAAGATCGTCATGTCGGACGACGAGATCACCGAGTTCATCGATCGCAGCCGCACGGCGACGATGGCGACCGTCCTGTCGAGCGGACGGCCCCACCTGGTGGCGATGTGGTACGCCGTGATCGACGGTGAGATCTGGTTCGAGACCAAAGCCAAGTCGCAGAAGGCGGTCAACATCCGCCGGGATCCGACCGTCACCGTGATGATCGAGGACGGGCTGACCTACGACACGCTGCGTGGTGTCTCGATCGACGGCACCGCGGAGATTCACGACGATCCCGAGACCAATCTGCGGGTGGGTATCAGTGTGTGGGAGCGCTACACCGGGCCCTACACCGATGAGATGCGCCCGTTCGTGGAGCAGATGATGAACAACCGGATCTCCGTGCGCGTGGTGCCGTCGCGAATGCGCAGCTGGGACCATCGCAAGCTCGGCATGGACCCGATGCCGGTCTCCGGGAGCACCGCGCAGTACCTCTGAGGCTCAGCGGCGCGACAGCACCCGCTTCACGTCGGTGGTGATCGGGTCCACGATGTCGTTGAACTCGGGGTTCTTCTCGATGAAGCCGGCGACCATCGAGCACACCGGCACGATCCGCAGCCCCGACGCGCGGGTGGATTCCAACGCCTCACGCACGAGGATCGTGGCCAAGCCGCGCCCCGAGAACTCCTCGTCGACGACGGTGTGGGGAAAGATGCGTTGCCCGTCGTGGTCGACGAATTCGGTGAAGCCGGCGATGCGGCCGTCGACGGAGATCGTGAACCGGTCGTGTTCGGCCGCCACCTCGGTGGGGGCGCCGGTCTTGTCCGTGGTCACGAGCGGTCTCCTGTCAGATCGGCGAATTCGGGGTTCTTCTCGATGAATTCGGCCACCATCCAGCACTGCGGTACGACGCGCAATCCCTCGGCCCGCGTGGCGGTCAACGCCTCGCGGACCAGGATCGTCGCCAATCCACGGCCCTGGTAGCGCGGGTCCACCTCGGTGTGCGGAAAGACGCGAGCGCCGTCCCGGTCGTAGAAGTCCGCGAGGCCCACCTGCCGGCCATCGACGGAAATCGTGAAGCGATCCGATTCGGCGACGACCTCGGTGGGTGCGCCGGTTCTGTCCTCGGTCATGACCCCTCTATACCCCAGGTCGCGGCCGCGGCTTCAGGGCGGCGTGCGGTAGCGGCGGTGCCGGCAGCCGCGTGAGCTCACCGCGGTAACCGGCCACCGCGCCGAACCGATCGCCGTGTGCCTGCCACTGCTCCCGGTAAGCGACGATCTCGTCGTGGTTGCGGCCGACGAAGTTCCACCACATCAGCAGTTCCTCGTCGAACGGCGCACCGCCCAGCAGCAGGACCCGGGCCGGGCCGTCGCCGCGCGCCGTCAGGTGCAGCGTGTCGTGCCCGGTGCCCTGGAATCCGAGATCGGCGACCGTGAGCTCGGCCCCGCACGCATCAATGTTGCCGTGGTCGACGAGGACGCCGTGCTCGAAGCCGGCGTCGACGCCGAGTGCCACGCTGGTCCCTGGCTCCAGATCGAGTTGGGCACCGAGCAATGGGGTGAACGTGTGCACCGGTGACGACTCGCCCTCGAACTCACCGAGAAACACGCGGGTGGTGAGTCCGCCGCGGCTGCGGGGACGTGGCACGTGATGGGCGAAATCCCGGCCGGTGTCCCGGTCGGAGTCGGGCAGAGCGACCCACAGCTGAACTCCGTGCAGAATCGGGCTGCTGGACAGCGAGACCTCGGAGTGGCAGATGCCCGCCCCGGCCGTCATCAGATTCAGCTCACCGGGGCGCACCATCGCGTGCACGCCGGCGCTGTCCCTGTGCTCGATCAGCCCCTCGAACAACCAGCTCACGGTTTGCAACCCAGTGTGCGGATGCGGCGGCACGTCCATACCTGCGCCGCCCCGCAGATCATGCGGGCCGTAGTGGTCGGCGAAACACCACGCCCCGATCAGTGATCGTTCGCGCTGCGGAAGCGTCCGCCGGACACGGATCGCGCGCGGCCCGCCCAGCGGAACCTCCCGAGGATGCAGCACACCATCAAAGGCTCCGAATGCCGAAGGGCCGCAATCCACTTCGGTGGGCGCCGCGTCGGTGTTGCTCATCAGTCCACCGTAGCCCGCACCTGCCCGTGCCGGACCATCGCCGAACGGATGACCTCCAGGTCGTGGTCGTCGATGCGGAACACCCCGAACCGGAACTTGAAACCCCACCGGGACTTGTCCTCGATGAAGTTCAGCTCGTCGATCAGCGGCCGGATGGGAACGTCGATGCACTCGAGGAAGTCGACATTGCGCCGCCACGGGGTGAACCCCTCCGCCATCTCGACCTGGTACGGCGCGTCGTCGGCGATCTGGCCGATGGCCGTGAAGGCCTGCAGCGGCGGACCGTCAGGAAAGACCGTCCTGGGGGAGTAGAACACCAGCCAGTCCCCCCGGGCCATCTTGCGCAGCATGTGCGGTTTGCCGTGGTTGGCCTGCGTGAAGCGCCCGCGCACGCCGCGTTCCACATGATCACGGCTGACCGTGTTGATCCAGTTCGTCATATCGCCAACGTAAGGACACCCACCGACGCCGGCCGCCATTTGTGCACAGGCCCTGTGGATAACTCGCTACAGTCGGACGCCATGGGCGAGCACGTGCTGACGGCCGATGATCTGCGCAGCGTCACCTTCGACAAACCATCCTGGGGCAAGCGCGGCTACGACCAGAAGGCGGTGCACGATCTCGTGGCGCTGGCCGCGCGCCGCCTCGACGGTCGCGGGCATCTGTCGGCCGACGATGTCCGAGCAGTCAGGTTCAACAAGCCGAAACTCGGCAAGCGAGGTTACGACGAGTCCCAGGTCGACACGCTGCTCGAGGAGATCGCTTCGGCCATCGCCCGTCTCGATGGGTGACTCGAGCCTGCAGCGTCCCGATCTCGGCGAGCTGCTGCGCCGGCGGGCGCTCACCGAAGACGCGGCGCGCCCTGACGCCGTCGCGCGACGGCACGACCGCGGCGGCCGAACCGCGCGGGAGAACCTCGCCGATCTCGTCGATCCCGGATCGTTCGTCGAGTACGGGCGATTCGCCGTCGCCCCGCAACGGATGCGCCGCGAGCTCGACGATCTGATCGCCAACACTCCGGCGGACGGCTTCATCGGCGGCACCGCGCGCATCGACGGCAGCCCGTGCGCCGTCCTCTCCTATGACTACACCGTGCTTGCGGGAACCCAAGGCGCGCTGGGACATCGGAAGAAGGATCGGCTGTTCGAGCTGATCGAGCGGATGCGGTTGCCCACCGTGCTGTTCGCTGAGGGCGGCGGAGGAAGGCCGGGTGACACCGACTACCCGGTCGTCTCCGCGTTGGACACGCGCGCGTTCGCACTGTGGGCGCGGCTGTCGGGTGTCGTCCCGCGCATCGCTGTGGTCAAGGGTCGCTGCTTCGCCGGCAACGCGGTCCTCGCCGGGACGGCGGATCTGATCGTGGCCACGCGCGATGCGTCGCTGGGAATGGGCGGGCCCGCGATGATCGCGGGCGGCGGTCTCGGCGATGTGGCGCCCGATGACGTCGGCCCGATCAGCGTCCAGGAACCCAACGGCAACGTCGATGTCGTCGTCGACGACGAAGCGGCCGCGGTCGAGGTGACCAAACAGTTGCTCACCTATTTTCAGTCCGGCGCCCGTGAGTGGACGGCGTCTGACCAGACGGACCTGCGCACCGCGGTTCCCGAACGGGAACGTCGTGCGTACGACGTCGGCCCGATCATCCATACGCTCGCCGACACCGGTTCGGTGACGTTCCTGCGCCCGAAGTTCGCGCGGGAGATGGTCACCGCGCTCGCGCGCATCGAGGGTCGCGCAGTCGGGATCGTGGCCAACGACACGCGGTTCATGGCCGGCGCCATCACCGCCGCCGCCTCCGACAAGGCCGCCCGATTCCTGCAGCTGTGCAACGGTTTCGGCATCCCCGTCGTCTCGCTCATCGACTGCCCGGGGTACATGGTCGGCCCGGCCGCCGAAGCGCAATCGCTGGTGCGCCGCGCATCGCGCATGCTCGTCGCCGGCGCCGCGCTGCAGGTGCCCCTCGTCGCGGTGGTGTTGCGCCGGGGGTACGGCCTGGGCGCGCAGGCGATGGCGGGCGGCAGTCTGCACGAACCCGTGCTGACGGTCGCGTGGCCGGGCGCGCACCTGGGCCCGATGGGTCTGGAGGGCGCCGTCCGTCTCGGGCTGCGCAAGGAATTGGAGGCGATCGCCGACGAGGGGGAGCGCGAGCAGCGGGTGCGGGAGGCGAGGGCTGCCGCGCAGCAGAACGCGAAGGCCATCAACGCGGCCATGCTGTTCGAGATCGACGACGTGATCGATCCGGCCGAGACGCGGACCGTGATCGCCGCGACGCTCACCGCGGCCGATGTGCCGCACCGAAGCGGTCAGAGGTTCATCGACACGTGGTGAACATCGGACTGTGAGAGGGGCGGTGCCGTCATGGCGCCTCTCGGCGAGTGGTCGCTCGAAGCGACGAAAGTGGTTGGAGCCCGGGGGCATGTCCGGCACCGCCGCATTCGTCAACGGGCGGGACGCTCGGGCTATTCCCGTGACCGTCCGCCGCCGACCCCTCGCCGGCATGGCGGCGGACGGCCGCGGTCAGGCGATGTCGGCGTAGTACACCCGGCGTTCGCCGACGGGGTGGCCGTTCAGTTCGGCCAGTGACTTGAGCTGACGGAGGGCGAAGGTCCGGCCTCGGCCGGCCTCGGGGATGTAGATCCCCGCCCAGAGTCCCTCGGCCCGAGGGGATTCGCAGGCCTCTTTGGCGCACAGCCACCGCCGCGGGCAGGACCGGCAGATGGCCTTCGCCTCGTCGTCACCGGTGGTGGTCCACCGGTCGGGATCGCGGGTGCATTCACCGATCGGGGTGTCGTCCCAAGGGGTTGCGGTCATCGGGTAGCTCCTTGTGCCTGGCGGCGCTTCGGCCGCGATGGAAGGAAAGCTAATCGACAAACCGTAGCATCGCAACAGTTTGGTCTGCGGAACCATCGCGGGTCGGCGTCACGCCATCCGTCTCTGGCAATGAACACGCACGTCAAACGCCAGAATGGGGCTCACGCTACGTCACAAAAATTCTGTCGCGATGATGCGGTTCCGCGGCGCTGAAGGGTGTAGTTTCGACGGAGAAACCGTTGCGGTGCGCGCTCGAGCCGTAGCGCCCAGCGTCCACCACCCGACGACATCGAGGAACGCCGGTACATGACCCACGCGGAGTCGGTCGATACGCAGGCCGACACTCCCGACCCCGGCATGGTCCGGGCCGGTGCGGCGGCGGCAGCGCGCCGGCGTGAGCTCGACATCAGCCAGCGCAGGCTGGCAGCCGAAGGCATCATCAACGCCGGGGCGCTGATCGCCTTCGAGAAGGGTCGCAGCTGGCCCCGTGCACGCACCCGGGCGAAGCTCGAAGAAGTTCTGCAATGGCCGCCGGGAACGATCGAGCGGCTGCGCAGTGGCGCATCGGAGCGTCGGCGGGAACCCGTCCCCACCACCAGCGGCGACGAGTCCTCCCTGATCGCCCAGGCCGTCCTCACTGCCGTGGGCACGCTGGCCGGCACTGTGTCGACGCTCCCGTCCGACGACGATCCGGCGTTTCTCAGCCGCATCTCCGCCACGCTGAACGATCTACGGCAGCTCGAAGCGGTCGCGGCGAGGGCGGCCCGCATCGGCCGTGTCACCCCGCCACTGATCAAGGCGCTGGGCACGGTGCGCAGTCTCTACGACGATCTGATGGTGCGTGCGGCCCGCGCGCCCGGCGCCGGGCTCGGCCCGCGCCTGTACACCGCGCGTCGCGCCGCCAATCTCACCGTCGCCGAGACCGCGCAGGCCGCCGGTGTCGGGGAGCAGGTGGTGGCTCGAGCGGAGGCCGGTGAGTCGGTGTCGCCAGCGGAGACCACTGCGCTCGAAACGCTGATCTCGCAGCTCGTCTGAGCCATCGGGTTTCGTCTGTGCCTGGCTGGGCACGATGCGACCGATGGCGGACTGCCCGAAGAACATGCACTACGGCCCGTGCGGCGGGGTCCGACCCGACGGGCAATGCGAGATGCGCGCCGGCGCCTGCGCATTCCCCGACGTGGTGCCGTGGGACGGCGCCTCAGCTCAACCGCGGCCGGTCGTAGCGCCGTTGGTGCTGACCGACTTCAGCTGCCTGCCCTTCGACCGGGCCGATCTGTCCGCCACCGCGGCGGCCCTGGCGGGATCCTGCGATGCCGTGCTCGTCGGTGAGCATCAGAACCGCCCGGATTTTCCGCCGACCGTGATGGCTCCGCTGCTCCTCGACGCCGGAGTGTCGCCGTGGATAACCCTGTCGTGCCGGGACCGCAACCGGGTGGTGCTCGAACAGGAGCTGCGCGGCCTCTCGCTCCTCGGGGTGCAGACGGTGCTCTGCGTGACCGGGGACGGTCGCGCCTACGACGTCCGTCCCGATGTCACCCAGACCTTCGACCTGGACGGCCCGCGCCTCGTCGCGCTGGCAGCGTCGCTGGGCGTCACCGCCGCGGTTCCCGAAACTCCCACTGCGCCGCCGGTTTCCGGGCGCCCCGCCCGCCTCGTCGCCAAGCAGCGGGCCGGCGCCGCCCTCGCGGTCCTCAACCACATGACCACTCCGGATGTCGTGGCCTCGTTCATGGCGGCGGCCCGGTCGGCCGGCCTGACGATTCCCGTGCTCGGCGCGGTCGCGGTGATCACCGACGACGTGTCGGCCGCTGTGCTGCAGGGGCTGCCCGGCCTCGCGGTGGATCCCGCCGTCGTCGCGACGATCCTGCACGCCCCGGATCCGGTGCAGGCCGGTATCGAGGCCGCGGTCACCGAGGCGCGGGCACTGCTCGCCATCGATGGCGTCGAGGGCGTCAACATCTCCGGCCTCGCGTCGGCTGCGGGCACCCGGGCCGGCGCCGAGATCAAAGCCGAGGTCGGCCGGCGGGTGCGCGAGGAGGTGGATCATGGGCGATGACGCGATGTCCGCGGAGTTCGACACGGTCGCGTCGTGGACCGCGGAGGTGGCCACAGATCTGGGACCGGCCTACCACGTTCCTGCCGGATGCCGCGGCAGCGGTAACCCGGCCGCGCTCGACTGGCTGATCGAGCACCTCGCGCTGCGCGCCGGCGAACGGCTGCTGGACTGCGGCGCCGGAGTGGGTGGGCCCGCGGCGTACGCCGTCGAGCGACGACCGGTGTCTCCGGTGCTCGTGGACCCCGAGCACGGCGCGTGCGCGGCCGCGGCGTCCCTGTTCGGCTATCCCACCGTGCAGGCGAGCGCCGATGCGCTGCCGCTCGCCGACGAATCCGTCGATGCCGCGTGGTGTCTCGGGGTGCTGTGCACGATGCGCGCACACACCGCGGTGCTCACCGAGTTGCGGCGGGTGGTTCGATCGCCCGGCCGTATCGGCGTGCTCGTGTTCGTCGCACAGGAAGACATCGCCTCCGCGGACCGGCCGGACGGCAATCATTTTCCGACGCCGGTCTCTTTGCAGCGCTCACTCACCGCGGCGGGGTTGATCGTCGAGGCCCGCGTCGCCACGTCGGACCTGCCCGCGATGCCAGACGACTGGCAGGAGAAGGTGAAACGCGTCGACGACGAATTGGAGCGGCGTCACCACGGCGAGCCCGCATGGGAGACGTCGGAGCGTCAATCCACGCAGATGGGCGACCTGCTCGGCGCGGGTCGCATCACCGGGGAGGTGCTCAGCCTGCGCCGCGGTGACGGTCAGCGCAGCGGAAAGTGACTTGCGAGGGCGGCGCAGATCTCGACGAACTTCTCGCGGGCAGCGGCCGACATGGCCGCGGTGCCGTCGATGACACCGCCCGGGCGCAGGTCCCCGTCGAAGGGCACCTCGATCACGAGCTGGCCGTGGCCTGAGAACTGCTGCGCCAGAATCGTTCTCGTCCGTTTCGTGGCATGGCCGTCGGAATCGTTGAGCACCACCACGGTGCGCTGCAGCAGGGAGTTCAGCCCGTGTGCGGCCAGCCAGTCCAATGTCTGACCCGCCGCGGCGGCGCCGTCGACCCAGGGTGAGGACACGACGACGAGCGCGTCCAGGTCGCGCAACGCTTCCTGGGTCACCGGTGCGTCCATCGTCGAGCTGCAGTCGACGACGGCGATCGTGAAGTACCGATCCAGGCGGGCCACCGCCTCGCGATACAAGGCCGGATCGAGCACCCGCCGCCGCGCCGGCGTCGCCTCACCGGCCAGCACGAACAGCCCGGCGGTGTTGCTGCCGACCCGATTTCGGACATCCGCGAAGGTGTCGAGGTGCCGATCGGTGGCCAGCTCCCAGAACGAACCCTGCACCCGCGGATCGATGCGGCTGCCCAGTTTGCCGAACGCAGTGTCGGCATCGACGGCGATCACGCGATCGTCCTGGCGCAGTTCGGCGAACACGGAGCCGATGCAGGCCGAGACGGTGGTCTTGCCGACGCCGCCCTTGCCGAGAACCCCGACTTTGAAATTCCCGCGCAATGGCGCGCGCACCGCTGCCTCGAGGGCGGCGATTCGTCGCTCGGCCGGTGACGGGCCGACATTGACGGCACCGAAGGTCAGCTTGTACAGCAGCCGTCGCCAACCGTGCGCCGGCACGTTCTTGCGCACCGGCACGAGCTCGGCCGGTCGGATGCGATCGGCGTAGGAGTGCGGCTGCGCCGCCAGCACGGTGGTCTCCGGCTCGGTCGGATTGCCCGGCCACGCCGGGGGTGGTGGGCCGTGTGGC
Organism: Mycolicibacterium sp. 018/SC-01/001; assembly: GCF_007096635.1. Taxonomy (GTDB): domain Bacteria; phylum Actinomycetota; class Actinomycetes; order Mycobacteriales; family Mycobacteriaceae; genus Mycobacterium. Next base: position 9,915 of record NZ_VKAA01000032.1, read on the forward strand.
GGCCGGGCGGCGGGGCCGGCCGGGGCACCGGACCCGGGCGGGCCGGGAGCACGGACCAGCCGGGGCACCGGGCCGGTGTCGCCGTCGGCGGGTGGTGCGAACACGGCGGGTTGAGGAGTCGGCGGAGTGTCGTCGGACGGATCCGGTCCACTGCGCGCCATCTCATCGCGGTCGGTCACAGCGCGTCTCCTCCTCGATGCGGTCCGCGGCAGCCTCCCAGGCTACGGGTCGGCGGCACGAGCAAAGAACTCCGGGGACCCTCGTCGCCGCAGTGGTCGGCGGCATCGGTGAGCGGGTGCCGCACCGCCCGCTCCGCGCCAGGTGTGAATGGCATCGTTCTTCTCGGCCGCTGTTCTGGCAGGTCCACACACTGCGGCGCCGCCCTCACGCAGATCGTGGTGCGCGAAATTGGTGTCTGAGGTGGGGGTTGAGCGCTGGTAGGCTGCCCGTGGGAAGGGGTGATCACGCATGGTTGCAGCCGGTGCCGTCGACGTGTTCGGCAAAGATGTCGACGGTCTCTGCGCGCCCGACATCCTGGGTGCCGGGCAACGCCTGATCACCGGTATGCGCGCGACGACGGGACAGGGCCGGCCCGACTCCGGGGACATGTTCGCCCTGGGTGCCGCCGGCTTCCTCAGCGCGGCCCAGACCGTGGGCGCCGCCTACCCTCGGGACAGCTGGCAGGGCGCGGGCGCTGCGGCGTACACCGCGGCCACCCGCCGCGTGGCCGGCAGGACCGAGGCGCTGGCAGTTCTGGATCGCGGCGTGCACGAGGTCATCGACCGGGAAGCCGCCCAGATCGTCCGTCGCCGCGAGACCTTGGACCAGCAGTTCACCCGGCTGTCGTCGCTGCGTCGCGCGACCGGATCGCTCGCGGCGATTCCGGGCGTCGGGATCGCGATGCGGTCAGCGGTGGAGATGGCCGCCGTGACCGCCGCGGTCGACGTGTGCGGCACCGAGCTGCGCGACCTGGCCGCCGACACCGCGACCAACGCCGACCGGCTGCGGCGTATCGCCGGCGACTATCAGGAACTCACCGACGCGGCCGCAGTCACCGGCGAGATAGTGCCCTCCGACGAGACGGAGCCCTCCGACGAGAACAGGGCTCCTGACGAGACCGGCCCCACCGGCGAGCCCGGCGGCGTCCCGGCTCCGATGGACACGGTCGGCGCGGATGTTCCGGCGACGCCGCCGCTGGACGCGTGCCCGGCCTCCTGCGCAGCCACTTCACCCCAGGCAGACGAGCAGTCGGCGATGCAGGGAGACCTGATGTCGGGTCTGACATCGGCGTTCGGGGCTGTCGGCGGCATGCTCGGTGCCGCGGTGGCGCCGCTCGCCGCTGTGCTCAGCGGAGTGGTCTCCGCCGCGGGGCAGATCCCGTCGTCGACGTCGCAGGCCACTGCCGTCGAGCCACCCGAGGAAGACGCACCGAATTCAGCGGCCGAGTGCCGCACCGACGAGCCGCCGCGGGACTCTCCTCCCGAGCCCGACACCGGACCGGCGGACACCTCCGGTGCGGCGCCGGCGGTAGCGGAACCGCAGGAGCGGGTACCGAATCCGCAACCGTCGGCACCTCCGCCCGCAGCCACCCGCCCCCCACAGTGACGACAGCAGGAGACGAACCGGTGATGTCCCACGTCGACCTCTCAGTGACTCCGGCGCACCTGCACGAGCTGGCAGCGGTCCAGCACCGGGCGGCGGCAGAGCTGATGGCCGCCTGCAATCAGGTCGTCGACGGCGACGCCAGCGTGCGGGCATCGCACGGTGTCATCGCGTCGTCCACCGCCGGTGCGTTGCGAGCAGTCCAGCAGGCACGTGCCGATGCGGCCGTCGCGATCGCCGCCCAGACAGGCGCGCTCGGTGAGCACCTCGCCGGAGCCGCGCGTCGCTATGAGGCCACCGATCACGCCTCGGGCGATCGGATGCGCTGATGGCCAGCCCGTTCTTCGGCGACGCCGAGCCCACGCACTTCGACGACGTCGTGGGCGTCGAGGTGACGATCGACGGCATGCTCGTCATCGCGGATCTGCTGCACCTCGTGGACTTCCCGCTGGCCCTCGGGATCCGGCCCAACATTCCCTACGAGGACCAGCGCAAGATCGTGGCCGAGCAGGTCACCCGCGACCTCACCGCACAGGGCATCCTGACCGCGTTCGGCGACCCGCACCCCGAGGTCGCGGCGATGGTCGATGCGTTGAGCCGACCCGACCGCACGCTCGACTGCCGATGGTGGCGCCGCGACGTCGGCGGCAAGATGGTCCGCTTCGTCGTGTGCCGCAAGGGAGACCGCCACGTCGTGGCCGCCCGCGACGAGGACATGCTGGTCCTGCAGCGCGTCGCCCCGCAGATCGGACTGGCCGCCATGGTGAACGTGGTGATCGGGGACGCGGAGCCGGCATCGGTCGAACCGCTCACCGGCATCGCGTCGCGCCTGGCCGATGTGCGCACGGCCGATCAGCTGGCGAACTACGGTCAGCCACCCGTCTCGGCGAAGATCTACGCCGACGCGATCGCGAACCCCGCGAGCTGGGTGGAGATCACCGCCAACGAACGGCACCCGGGCGGAACGTATTCTCAGGCAGGTGTCGGGGCGGGGGTGCTCGACTCGACGCATGGCCGCATCGTGTCGATTCCCCGCCGCGTGAACGGGGAGCTCTACGGCAGCTTCCTGCCGGGGAGCCCCGAGAATCTGCAGCGGGCGCTGGACGGATTGATGGAGTTCCTGCCGTCGACGACGTGGTTCGAACGCAACGAGACCGCAGGCGCCTACGCGGCGTACCCGGACTGAGAAAGGCAACCGCAGGTGACACACCCCCCGCACGGTCCCTCCGACGGTGAGGACCAGGACGACTTGGCGGCGCTGGATTTCAGCGCCGCCGGTTCCGATGCGGGTGAGACGGATCTGTCCGCGCTGCTGGCCGACTACCCGACCGAAGAGCCCGGTGACCGTCTCGAGTTCGAGCCCGCGGCCGACATTGACGTCGACGGCGTCCCCGCCATGCCGTTGTTCACGGTCACCAATCCGCCCGGCACGGTGACCGTGACGACGTACATGGACGGCCGCGTGCACCGCGTCGACCTGTCACCCGGCGCCGCGACCATGGCCGAATCCGTACTGGGCGAGGAGATCGTCGTCATCGCCGGTCTGGCCACCCAGGACGCAAGATCCGCGCAGTACTCGATCATGCTCGAGGAGATGCGTGAGCAGGGGCACGACAACGCCACCACCCGCGACTTCCTGACCCGCGACCTCGACCTCCCCACCCCCGAACAGGCGCAGGCCGCACGGGCTGAACTGTTCACGACTCGGTATGCAGGTGAGCATGACTGACCATCTGGCAAGCGTTTTCGGCACCGCGGTGGGCATGCTGCCCACCTCTCCGGCGCGGTCGTTGGAGATGTTCACCGAGATCACCGACTACGACGAAACCGCGTGCGACGCCTGGGTGGGCCGCATCCGGTGCGGTGACACCGACCGGGTGACGATGTTCCGCGCCTGGTACTCGCGGACCAATTTCGGCCAGTTGGCCGGGGCCGCCGAGTTGTCGATGAACAGCGTCGGTGCCCGGGTGCCGATCGGTGGCATGTTCGGGCAGATCACCTACCCGGTGAACTCGCCACTGGCCATCACGATGGGCTTCGCGGTCACCGAAGCCGGGGTGGGTAATTACGCCGACGCGATGGAGGCGCTCGACGAGGTGCCGTCGGCCGGCGCCGAACACCTGGTGTCGTGGGTGAAGGCCGTCGTCTACGGCGCCGCGCAGCGGTGGACCGACGTGATCGACGAGGTGCGCAGCGCCGCCAACACGTGGCCGGACAAATTCCTCGCCGCGGCCGCCGGGGTGGCCCACGGGGTCGCGGCAGCCAATCTCGGCCTGTTCACCGAAGCGGAAAGCCGCCTCGTGGAGGCGAATTCGTCGCCGGCCGGGGAAGCCTGCAACCGGGCGATCGCCTGGTATCTCGCGATGTCATATCGCAGCCTGGGCAACGAAGAAGCCGCGGTGCGCCTGCTCGAATGGCTGCAGGCGTCCTATCCGTCCCCGGAAGTCGCTGCCGCGCTACGGGATCCGGCGTACCGGTTGCAGACCACCACGGCCGAGCAGATCGCCTCCCGGCGCGACCCCTGGGATCCGGCCAGCGTCGAGGCCGACACGTCCGGCCGGGAAGCCCTGCTCGCCGAGGCGCAAGCCGAACTGGACCGGCAGATCGGTCTGACGCGGGTGAAGGAGCAGATCGAGCGGTACCGGGCCGCCACACAGATGGCCAAGGTGCGTGCCGCACGCGGGATGAAGGTCGCCCAGGCGTCCAAGCACATGATCTTCACCGGACCGCCCGGCACCGGGAAGACGACGATCGCGCGGGTGGTGGCCAACATCCTGGCCGGGCTCGGGGTGATCGCCGAACCCAAGCTCGTCGAAACGTCGCGCAAGGATTTCGTCGCCGAGTACGAGGGCCAGTCGGCGGTCAAGACCGCGAGGACCATCGACCGCGCCATGGGCGGCGTGCTGTTCATCGACGAGGCGTACACGCTGGTGCAGGAACGTGACGGGCGGGCCGACCCGTTCGGCACCGAGGCGCTGGACACGCTGCTGGCGCGGATGGAGAACGACCGCGACCGCCTGGTCGTGATCATCGCGGGGTACCGCAACGACATCGACCGGTTGTTGGAGACCAACGACGGGCTGCGATCCCGCTTCTCGACCCGCATCGAGTTCGACTCGTACTCCCCGGACGAGATCGTCGACATCGCCAAAGTGATTGCTGAGGCCAATGATTCGACGCTCAGCGACACCGCGGCCAAGCAAGTGCTCGATGCGGCCACGCTGCTGAGCCAGAGCACGGCGGGCGGCAAGCCGGCCCTCGACGTCGCCGGGAACGGTCGCTACGCGCGCCAGCTGGTGGAGGCCGGAGAGCAGAGCCGCGACATGCGCTTGGCGCGGTCGGTTGATTTCGAAAGCCTCGGGGTCGAGGAACTCAGCGAGATCAGCGGTGAGGACATGGCGGCGGCGATCGCGTCGGTGCACGGCCGGATGAACATCAGCGGGTAGACGATGGCAGGCTTTCGACTCACCACCAAGGTCCAGGTCAGCGGCTGGCGATTCCTGCTGCGCCGCGTCGAGCACGCCATCGTCCGCCGCGACACCCGCATGTTCGACGACCCGCTGCAGTTCTACAGCCGCGCAGTCAGCGCCGGCATCATCATCGCCGTCCTGATCTGCCTGGGTGCCGCGCTGCTGGCGTACTTCAAACCGCTCGGAAAGCGCGGCGGCGACAGCCTTCTCGTCGACCGCACCACAAACCAGCTCTACGTCGTGCTACCCGACAACGGCCAACTGCGCCCGGTGTACAACCTCACGTCGGCGCGGCTGATCCTCGGCAGCACCGGTAACCCCGCCGCGGTGAAATCCCAAGAACTCGACAAGATGCCGAAGGGGCAGCCACTCGGCATCCCCGGCGCGCCGTACGCCACGCCGGTGGCGGCGGCGCCGGAGACGCAGTGGAGTCTGTGCGACACGGTCGTCAAACCCGAAAGCGTCGCACCGACCGTCGACACCTCGGTGCTGATCACCCCGCTGTCCCTGGACGGCTCGGTCGGCGCGATGCGCCCCGAGCAGGGCATGCTCGTCTCCTTCGAGGGCGCGAACTGGCTCGTCACCTCCACGGGGCGGCACGCCATCGACATGGCCGACCGCGCGGTGACCTCCGCGGTCGGCATTCCCGTCACGGCCAGGGCGACACCGATCTCCGAGGGCTTGTTCAACGCACTGCCCAATGCGGGTCCGTGGCGACTGCCCGACATCCCGGCCATCGGCGCCCCGAACACGGTCGGCCTGCCACCGGAACTGGTCATCGGCTCGGTGTTCACCACCGTCACCGACACCGGTGCGGGCTCCGACGAACAGAACTACGTCGTGCTGCCCGACGGCGTGGCCAAGGTCAACGCCACCACCGCCGCCGCACTGCGCGCGAGCAACTCGTTCGGCATGATCTCGCCGCCGGCGATGGAATCCAGTGCCGTGGCCCGCATCCCGGAGCGGGTGTACGCCTCGCCGCTGCCGGACGTGCCGATGACGATGCTCGGCAGACAGGACAACCCGACGCTGTGCTGGGCATGGCAGCGCGAACCGGGTGATCAATCGCCGAAGACCACGGTGATCGCCGGACGTCATCTGCCCCTGCTGCCGAGCGCGATGACCACCGGGATCGACCAGATCAGCGGGGACGCGACCGTGCACATCACCGGCGGGCAATTCATCCGGTTGCAGTCACCGGACCCGCGCTACGGCGAGAACCTCTACTACATCGACCCCCAGGGCGTGCGGTACGGCATCCCGGACGAGAAAACCGCCGCCACACTGGGTTTGACCGCACCGACGACGGCGCCGTGGCAGGTCGTCAGCCTACTCGTGGACGGCCCGGTGCTGTCGAAAGAGGCGGCACTGGTCGAACACGACACGCTGCCGCCCGATGTGAACCCGCGCAAGATCAACGTCGGCGACGCGGCGGCGGCCAACAACGGAGGCGGTGGATGACAACCCGCAAGTTCACGCCGATCATCAAACGCGGCCCCCGGCTGACCCCGGGAGAGATCAACGTCACCCCACCCGACGATCTCGGTATCGACATCCCGCCGTCGGGCATGCAGAAGGCACTGCCGTGGGTTCTGGGCGGCTGCATGCTCGGCATGATCGCGATCATGATCTTCAGTGGGGTGCGGCAACTCTCGCCCTACATGCTGATGATGCCGCTGATGATGGTGATGGGTGCGGTCGGTCTCGCGGCCGGCGCAGGCGGCGGCGGCAAGAAGGTGCCCGAGATCAACGCCGACCGCAAGGAGTACCTCCGCTACCTTGCCGGTCTGCGGACGCGGGTGACGTCGTCGGCGGCGGCACAGGTCACGTTCTTCAACTACCACGCACCCCATCCGGACGATCTGCTGTCGATCATCGGCACCCACCGGCAGTGGTCGCGCGCCGCCAACGCCGACTTCTACGCAGCCACCCGGATCGGGCTCGGCTCGGAGCCGGCGGTCGACCGCTTGCTCAAGCCGGCGGTCGGCGGTGAGCTCGCCGGCCCGGCCGGCGCACCGCAGGCGCATCTGGAACCGGTCAGCCACATGTGGGTGACGAAGTTCCTGCGTACCCACGGGCTGATCCACGATTGCCCGAAGCTGGTGCAGCTCAAGACGTTCCCGACGATCGCGGTCGGCGGCGACCCGGACGGGTCGACCCGGCTGCTCGCGGCGATGATCTGCCACCTGGCGGTGTTCCATCCGCCGGACATGCTGCAGATGCGGGTGCTCACCGACAACCCGGAAGACCCGGCGTGGGCGTGGCTGAAATGGCTGCCGCATGTCCAGCACCAGTCCGACACCGACGCCGCGGGCAACACCCGGATGATCTTCACCCGGCCCGACGGCCTCAGCGATCTGGCTGCGCGCGGGCCGCACACGGCGGATTCGACACCGAACGGCCCGTACGTCGTCGTCATCGACCTGACCGGCGGCCGTGCCGGGTTCCCCGCCGACGGCCGTGCCGGCGTGACGGTCCTGACACTGGGCAACCACCGGTCCAGCTACCGCATCCGCGTCAGCGCCGACGGCACGGCTGACGACAGCCTGCCCAACGCACCGTTCCGGCTGGTGGCCGGCGAGGTCGACGGGCTCTCGCCGGGGCACGCCGAGCGGATCGCACGCAAACTCGCCGGCTGGTCGATCACCGGAACGATCATCGACAAGAGCACCCGCGTGCAGAAGAAGGTCGCCACCGAGTGGCACGAGATCGTCGGGGCGCAGAGCGTGGAGGACGTCACCCCGGCCCGCTGGCGGATGTTCACCGACACCGACCGGGACCGTCTGCGCATCCCGTTCGGTCACGAACTCAAGACCGGTGAGGTCATGCACCTCGACATCAAGGAAGGCGCCGAGTTCGGTGCCGGCCCGCACGGAATGCTGATCGGCACAACGGGTTCGGGCAAGTCCGAGTTCCTGCGCACCCTCATCCTGTCGCTGGCCGCCACCCACCATCCCGACCAGATCAACCTGCTGCTGACCGACTTCAAGGGTGGCTCGACGTTCCTCGGTATGGAGAAGCTGCCGCACACCGCGGCGGTGGTCACCAACATGGAGGAAGAAGCCGAGCTCGTCAGCCGCATGGGTGAGGTGCTGACCGGTGAGCTGGACCGGCGCCAGTCGATCCTGCGGCAGGCCGGTATCCAGGTGGGCGCCGCGGGCGCGCTCTCGGGTGTCGCCGAGTACGAGAAGCACCGCGAGCGCGGAGCGGATCTGCCGCCGTTGCCGACGTTGTTCGTGGTGGTCGACGAGTTCGCCGAGCTGCTGCAGAATCATCCGGACTTCCTGCAGTTGTTCGACCGCATCTGCCGCGTCGGCCGCTCGCTGCGCGTGCACCTGCTGCTCGCCACGCAGTCGCTGAACACCGGCGGCACCCGCATCGACAAGCTGGAACCCAACCTGACCTACCGGATCGCGTTGCGCACCACCAGTTCCGCGGAATCCAAAGCGGTTATCGGCACGCCGGAAGCGCAGTACATCTCCAACAAGGAGAGCGGTGTCGGCTTCCTCCGCGTCGGGATGGAGGACCCGGTGAAATTCCAGAGCGTCTACACCGGCAACCCCTACGTGCCGACGGTCGTCGGCGCGGGTGACGACGACGCCGGTCCGCGCACCCACGCCGACCGCAGCCTGCGCATCCACCGCTTCACGGCGGCGCCGATCATGGATGCGACGGTGGCCTCATGACATCGAGCGAGACGAAGGTCCTGCGCGAGGTCGTCCTTGAGCAGCTGACCACAGGTGAGAACCACGCGTACCGAATGTGGTTGCCGCCGTTGACCGATCCCACCCCCGTCAACGAACTCGTGGCTCGCGACTACGCCCGGCGGCCGTTGCGCATCGGTGTCGGCGTCATGGACGAGCCGCGCCGGCACCGGCAGGAGGTGTGGGGGATCGACATCGCCACCGCAGCCGGAAACGTCGCGATCGGCGGCGCGCCGCAGACCGGCAAGTCGACGTTCCTGCAGACGTTCATCCTCTCGGCGGCTGCCTCGCACACACCCCGGCAGATCCAGTTCTACTGCGTCGACATGGGTGGCGGCGGCCTCATGTACGTCGAGGACCTGCCGCACGTGGGCGGTGTCGCGACCCGCGCCGAACCGGATCGGGTCAACCGCGTCGTCGCCGAGGTGAAAGCCGTTCTGCGGCAGCGGGAGCAGACCTTCAAGCAGTACCGGGTGGGCTCGATGGCCGACTACCGGCAGATGCGTGACGATCCGAACCACCCCGCCTCGGCGGACCCCTTCGGCGACGTGTTCCTCGTCGTCGACGGCTGGCCGGCGTTCGCCGCGGAATTCACCGACCTCGAACCCATCGTGCAGGACATCGCCGGGCAGGGTCTGGCCTACGGCGTGCACACGATGATCTCGACACCGCGGTGGACGGAACTGCGGGCCCGTGTACGTGACTATCTCGGCACGAAGGTCGAATTCCGCCTCGGCGACGTCAACGAGACGCAGATCGACCGCATCACCCGGGAGATCCCGGTGAACAGGCCGGGTCGCGCGATCTCCACCGAGAAGCACCACCTGATGATCGGGGTGCCGCGCCTGGACGGCGTCCACAGCGCCGAGGGCCTGGTGCCGGCGATGGCCGAGGCCGTCCGCGAGATCGCGGCGCGGCACACCGACACGGCGCCCCGCGTGCGGGTCCTGCCCAGCAAGGTGCACCTGCAGCAGCTCGATCCGCAGCCGCCCGGCCCGGACAGCGACTACCGGACCCGGTGGACGGTGCCGGTGGGGGTGCGCGAGTCGGACCTGACCGTTGCGCACAACCACATGTACAACACCCCGCACCAGTTGATCTTCGGTGCGCCCAAGTCGGGCAAGACCACGATCGCCACGGCGGTCGCGCAGGCCATCTGCGCCCGCAACACCCCGCAGCAGGTGCGCTTCATGATCGCCGACTACCGGTCGGCGCTGCTGGAAGCGGTGCCGGAGAGCCATTTGCTGCCGGCCGGCGGCATCAATCGCAACCACGACAGCCTGGTGGAGTCGGTGAAGGCGCTGGCGGCCAATCTGACCAAACGGTTGCCACCCGCCGACGTGACACCTGCCCAGCTGCGGCAGCGGTCGTGGTGGACCGGCCCGGACGTGGTGCTGCTGGTCGACGACTGGCACATGATCGTCGCCGCGGGCGGCATGATGTCGCCGATGGCACCCCTGGCGCCGCTGCTGCCCGCCGCCGCGGACATCGGCCTGCACATCGTCGTGACATGCCAGATGAGTCAGGCGCACCGGGCCACGATGGACAAGTTCGTGGGCACCGCCTACGGTGCCGGAACGCCCACGATGTTCCTTTCCGGGGAGAAGCAGGACTTCCCGTCGCGCGAGATCGTGGTCAAGAAGAGGCCGCCTGGCCAGGCGTTTTTCGTTACGCCGGATGCCAAGGAAGTCATCCAAGCCGCGTACGTCGATCCCCCGGCAGAAGAAGTGTTCGGAGCACCCCCTGAGGGCAGTTAACATGGGATGTGCGGTCCTCCAGCAAACGCAGACAACGCGAGAGCTATGACCGGCTCGGGGGTTCGGCCCAATGTCGGGCAGGCAATTCCCTGGACAACTGTAAAAAAAGTCCGTGTAGATGCGAGCGCGAGCGAGGAGCTAGCAAATGCAACCACTGAATCACGATCCGGGCGCCATCGGGATCGGCGGTCAGGTCACCGCCAACGGTGCGCGTGGTCTGGCCACCGGTACTGCAGCAACCACCGAGGTCTCTGCGCTCGCTCCTGCCGGCGCTGACGAGGTGTCGGTGCATGCGATGGCGGCGTTCATGTCCGAAGGTGTGCAGACGCTCGGCATCAACGCTCTCGCTCAGGAAGAGATCGCCCGCGCGGGCGCCACGGTCATCGAGCTGGCCGGGGTCTACGACGCGGTCGATGCCGCGAACGGCGCCACCCTGATCTGATCTGCGAACTGCGACGACTGGTTGAGTCATGGCTGCGCCACCGATTCTCATTCCGCCCATCTGGGGGGCGTTCCCCCCCGAGGTGAACACGGCACGCCTGCAGGCGGGGGCCGGCCCCGCTCCGATGTTGCAGGCGGCCGCGGGGTGGGAGGCACTGGCGATCTCGCTGGAGACGCAGGCCGACGAATTGGCGGCCGCCATGGCTTCGCTGGCGCAGAACTGGCAGGGCACCGGTGCCGACCGAGCGATCAGCGCGGTCATGCCGATGATCATCTGGTTGCGGATGCTCGCGCTGCAGGCCCAGAAGCGGGCTTTGCAGGCGTCGGCGCAGGCGAGCTCGTACACGGCTGCCTTCACCGCGACACCGCAGCTGATGGAGATCGAGCAGAACCACATCACGCATGCCGTGTTGGAGGGCACCAACTTCCTCGGGGTCAACACCGTGCCGATCGGGCTCAACGAAGCGGACTACATCCGCATGTGGGACCTGGCGGCGACGGTCATGAGCACCTATCAGGCCGAGACCCTCACCAACGCGACGTTCGAGCCGATCCCGCCACCGAAACCGATCGTGGTTCCCGGTGGTGCCGAGGCGGCGATGGCGACGGGCCTGACCGGCGCGGCTCCGGGGATGGCCAGTGCGGTGGCGCGCAACGCCACGTTCACGAAGGTCAGCGCGAGCGGCAAGATCGACGAGGCGGGCCAGAAGGCCGGGCACTTCGAGGGCGCCGCCAATCAGGCTGCGCAGCAGGCGAAGTCGCCGGCCGAGCAGGGTCAGATGATGCAGCAGGGTCCCCAGATGGCGATGCAGATGGCTTCCCAGGTGGGATCGACGCTGGCACAGGCGCCACAGCAGTTGATGCAGGGTGTCACCCAGCCGTTCCAGCAGCTCACGCAACCGCTGTCACAGATGTCGTCGATGTTCGGGCAGATGGGTATGGGCGGTGACAAGGGTGCGCAGGTCGGAATGCTGGGCGCCACACCGTTTTCCAACCATCCGGCCATCGGCGGCAATGGACCGGCGGCAGGCGCGGGCCTGGTCCGTGCAGCGTCGCTCCCCGGTGCCGGTGGAACGTCGGCGCGGACGCCGCTGATGTCGAACCTGGTCGGCAAGGAACTCCAGCCCAACCTGTCGGCGGTCGCCGTCGGTGCGGCGGCCGGTGGTGCCGCGGCCGGCCTGGCGCCGGTCGGGCAGGGCAGCGGTGCCGGCGGCGGCCCGATGGGGATGACGGGCCACCGCGGACACGGAGGCGGGGGCGGCCACCGGGCATCGCTCACCGCGCCCGCGCCGCTGGACTACGACCTCGACGAAGACGAGACCGACGACTGGTAGGTCGTCGACCACACACACTTGCCGACCAGCAGGGTCGGGGAGCCCGCCGATGCGGCGGGAACACGATAAACCGGGAACAACGGTAATGAGAGGGAAGGTAGGGACATGGCACTTGAGGCAGATGTTGCTGCATTAAGTGCGGGAGCGGCGACGTTCGACCGGATCTCCGGCGAACTCCAGGCCGTGCGCGCACATGTCGAGACGATCGCCGCCTCCGCGGCACAGAACATGAGCAGCCCCGCTGCGGGTCAGGCACTGCAGGCAGCGCTGGTGCGCTACCACGAGGCCGCCGACCAGCAGACTCGGCTGCTCTCCGACATCTCGCACAACATTCAGCAGAGCGGCTCGCAGTACGACAGCACCGACGTCGACAACTCGTCCAGCCTGCAAAACGCCATGGGCAACGTGCTCTGAGCGTCACTACCTCACAACGGACTTCTAGGAGATCACCATGAGTGGACCCATTACCTACAACTTCGCGGGCATCGAGACCGATGCCGCGGACATCAGCGGCGCGGTGGGCCGCGTCAACGGGCTGCTGTCGGAGGGCCAGAGCGCGCTCAACGCGCTGCAGGCCGCCTGGATCGGCACCGGTTCGGATTCGTACCAGAACGTGCAGATGCGCTGGAACCAGAATTCCGAGGAACTCAACCTCGCGCTGCAGAACCTCGGTCATGCCGTGGCCAACGCCGGCCACGACATGGGAGCCACCGAAAAGGGTGTCGAGGGCACGTTTTCGGTCTGATCACGATGCCGGTGGGCGTCCGTTGCGCGTTTCGACCGCACGGACGCCCACCGCACACTCTTAACTCCCCAACATTTGAGAGGCACACATGTCCGCCGACTACGACCGGCTCTTCGGTTCCCCGGATGCTGTACGGACAGTCGAGGACGAGCCGGATCGCGACACCCCACCCGCGGGCCGCGATGCGGTGACCCCACCCGCGATGCCGGCCGCAGCACCGCGGACGCAGGCTGCGCCGCCGCCACGCCAAGCCGAAGTCACCAGCCAGATGCCGCCGCTGCCCGTGTCGGCTCCCCAGCAGCTGCCGAACAGCGGCCTGATGCGCACCCCGCAGGCACCGACCGGCGCTCGCCACGAGCAGCCGCGGCACGCATCTGCGCCCGCGCCGCGCCCGGCTCCCGCGCCGGCGCCGTCACAGCACTTCTCCGACACGGAGTTCGATCGCCGGCCCGTCGTGCAGCCCGCACCGACGACGGCCGCATCGATGGGAAATCACCGCGCCATCGACGCGCTCTCCCACGTCGGTGTCCGGTCGGCGGTCAAGATGCCGTCCCAGCGCGGCTGGCGGCATTGGATCTACCTGCTGACGCGGATCAACCTCGGGCTGTCGCCGGACGAGCTCTACGAGATGGATCTGCACAACCGAATCCGGCGCAACGCCCGCGATTCGTACCAGATCGGCATCTTCGGCCTCAAGGGTGGCGTCGGCAAGACCGCGGTCACCGTGGCGCTGGGGTCGGCGCTGAGCACCATCCGCGGTGATCGCATTCTCGCGATCGACGCCGATCCCGACGGCGGCAACCTCGCCGACCGTGCCGGCCGCCAGTCCGCCGCCACGATCTCGGACTTGTTGAGCGACAAGGAACTTCACCGCTACAACGACATCCGCGCCTACACGAGCATGAACGGCGCGAATCTCGAGGTGCTCTCGTCCGAGGAGTACAGCGCAGCGCGTCGGGAGTTCAACGACGAGGACTGGCGCTCGGCCACCGAGATCGTGTCGCGGTACTACAACCTCGTCCTCGCCGACTGCGGCGCCGGCCTGTTCCAACCGGGCGCGCGGGGCGTGCTGTCGACGGTGTCCGGTCTGGTGATCGTGGCGAGCGCGTCCATCGACGGTGCGCGGCAGGCCGCGATCACGATGGACTGGCTGCGTCAGAACGGTTATCAGGATCTGCTGGGCCGCTCGTGCGTGGTGATCAACCACGTCGTGCCCGGCAAGCCGAACATCGACGTCGATGACCTCGTCCAGCAGTTCGAGCGCCACGTTTCGCCGGGACGGGTCGTCGTCCTGCCGTTCGACAAGCACATCGCGGCGGGCACGGAGATCCAGCTCGACCTGTTGGGCAAGGACTTCCGGCGCCGTGTGGTCGAACTCGCCGCAGCGCTGTCTGACGACTTCGACAGGCTCGAGCGGCGTTGACCGCCACGGCCGCACCTCCGTCGTCGTCGAGCGTCACACCCGGGCGCCCGGCGACGACGCGCGTCACGATCCTGACGGGTCGGCGCATGACCGATCTGGTGCTGCCGTCGGCGGCGCCGATCGAAACGTACGTCGACGAGACCGTGAATGTGCTCGCCGACATCCTGGAGGACACCCCGCCAGAGTTGTTGGAGGGCTTCGACTTCAAGGCCCAGGGGGTGTGGTCGTTCGCGCGTCCCGGCGCGCCGCCGATCAAGCTCACCGAGTCTCTTGACGAGGCGGGTGTGGTCGACGGCTCGCTGCTGACGGTGGTGTCGGTCAGCCGTACCGAACGCTACCGACCGCTGGTCGAGGACGTGATCGACGCGATCGCGGTGCTGGACGAGACGCCGGAGTTCGACCGGAGCGCGTTGTACCGCTTCGTCGGGCTGGTGCTGCCACTCGCGGCATTGATGGTCACCGTGGTCGCGATCCTGTCGTGGACGTCGACCGGGCGTGAGTGGTGGTGGCCGGTCTCGCTGGGTGTGCTCGGCGTCGCGTTGATGGGCGGCAGCTGGTTGGCCCAGACCCGCTACGGCAGTCTCGACATGGCCGAGAGCCTGCTGGTGTCGTCACTGCTGACTCTGGGTGGTGGTGTGGCACTGGCGGTTCCGTTGCCTCGCGGAGTCGAGTCGCTCGGCGCGCCGCAGATTGCCGGCGCCGGCGCCCTGCTGTTGCTGATGGTGCTGGCCACCCGCGGTGGTCCGCGTCGACGAGCCGAGATCGCCGCGTTCCTGGCGGTGGTCGCGACCGCTGTGACGCTGTCGGCCGTCGCGTTCGGCTACGGCTGGCAGGCTTGGGTGCCGGCCGGTGCCATCGCGTTCGGTCTGTTCGTCGTGACGAATGCGGCCAAGTTGACGGTGGCCGTGGCCCGTATCGCGCTGCCGCCGATCCCGGCACCCGGCGAGACCGTGGCCAACGACGAGCTGCTGGACCCCGTCACGGCTGACGACACGTCGGAGGAGTCGGAGACCTGGCAGGCGATCATCGCGTCGGTGCCCGACTCGGCGGCGCGGCTCACCGAGCGCAGCCGGCTGGCGAAACGGCTGCTGATCGGCTTCCTCACCGCGGGCGCGTTGATCCTCGCGGTCGGCGCGATTGCCGTTGTGGTGCAGGGTCACTTCTTCCTGCACAGCCTGATCGTGGCGGCGCTGGTGACGGTGGTGACCGGGTTCCGTTCCCGGCTGTATGCCGAGCGGTGGTGCGCGTGGGCGCTGATGGGGGCGGCGGTGGCGATCCCGACGGGTGTGGCAGTACGCCTGTGCCTCTGGTACCCGGAGCAGGCCTGGCTGGTGCTCGCGATCTACGTGGCCGTCGCCGTCGTCGCGGTCATCACGATCGGAGCGACGGACGGTATCCGGCGCGTCTCGCCGGTGACCAAGCGCATCCTCGAGCTGGTCGACGGCGCGGCCATCGCGGCGGTGATCCCGATGCTGTTGTGGATCGCCGGCGTGTACGACCTGTTGCGCAACCTACGTTTCTAGGAGTCACTGGTGTCCCATCCCGCTCCGCTGACGGTCGATCCCGAGGCACTGGCCGCGGCCGGTGGCGCCCTGTCGTCGGCGGCTGCTGACCTGCCGCCGGCGCCGGATCCGTTCATGCCGACGGGCACTGACCCGCTGTCGACGACGATCATCGGGCAGATCCCCGCCGTCGAAGGCCCGATTTACGAGCAACTGCCGGTGGTGAAGGCTCAGGCGACGCAGACCGCGAGCAACGTCAAGAACGCAGCCCACGCCTACATGGCAACCGACCAGCGCCTCGGCGGTGCGATCAACGCCGAGATGCAGAATGTCGCCGGAGTGGGCGGCGGCCTGCCGGGGGCGGCCGGTGGCGCCGCGGGATCTGCTGGGGCGGCCAGTTCAGCCGGCGGCGGTCTGAGCCAGATGATGAGCATGCCGATGCAGATGGCGTCGCAGATGGCTCAGGTGCCGCAGCAAGTCATGGGCGCGGTGCAACAAGTTCCGCAGGGCATCATGCAGGGCGCCCAGCAGGTGGGGCAGCAGGTGCAGCAGATGGTCGGCCAATTCGGTGGCGCCGGAGGACAAGCCGGTGGTGCCGGCGGTGAGACGGGCAGCGCGTCGGGAGTGGAGCTGCCCCAGGTCGAGCATGCGCAGGAGACGACGGATGGCGCGTCCGGTGATGATCCGGGTGCGGAGCGTGCGCCGGACGCCGATACCAAGGACAAGGCTCACGACGATGCGCCCGGCCGGCACCGGGCACCGGATGATCGGATCAACCTGTGACGGGTTCGCTGCAGGTAAATCCCGGTGAATTGCGTTCTGCTGGTTCTGCTTTCACGGGCGTGGCAGACAAATTGGCGTCTCTGGACCCGGGCGCAGCATTGGCAGATGCGGCAGCCGCGGTCCCCGGTTTGAAGACGGCGGGTGCGTGCACCACGGCCAAGGAATCGGTGACTCAGCAGATGACGGCAATCGCCGGCGCTGCACGGACCTACGGCACGAACCTGACGTCGGCTGCCGACAAGTACGAGGGCACCGACCAGGCGTCGGGTAAGAACATTGCCGGTGTGCCGATGCCCTCGCCCGGCGGTTGATCAGACCGTCGCAGAGGCGTTGACGGCGTCGCCGATCAGCACCGCGAGGTTCTGCCAGTACACCCAATCAGCGATGGCGTGCCGCAGCGTCTGCGCGTCGGTCGCGGTGTGCGCACGGTGAAGTGCGTGCACCTGAGCGTGTTCGGCATAGCTGACGAAGGCCTGTAGGTGTGCGGTGCCGCGTTGGGGGCTGGTGCTCATCAGGGGTTTGGCGACTTCGAACCAGAGTTGGGCGGTGTCGTCGGCAGGGGGCTCCTGGTCGGCGGGTGCCGGCGGGAGCAGGTCGGTGAGGCCTTGGTCGCTGGTGTTGTTGAGCTGGTGTGCCGCGGCGGGGGCGATGACTTCGAGTCGGTTGCGGCCCTGCATCTTTCCGCTGTCGGGGATGTCGTCGGCGGTGAGGATGACCTTGGCCACGCCGGGATCGAAGGTGGCGAACTGCTCGTCGGTGGCCACGACGGCGCGCAGGGTTTTGTCGTGGTGTTGGGCCCAGCGTTGGAGCGCCAGGATGGGGTAGGTGGCCCAGGTGGCGCGTTCGGACAGGGGGATGTCTTCGTCGGCTGAGGCCATCTTCACGTGGTCGGGTAAATAGACGCCGTCGGGGATGTAGGCCAGCCCGTAGCTGTTGGCCACGACGATGGTGCCGTCGGTGGTCAGGCCGGTGACCCAGAACAAGCCGAAGTCGACCACGCCGACGTTGAGTGCGGCGGCGATATGGCGGGCGCGTTGGAGGGGGTCGCTGCCGGGGGTATTGCGGCGCAAGGCTCCTGCGGTGGTGGCCGCGGCGATGGCGTCGCGTTCGGCGCGGCTGGCGGACACCGGCACCGGCGCCGGGGCTGCGGCGGCGTTGGCGGCGCTGGCCGCGGACATGGGCGCGACGCCGGGGCCTGTCGCGGCGGGGGCGGTGCCTGCAGTGGGTGGAGGACCGGGCGGTGCGGGCGTAGTAGGCGGGCCTAGCGGCACCGGCGGCGGTGATGCGGGGGCGCTGCTCGGAGCGGAAGACACCGGCGCTGCCCCGGCCGAGCCGCCACCCATCGCGCCACCGGACGCGCCACCCGCGGAACCGCCGGCCGGCGGTGCGGTAGCCGCTGCCTGATTGACGGGAGCCTGCGCTGGGGCTGGCGCTGACGCTGGAGCGGGGGAGGACAGCGGAGCAGGTGCTTGGCTTGCCATCGATTGGATGGGAGAGGGTTTCGCGGCGTTGGTGGAACTTTGCGTTGGATTCCGCCCCGCAGTTGCACTAGAGCTTGCGCCGGTACTCGTGGTGCCAGATGTGTTCGCACTTGACGCTACCGAGCCACTGGCCGGCGAACTAAGGCCTTGACCCTTTGCGCCGAGCGGCGAATTTACACCCCCTGACGTCGAACCATTTGAACCAGTGGTCGCCGACGATGATCCGCCGCCCAATCCGTTGCCGACTGAACCGCCTGGCGCGACTTGTTGCGTACCGTTTCCGGCTCCCGGTGCGCCCACCGGGGGTTCTCCTGGGCTGCCGGGGATGCCCCCTGGCGCGGTGGAGCCCTGCTCCAAGGGCTGTCGTGCGGCCTCGAACTGTGGGACGTCCGGAGTGTTGCCACGAGATGGGCGTTGCGGGGCCATCCGTGACATATCACCCTTCGCGGGCAGTGTCTTTGGAGGGGACTCGGCCGTGGGCGTCTTGGGAGGAACCGGAGTTCGGTTTGGAATCGGCGGAGGTTCCCAATTCGCGAAAGGCGGAATTGTCCCTTTCGCGGCATTAATCAGACCTGTGTTTAGTCCGTTAGTGGAAGCAACTTTTGCCTGGATTGCGGCATCCTTCTCTGCGGGCTTCATCTCGGGATCGCGCCGAATTTCTGCGAACTTTTGCTGAGCTTCATCAAGATTACCGTTGATGGCTAGCTTCGTTTGCTCAACGGTTGTGCTCACAAGGTCGTACCAGGCAATTGCCTTTTCCAGCTGACGATGAAGAGACTCCATTTCGCGGATACGGCTGTTCACAGAGTCGCCGGCGACATCTGCGGCGTCCCCACACCAAGCGCCACTACTGAAAATTTTGGTGTGGTTACCGCGAAAAGCGCCCATGACGCCAAGGAGCTGACACGCTGCGACAACCAAGGCAGCGGACCGCAATCGAAGCTGGGTCTCGTCAATACCGGGCCATCCGCCGGGCTCGGTCATTTCCGTGATGAATTCGCCTTCTGACTTACCTATTCCCATAGTCAGCTTCCCGCGGCCCTACACGCACCACTCACGGCTCCGGCAGCAGATCCGGCAGCAATTTGCAAGTAGTTATCGGCTGGAGTGTAAGTAGGTAGTGCGCTTGCGTAAGCCCTCCAATATTGAGCACTTAACGTCGCAAGGTCTTCGAACACCCCGTTTTTGCTTTTGCGGCCCAGCATTTGTGCTTCAGTTGCAAAGGATTGCATTATAGGTCTTACTGAAGCATTAGTTGCGAGCTGTTCTTGATTGAATTGCGCTGCCGAAATGTTTGGGTCGATCGACCTCCAGGCGGCCGTGTTGCTGCTGAAAACATCGACCATCGACAACCAGTCTTTGCACACTGGGTCCGCGCCAGCTAAAAATGGGCGCGGATCATTGAGGGACTCCACCTCAGCGATCACCGCTGGTGGAGCCGGCTGCGCAACCAGGGCACCGCGCGAGCCCGCAGCCCCAAACGTCACCGAATCGCAGATGGCTGTCAGGGCAGTCGAAACACTGATAGCGACACGAACTAACAAGTCGGTGTCGGCAGTGTATTCGTCTAACTGATCCACGTAGGCGCGGCTGTAGGCGGAAAACTGCAGATAGAGTTCACGCATTGTTCTGTGTGGCGTTTGCTGAGCCAGTTCGAGCGACCTGTCCGCAGATTGACGGAGAGCGCCCTCGACAGCTTTGTACTGGTCACGCTGCTCAGGTGTCCACCTTTCGGCGGGTATTGCTGGGTCTCTTTGACCCCAACCTCCATCTGATGCGTTGACAAACGCAGCGTTGATAGGCGCCCAGGCTGTACACGTGGGATCCTCGACCACGATTCCAGCTGGTCCGCGATCGTCCTTGCTAGCGATGTTGGAGTTGTCAACTGGATTGGCTTGAGGGGGTGTCGGCGCGTGGGTCGCACTGCCTTCGTGATCGCGCGCGATAAACAAAGTCGCCACCGCGGTGACTACAACGACGACCAGAATGCCGAGACCGCCAAGGACCCATTTCGTCTTCCCGCCACCTTTAGGGGGTGGAGGCGGCGGTCCCCAATACTGCGGCGGACCTTGAGGTGGTGGCGGCCAGTGGCCGGACGGCGGCATCGTCATGCTGACCGCTCCGGTTTTCGCCGCGGCATCCCAACCTCCCAGTCAACGCGTGTCAGCGACGGCTATCGCCAGGGTGTGACCAGTCCAGCTTACGAGACACGCGGAGCGCTCTCTGACACCGATTTTCTGCACCCCCTTGCCGGGATGGCTTTCGAGCGAGTGATCGGGCGGCTGTTCCACTAGGCCCCCCACCGGAATGGCAGATTCATGGGTGTCGTCACACCAGTCGACAGCGCCTGCTCTTCCCAGGCAATCTGCGACCGAATCAGCCTATGAGAAGTCTGACCTCTTGCCTGGCAGAGATTTTCCTGGCGCACGTCCTACTCCCTGTCACCGCTGAATGAGTTCGCGTTCTCCAGCAGCTCCTCGAGGCGGTCCAGCTGGCTGCCGTCAGCCGGTCCGAGCGTCAGCGGGGGTGCAACCACTCCCGGGTCGCCGATCGGTATCCCATCGGGGCCGACCTCTCCCATGATTCGGATCGGCTGCGGTGCGTTCGGATCGGCGACGCCGACCCCCAACTGCGGCTCGTCCGGCGCCGCACCCGGGCCCGGCGCAGGCTCCTGGACCGGCACCTGCTGCGGCAGGCTCGGCAGATTTTCCCCCGGCAGCGATCCGGGTGACGGACCCGGCACCATGCCCTGCCCCGGTTCCCGCTGGGCAATCGGCGGCAGACCCGGCGGCGGCCCAGCCGGTGCACCCGCCGGCGCCCCGGGTGGTGGCGGCGGCTGGTCGGCCACCGGCGGCGCCGTCTTAGGCGGCGGAGGAGGCGGCGCATTGATCACTGCGATCTTGCGTTCCAGACGTGCTTTCGCATCCGAGCGCAAGGCCCGCCGCTGCTCGTCGGGGTCGGCGTTTCCCTCGAAACAGCCGGCAGGTGCCTCGTCCACCACGGCTATGGCGTTCTTGTACAGGGAGTTCGCGTCGTCGACACGTCCGGCGTTGACGCCGATGTCCCCCAACGTCTCTCGAACGAACTCCAAGTTCACCCGCACCGGGCACTCCGCATCACCGTCGACCCGCCCCAACGCGTCGGCGAACTTCTTCTCCGCGTCGTCGAGTCGGCCTTCCAGCACCAACGCGTCGCCCTCGGCGAACGCGGCTGCCCCGTCACCGATCACGCCGTACCCGCGTAGCGTCTCGGTGCTCGCGCGCAGCGCATCGACGTCCTGGCTCGCGAACGCCGCGTCCGTGTCCTCACCCAGACGATCCACATGCAATGCCAGGCCGGCTCCGACGAGCATCAGAATCAGCACCGGTGCCGAGAACACAAACAACCGCCGCCGGAGTCGCAGGTGCCGGCGGGGCGGAAACCACCATGCACGAACTCTCTGCACGCCCGCTCCGAGCAGCCGACGGGGTGCCTGCCGCAGCATCATCGGGTCACCCCCAGATCAACCGTGACGTCACTGCGCGACATTCGATTTCGTCGATACTCACGCACCGTCAGCACCACCTCGACGAACAGCAGAACCGACGCCAGCACGGCGAACACCCAGTACAACTCCACCCGAGACGTCGCCTCGTCCGGCGGCAGCGTCGTATCGGCCATGAAGCTCGAACTCACCGGGGGCAACACCGGCGTGAGATCTTGACCGGCCTCCCGGTGGAAGTACTTCACGCCCAGGCTTTCAGCGATCGACCGCAGCCGGTTCTCGTCGATCGCAGAGGTGAGGAATGTCGACGAACCGGGCTGCGCGTAGTACAACTTCTGGCCGTTGGCGACACTGGCCGGGATCGTGCCTCCGGCTTGTGTTCCGTAACCCAGGACCGCCCCGCCCGCGATCTGATCGGTCGGTAGCTCGAACGGCGTCGACGTCGCCTGCGGTCCGACATTGCCGTCGCCCATGTAGAACACGACGTTCTTCGAGTCCGGGTACAGCTTCTTCGCCTCGCTCAGTTGCTCGGCCAACGTCTTGCCGGCAGCGGTCGGGTCGATGAAGTCCAGAGCGTCGTACGGCACCAGCGAGTAGGCGGCGAGGTTCTTCACATAGGCGCGGAAGCCCCAGTCGTCTTGCGAGATCGGCCAATCCACCGTCGCCTTGGTGGCAAATCCGATCATCGTGAAGCGGGCGCCGCGGTATTCGTCCATCAGCGCCGTGATGTCCTCGCGCATGCCGACCATGCGCGCCTGCTGATCACCCCAGTCGGCGACTCGCGACGTCAGCGAACGATCCACCACGAGAATGACATTGAGGTCCGATACATAAGCCGGAGTGGCGTTTGTGCTCCGCGAATCCTCGGACGAAAATCCCGGCCGGTAGGCGGCCAACACCAGCAGCAGGAGCGCGCACGTCAAACCGGCCCACCGCAGCACCACCCGCCGATAAGAGCCGGGCGCCGTGCGCACCAGTACCCGGTACAGAGTCGCAGCCCGCAACAGGACGACCACGACTCCAGCGCCGGCGAGCACGTATCCGGGCAGCACGGGAAGAAACGTCATCGGCGTAACACCGCCAGGGACATCGCCAGCAGCACCCCCGCGATCGCCGCGGCGGCCAACGCGATCCGCGGTGTGTCGACATCGCGCTGGAGCGCACCGCTCGGTCCACTGCGAGACGGCAGCGGCGGGTGAGCGTTGATGTCGGCTATCTTGTCGGTCAGCACCGCTGCACCCGACGATTCTGCTGTGCCCGCCGGGTTGTAGAGCGAGAAGATCCCGCCGGTGGCCTCGGTCAGCCCGCGCATCATGTCGTTGGCTGCCGGGCTGGTGTCGGCGACATCGGCGCGGGAGATGACGTTGATCTGCACGCCACCGCGTTGCGCCATCGCCTGGATCTGCCCCGAGTCGTACAGCGGCGGACGCTTCTCGCCCTCATCACGCCAGCGGCTGTAGCCGAGATACACCAGTTGACGTCGGTGCTCCGACGGGTTCTCGATGCCGGGGAAACCTGTCATACACAGCGCGAGTGCATCCTCCACGCTTGGCGCATAGTCAACGTAGGTGACCGCACGCGCGAAAGCGTCTATGCCGCCGGCCAATTCGATCCGCTGTTCGACCGGAACCTCCTTGCGGGTGTCCAGGTCCTGTTGAATTCGGGCCATGTTGGCGAAGTACTGCAGCCGGTGCTGCGCAAAGCCGCGGTCGCGCGTCATCGGCATGACCCGCAGATTGGCCGACGTGACACCCAGTGCGTCGAAACGTCCCGGTGTGGCCTGATCGGCGTAGTAGCGCAGCAGGTCGGCGGTAGTGGGGTCGGTCACCGGTTGGCCGACGCACAGCATGACGTCGCGCGGATGGGCGGCGTCGAAACCGGCTGCGTCCGTAGCGGACTGCACCGGCCGAGCCGCCGCGGTGATCGCAGCGAGGAACGCGATGCCCAGCAGCGCCGCTGCGACCGCCATCGATGTCCGGTAGACCCGTTGCACGCGGGCGAACTCGGGCAGGCGCGTCAGCCGGTCCATGTGCGCGAGCGGACGGAGTCGACGCTGCACCCGCTGCACCGGCAGCTGCCAGGCCGTGACGACGCCGACGGCCAGGCACACCAACCCGGCGGCCAGGATCGGCCACCACCTCACGTCCATGTGCTGACCAACCGCTCCGCCTGATGGCCGAGAGCGACGACGTCGCTGCGGGTTTGGGTGTTGAACCGGATGTCGTCGAGCACGGCCAGTAGCGGAACAGCGCGTCCGACGTGGCTGTCGATGACCTCCAAATCGGTCAGATGCAGATACTGCGCCCGCACCCCGGTGCGCACGAAAAGGAAACTTCGCAGTATCCGGTCGTAGGCAGTGCTCGCCTCCTGAGGCGTCAGCGTGCGGTCGCGCACCTTCTGCGTCGTGGCGCGAATAGAGCGCAGGAAGCGGCGGCGCACGAGGGCGGCGTGCACCGATCGCAGCCCCGGAATCGCCCGCAACCGGTGCGGCGGCAACGTCCAGAGCATCACCCCGACGCACCAGGTGATCGTGACCACGACCAGCAGCACCGCCAGGACCGGCCACCACCAGGCGAGCGGCAGCGGCCCGCCCAGGAAGCGCAACAGGTCGTCACCGGGCATGGCTGTAGCCCTCCGTCACATGCATCAGCGCGGGACGAATGTCGGCGGTCGAGCCGACGCGGGCGAACGGGATGCCGCGCGTGAGGAAAAAGTCGTCGAGTTCCTGCATGCGCTGTGCCTCGGCGGCCCGGTAGGCCGCCAGCACGCGCGGGCCCAGACGGGTGCCGTCGGGGACGAATCGCCCGGTCGCTACGTCGTATGCCTCCTGCTCACCTTGATCCGCGCCCACGGCCGACATGTCACCGATCGCCATCCAGAGCAGTTCATGTCGGTCGGCCAGCGTCGTCACCGCCTCGTCGAGCCGTGGCGTGATGTCGGGCTCGTCGCTGACCACGATGACCAACAGACGGCGCCGGTGGGTGGTGGCGACATGGTCGAGTTGCGCGACGATGTCACTGGGTGCGACCTCGCCGAGGGTGCGTGTGTAGAACTGCGACAGCATCGACTCGACGTGTGCTTCGCCGCGCCGTGGCCGGATCTCTACGGTGCCGCTCGCATCGCCGTAGACCATGCCGACCTCGTCGGCGCGGCGCATGGCGATCAGACTGATCGCACCGAGCACGGTCGTCGCGATGTCGCGCTTGAACTCCCCACTCGGTGCCAACGCCGCGGTGTTCCTGCCGGTGTCACAAACGGCCACGATCTTGTGGTGCTTCTCGGTGACGAAGCGTTTGACCAGAACCTCACCCGAGCGCGCTGTCGCGCGCCAGTCGATGTCCCGGATCTCGTCACCGGCGATGTAGGGCCGAAGGTCGTCGAACTCCATGCTGCGGGTGTGCAGCAGCGCGTAGCGGCCACCCTCGAGCAGGCCACGGGTGTCGGTTCCGAAGGCGGCGATCGCGCGGTTGAGATACGTCCCCATGCGGCGTCAGGGCGTTCGCACCGATTGCAAGACGGTGTCGACGACGCTCTCCGTCGTCACACCCGCGCCGGCAGCCTCGAAGCGCAGGATGATGCGGTGCCGCAGGACGCGCCGGGCAACTCGTCTGATGTCCTCGGGCAGAACGTGATTGCGTCCCGCCAGCAGTGCGGCGGCGCGTGAGGCGCGCGCGAAGGCAATCGTCGCGCGCGGGCTGGCCCCGTACTCGATCAGTCGGGCGATCTGCGGCGGCAGGGCCTGATCCGGAGTGCGGGTGACGTGCACCAGCTGCGTGATGTAGTGCACGAGAACGGGATCGAGATGGATGTTGCCGGTGAGGTGCTGCAGGTGCCGCATTTCGTCGAGGCTGATCACTGCCGGCGTCTGGGCGGTGCGGTCGAAGACGCCTGCGTCCATCCGGAAGATGACCTCCGCCTCCTCCTCGGGTGACGGGTAGCGCAGTGTCTCCTTGAGCAGGAAGCGATCGGTCTGGGCCTCCGAGAGCGGGTAAGTGCCCTCTTGGTCGACGGGGTTCTGCGTTGCGATCACCAGGAACGGCTCCGGGATCGGGTGCGCTTCGCCGGCGATGGTGGTCTGTCGCTCCTCCATCGCTTCGAGCATGGCGCTCTGGGTCTTCGCACTGGATCGGTTGATCTCGTCGAGCAGAACGATGTTCGCGTGCACAGGACCGAGACGGGTCACGAACGCGTTGGCCGACGAGTCGTAGATCTGGGTGCCGAGGATGTCGCCGGGGAGCAGGTCGGGCGTGCACTGGATGCGCGCGAACTGTCCGGAGATCGAATCCGACAGCGCCCGGGCTGCAGTGGTCTTGGCCAGCCCGGGCACACCCTCGAGGAGGATGTGCCCGCTGGTGAGCAGACCGATGAGCAGCGTCTCGCGGAGCTCCTCCTGACCAACGACTTTGGCCGCGAACGAGTCGGCCACCGCCCGGATGATGCGGTGGGCGGTCTCCATGTCGGCCATGTTGGGTTGGACGCGCGTGGGAGTGGTCATGAGCCTCTTGTCTGGATGTCGTACGGTCAGCCGGTGTAGAAGGTGAAGCCGGGCGGTTGGGTGGTCATGTCGGCATAGCCTTGAAAGCCCACTGGCAGAGGGTGATTCACCCACTGAAAGACAGAGCCGGTCAGCGTCACCGTGTAGACGATGCTGCCGGTCACCGACTGCCTGCCGGTATTGTCGATGTCTCCGGTGAACGTCACTTCGTCCAGTGTGGTCGGCGCGGTCCACGCGGCGGTGCCCCCCATTCCTCCTGCCCCCAGTTGCTGGGGGCAGCCTGGTGGCGAGAGCTCCGTGGATTGGGCGCACTGCTGGACCAGTGGCATCATCGCCTTCTTCACCGCTTCCTTGCCGGCGTCGGTGATCGTGAAGGAGTAGTCGACGTTGACGCCGTACTCCAGATTGCCCAGAAGGTACACGGGGTTCACGATGTCGACGGCGATGTTCGGATTCGAGGAACCGAACTCGACGGGCCCGGGAAAGACGTAGGGGCGGCCCGACGCGGGGATTGGCTTGCCGTACAGCGTGACCGCATCGATCAGCTTGCCGCGGGCCCCCGCCTCGTCCTTCCTGAAATCGACCGGCAAGGCGGCGCTTGGCAGCTTCCAGCTGCCGTCGCCAGCTTGCTTGAGGAACAGCGTCTCATCGAGCGCGTTGTCCCCGAAGTTCACCAGCACGTGGACCTGGCCGGTGTCGGTCGATTCGACGATCCGGATGTCGCTGATCGGTGCCTTCTCCTGCTGCTTCTTCAGGACGTCATCGGTGAGCAGGGTGGTGTCGGGCGGGGGGCTGATCGCATACGACAACGCAGTCTGTGCATCTCCACGAGCGAGCGCCTCGAGGTAACCGCGGACCGTGTCGCCAGCTGAGGCGGGACCCGACGGTCCCGACGAGTTCGTGACGACGACGATGCCGGTGACGATCACCACGATCGCGATGACAGCGCCCGAGACGGTCAGGATCACCCGGCGCCGATTCGATGACCGGCGGGGCGCCGGCGGAGGCGTCTGCGGGTACGGCCCGTACGCCGCTGGTTGCTGCCAAGGCTGCGGTGGCGCGGGGTACGAGTGTGGCGCCGCGCCGGGCGATGGCCAGGACGCCGGTTGCTCGCCACCGATCGGATTGGGTCCGCCGAAGTTGGTCATCGCGTGCTCATTTCGTCAGCACGACCGGCGGCTTCTTGCCGATGTCCACCATCATGAACACCGGCACGTTCCCGGTCATCGGAACCACCCGACCGTCGTTGCGGCGCATCGTGATCGGAACGTTCTTGATCGTGCCGCTGACCATGGCCGAGGTGAGCGTGCCTTCGAATGTATAGGTGAGTTCCGAGACATCTAGCGGCGCAGTGAAGGTGGTGGTCGATTTGTCGTACTCGACACCCGGATAGGCGACGCTCTGGCACTGTGCCGGTTTGGGGTCGTCTCCGTAGCACGGCGCGTACTTGTCCGTGACGAGCTGTTCGAGTGCCTTGCGACCGTCGTCGTTCATCGAGTACTTGGCTCCCAGAACTTCCATGCTGCCCAGGTCGTCGAACGACAGTGGCGCCACGGGGTTGACATCGATGAACGGGCTGGACGAGGTCAGCTCGAGGGGGCCGGGAAACGCGTAGAAGTCGGCGGACCCGCCGACCGGTTTGCCGAACGCCACGAGGGTGGTGTCGCTGCTGGTCGGCACGCCGGCGACGATGCTCACCTTGACGAACGAGCTGTCGAGCTTCCAAGCCCCCTGAGAGCGGACCATGCGGATCTTGCCCTCGGTTCGCTTGTCGCCCAGCTTCACTGCCATGCGGACCTCTGTGCGGTCCTCGGACTCGCCGGGTTCGCGGCTCTCGCCCAGTATCTCGATGTTGCTGATCGGCAGGGCGTCGAGCTGCTTGCGCAAGACCTCGTCGGTCAGCAGATCCGTATTGGGCGGCTGGGTGGCGCCGAGGGCCAGCGCCGCCTGTGCATCACCACGCGACAGGGCTTCGAGATAGCTCTTGGCGACGTCTCCGACAGCCTGATCACTTGTGCTCCCGCCCTCGTCGCGGGTGCCGACGAGAACCAGCACCACGACCGCCACGACGACGAGGACGGCGACCGTGGCGACGACCGTGATGATCAGGGGCTTGCGGTTACGCGGGGGTGCACTCGGCGGCGGAAACCCGGTCGCAGGCGGCGGGTAGGTCCATGGTGGAGGACCACCCGGCGGTGGTTGCCAGGGCTGCTGCGGAACCGGTTGGCCGCCAGGCCAGTTGGGCGGAGTCGTCATGGTGTCACTGCCGGTAGGTGATGGTTGGTGGCGTGGTCAACATGTCGGCGTCACCCGTGAGGAACTCGGTGGTCGTCGTCTCGTACGGCTGGCCCCGATCGGTCTGCACGCGCAGGCCGAATGCCGCGGAACCGAAGAAGTTCACCGTGCCGGTCTGCGGGTTGAGGAAGTCGGCGCTCAGACCGTTCAGATCGGTCGGGGCGGTCCATTGAGCGGTGCCGTCCACCAGTCCCGAAACGGGCATGCTGACAGGACAGTTCGGTGGTTGCAGCTGCGTGGAACGGGCGCATTCGGTCAGCTTGGCCAGGATGGCGTCCCGGATGGCCTTCTGCCCGGCGTCTGAGACCTCGATGTCCAGGTTCTGCTGTGACAGACCGAGGTAGATGTTCATCAACCCAGGGGTGATGCCGAAGTCACGGCCCGTGATCTTGATGTTCGGGTTGGAGGAGCCCAACTCCACCGGTCCTGGGAAGACGTACGCGACACCGCTCTTGGGTGCCGGTTTCCCGAAGATCGTCACGACGTCGAGCAACTGCGGTTTGTAGAGCCCGCTGTTGCGGCCGAGGTCGAGCTTCATCGCCGCGTGAGGGACCTTCCACCCGTCGTCGGTCTTGCTCACCGGGATCTTGTCGTTCAGCGTCTTCCCGCCCATGGTGACCGATGCCTGCACCATCACCGCGCCGCTGGCGCCGGGCGTTTCACCGAGCGTCCTGATATCGGTGATCGGCTGCGCAGCGACCTGCTTCTTCAAGATCTCGTCGGTCAAGAAGGTGCTGTCCGGTGGCTGAGATTCCCCGAGCGCCAGTGCAGCTTTCGCGTCACCGCGCGACAGTGCTTCGAAGTACTCCTGCACTGCCTGGCTGGCGTTCTCGGCGCCCCCGCCGCCAGAGCCACCCCGGAAAATCATCACCGCGGCGATGACGACGACAGCGACGACGACGATGGCGCCGAGCGCGATCCACAGACCGCGGGGCGGCTTCTTCTGTGGGGGCACTGGGGGTGGGCCGTAACCGGGCCCCCAGTACGGCGGTGGAGGCGCCTCCCCGTAGCTCGGTCCCGAAGGGTAGGGCTGCGGCGGCCACTGATGAGGAGGCGGCGGCGGCGCGGAATAGCCGGGCGATGGAGGACCGTACGTGGGCTGCGCCGCAGCAGGGTCCGGCCCCGCAGCACCACCGATGGGGTTCGGGCCGCCGAACCCCCGCGAATTTCCGTCCACCTCACTCCAAGTCGTCGTCGAGAACGCTCTGCCTCGACCCTAGAACGGGTCGAATGCAGTCCATGACACCAATTTCTGGCCGCGCACTACTCCTGCGTCATCTCCGCGGTGATCTCTGCGACCACGGCGTCGATACGCTCCCGGTCGGCATCGATCGACGCCGCGGCATCCGCCGACGCCTTCTGCAACGCCTCGTTCACGCGGCCCTCGACCGTCTCGGCGCCCAGCCGCAGCAGGCCGTCCTGGATGTAGACGTCCTGCAGCCAATGGTGACCGTTCAGCGTCACCTCGACGGTCTCGGTCTCGTCGGCCGCGGTGAACGACTCGGTCGCCATCTTGTCCAGCTGCTCGTCCATCAGAGACTGCAACCGACGCGCCTGGCGCAGAACCGCTTCCACCTCGGCGTTGATGTCCTCACTCATCAGGACTCCTTCCTCGTGCCCTCGGAACCGGGCCGCCGGCGCGGCTGCAGCCCGATCACCGGCTCGGTGTGCGGGCGCTCCTCGACGTAGATCTCCTCGTCCTGCGACAGCTGCGGGTTGCGTTTCTTATCACCGCTCCCGCCGGCCCCGTGAGCGCCGTGCATCGGTGCCATGCCGCCCATGCCGCCGCCACCGGCTGCGGCACCGCCGGCCGCTCCGGCCGCCCCCGCTGCCGCCGGACCTGCCGACGCCGCGTACGGCGTCGGCGCCACCGTCTCCGCACTCACCGCCGGCTGCAACGGAACACCGCCCAGCCCGCCGCCGCCGCTGCCCCCGCCGGCACCCGCGCCGCCCCCGCCCTTGGCGGCCGCCGGACGCAGCGTCGGCTCGTTGGGCGACTTCGGATCCCCCTTGCCCAGCCCTGGTATGCCACCGCCCGGTGCGCCACCGCCGGGCTGGCCGCCACCTGGTTGTCCGCCCCCGGGGGAGCCGCCGCCCGGTGACCCGCCACCCTGCTGACCGGCTTGCTGCCCCGCCTGCTGAGCGGCCTGCGCGGCCTGCGCCGCCGGATCGCCCGCCGACATCGGGGACGTGGGCGCCTGCTGCTCAGGGGAACCACCACCCGACCCTCCGCCGGGCGCCTGTTGCCCACCGCCTCCGCCGCCGCCCTGCTGCTCGTCCTTGCGGTACGGCTTGGCGCGTTGGTGGTCCTCCGGAGTGACCGGGATGCCCGACACGACCGGTGCCGGCGGCTCGTCGGCCTCGACCTGGTTGACCACTGCTTCGCGTGCGTATGCGTTGCGCAGTTCCTCGGACTTCTTCTGCTCTTCGGCGATCTTGTTCATCGCGTCGACCCAGGCCGGGCTGGCCGGCGGGTTGCTGACCACCTGCTGCGACAATTCCTTGTACCGCTGCGCGATCGGCTGATGCTCCATCTTCGCCTTGCTGTGTGCCTTCGCCGCCACATCGGCCTCGTCGGCCAGTCGCTTCCAGGCCCCCGACAACGAGATCAGCCAGTCGCGGTACGCGTTGAACTTCGCGTACGCAGCGTCGGCGGCTTCGCCCTCCCAGTCGGTGGAGTTGACCTCGAACTCCTGCGCCGAGGCGGCCAGCGAATCGGCATTGGCGCGCCACATCGTCGCCGCCGCGCGCAGGGACGCCCCGTCGTCGCCGGAGTCGAGCGCGGTCTGTGCCGACTGCGGGTCCATGAACCCCTGCTCGGAGGCCAACTGCCCCTTCGGGATCGGCATCTTCGGCGGCCGCGGCGGCGCCGGGATGTCCACCACCTTCGGCATCACCGGGCCGCCGGGAGCGCCGCTGGGCACGTCGAACGTGGAACCGATACCCTCACCGGACTGCTGATCGATCTGCGAGTACGCCGCCGCAACGTTGTCCAGCGTCTGCGCCAGGCGCTGCCCCTCCAGGCGACCGTATTCCTGATAGGCCCAGAGGTTTTCGGCGTTCTGCGCGATGTTGGTCACCGCGACGCTCGCGATGATCAGCGCGTCGGCGGAAATCAGCGGTGGCTGCGCCTGGGCCGACGTCCAGGAGATCATCCTGATCTGGTTGGCCTTGGCCGTCAGGTCCGCGGGTTCGACCCGAACCTCGTCGCTCATGCGCGTTCTCCCTCCAGCACCGTCTGGTACCGGCTCTCTTCCCGCGGGTTGATCAGCCGGATCGGCAGCTGCTTGTGCCGTGGTGTGGCAATGAACGTGCTGCGCAGCATCACTCGGCCGACTCCCGGGTGCGAGCCCAGATAGGTCGTCGCATTCGGCCAGGCGACCTTGGCCACCTGGCCGACGCGTGCGTTGACATAGCCCGCGAACTCGCTGAACTGCGGGCTGAGCGTGACGACACCCCCGGCCGCAGCTGACCGGACCACGAACTGCGTGAACAGCCGCGCATCACCGAGGTTGATGCTGACGTCGACGTCGTCGAACGGCATGTACACCGGATAGCGGTCCGCCGTCTCGCCGACCAGGATGCCCGCCGAGCCGATCGGCAGTTCGTAGTGCCGGTCGCTGACCGGGCTCTCACCCAGCAGTGCCGCGCGCTGGCCGCCGAAGAGGCACGAAAAGCCCCGCGGGGTGGATGGATTCGCCAGCGTCGTCAGCAGGACCGTCGTCGTCGGCGCGACACCTGGCGCAATGCGGACCCGCGTCAGCGTGTGGTCGGCGCGAGCCGACCACCACACGTCGGGACCCCCCGGCGCGCTGTAGGCGGCGGTGAAGGTGCTGCGCCCCTTGATCATCGACCAGGTTTCGCGCTCGAAGCTGATCTCGGTGGCGCGGTCGAAGTCGTCGAAGCT
Source organism: Mycolicibacterium sp. 018/SC-01/001 (assembly GCF_007096635.1). GTDB lineage: Bacteria > Actinomycetota > Actinomycetes > Mycobacteriales > Mycobacteriaceae > Mycobacterium. Next base: position 42,338 of record NZ_VKAA01000032.1, read on the forward strand.
GCGGGCGGGGCGCGCGTCGATGCCCTGGCTCGCCAGGTGATCTGCGATGCGCGTCGTCGAAGCCATCAGATACTGCGCCAGCCCGGCCACCCCGGTGTTGCGCCGCAGCGCGGACTTTCGCGTCTTCTCCGGATCGGCGCGCAACACGATCCACGTCCGGCGGTTGGCCGGTGCCGGATAGGGGCCGACCACCTGGTCGTAGAGCGCCACCAGCGCCGACGGCGCCGTCCTGCCCACCCGATATCCGGCCGACACCACGTCGGCCTCCAGGTCCGGGCAGTACGCCGCCAACAGATCTTCCACGGTGCGGGTGTCCACCACGTCGTCGGTGAACGCCGCGCCGTTGACGATCACCGTGGGCGTGAACGGGCGGGGCACCAGCTCGATCGCCGAGACGACGTAGTCACCCTGCCACCGCAGCGCGACATGGTCACCGGGGATGACCGTCGCCCCCACCGCCGGCTCCGACGGCGCCGGAGGAGGCTGGCGGTGGCGGCGGCGCCACGCGAAAAGCGCTGCGACCCAGCCGGTCACGCGACGGCCGCGCAGCGTCAGCACGGCGCCGACACCGATCAGCACCGCGAGCGTGATGCCCAACCACATCAGGTGCATCCGCGCGAACAGCAGCAGGCAGGCGGGGATCAGCACCGCCGCCCACAACGCGTGCCCGGTGGTGAAGCGCACCCCGAACACGTTCAGCACTCTGCTCATCGGCGCCTCAACGCCCGACGGGCCATCGCGCCGATCCCCAGCGCCGCTGCCACTGCGCCGCCGACGATCACCACCCAGGTGATCGGAGATCGGTCGGGGGGCGGCACGTACACCGGCGGCGGGATCGTCTTGATCTGGTACGGAATCGTGGCGGGGCCGGCCGGCACATCCCAGGTCAGCGCCGCGACCGGGTCGACCACGCCGGCGCCGACGACGTTGTCCGCGCCCCCGCCGGGATGGCGCGCCGTCGCGGTGATGCGGTTCATCACCTGCGCCGCGGTCAGCTCCGGAAAGCGTTGCCGGACAAGCGCTGCGAGACCGGACACGTAGGCGGCCGAGAATGACGTGCCGGCGATCGGGATCGGTCCGTCCTCACCCTGCAGTGCGTTGACCGGATTGCCGTCGTAGCCCAGCGCCACCAGGTTCTCGCCTGGCGCAGCGGCCCCGACCCACGGCCCCTGCATCGAGAATGCGCTGGGCTGCCCGTTGGGGGCGATGCTGCCGACGGTCAGGACCAGCGGCGAATACCAGGCCGGCGACACGATGGTCTGAACGTTGCGCCAGCCGCGCGGGTCGGCGGGTACCGCAGCGTCCGGCGGCGGATTCTGCGTGCACTCGGCGCCCGTGTTCCCGGCGGCGACGACGATCACCGCGTTCTTGACGTTGACGGCGTAGTTCACCGCTGCGCCGACGACGTTCTCGTTGATCGGGCGGGTGACCTTGTAACAGGCGGCCTCGCTGATGTTGATCACCTGCGCGCCGAGGTTGGCCGCGTGCACGATCGCGCGGGCCAGGCTGCGCAGCGAGCCGGCGGTCTGCGTCGAGTTCGGATCGTTGGGATCGGTACGGGTGCCCACCGGCTGGAAACTGTCCGAGGTCTGGCGCAGCGACAGGATGCGGGCATCCGGGGCGACGCCGACGAATGCGTCGGTGGGGGCGGGCCGGCCGGCGATGACCGCGGCGGTCAACGTGCCGTGCGCGTCACAGTCCGACATCCCGTTCCCGGCCTGGTCGACGAAGTCGCCACCGGGTTCGGCCGGCACCCGCGGTGACCCGTTGACGCCCGTGTCGATGACCGCGACAGTTATCCCGGCTCCCGTCGCGAACCGCTGCGCGTCAGCCAGCCGGAGGTAGTCATTGGCCCAGGGGCGGTCAGCGAAGTTCGAGTTCGGGAACACCGTGGGCGCGGCGCACACCCGGCGCTGCTCCATCGGCTGATCCGGGCCGGTCTCATCAGGGGGTATCGCGGCCGGATCGATGACCGGAGGGTCGATGGCCCCCGCGGTCGGCGGAGCAACCAGGACGAGCAGCACAAGTGCAGCAAACAGCGCGCTGAGTCGCCGCACTAGCGGTCACCCCCCGTCCGACGTTGGCTGAACGGCACCGTCCGCGCCGTCGTCAGCAAACATAGCGCCGCCTCCTTCGCGGCGCAAAAGGTCACGTCAAACGTCTGCGGTGCGGACACATGGGCAAGCCTAAGGGCCGCCGGAGGGAGGTCATTCCGCTTTCTTGACGGTCCGGGCAGACCTAGGCGTCGAGATCCTTCTGCACCAGTTCGGCGATCGTGTTGACCGCGGCCTCGTCGTCGGAGGCGACGGTGACCTGGGCGCCGTTACCCGCGCCGAGGGTCATGATCATCAGCGCCGAGCCGGCGTCCACGGGCTCACCGCCGTCGACCGAGAGCGTGACGGGTACACCGGCGTTGACCACGGCCTCGGCGATGATCGCGGCGGGGCGGGCGTGCAGTCCGATGGACGAGCCGACGATGACGGTCTTGGTGGGCATGAACTCTCCTCTGTGTGGTGGGTGGTGGGTGGTGGGTGGTCGGACAGGGGTCAGGCGGCGACGAGCTCGGGTTCGGCTTTCGCCGCGTTGGGCTTGATGAACTGTTTGGCCGCGACGACGGCCACCGCGGCAGCGACGGTCCCCGCCAGCAGGGCGATCACGAAGCCCAGCTTGTTGTCGATCGCGAACAACACGAAGATGCCGCCGTGCGGGGCCCGCGACGTCGCACCGAAGGCCATGGACAGCGCACCGGTGACCGCGCCGCCGAACATCATCGACGGGATGACGCGCAGCGGATCGGCCGCGGCGAACGGGATCGCACCCTCGGAGATGAACGAGGCACCGAGAAGCCATGCGGCGCGGCCGTTCTCACGCTCGGGCTCACTGAACAGACCTGGCCGCACCGTCGTCGCCAGCGCCATCGCCAACGGCGGCACCATACCGGCGGCCATCACCGCGGCCATGATCTGGATCGAGGCGGTGGTCGATGCGGCGAGCCCCGCGGTCGCGAATGCGTACGCGGCCTTGTTGACCGGTCCACCCAGGTCGAAGCACATCATCAGGCCAAGGATCACGCCGAGCAGGACTGCCGACGTACCCGACAGGCTGCTCAGCCAGTTGGTCAGGCCGGTGTTGATCAGCGCCAGCGGACGGCCGACCAGGAAGAACATGATCAGGCCGACCACCAGGGACGCCCCCAACGGGGTGATGACGACCGGCATCAGGCCCCGGAACCACTGCGGCACTTTGAGATTGCTGATCCACAGTGCGGCGAACCCGGCGATGACACCGCCCACGATGCCACCGATGAACCCGCCGCCGACGAACACGGCCAGCGCACCGGCCGTGAAGCCGGGGGCGATGCCGGGGCGATCGGCGATCGCGAAGGAGATGTAGCCGGCCAATGCGGGAACCAGGAAGCTGAATGCCAGACCGCCGAGGCTGAACAGGATCGCGCCCAGGTACTGGGTGAAGCCGCCGCTGGGCAGATTCGTCAGCGAGTTGTTCAGCGCGATGATGTTGCCCAGCGACTGGGTGGCGCCGTCGGGCTTGTTCGCGATCTCGTACCCGGCGAACAGGAAGCCGAGCGCGATCAACAGACCGCCCGCGGCGACGAACGGGATCATGTAGCTCACGCCCGTCAACAGGATCTGCCGGGTGCGGGTGCCCCACCCGACGTTGCCGCCGGGCGCGGACCCTGCCGATGCCGTCGCTGCGGACCCCTCAACCCGCGGCGCGTTCGGATTGTCAGCTGCGGCAACAGCTTCGGCGACCATTTTGGCCGGCTCGTTGATCGCACGCTTGACCCCGGAGGCGATCACCGGCTTGCCGGCGAAGCGTCCGCGGTCCTTGACGCCCACATCGGTGGCGAAGATGACGGCGTCGGCCTTGGCGATGGTCTCGGCGGGCACCGGGGTGCTGCCGGAGGACCCCTGCGTCTCGACCACCATCGTCACGCCCGCCTCCTTGGCGGCGGCCGCGAGCGCGTCGGCTGCCATGTAGGTGTGGGCGATGCCGGTCGGGCAGGCGGTGATCGCGATCAGCGTCTTGGTGGCCGGTTTCTCGG
>NZ_VKAA01000033.1 GCF_007096635.1 Mycolicibacterium sp. 018/SC-01/001
CAGAAGCCCTTCTGAGCCCTCCTGAGCCCGCGCAGACATGTCTGCGCGGGCTCAGGAGGGCTCAGAAGGGCTTCTGTCGGGGTCGGTCAGTGGAACATGTCCAGGTCGGGCAGGTGGTCGATCGGATGGACGTCGTCGACGGCGGGTGTCCAGTGCTCGTGATCGAGCGGCTCGGGCAGCGCCAGATGGTCCGCGCCCGGGTCGTCCAGCTGCACCGATGGGGCGGCATTCGGCACGTCGGATGCCGACATCAGGTCGAGCGGCTCGTCGATGTGGTCGACGATCGCGGGCACGGAATGCGCGGTGTCGAGCGGCATCACCGACGGCACGTGGTCAGGCACGTGGTCGTCGAAAGCGTCGAACGCCGCGGTCGCGGCGCCACTGGACCAGACGTTGGTCACCACCTCGTGGCCCGGGTCGGCGCCGGGGGCGTCCCAACTGTGCGCCGGCGCCGTCATCGACAGCGATTCGGTGACGACAGGGAGAAGATTCTGCACGTCAGCCGCGCTGACGTCGGTGAGGTGCGCATCGGCCAGGGCCTGCGCCGGATCGGCGGCATAGGCCGCCGCGGCCGCCGGATCACGAACGAGCGACACCACGAAGTCGACCAGTGAGTTCGCCACGTCCCGACCTTTCCCCTCATCGTCTGATGTGCCTCCGATGCTATCGACGCGACCGCCTCGCCGGATCGGTGTTCGGCCCACCACGACGCTGGGGCGATTAGGGGATGCTCCATTAGGGGTTCGCGCGACACTAGGGGCACGTGCCCGGCGGGACGGCATTCCACCGTTAAGGTGGTGTGCGGCCCACGCACGGACGGCCCGGACGGGCAGAGGAGGGACAGCACCGCCATGACCGAACCACTGGGCTTGTCCATCGGGATGACGAACCTGGTGGCCGCACGCGTCGGCCGCCCGCCGGCCACGCGCCGGTCGATCCTGACCGTGTACCCCGACCGTGCTCCGGAGGTCGGGGTCCCGACGGGTGGACAGCATCCGGGCCTGGTGCTGAGCGGATTCGTCGACCGCGTCGGCGATCCCGTGCCGCTGGTCGCTGCCGACGGATCGGCGCATCGCGGCGAGGTGGTGCTCGCCGAGGCGCTGGCCGCGATGGCCCGGCTGGTCGACGGTGGTTCTCCGGTGGCGATCGCCGTGCCCGCACACTGGGGGCCGGCCACGCTCGGCGCGCTGCGGGGTGCGCTGCGGTCCCGCCCGATCCTGGCGCCCGACGGTGTGCCCGCTGCGCTGATCCCCGATGCCTCTGCCGCACTGGCTGCACTGCAGGCCGCGCCGGGGCTGCCGGATCACGGCGTCGTCGTGCTGGTCGATCTCGGCGGCAGCGGCACCAGCGTCACGCTCGCCGATGCGGGGTCGAATCTGGACCTGGTCGGCCAGACGATTCGCTATCCGGACTTCTCGGGCGACGCGGTCGATCAACTCCTGCTCGATCACGTGCTGGCCGGCATCGCAGAGGCAAACGAGGCAGATCCGGCGGGGACGGCCGCGGTCGGATCGCTGGCCCGGCTGCGTGACGAATGCCGCAAGGCCAAGGAGCAGCTCTCCGAGCAGACCGCGGCCGTGGTGCCCGCCGAGCTGCCCGGCTTCCGGTCCGACGTCCGCGTCACACGCCCCGAGCTCGAACAACTGATCGCCGAACCCCTCGGCGGCCTCCTGGGCGTCATCGACGACGCGCTGCAGCGCGCGGCCGTCCCGGTCGCCGACGTCGCCGCCGTCGCGACAGTCGGCGGAGGGGCCGCGATACCTGTTGTGACACAGCGTCTTTCAGAGCGGCTACGCGCGCCGGTGATCACCACACCGGAGCCGGCGCTCAACGTCGCGGCGGGTGCCGCGCTCGTCGCCAACCAGAGTCTGGACGCCCAGGCCGCCACCGGGTTGGCGCCGGCAGCGGGGGAACCGACGGCGATGGCGCCGGCGGCTTGGGCCGCAGGTGCCGCGGGCCTGGCGGCCGGTGAGGCGGCCGACGACGGCGCGGCATCCGCGACCTTCCGGGCGCTGGCGTGGTCGCAGGACGACGACCTGGGTAGCGAGCCGGTGCCCTACACCGGCGCGGACTATGTCTCCTCTGCGGGCGCCAACGCACCCGACCCGGCGCGGCCGCCGGTCGCGTTCGCGCCGGAGGACGACCGATACGACGACGGCCCAGCACCGCTGGCCTGGTACAAGCGCCCGCCCGTACTGTTCGGCATCGCCGCGGCCGCCGCGCTTCTGGCGGCCGGCGGGCTGGCGATCACGCTGACCAGTTCCGACGGCGATCCGGGCACGGTCACCGAGACCGCCACACCACCTGCGGCGTCGTCGCCCGTGGAACTGCCCCCGCCGGTCACCACCGTCACGATCGGTCCCGACGGCGTCGCGACGACCACGGTCAGCCAGCCCCCGCCGCCACCTCCACCGTCGACCACGGACACCACGGCGCCGTCGTCGACGACCACGACTTCGCCGACCACCACCACCACGACGAGCACCACCACGTCGACCACGACCACCACCACCCCGCCGACGACCACGACGACGCGCACCACGACGACCCGTCCGACCACCACGCAGCCGCCCACGACCACGGCGGCTCCACCGACGACGACGGCCGCACCGGCCACGACGCAGGCACCCCCGGTGACCACGACGGTCGTCCCTGACGCCGGCGCCTGACCTCGGTAATGACCGGTCCGGGGTCTCGGCCCACCGATCTGCCGCAGGCGGCGCGGGACGCCGTCGGTGCCATCGAGCGGGCCCCGCAGTCCCCGACGAAATTGCTCGTCACAGGCGGAATCGGGACGGGTAAATCGGCAGTGCTGGCAGCCGTGCGTCAGCTGCTGCGGACCGCCGGGCGGCCGGTGCTGTCGCGGCCACCCCGGCCGGATGACGAGGAGGGCGCGGCAGTCGTGATCGACGATGCCGACCTGCTCGACGACCACGAGCTCGACCAGGTCACCGACCTGGTCGCCGATTCGGCGGCGACGGTGGTGATCGGGGTGCAACCGCTGGCCCATCGCCCCGCGCTGCGCCGACTGTGCACCGCGCTCGAGAGGGAGAACCGCGCGGTCACACTCGGCCCGTTGACGCCCGTCGAGGTCGGCCGGCTCACCGCTGCCACTCTTGGCGAGGCGGCCCCGCCCGAGCTCGTGCGGACGCTCGTCACGGCCACCGCCGGCGTGCCCTTCCTGCTGCGGCCCGCGATCGCCGCGGTCGGCGACGGGACGCCCGCGGTGCGCCAAGCCGCCCGGTTCGCGCTGATCGAGCGGCTCCGGCGCCTCGACGAATCGCTTCTCGACACGCTGCTCATCTCGTCTCTGGCCGCCGGCCTCGGGCCCGACGACGTCGCCGCCGGCTTGCACATGACTGCTGACGACGCGCGCGCGGCGGTCGACAGGGCACGCGCCGGCGGACTGCTCGAGCCGTCACATCCTCCGAGTTTCCTGCGCGAGGTGCACGATGCCGTCTCCTCGATCGTGGGCGCCGCCCGTCACCACGAGATCGAGGTGGCGCTCCTGACATCGCAGGTGGCGTTGTCGACGTTGAGTACCGAGTTGGCGCTGCGCCTGGCGGAGCACGGGCTGCGCGACGAGCGGTTGGCCGCGGCACTGGCCGAGCTGGCGGCGCAGGACTCCGCCGCCCCCGCGCGTGCGGCACGCATGTACCGGGCCTCCGCGCTGGCGGGAACCTCGGTCCCGGGCGTGCACCTGGCCGATGCCCTCGCGCTGACGGGTGAGTGCGCCCAGGCTGCCCGGCTGGCCGACGATCTGCTGACCGCGTCCGACGCCGCCGACCGCGCTGCGGCGGTGCGCATCGCGGCGAGCGTCGCGCTGCACGACGGGAACTCCGCGCAGGCCCGCGATCTGTTCACGTGGCTCGGCCCCACCAGCGACGCCCTCGTCGGCGCCGCCGGGACGATCGCCGCCATGGCGGCGGGAGACGTCGCCGCCGCCCGCGCCGGAACAGAGGCCACACAGACGGGACCGCCGACCTCGGTGGCCAGGGCGGCACGCGCCGTCACCGACGGTCTGGTGCTCACCCTCGATGCGGCCTACCCCGTGGCGCTGACCCGGCTCAGCCAGGCCCTCGGCGCGGACGCGCACCCGTCCGTCGTCACCCCCGACACCCCCGCCGCACTGGTGACGCTCGCCGCGTTGCACGGCGGTGACCCGGTACGCGCACGCTCGGTGATCGGGCGCGTCCTGCGGGGCGGACCTCGCGGCGCCGACGAGCCCGGTGTCGACGCCGCCGGTGCGACGTTCGTCACCTACCGGCATCGGCTCCTGCACGGCTGGACCCTGATGCAGGACGGCCATCTGCAGGCTGCCGGGGCGGCCGCGGCTGCGGTGGCCGGCCGTCGCCTGCACCGTCGTGACGCGCTGTGGGCGGCAGCACTGCAGACCGCCATCGCCCGTCGCAGCGGTGACACCGGCGCGATGCAACAGCACTGGTACACCGCGGTGGAGGTGTTGGCCGAATGCGCCGCGGATCTGTTCGCGCTGCTGCCGCTCGGCGAACTGTGGATGGCCGCCGCGTGGATGCGTCAGGTCGACCGATTGCGTCACGCCGTCGACCAGGCCTTCGAGTTACTCGCCGGCCTCGGGGACCCGACGCTGTGGTCGGTTCCGCTGCACTGGGCCGGCGTCCATGCGGGCATCCTGGCCAGTTCTCCCGACGATGTGGCACCTCACGGACACGCGCTGACTGCGGCTGCCGGGCACTCGTCGCTGGCGAAAGCGCTGGCCGTGGCGGGTCGAACCTGGCTGAGGGTGCTGGCCGATGCGGTGGACGTCGACGAGGTGGCCGCCGCCGCCCGCGGACTGGCCCGTGTCGGTCACACTTCCGATGCCACCCGGCTGGCCGGGCAGGCGGCGCTGCACACGACCGATCCGCGAGTCTCGCAGGCCATGCTGCAGCTGGCTCGCGATCTCAAGCAGGCCACCGCGACGCCGGACCTGCCCGTCGAGACGGCCCGCCCGGTCAGCTCGCCGGCCGCCGTGCGCGCGCGTCCGGCCGCCGCGCTGTCCGAGCGCGAACGGGAGGTTGCCGAACTCCTTCTGCAGGGGCTGCCGTACCGCGATATCGGGGCGCAACTGTTCATCTCGGCGAAGACCGTCGAGCATCACGTCGCCCGGATCCGGCGCCGACTGGGCGCAGAATCCCGCTCGGAGATGTTGTCGATGCTGCGCGTGATGCTGGCCCCCGCGACCTGACCAACCGGTAGTTAGGGCGACCTTCGTAGCGCCGATTCCTCGCATGATGCGACTATGAGCTGGCAGCGAGCTAAGTTACTTGTCAGTAACGTGGTCTAAGTTACCCACGGGTAACCAGAACCGGAGGATGCGCGTGGACACCCACACCATGATCAGGTTGATTATCGGGTTGCTGATGACGGCGGTCGTCGCCGTGTTCGCGCTCAAACGCGTCCTGTGGCTGTTCACGCTCGTCCGGGCCGGCCAACCGATGAGCGAGAGCAACAACCGCTTCGATCACATGGGCGACCGCATCGGAACCCAGGCCAAGGAAGTGCTCGCGCAGACCCGCATGCTGCGGTGGTCGGTCCCCGGGCTCGCCCACTTCTTCACCATGTGGGGCTTCTTCATCCTCATCACCGTCTACATCGAGGCCTTCGGCGTGCTGTTCGACCCGAAGTTCGCGATCCCGGTGGTCGGTCACTGGGCGGTGCTCGGCTTCCTACAGGACTTCATCGCGCTCGCGGTCCTCGCCGGCATCGTCACATTCGCGATCATCCGATTGCGCTCGGAACCCAAAGAACACGGCCGTGACTCGCGCTTCTACGGCAGCCACACCGGCGGCGCCTGGCTGATCCTGTGGATGATCTTCCTGGTCATCCTCACCTACGCGTTCTTCCGCGGTGCCGCTGTGGTCAACGGCAACCTCCCCTACGGCTGGGCTGCGTTCTTCTCCCACGGCATGGGGTCGTGGATGGAGGTGTTCGGCGAGCCGGCGAACGAGTGGATCGAAACCGTCGCGCTGCTCGGACACATCGGCGTCGCGCTCGTGTTCCTGCTGATCGTGCTGCACTCCAAGCACCTGCACATTTTCCTGGCGCCCATCAACATCACCTTCAAACGACTGCCGAACGGACTGGGTCCGCTGCTGCCCGTCGAATCCAAGGGCGAGCTCGTCGACTTCGAGGATCCGGCCGAGGACGCCGTGCTGGGGCGCGGCAAGATCGAGGACTTCACCTGGAAGGGCTACCTCGACATGACCACCTGCACCGAGTGCGGGCGTTGTCAGTCGCAGTGCCCGGCGTGGAACACCGGCAAGCCGCTGTCGCCGAAGCTCGTGATCATGAACCTGCGCGACCACATGTTCGCGAAGGCGCCGTACATCCTCGGCGACAAGGAGTCGCCGCTGGAGAACACGCCGGAGGGCGGTCTCGGCGAAGAGGTGCGCGGCGAGAAGCGCAGCGAGGAGCACGCGCACGACCACGTGCCCGAGTCCGGGTTCGAGCGCGTCCTGGGCTCCGGCCCTGAGCAGGCGACCCGCCCGCTCGTCGGCACCCTCGAGCAGGGTGGCGTCATCGACCCCGACGTGCTGTGGTCCTGCACCACCTGCGGCGCCTGCGTCGAGCAGTGCCCGGTCGACATCGAGCACATCGACCACATCGTCGACATGCGCCGCTACCAGGTGATGATGGAGTCCGAGTTCCCCGCCGAGCTCAGCGGCCTCTACAAGAACCTGGAGAACAAGGGCAATCCCTGGGGCCAGAACGCCAAGGACCGCACGAACTGGATCGACGAGGTCGACTTCGACGTCCCGGTGTTCGGCAAGGACGTCGACTCGTTCGCGGGTTACGAGTACCTGTTCTGGGTGGGCTGCGCCGGCGCCTTCGAAGACCGCGCCAAGAAGACCACCAAGGCCGTCGCCGAACTGCTCGCGACTGCCGGCGTGAGGTACCTGGTGCTGGGCGAGGGTGAGACGTGCAACGGCGACTCCGCGCGCCGCTCCGGCAACGAGTTCCTGTTCCAGCAGCTGGCCGCGCAGAACGTCGAGACCCTCAACGACCTGTTCGAAGGCGTCGAGCGGGTGGACCGCAAGATCGTCGTCACCTGCCCGCACTGCTTCAACACGCTGGGCCGCGAGTACCCGCAGGTGGGCGGCAACTACACGGTGCTGCACCACACCCAGCTGCTCAACCGGCTCGTGCGCGATAAGAAGCTGGTGCCGGTCAAGCCTGCCGACGGCGGAATGGACATCACCTACCACGACCCCTGCTACCTGGGCCGCCACAACAAGGAGTACTCGGCGCCGCGTGAGCTGATCGGCGCATCGGGCGCGAAGCTGACCGAGATGCCGCGTCACGCGGAGCGGGGCCTGTGCTGCGGCGCCGGTGGTGCCCGCATGTGGATGGAAGAGCACATCGGCAAGCGCGTGAACGTGGAACGGTCCGAGGAGGCCGTCGACACCGGCGCGTCGGCGATCGCGACCGGCTGCCCGTTCTGCCGCGTGATGATGACCGACGGCGTCGACGACGTGACGTCGACGCGCAGCCTGGAGAAGACGCCGGAGGTCCTCGACGTCGCGCAGCTTCTGCTCGGCTCGCTGGACAAGTCCGGCGTCACGCTGCCGGAGAAGGGCACCGCCGCCAAGGAGGCCGAGGAACGCGCAGCCCGCGTCGAGGCGTCCGCACCCGCCGCGACCCCGGCCGAGGAGAAGGTCGAGGCGCCTGCGCCTGCCGAAGCCAAGACCGACACCGCGCCGACCGACACCGCGCCAGCCGAGGCCAAGCCCGTCGAAGCCAAGGGGCTGGGTATCGCCGGTGGCGCCAAGCGCCCCGGCGCGAAGAAGGCGGCCCCAGCCGCGTCGACGGCGGCTCCGACAGAGGACAAGCCGACCGAGGCGGGCGCCCCGGTCAAGGGCCTCGGCATCGCGGGCGGAGCGAAGCGGCCCGGCGCCAAGAAGGCTGCGGCTGCTCCCGCCAGCACGGCGGCTCCGGCCGAAGCTCCTGCGGCGGGGGACAAGCCTGCTGCCGCCTCGGTCAAGGGCCTGGGCATCGCGGGCGGGGCCAAACGGCCCGGCGCCAAGAAAGCGGCCGCTGCTCCGAGTGCACCTGCGGCTGATGCCGCGGAGAAGCCGGCCGAGGCGGCGGCTCCTGCCGCCGAGACGCCGGCTGCACCCGAGCCCGAGGTCAAGGGCCTGGGCATCGCGCCGGGCGCCCGTCGTCCCGGAGCGAAGAAGGCCCCTGCCGCCGCGGCGCCTGCCGCCGCGCCGAAGGCCGAGCCGGCCCCCGAGCCGGAGCCCGCTGCTGCTGAGCCGGAGCCCGAGCCCGCCGCCCCGTCGAGCAACGGCTCGAGCAACGGTTCCGGCAATGGCTCCGGTAACGGTGAGGCCCGCATCGTGGGAGACGAGCCGCCGGTCAAGGGTCTCGGCATCGCCAAGGGTGCCCGCCGCCCCGGCAAGCGGTAGCGCCGATGTTCCGCCTGGCCGCCGTCGTCGTCGCGACGGCGGCGTTGGCGTTCTCGGCGGTGGTGGCGCCGCCGCACAGCTACGCGGCTACGGACGGGTGCGTGCTGATCGACACCGATTTCGACATCGACGACATGATGTCGATCCCGATGGTCGTCGGGAACCGCCACGTCGCTGCCGTTGTCACCACTGAGGGATTCACGACGCCGGAATTGGGCGCGTCGGCGACCAGTCGGCTGCTGGCCGAACCCGGGCAACGTGCGATCCCCGTGATCGTGGGCGCCGGCGTTCATCGCTCCGAATCCGACATCGCTTCCAGCTTCGGTGATTTCGTGCTGACGTTCCGCGAGTTGATGAGTCGGCTCAACGACTTCCTGCCCACCCCGCTGCCGCCGACGCCGCGGGCGGACGACTATGTGCCGCGGGTCTCGGACGCGGTCGCGGGCTGCCACAGCGTCGACGTGCTGCTTCTCGGCGCCTTCACGTCGTTCGTGGACTACGGGCCGGCGATCAGATCGAAGATCGGCCGTGTGGTCATCTCGGGTCGTCCCGTGAACGCCGACAGCGATCTCGAAGCCGTCGAATCCTTCAACTGCAGCTACGACAGACGTTCGTGCGCAACGGTTTTCGACGAACAGCTGCCCGGGCTGGCGCACAGCTTCGTCGACGTGCCGCGGAGTGACTGCGATCTCACGCCCAACCGTGCCGGGTGCAGCGGCACCGTCTATGGTCCGACCCTGGACATGGCCAGATCGTTGGGGCCCGCTGGTCTGCCGAACACTCTCGAGCAGATCATGCTCAACCATCCGAATTCGTGGGCCATCGACACCTGGGAGAACTCCGGCTACGGCGGACGGTCGCTGTTCTGGGACCAATCGGCAGCACTCGAACTGCTCGCACCCGAGCTGTTCCGCGACGTCGGCCCGTATCGGGAAACGACGCTGAGCCCGGCGGACTTCCAGCGCACGTGGACCGAATACACCAACCGTGCGGCGTCGTTCGCCTAGCGGAACATCATCAGAAATCCCCTGGACAGAGCGTGGGAGGATCGAACGCATGAGTACGCATCAGGTGCCGTGGCAGACCGGGACGGGCCAGCACACGCGTCAACGGGTGTTCCAGCAGTCCAGCAAGCTGCAGGACGTCCTCTACGAGATCCGCGGACCCGTCCACGAACACGCCGCGCGGCTGGAGTCCGAGGGCCACCGCATCCTCAAGCTCAACATCGGCAATCCGGCCCCGTTCGGCTTCGAGGCCCCCGATGTCATCATGCGTGACATCATCGCCGCGCTCCCCTACGCGCAGGGCTACTCGGATTCCAAGGGCATCGTCAGCGCCCGGCGTGCGGTCTTCACCCGCTACGAGCTCGTCGACGGGTTCCCCCGCTTCGACATCGACGACGTGTTCCTCGGCAACGGCGCCTCAGAGCTCATCCAGATGGTGTTGCAGGCGCTGCTCGACAACGGCGACCAGGTGCTGATCCCCGCGCCGGACTACCCGCTGTGGACCGCGTGCACGTCGCTGGCGGGCGGCACCCCGGTGCACTACCTGTGCGACGAGACCCAAGGCTGGAATCCCGACGTCGCCGACCTCGAATCGAAGATCACCGACCGCACCAAGGCGATCGTCGTCATCAACCCCAACAACCCGACGGGAGCGGTCTACAGCCGCGAGACGCTCGAGCAGATCGCCGACTTGGCGCGCAAGCACCAGCTGCTGCTGCTCTCGGACGAGATCTACGACAAGATCCTCTACGACGACGCCAAGCACATCTCGATGGCGTCGGTGGCGCCCGACGTGCTGACGCTGACGTTCAACGGGTTGTCGAAGGCGTACCGCGTCGCGGGCTACCGGTCAGGCTGGTTGGTCATCACCGGCCCCAAGGAGAACGCCGGTAGCTTCATCGAGGGCATCAGCCTGCTGGCCAACATGCGGCTGTGCCCGAATGTGCCTGCCCAACATGCCATTCAGGTAGCCCTGGGCGGACATCAGAGCATCGACGACCTCGTGCTGCCGGGCGGGCGACTGCTCGAGCAGAGGGACGTGGCGTGGGGCAAGCTCAACGACATCCCCGGCGTCTCCTGCGTGAAGCCGCAGGGCGCACTGTATGCCTTCCCACGGCTGGATCCCGAGGTATACGAGATCCACGATGACGAGCAGCTGGTGCTCGATCTGCTGCTCCAGGAGAAGATCCTCGTCGTGCAGGGCACCGGATTCAATTGGCCCACACCCGATCACCTGCGCATCGTAACGCTACCGTGGGCACGCGATCTGTCCAACGCCATCGAGCGGCTGGGCAACTTCCTGGTCAGCTATCGGCAGTGACCGGGCCCAGGACGCCGCGCTCACTCAGCGTCGACGCCCACCGTCCCGTCTCCGCCCTGATCTCACGGCTGAACGTCGTCCACCGCTCCTGATGGCCGAAGCAGTCCCGCAGTGTCGCAACATAAGTGGTCAACGTCTCGATGTCGTCGATCGCGGCGAGATAGCAGCACGTGGTCTCGTATGCGATGAGTAGGTTGTTGTCGACCGCGTAACGCACCAATGCCGCTGTGGTGTCGACCCGTTCGAGCGCATCCAGCAGTAGGTCCAGCCCCTGACACAGCTGCGCGGTGAACACCGTCATGTCGGTGTCGGGGCGCAACCGCAACTCGTAGGGCAACTCGGGAACCAGTGATTCCCAGCGACGGCTCAGCAGGTACCGATTCGCTCGCGTTCTGACCCGCCCCTGCTCCGCGCACGCCGCATCGACCTCCGCCGATGCCACCCTGACGTTGACGAAGAAACCGTGCCACCGCACAGATCCGTTGTGCCAGTTCTCCTGGAAGTCGATCACATCGTCGAGCGCTCCCCGATGGCGGCGGAACTCGTGCTCGATCCGCACGAAACCCCGCGCGCCGAGAAACTGCGCAACCGCCGTCGACAGCATCGACCCGTAGGCCCGCTTCATCGCCGCCGTCTCATCGTCCCGTGTGGCCATGTCCCCCCTGTCAGATCCGATGACAGAAACACTAAAGCCGTCGAATGGGGTCGCTCCGCAGCAATTTCTCTGGTGGGCGGAGCTACCCACCAGCTGGGCCACCTACGCTGTCGGAGTGGCGCACTCGCATTCCCATTCGCACTCGCTGGGCGGTCCGTCACCACTGGGTCCGTTGGCTGCCAAGATCGTCGTCGCACTGCTCGGCCTCTGTGCCGTGGCGGTGGCGATCGGCGTGGTGCTGCTGTGGCCCAGCAGCCAGAAGGCCGACATCCCGCTGCCGTTTCAGAACTCCTCGGGCGGTGCCGTCACCACCGAGGCCGGCCACGTCGTGTCCAGCACGACCGCGACCTGCGGCAGCCCGTCGGCCGGCGCCGTGCTCACCTCCGATCCGATCCCGGCGCCCGGTGATGGCGCGCAGTGTGTGCAGACGCTGGTCGACATCGACTCCGGGCCCAACCAGGGTGCGACCACGCTGCTCGAGTTCAGCGGCGGCCCCGGGCAACCTCACCTGGCCGTCGGCGACCACATCCGCGTCACCCGTCAGGTCGACGACGCGGGCGCCACGAGCTACGCGTTCTACGACTACGAGCGGACGTGGCCCCTGACCGTGCTGGCCGCGGCCTTCGCCGTGGTGATCGTCGCGGTCGCGGGTTGGCGTGGGTTGCGTGCACTGGTCGGCATCGTGATCGCGTTCGGCGTGCTGGTGATCTTCCTGTTGCCGGCATTACGGGACGGTGCGCCTGCGGTTCCGGTCGCGGTGGTGGCGTCGGCGGCGATCCTGTTCGCGGTCATCTATCTCGCGCACGGAGTCAGTCTGCGCACGAGCGCGGCGCTGCTGGGGACGCTGACCTCACTGCTGTTGGCCGCGCTACTGTCCTGGGCGGCAATCGAATTCGCCCACCTGACGGGGTTGTCGGAGGACCAGAACAACGAGGTAGCCGCGTACCTGGGCAACGTGTCGATCACCGGACTGCTGTTGGCCGGCTTCATCATCGGCTCACTCGGCGTGCTCAACGACGTCACGATCACCCAGGCGTCGGCCGTCTTCGAACTGGCCGGCGTCGAATCCGCCGGTAGGCGAGCCGTTTTCGTCGGCGCGATGCGGGTGGGCCGTGATCACATCGCCAGCACGGTCTACACGCTGGTGCTCGCCTACGCCGGCAGTGCGCTGCCGCTGCTGCTGTTGTTCAGCGTGGCCAATCGCTCACTGGGGGACGTGCTGACCAGTGAGAGCGTGGCGATCGAGATCGCCCGATCGGCGGTCGGCGGCATCGCACTGGCCCTGTCGGTGCCGCTGACGACGGGCATCGCCGCGGTGCTGGCGACGCCGCGCGGCGCCTCGGCCTAGACGGTGCTCACGGTCCGCACGACGGTGAAGCCGTCGGCGGTGGATGTGGTGACGTACATCGTGCCGTCAGGGGCGATGACCGGGAGGAACGCCGGAGGCGTCCCGTCGAGGTCGAGCACCTCGGTCACCCCGGTCGTGGTGAACGCGTACACGGCCGGGTCGGCGGGGTCGTCACTCGCGACGTAGCCGGTGCCATCGGACCCGAACACCAGAGTCTGCACGGGGTAGGTCGGGTACGCCGTGGTCACGGCGTGCGGCAATGTCTGTGTCACCCCGGTCAATCCGGTGGAGTCGAAGCCGACGATCTGCACGCCGAAGGAAGGATCGTTGCGCAGGACCAGGTATCCGCTGCCGTCCGGCGCGAACTGCACGTCGGCGATGTTGTCGAGCGCCGGGCCCCTCACGGCGGGGGAGAAGCTGTCGTTCGACAGTGTCAGCAGGATCTGACCGGTGGCGGCGCCACCGAGTTCTTTGACCTGATTGATCTGATAGGCCGCGCCGTCCGGACCGAAGAACACGGTGCCCGGCACAGTGCCTGCGGGCAGCGCGATGGTGCGGTTGACCGATCCGTCCGGATTCAGCACCGAAAGGTAATTCGCGCCGTCCGCGGTATAGGTGACGTAGCCGAGGTCGTCGGACTGTTCTCCGGCCCCGAGTATTCGGTTGGAGCCCTGCAAGAACGGCGCAGTGCCCGGCAGATCCACGGTGCTGCGCGTACGCCCGTCCGGGCTGATGACGACCACCGGGGTGCTGGCCGGGTCTCTGACCACCGCGTAGATCGTGCCTTCAGCAGTCACCTGGAAGCTGCGCAGTCGCCCTTCGATGATGCGCGGATCGGCGATGGCGGTCGGGTAGATCTTGTAGATGTAGGTCGTGCCGTCACCGTTGTCGCTGTTGCCGGGGTAGGTGAATGTCTCGAGGAACACTCCGTCACTTTTGACGATGACGCGGCCGGGTAGCCCGGTGAGGGTGCGCGTGGTGCTCTCGACGCCGCGGAAGGTGTAGAGCTGAGTCGTCTTGCCGCCGAACAACGTCTGGACTCCGACGGGAAGGTAGGCGTACCCGTCCTCGCCGATGGTCGGCGCGGCTACGCTGCCGCGGCCCGGCAGCACGATCGTCTTGGTCTTCCCGTCCGCCCCGAATGCGTGCACAGTCCGGATACCGAACTGGCTGGCCACCAGGTACGCGCTGCCTCCGCCTCCGAAGGCCACGCTCGAGTTCGGTGCGAACGTCCGCACCGTGTTGGTCCCAGAGATGCGGACCGTGCGGTAGTCGATGTTGCCGATGGGACTGAAGATGAAGGGGATGTTGGTGTCGAAGTAGAGCGAACCGTCGGAGCCCACCTGCGGGCTTCCGCTGACGAATCCGGCAACCGTTGCGATCTTCGTGACCTCGCCCTGACTGTTCACCGACCACAGCGTCGAGCGGGTGGCGCGGTCGTTCGTCGTGATGACCACCAGGGAGCCGTCCGGCCTGGCGACCGAACTCGACGAGCCCGGCTTGCCTGCGATCGCATCGCTGGTCGTGACGACGTGACCGTCGCTGTCGACGACGCTGACGCGGATTCCGTTTGCGTCGCGCGTGACCTGATAAATGGTGCCCGTCGAGCCGACGACCACGGGTCCCTGTGGTGTGCCGCGAATCTCGGTGTCGGCGGGATCTGCTGCAGCGCTCGTCTGTATCGCGCTCGAGCTAGCTGCCGCTGCCGCTCTGTCGGCCCGTCGCTCCTCCGCCTGCTGGCGGACGGTCGCGAGCATCGTCAAGAGCATCGGCGCGGCCGCGGGCGGTTCTGAGTCGTCGTCCCGCGGTGTTTCGGTCCGCGGCGTGAACAGGGGCTTGACCAGCCGGCCCTTGGCGGGCGCCTCTGCGTCGGAGTCCTGATCCGCCGACGAGACAACCGGTTTCGCCACGTCGGTGTCGGTGTCCTTGGTTGACGTGGCCCGCTTCGAACCTCGCGGACGCTTCGTGACCGATCTGTCAGCCCGCGTGTCCGTCGACGCCTTCGACGCGGCGGCGGGCGCACTCACCGACGGGGCGTCGTCGGTGTCCGCCCACGCAACGGTCGGCACCGCCGCGATCGCCGATCCGATCCCCAGCGCCACCGCCAATCCCCCGACGCGACCGACGTACTTCTCCAACATCTTGCGTGCTCCAATTATCCTGCGATGATTGATATTCAGACTGACGTCGACGGCACGATGGTCCGCACGATGGTGAAGCCGTCGGAGGTGCCGGTGGTGACGTACACCGTGCCGTCGGGGCCGATGACGGGGCCGGATGCCGGTGGCGTGCCGACGAGATCGAGAACCTTGGTCACCCCGGTCTTCGTGAGCGCATACACCGCGGGGCCGCCGGGTTCGTCCGTGGCGAGGTAAGCGGTGCCGTCAGCAGCGAATGCGAGCGCCTGATCGGGACTGATCTTGTTGCTGAACTGGCGGCTGTCCATGACTGTGAGAACCGTCCCCGTCAACCCGGACGCGTCGAAGCCGATGATCTTCACCCCGAGCCCAGAATCCGGACGCACCAACAGGTATCCGCTGCCATCGGGGCCGAATTGAATGCTACGCGAGGAGTCGTAATCCGACCCTGGGTTGAGAAGCGGCGAGAACGTGTCATTCGACAGCGACAACAGCACCTGGCTGGCGTAGGTGCTACCAGGATCCTGCGTGTAGTTCAGGAGGTACGCCGCTCCGTCCGGGCCGAAGAACACAGAGCCCGGCTTCGTACCGGCCGGAAGCTCGATGGTGCGATCGATGGAGCCGTCGCCGTTGAGCACCGCGAGGAATTTGGCGCCGTCGGATGTGTAGGTGAAGTAGCCGTGGTTGTCGGCCTGCTCGACGTCTCCCTCGGACACCGCCGGGTCGCCGAGCAGGTCGATGGTGGTCCGGCTGGTCCCATCGGGGCTGATGATGACGACCGGAAGGCCGTCAGGATCCTCGAGCAGCGCGTAGATCGTGCCGTCTGCCGCCACCTGCAGGCGTCTACCGTCGTAGATCTGCTTGAGGCGTCCCTCGATCAACCGCGGATCGGCGACGGCCGTCGGTGTGATCTTGTAGATGTACGTGTTCCCGTCGCCCAGATCGTTGGTGCCTGAGTACGTGTAGGTTTCGAGGTAGACACCGTCGTTCTTCACGACGTAGCTTCCGGGCACACCTGTCAGCGTCTGCTTGGCGATCTGCGTACCGCGCATCGTGTACAACCGAGTTGTCTTGCCGCCGAACAACGTCTGAACAGGAACGGGTAGGTAGAGATAGCCGTCCTCGCCGACGATCGGGGAACCGTATTGGATCTCACCCGGGAGGATGACCGTCTTGGTCGTGCCGTCCGCCCCGAACGCGCGCAACGTTCTCCCTGACCCGGTGGGCAGCAGGTAGACGCTGCCGTCAGGCGCCACGGTGACCCTTGTCTGCGGTGAGTACGTCCGCACGGTGTTGGTCGGCGAGATTCGGAATGTGCGGTAGCCGATGTTCCCGATGGGACTCAGGAAGAACGGGATGTTGGTGCTGAAGTAGAGCGATCCGTCGGCTCCGACCTTGGGTGCGTCGGCGAAGCCCCGGACCGTCGTGATCTTGGTGAGGTCGCCCTGCTCGTTCACCGACCACACGGTGGAGCGCGTTTTGCGCTCGTTGACCGTGATGACGACGACCGACCCGTCGGGTCGGGCGATCGATGTCGACGTCGGTATCGGCGCATCGGAAAACGCGTCGCTGGTGGTGATCACGTGACCGTCCCGGTCGATGATGCTGACCCGCGTTCCGTCCGCATCGGTGGTGACCTGATAGATCGTCCCGGTGGAGCCGACGACGACCGGCCCTTTCGGCACCCCGCGAATCTCCGTGTCGGCGGGATCAGCGTCGGCGGCGGCGCTGCCCTGTACGGCACTGGACGTCGCGGCCGCTGCTGCCCTGTCGGCCCGTCGCTCCTCGACGTGCTGGCGGGCAGTCGCGAGCATCGTCAACAGCAGAGGCGCCGCGACGGGCTCGGAATCGTCGTTCCGGTCGTCCTTCTGGGCAGCCGCCCGCGGGGTGAACAGGGGCGTGACCAGCCTGCGCCTGGCGGGCGCTTCTGCGTCGGAGTCCTGATCCACCGACGAGACAACCGGTTTCGCCACGTCGGTGTCGGTGTCCGTGGTTGACGTGGCCCGCTTCGAACCTCGCGGACGCTTCGTGACCGATCTGTCAGCCCGCGTGTCCGTCGACGCCTTCGACGCGGCGGCGGGCGCACTCACCGACGGGGCGTCGTCGGTGTCCGCCCACGCAACGGTCGGCACCGCCGCGATCGCCGATCCGATCCCCAGCGCCACCGCCAATCCCCCGACGCGACCGACGTGCTTGTCCCACCCCATGCGTCCCCCTCGCCGTCGAATGTGACAGCAAAGTTACGGCCCATACAGCCGTATTGCAATAACCAATGTGTCGCGAGTCGGCTCAGCGGTCGAGCAGTTCCAACAGATACGCGCCGTAGCCAGACTTGAGCAGTTTATTTGCGCGAGCGGCTAATTCGTCGTCATCGATGAAGCCGACACGCCACGCCACCTCTTCCGGCACGCTGATCTTGAGGCCTTGTCGCCGCTCGATCGTGCGCACGTAGTCGCTGGCGTCCAGCAACGAGTCGAAGGTACCGGTGTCCAGCCACGCCGTGCCGCGGGCGAGCACCTCGACGCTGAGCCGGCCCTGCTCGAGGTACCGCTGGTTGATCTCGGTGATCTCGTACTCGCCGCGCGCGGACTTTCGCAGCGACCGCGCGATCTCGACGACGTCGTTGTCGTAGAAGTACAGCCCCGGCACCGCGTAGTGCGACTTCGGCGCGGCCGGTTTCTCCTGCAGCGACAACGCTTTTCCGTGATCATCGAAGTCGACCACACCGTAGGCGGTCGGGTCGGCCACCCAGTAGGCGAAGATCGCCCCGCCCTCGACCGCGTGGAAGCGGCGCAGACTGGTACCCAGCCCTGGGCCGTAGAAGATGTTGTCGCCCAACACAAGTGCCACAGAGTCGTCGCCGATGTGATCGGCGCAGATCACGAACGCCTGTGCCAGGCCTTCCGGCTCGTCTTGCACCGCATAACTGATGTTGATGCCGAAATCCGCCCCGTCGCCGAGGAGTCGCCGGAACGCGGGCGCGTCCTGCGCCGTGGTGACCACGGCGATATCGCGGATACCGGCCATCATCAACGTCGACAGCGGGTAGTAGATCAGCGGCTTGTCGTAGACGGGCAGCAGCTGCTTGCTCGCACCCATCGTGATCGGGTAGAGCCGGGTGCCCGATCCACCCGCCAGGATGATGCCGCGCATCAGCCGGTCAGGTCGTCTTCGGTCAGTTCCGTCGCCGCCAGCGCGCCGGCCAGATCGTCGTGCCGGAACACCGACGTCACCCGGTCGCTCACCACGCGGAAAGCCGACGCGGCAGAGCCGGCGCCGTCAACGGTCTCCTCGACCACGACGACCCCGTCGTGCACATAGATGCGGCCGGGCTCGATCGTGCGGCCGAGCTTCTGGGCCCAGGCACGCAACGCGTCGTGGCCCTGCGCCGCGCCGTGCGCGTCGCCGATCTCGATGTCGTCGCTGGACAGCGAGAGCAGGGTGTCGACATCGCCGCTGTTGAGCGCATCGTGCCAGGCGAGGACGGTGGCCATCTCCGAAGTGGTCATAGGCGAGAAGTTACGCCCTCAGAACGGCGTGCGGTCCAGCCATCCCTCCCAGACGGCGGTGTCGCCGTGCACTTCGAGGCCGGCATCGGCGGTGCCGACACGTCGCACCGTGACCAACAGCAGGTCCTTCGCCGGTCCGCGCAGCGCCACAGTGCCCTTGCCGTGGTCATGGGACCACCACACGCCTTCCTCGTCGTGCACGATCATCCACTCCCCTGTCGGACCCAACTCCTCATCGGTGGCGTGCAGGTGAATGGACTGGCCCCGGTCGAGCGCGGGAGGGTGGCGCCGATCCACCGAGACCCGGTCGATCCACTCGCTGAGTGCATCGGCGGCCAGGTCGGGCGCCAACTCGAACGGCACGCCCAGAGCCAACGCGGCGTCGGCCCGGTGCACCGTCGCCTCGTGCAGGCGGCGGCGTATCCACCAGCCCGCCGGCCGGGGCCCGACGAACGTCCAGACCCGGGTCTCGGGACCCACGCGGTCGATGGCATCACTGATCAACTCGGCCCCCGCCATCAACCAGTCCGCGGCCGCGTCCGGATCGTCCGGCGGTTTCCCGTCACGGACCTCGCGCGGATCGAGCTCCTGATTGCGGCGCTCGAGGATGATCTGTGCGGCCCAACGGTTTCCGCGCCCCACATGGCGGAACAACTGTTTGAGGTTCCAGTCGCCACAGGTCGGCACCGGCGTCGCCGGGTCTCCCGTCCGGATCAGATCGCCGAAAGCTCGAGTCTGCTCGAGCAGAGCTGCTCGGAAGTCCACCACCTCACGCTAGCGCGGCGCGGGCGGTCCCAAGCGTGATCGGCAATGTTGACCAGCCCCGCAGCACGCGGGTGTCCCGGCGATGCGCCTCACCGGCCAATCGGGCCCCGGGATAGCGCTCGAAGAACGTCCGCAAGCCGACTTCGCCTTCGGCGCGGGCCAATGCGGCACCGAGGCAGAAGTGCCGGCCGCCGGAGAACGACAGGTGCTTGCCCGCATTGTCGCGTTCGAGGTCCATGCGGTGCGGATCGGGGAACACCTTGGGATCGCGGTTGGCGCCGGCGAGGTGCAGGATCACCAGTTCACCGCGCGCGATGCGGGTGCCGGCGATGTCGACGTCCTTGCGGGCGAAGCGGGCGCTCATCTGCACCGGTGAATCGAGGCGCAGGATCTCCTCGACGGCGGTGGGCCACAGTTCGGGCCGGGCGGCGAGAGCCTCCAGGTGCTCCGGGTTCTGCAGCAGCATGCGGATGCCGTTACCGAGCAGGTTGACGGTGGTCTCGAAACCGGCGGCGAGCACCAAGCCCGCGGTGGCGAGGAGTTCCCGTTGCGTGAGCTTGGCGCCCTCCTCGGCCTGCTCACTGGCCTGGATCAGCTGGCTCATCAGGTCGTCGCCGGGATTGCGGCGCAGCTCCTCGAGGTGGCGGGTCAGCCACACGTTGAAGCCGACCAGGCCCTCGTGGACGCGCATGTACTGCTGCCAGGACAACCCGATGTCGAGGCTGGGGGCGGCGAGTTCGCCGAACTGCAGGATCTGCTGGCGGTCGGCTTCGGGGACGCCGAGGATGTCACTGATCACGGCGACCGGCAGCTGGGCGCAGTACGCGTCGACGACGTCCACCACGCCGGTTCTGTCCTCGAGGCGGTCGAGCAACGCATCAGCGGTGCCCTGCACCCGGTCGCGCAGCGCCGCGACCGCGCGGGTGGTGAACACCGACGACACCATCTTGCGGCAGCGGGTGTGTTCGGGCGGTTCGATGGACAGCAGTGACGGCGGCTCGATGGGGTGGAGCAGTCCGGTGTGGGTCTTCTCGTTGATGCGCTGCAGCAGCGGGGGCAGGCCGGCACCGAGGCTCATCACGTGGAAGTCGTCGGAGCGCAGCACCTCGTTGGCGACGGCGTGGTCGAACGTCATCAGCGCCCGGCTGGACCGCACGATGGGTCCGCGCTGGCGCATCTCGTCGGCGAAGGCCGCCGGGTCGGCGCGCACGGCCGGGTCGGCCATCAGCCGGGCCTGCGGGTCGCCCCGTCGCACACCGACGGTGGACAGGCCGCGCACGATCCCGTGCAGAACGAACCAGCGGAGCCGGTGCTGGAATTTCCCCATCACCCGAGCTTAACCAGCCGATCTCCCCAACGCATAGACCCGCCAGCCCGCTCGCCGCCACAGCTGCGCGTCAAGGCAATTGCGGCCGTCCACAACGACTTTGGTTCGCACTGTGGGGGCCAGCAGCTCCGGATCGAGGTCGACGAACTCGGCCCACTCGGTCAGCACCAGCACCGCGTCGGCCCGCTCGCACGCATCGGCGACGGACGTCGCGTAGGTCAGAGTGGGGAACAACCGTCGGGAGTTCTCCATCGCCTTGGGGTCGTAGACGGTGACCGTGGCGCCGTTGAGCTGGAGGAGTCCGGCGACGTTCAGGGCAGGAGAATCGCGGACGTCGTCGGATTCCGGCTTGAACGCAGCCCCCAGGACGGCGACGTTCGCACCCAGCAGTGAGCCCCCGCATGCGGTCGTGGCGAGTTCGACCATGCGGGTGCGGCGGCGCATGTTGATGCTGTCGACCTCGCGCAGGAACGTCAGCGCGTGATTGGCGCCGAGCTCACCGGCGCGTGCCATGAACGCGCGGATGTCCTTGGGCAGGCAGCCGCCGCCGAAACCCAAGCCGGCGTTGAGGAATCGCCGCCCGATGCGCGCGTCGTAGCCGAGGGCGTCGGCCAGTGTGGTCACGTCGGCGCCGGCGGCCTCGCAGACTTCCGAGATCGCGTTGATGAACGAGATCTTGGTCGCGAGAAAGGCGTTGGCCGACACCTTGACCAGCTCGGCGGTCTGCAGATCGGTCAGCAGGAACGGTACGTCGGCGTCGAGCAGAGGCGCATAGAGTTCGCGGATCGCTCGTTCGGCCAGCTGCGAATCAGGTTGTACACCAACGACGATGCGATCGGGATGCAGGGTGTCGTGGACAGCAAAACCTTCGCGCAGGAATTCCGGATTCCACGCGATCTCGACGGGGAGATCGTCGGAGCGCAGTGTCGCGGCACGGGCCACGAGATCGGCAGCCGTACCCACCGGGACGGTGGATTTCCCGACGATGACCGCAGGGCGGTGCAGGTGCGGGACGAGCGTGTCGATCACCGCGTACACGTGCCGGAGATCGGCGCCGTACTCGCCCTTCTTCTGGGGCGTGCCGACCCCGAGGAAGTGCACGTCGGCGAAGTCGGCTGCCTCGGCGTAGTCGGTGGTGAACCGCAGTCGGCCCGCATCGAGGTTGCGCCGCAACATCTCCGGCAGTCCCGGCTCGTAGAAGGGCACCTCGCCGCTGGCCAGCTTGGCGATCTTGCCGGGGTCGATGTCGACGCCGATCACCTCGTGGCCCAGTTCGGCCATCCCGACCGCATGGGTCGCGCCGAGGTAGCCGGTACCGAAGACGGTGCATCGCATACTGCCTCTATAGGGAGACTGGATGAGACGGCTGCTACGCGACACTGGCCGCGAGACCAACGGCAGATGACAGTCCTGTGCCGCCAACGTGCACTCAGGGTCGTGATTCGCAGCGATTCACAGCCCTGGATGCTCTTTCGCGTGCGAAGTTGAGATCGGTAGCCTGCCGCGTGGCCTGTACTGGGGCCATGAAGACAATGCCCCTGCTCGTTTCGGGTGTGGCCGCCGCGGTTCTGCTCGCCGGCTGCGGAGCCGACCGCTCAGAGACGCCGACGACGGTCACCGTGACCGCGACACCGTCCACGACCACGGCTGCACCTCAGGCGCCGGCCACGACCACCACCACGACGCCTACGCCGCCCACGTCTCCGTCGGAATCGACGCCCGCGGTGCCGCAGGCCTGCGGCAATGACGATCTGACCGTCGCCGCCGGCCCGGTCGCCGAGGCCGACACCGCGCGCCGGGTCGAGGTCACCTTCACCAACAGCTCGCAGCGGGTGTGCGTGCTCGTGGGTTACCCGGGCGCCGACTTGGTGACAGCGGCGGGAGGGGTGCTGGTGCACGTCGCCCGCCGGCCGCAGAACTCCGCACCGCATCTGGAGCTGCAGCCCGGCGAGACGGCCAGCGCTGACGTGCAGTCGTCGGCGATCGACACCGAGACGGGAAACGGTTGCGGCCGCACAGGAACGCTCGTCGTCACAGCGCCCAACACGACCGAGTCGCACCTGCTCGAAGTGAACCTGCCGATCTGCGACGCGACGATCAGTGCGGTCGGTTAACCGCGGCCACCGCCGGGTGCGCAGAAGATCAGGAAGCACTTCTCCCCGCCGGAGGAACCGCTGCCCGAGCCGCGCGATGAGGGACCCGAGTCATCCGAGCCACCGGGCCCGCCGTACCCACCCGAGCCGCCGTACCCACCGGAGGGGTAGTCGTCGCTACCGCGTCCGCCCCCGGAACTCGAGCCCGGCCACTGCGGTGTCTGCGGCACCGAGGGCACCTGCGGGACCTGCGGCTGCGTCACCGGCGGCGTCCACGGCGGGGTCTCCGGCTCCTCGGGCTCGGGTGCTTCCGGCTTGCTCGGCCACGTCCACGCGGGCTTCGGCGGCGCGAACACCGGCCACTGCCGCTGCGGCACCACGATGATCGGCCGGGGAACCACGACGGGCGCCGGAACCGGGGCGACGACCGGCGGCGGGGCCACCGGAGCCGGAGCGGGCGCCGGGGCTGCCGGTGCAGGCGCGGGCGCCGGCGCGGCGGGAGCCGGCGCGGGCTTTTCGACGAAGACAGTTCGCGGGGCCTCGGGCGTCTGCTGTACCGCAACCGGCACCGGAGGCTTGATCGTCTCGGCCGAGGGCGCCGGATCAGCGGGCTTGACGGCCTGCTCGACCGGTGCAGGCGCGGGAGCCTGGCTGCTCGGCACGATCGCCGCCTGCGCGGGACTCGGCCGGGAGTCGACCGTCGGCCGGATGCTGACCGCCAGGGAAATGACCAGCGCAACGACACCGATGATGAACACCGACGTCAGCGCGCTACCGACGAGCAGGAACGGCTTGCGCCCTTCTTCGACTTCACGCATCTCGGTCGGGGCGAACTCGTCTGCGACCTCGACGCCGGCCGGCGCGAGCTGAGTGTCCACGCCGGCGAGTCCTGCGTAGACGGAGCCGGCGGTGTCACCGTCGGGGTCCTGCGAGTAGGCCAGTCCGACGGTGGTCGCCTCGAATGCAGGTGCGGCGGCCGATGCGAGGGCGGCACCGCGCGCCAACGCCAGGTCCGCATCGTCGGGCGCGTTGACCGGGATGCTGACGAGATGTTCGAGATGGGACTTGACCGAGCTGACGTCGACACCGGAGCCCACGACGAACATGCCTTGCGGCGGGGCATCCTGCGCGGCCACGGCGTGAGCCATTTCGGTGAGCACGGCCATCGCGTCAGCGCTGTGCAACGAGCGGCTGAGCACCTTCACCACGGAACCGTCGTCGGTGCGGACCACCGACAGCGTCGCGGTGTCGCGATCGACGAAGAGCAGCGCGGTGGTGTCGTATCCGACCGCCCGCCCGACAGCCTGTGCCAGGGAACCGGCCGCGTGGCTCTCGGCGACGAGCATGACGTCGTCGATCCCGTGCGCGGCGAGTGCGTCCCGCAGAGCCGTGGCTTCGGTGTGGTCACTCCAGGTGACGCCGATCGATCTGAGGTGATGCCCGCCCGACTCCGCGCTTTCCTTGGTGCCCTGGATGGCGGCGACGACCTGTTCGGCGACGTTTGCCGAGGCATCGGCGGACGTGACGTCGAAGACGTCGTGATCGACGGTCACGCCGTCCGCTTTTTCGCCCTCCACCAGCACCATGCGGACCGTCGTAGGTGTCATCGACACACCGAGAACGATGTCCACTCGACCCCTCCAAAAGTTTGCTGCAGCCTGGTCGTCATCAGCGCTCACCTGCACATTGAGCACCGACAACTAGTACTTCATCGGCGAGAACGGACACCGTGTTACACACGTCGCGGTTAGCTGGACGACGGTGAACCGCAGCCGGCACGCCTGTGCTTATGACATTACTAGCCGGTCTTGCATTCCCGCCCGGCCGTGACGTCAGTCAGTGCGACCGAAGAAAGTTCTGATACGACCGCGACGGCGTGGGACCGCGCTGACCCTGGTACTTCGACCCGACCTTGTCACTGCCGTAGGGATGCTCGGCCGGGCTGGTGAGCCGCAGCAGGCAGAGCTGACCGATCTTCATTCCGGGCCACAAGGTGATCGGCAGATTCGCGACGTTGGACAGCTCGAGGGTGATGTGGCCGGAGAACCCGGGATCGATGAACCCTGCGGTCGAGTGGGTGAGCAGGCCGAGACGGCCGAGTGAGGACTTGCCCTCCAGACGGCCGGCGAGGTCGTCGGGCAGCGTGCACCGCTCCAGCGTCGCACCGAGGACGAACTCGCCGGGATGGAGAACGAACGGCTCCCCCTCCTTCGGCTCGACGAGGGTGGTGAGGTCGTCCTGCCGCAGGGCGGGGTCGATGTGGGTGTACCGGGTGTTGTTGAACACGCGGAACAGAGTGTCCAGGCGGACGTCGACACTGGAGGGCTGGATCAGACTGTCGTCGAACGGGTCGACACCGAGTCTGCCGGCGTCGATCTCGGCCCGAATGTCGCGGTCGGAGAGCAGCACGGGACGAGCGTAACGGCGGGAATCGGCCCGAGGGCAGGCGGCGCGGCCGCAACAGATGCCAGGCCCCGTGTGAACAGGGTGTGATTTATTAACAGCAAATCTTACGCTGACAACAATTTTTTTCTCAGATTCGCACGTGTATTTGCGAACGCATGTTAGCTTCATGTCCGTCATCAGTTTTGCTATCGGGGATGGCCGCGGACAGCGGCGACTGGTGTCTCTCCTCTATCCCGCGTGTTGTCGTGCTGCGCTGCTGCCCGGGGGGCCACTGCGTCGACACGTTCCACTGTTGTGCCTCAAATATTCGGTCCGGGCTGACAATTGGGGGATTTTCGGATGGACGTCGAGTCACGATATCGACAGGCTGCGGCAGCGGCGGCCATGCTCGGCCGCAGCACCCACATCGGCCGTGTCGGAGCATTAGCTATCGCAATGGGAGTTGGGTTTGCGGTCGCCAGCGGTGCCACCGGTGTCGCCTGGGCTGACAGCGACTCCGCAGCCAGCGGTCCCTCGTCTGGCAAGCCTTCGGTGTCGTCCTCGGCAAACGACACGCCAGGGTCGGGGACGAAATCGTCCACGCGGGCCAAACGCGGCTCCGCACGCTCCGGTGGCTCCGCCGCGGACTCCACAGGCGACGATGACTCGTCACCGCGGAACCATCGCCGCAGCAACCTCCAGAAGAAAGATGCGCCCTCTCGTGCGAGCAGCGCGGCGGATGGGGAGGACACCGTGGAAGTCCGCGGGGCCGAAACTCCCACCGTCGAGGCCGCCGGCACCGATGACGTGAAAGCCGACAACACCCCGCCGGTTCCCCGCCGCGCGTCGATCGCGCGACCCACGCGCACCGTCGTCGCGACGACGTCAGTGGTGACGGCGTCCGAGGCGATGGCCGAGACGGAGGTCGTGGAGCTCGACGAGCCGGCGACCCCCGCCGAGCCTGATGACACTCCCACCGGCACCGGTCTGTGGACCATGCTGAGCGCCGCGAACCGGGAGTCTCGGCGGACGCTGTTCAACCGCCGGCCCGTGCTGGAGAGCCAACAGGTCGACATCACGCTGGACGAATACGACGACGTCAGCGATCCGATCTCGTTCGGCGGTACAGATCCCGACGGCGACCCGTTGACGTATCGGGTGCGTCGCGGACTCTTCGGGCCCAAACACGGCACCGTCACCGTCGACCAGACCACCGGAACGTTCACCTACGACGCTGACAACGAATTCGCGCTCACCGGCGGCCGAGACAGGTTCCTGGTGAGGGTCTCGGACTACGACAGCGAGGACTTCCATCTTCACGGCCTGTTCAGCGGACACGGACGCTTCGCGTTCGTGACTGTCGTCGTCGCGCCGACCGATCGGGCCCCTGTGGCCGGCAATGACAGCGTGACGGTCGACGAGGACGGCCTCGTTGTCGTGAAGCCCTCAGACCTCCTCGCCAATGACACCGACCCTGACGGGGACGATCTGTCGATCGAGGGCTACACCCAACCCGAACACGGCGACCTGTGGATCAACCGCGACGGCACCATCAGCTACGACCCCGACGACGATTACAACGGCACCGACACCTTCACCTACACCGTCACCGATGGAGTGAAGTCGGCGACGTCCACGGTCACCGTCACCGTCAACCCCGTCAACGACGCCCCGGTGGCCACCGACGACACCGTCACCGTCGACGAGGACGGCTTGCTGACCGTCAACCCCGCGGACCTGCTCGCCAACGACACCGATGTCGACCGCGACAACCTCAGCATCGAGGGCTACACCCAACCCGAACACGGCGACCTGTGGATCAATCGCGACGGCACCATCAGTTACGACCCCGACGCCGATTACCACGGCACCGACAGCTTCACCTACACCGTCACCGACGGTACCGAAACCTCAACGGCCACAGTGACAGTCACGGTGAACTTGGTCAACGACGCCCCGGTGGCCACCGACGACACCGTCACCGTCGACGAAGACGGTCTGCTCACCGTCAACCCCGCCGACCTACTGGCCAATGACACCGACATCGACGGCGACGACGTCTCGATCGAGGGCTACACCCAACCCGAACACGGCGATCTCTGGATCAACCGCGACGGCACCATCAGCTACAACCCCGACGCCGATTACCACGGCACCGACACGTTCACCTACACCGTGACCGATGGCACGACGACGGCCACCGCGACTGTCAACGTGGTCGTCAGTGCTGTCGATGACGCCCCTGTCGCCACCGACGACACGCTGGAAGCCACGGAGGACACGCCGCTGAGTTTCACCCCAGGTGCGTTGCTGGGTAACGACACTGACGTCGACAGCGACACGCTGACGGTGGTCATCGGTGCGGCTCCGTCCCACGGAACGCTGGTGCAGGACGCCAATGGCACCTACACCTACACGCCCGATGCCGACTTCAACGGCACGGACTCCTTCACCTACTCGGTGTCCGACGGCACCTCGACCAGTGCCCTGGCGACGGTGACGATCAGTGTCGCCGCCGTCGACGACGGACCGACAGTCACCGACGACACCTTGAGCGCCACCGAGGATGCGTCGCTGTCCTTCACCCCAGACGCGCTACTGGACAACGACAACGGGTCTGGAGCAGCGTTGAGCGTCGACTCGTTCACCCAGCCGGCCAATGGAACCTTGGTGCGCAACGCGAACGGCACATTCACCTACACGCCTGATGCCAACTTCTTCGGCGTCGACACCTTCACATACACGGCGACGGACGGCACCTACACGAGCACATCGGCGACGGTCACCGTGAACGTAGCCGGAGTCGACGACGCCCCGATGATCACCGGGCTGGACGTCGGCGTCGGCGATCCCACCTCAGCGGAGGTGCGAGGAACGGTCACAGCGACGGACCCGGACGGTGGCACCATCACCTACAGCGCACCGACGAACACGCAATACGGCACCGTGACGATCGATCCGGACACAGGCGCGTTCATCTACAAGCCCACCGATCAGGCGCGGATTGCGGTCAGTGGTGGAACAACCGGCGGGACGATCAGCCTCACCAATCCCTTGCAGGTCACCAGGGGCACGTTCCGTAGCACCCCGCGCGGACTCGGCAGCATCGGGCAACTCACCGACGACGGCGCCCTACGCAACTACATCGCGACGTACTTCACCGCCACCGCCACACAAAGGTATGACTTCGGCCAGACCCAGGCCCCCGTCGACACCGTGATGATCGTGTACCGCGGAACGTTCGATCGGAATTCCCCGGAGACGAACGCACTCGGCCTCAATGACGACAGCGCACACTCCGTGCCGGTCACCGGCTGCGGCGGCAGCGCGGGGCTCTGCCCGCGGGTTTCCCTCGACCTGGTGGCCGGCGAGCAGGTGTCTGTTGTCGTCACCACCTTCGATCCGGGGGTACCGCTGGGACTTCCGCAGAGCTTTTACTCGAGCGGGCCGGGTCGGTTCAGCGCAATCCCACCGGAGGACACGTTCCTGATCACGGCGACCGACTCGAGCGGTGCAACGACGACCGTTTCGGTGCAGGCGCCGATCACACCGTTGCCTGCGGTGTCCGCGCTCTGACGCAGCGACCTCGCCTGGTGTGAGTGCACACCAGGCGAGGATTCGCGCGTGTTAGCCTTGCCCTTCGAAACAGGCCGATGTAGTTCAATGGCAGAACATCAGCTTCCCAAGCTGAATACGCGGGTTCGATTCCCGTCATCGGCTCAGTGTGTGATGTTGCAAGACATCCGAATAGCTCTGAACCCTCGTTGGGGGTTCAGGGCTTTTTCTTAGGCGACCGCAGAGGCTCGACAGGGTTTGTTCATAGCCGACCAGCGGAATCTGGTTCGCCCACTCGGGCCCAAGGTCTGCGTGCTGGACAGGGCGTCGAAGGAAACCGCTTAGCTCAGTCACCAGGACAATCGAGTCTTCGGCTTTGGCCAATTTTGTGCGCCACCAAGCACTGGGAAGTCAACATCACAGAGCTCAGCGAGTTAAAGGCGCAAAGGCCCGTGATTCGTCTCAACCGGCGAGATGGTCTCTGCTCTATCGGAGTCAGGACCCGCAGCAGCGACGGTTCGCGCACTTACTGTTGCTAGAGTCTGTCAGCAGGGACTCATCTGCTGCGAAGTGGGGATTAAGGTTGGCTGACACCGAGGTGGCATTGGACGCGCTCACGGTGGTCATCCGGGGCCACTTCAACGCAGCAATATTCTCGCCGGCCTGGTTGCTGCAAGAGAATGTGATTGGCCCAGCCGATTTTGCGCGTGCTGAAGTAGAAATCATTACAAGGGATTTCGCATCGTTGGAAACAGGCTGGCTCATGTGCCAGGTGACGCCCGAGGCTATGCAGTTGTCAACCACTGAACCTGACGACTTCGAACGGTTGCGCGATGCTGCAGTTAGCATTTTGACTGCACTTCCCCATACACCGGTCGCGGTGCTCGGAGTCAACCGCGAGATGCACTTCAAAGCTAGAGACCAGGATCATTATCAATTAATTGGCGACCGGCTTGCACCTAAGGAATTCTGGGAACAAACTATGAACCTCCCCGTCATGCGTGAAATAGTGATGTGGGGTCAGCGCGATAGCAACTTTGGTGGACGGACTCAGGTCAAAGTTGAGCCATCATTCCGGTTCGACGAACACGTATTCGTCTCTCACAGCGACCAATTCAATCTGCACTTAATCGAGGAGCGTCCTTCGAATCGAAGGGAGGCTTGGACTTTGGAAGCCGACCAAAATCAGCGCGTCGAGGCCCTCGCAACAAACATCCCGATCGTCAACGATATCCTGGCCAACGAGTGGCATTCATCTCTCTCCCACGCCAACACAGTCCTCCAGGCGATTGCGAACATTTCATGAGCCCGTCAATCTTGCCAACTTCGACATTCAATTCATCGGGCAAACAGCTCGATGACGTTGAGGATTCGACAATAGAGTGGCGCAACTTGGCTTACGCGATTCCCGCGTCTGGCACGAAGTTCAGCGCTGATACCATTCTCTTCCAGCCGAGCGACGCAGCGCGGCGGAATTACATCGACGAGTGGGCTGCCGTAGCGGCAATCCCGAGCATGGCACGTAAAACGCTAATCGACCGAAAAACTGCTGCTATTAGATCTGCGTTCGAGGGAGTGCACGAGCGACGGTCTCGCCCAATGAGCAAACCGTCGGCAGCGATAACTGGCATGGAGAAGTGGGAGGGCAGCGTCACCGAGGTGGACCACGACTTCTTTACCGTTCAGTTGTTACCCGCTGGAGACGGCACCGAAGTCACGGCCGATTTTCCTCGTGAACTTATCGCAGACGATGACCTAAAAGTCGGTGATGTCGTCTACATCACGGTGAGAACTGTGCAGGGAATTGGGGGCCCTCAACGGACGTCAGCGGTTCGCCTCCGGCGCTTGGGCCGGTGGACGGAACCCGAGGTAGCTGCGCAAAGAGCCCGGGCAAGAGAGAGGTTGAGACGACTGGAAACGAAGTTTGGCTGATCCGGACCGGCCGCCGGCGGTTGACGAGATCGAAATATCGATTTTTGGACCCGGCAAAGGTGAGTCGATTGCCGTGCATGTTGGCGGTGGCCAATGGCTGATTGTTGATTCGTGTGTTGATCAACATACAAAGCATATTCCAGTGGTTGAATATCTGTCGCGCCTCGAGGTTGACCTTTCCAAGGACGTCGTGCTCGTGGTTGGCACACACGCCCACGACGATCACATCGCAGGCCTTTCCCGGGTGCTAGAGCTGTGCGATTCGGCAACTTTCGTATGCTCGTCCGCATTGACCGGCGAAGAGTTCATGGCCACGCTCGAAGCGGACGCTGATATCGAGCGATTGTTCCGAAAGTCTATTCGGTCGGAGTACCGCCGGATTTTTGAGATTATCGATGGGCGAAACGCCAACGGCGTGACGCCCCCTGCGATGCGCGCCGTGGAATTGCGTCAACTATGGTCGCGCCCCCAGTCGAGCGAGGCTCCTGCCGCCTCGGCGATCGCTTTATCACCATCGGATATTGCCACAAGCAGGGCACTAGCCGCGCTGGCAGCCGGCCTGGCAAAGACGTCCGACCGACGATTGATTCGACGGGTGGATCCAAATGAGTTCGCCGTTGCAATGTGGGTCACCGTTGGTGAAGTGAGCATGCTGCTGGGCGCCGACCTCACAAAGGGGCCACAAGGGTGCGGATGGAGTGCGGTTGTTGCAAGATTTGCACCTTCGACCCGCGCATCGGCATTCAAAATTCCACATCACGGTTCGCCAAACGCTCACCACGACACCGTATGGTCGCATCTCTTATCGGACGACGTGATCGCGCTGATCGCTCCATACCGCATGGGGCACAGGCCGCTACCAGCCGATAGTGATATTCAGAGAATCAGGATGATGGCGAACGCCGTGTATTGTTCGGCGAATCCAAAGTCTCCCGCCCTCAGCAAAGAGGTGAAGAGAACCCGCTCAGCACTCGCAAGTTTGGGCGCCACGAACATTCGATTTGAAGGAAGAACCGGACAGGTACGAGCACGCAGACCTAGCGGCGCTGAGGCCTGGAGTGTCGAGTGCTTCGCGCCGGCCATGCAGCTCTAGGCTTTAACGACAAATGGTTGGTAACCGTGTCCTTGCCACGCTGGGTCAAGAAGTGGCGTTCCGGGATACTCAAACTAATCCCGCCAGGCCAGCAACACAGCCCGATTGCGGGTTGCACCCGCTTATTGCCTACTCCGTTGGTCGGCCGCCAATACGCACTTCGTCGTCACCGGCCGTAACCGCGATGACGTCGACGAAGCATTGAATTCGGTTCTGGTGCGGTCGTTTGCGCTGAACATTCCGGGTTGGGCGTGGGCTGCACACGGAGTTCGGCATCCGCTCGGCGACGATTTCGGCGGGTTCCAGGACATCGTGCCGCAGACCTTCGACGAGGAGTCCGCACTGGCACTCGCCGACTCGGCCCCGACCTCACTGCTCAAGCAGTACCTCTTGAACGGGACGCCGAGTGATGTCATCGACCAGTTGGCCGTATGGCGGGATCACGGCGTGCGCCATCCGGTGCTCATCAATGCGAGCCTGCTGCAGCAGAAGCTGGCTCGCGGCGCTGCGTCGACGCTGCCTTTTCTCCAGATCCTGCGACGCATCCGCTCGCTGTGACGACTACACAGAACCTACGGGGACCTCTCAGAGCAGACGCACGCCCACCCACAGTGCGAGCACGCCGGCGATGAGAGCGGCCGGCACCGTGAGCAGCCCCAGCACGGTGTAGACGCGTAGCTGCGGCTGCGCGCCGGCAGCGGCAGATGCCCTGCGCCACAGCATGATCGCCAGCGACCCGACGTAGGTCAGGTTGGGGCCGATGTTCACCCCCAGCAGGACCGCCAAGATCAACGCGGGTGGCGCGTGAGCGCCGATGGCGGCGAGCAACAGCAGCGTCGCGGGCAGGTTGTTCACCAGGTTCGCGATCACCGCAGCGACGGCCGCCACGATCAGCAGACCCACCAGCGTGGGTTCGTGAGGCAGGTACTGGGCCAGAGCGCGCCCGATCGGACCGTCGGAGACCGCGGCCACCACGAGAGCCAGCGCCAGCACGAAACCGCAGAACAACACATCCGCGGCGGCCAGTGTGCGACGCACCGTGGTCCGTCGCGCCCGCAACGCGAAGCCGGCGAGCACCACGGCGCCGGCAGCCGCCACCCAGCCGGGCGCAACCCCGACGAAGCCCGACACCGCGAAGCCGGCAAGCGTGAGGGCCAGCACAGCCAGCGCGGCCGTCGGCATCGGCGGCGCCTCGACATCGTCGGTCACCATCGCACGCGCCGCCCCCGGCCCCTCGGCGGGCGCCCTGAGCTGCCGGGCGAAGAAGATCCGGAACACCACGAACTCCGCGACGATCGACACCACCCACGGCAACGCCATCACGGTGGTGAACTCCACGAAGGTCAAACCTGTTGCGGTGAAGGCCAACAGGTTGGTCAGGTTGGAGACCGGCAGCAGGGTCGACGCGGTGTTGGACAGGTGGGCACTGGCATAGGAGTGCGGACGTGGGTCCATCCGCAACGCCTGCGCCGTCGTGATCACCACCGGCGTCAGCAGTACCACGGTCGCGTCCAGGCTGAGGATCGCCGTCGTCGCCGACGCCGCGACGAACACCAGACCGAGTAGACGGGTGGGTGATCCATGCGACCCACGGCGAAGCTGATCGGCGATCCACGCGAACACACCCATCGCGTCGGCCAGGTGCGCCAGCACCAGGATCGCGGCCAAAAAGCCGACCGTGGGCGCCATCTCCGCGATCGCGTGCCGCGCCGCCGGCCAGCCCACCAATCCCGCGGCCACGGCGATCAGCGCGGCCGGCAGGGCGGCGACGATCTCCGGTAACCCTCTCGGCCGCACCACGGCGAACACCATCACCGCTGCCACCAGAGCGACCGACAGTACGGCCGCAGCGCCCCCGGAGACCATCGACGTCAGCGGACCGCGGTCGGTTCGGGCTTGGCGTCGGAGACCTCGGGCGGACCGTCCGACGATGCGCGGGTCTCCGGTACTGCCACCACCAGAAGAACCAGGGCGACCGTCGCGATGCCCGTCAGCGCCCACATGGCCGCGCCGTATCCCGCAGCGGCATCGATCGCACCGGCGAGCGTGGGACTGAGCGCACCTCCGATGCCCTGCACCATCGTCGCGGCGCCGAAGGCGACGTTGTAGCGTCCGCTACCGCGGGTCAGGTCGGCCACCATGATCGCGAACAGGGCACCCTGCAGACCGGCGCCGATTCCGTCGAGTGCCTGAACCGCGATGACCTCACCGGGGTACTGCGCCAGGATGAACAACACGCCCCGCACCGGCAGAACGGCAAAAGCCAGCACCATCAACGGTTTTCGACCCCATCGGTCACCGCGCCGACCCACCAGCATGGCCATCGGGATCATCACGATCTGGGCGACGATGATCAGCGCGGCCTGGTACAGCGCGCCGTCGTTGACGTCGCCGACCGCGAGTTTCTGGCCCGTGATCGGCAGCATCGCGCCGTTGGCGAGTTGCCAGAGCCCCACGACCGCCGCCAGGATGAGCAGCGGCCGATTCCGAAGCAGCACAGAAAATCCCGACGGTTTGTCACCCTCGGAGTCGTCCTTGGGTGCCATGCCGCGCGCCACGTCGTGGTTGATCAGCCGCGGCTTGATCAGCAGGGTGGAGAGCACGACGAAGATACCGAACAGGCTGGCGAGCCAGAAACCCATGCGCAGGCTGATGAGGTACCCCGCGAGCCCGGCCACGGCCGAACCCACCACGTTGCCGGCATGGTTGAACGCCTGCATGCGACCGGTCTGCGCCGCATAGCGTTTCGGCCCGACGAGGCCGAGCGCGATCGCGGCGATGACCGGACCGAGGACCACACCGGCGATGCCGGTCACCAGCTGGGCCGCCGTCACGACCGCGAACGTCGGCTTCAGCGTGACGATGAACGTGCCGAACGACGTCAACGCGGCCGCAGCCGCCAGCAGCGCCCGCTTGTGTTTCGTGGCGTCGATCAGGGCGCCCGCAGGAGCGTTGAGCAGCAACCCGACGGCACCCCCGAGGGTGAGGATGAACCCGATGTTGGCCGGGTTCCAGGTCTCCTTGTTGATCAGGTAGACGCCGAGAAACGGTCCGAGACCGGCCTGCACGTCGGCGAGGAAGAAATTGACGCCGTCCAGGGCCCACAGGGATCGCTTCAACTCAGGGGCGTCGGCCGTGGTCACGACGAGCTCCCGGTCAAAGTCCAGGAGCCGTACCGCTGTGTGCAGGTGCCGTTGGGCGCCATGCCGTAGAGAGCGATGTCGGTGAGCCGCCCGCTGAAGTCTTGCGGGGGGCGCAGGGCCGAGAGGTCGACGCGGCTCGTCTCGTCGACCGGCCACGTGAGAGTCACGTGGGGGTTGAACCGATCGTCCTGCTCGTCGGAGACGTCGTCGAAACCGTATGTGCGCAGCTGCCGCACCCGGGCC
This sequence comes from Mycolicibacterium sp. 018/SC-01/001, assembly GCF_007096635.1. GTDB lineage: Bacteria > Actinomycetota > Actinomycetes > Mycobacteriales > Mycobacteriaceae > Mycobacterium. Next base: position 34,938 of record NZ_VKAA01000033.1, read on the forward strand.
GGGTCATCCGGGTCAGGATCGTCGAGTATCGCTGCCAGCGGCTTGCCCCCGGGGTCGAGCTCGCGAATACGCCCGCGGCGCAACGGTTCTGCTGCGGTGACCACTGCGTGCTGGACCGCGCGGAAGTCGTCGGCCTTGGCGAAGAACACCTCGGGAGCGCCCTCGTGATTGTGGCGGTATTCGATGGCCGACGCCATCACCGGTGCGACGGTGCGCGCGGCGTCCGCCACCGCCGCCGCGACCTCGGGCACCTCGCTGTCGTCGATCGCCATCATGAACAGCGAGATGTGTGGTTCGCACGGACCGTCGAAGCGCCCCGGAAACTGCTCGCCCAACCGGAATGCAGCGCCGCCGATCTCCGACATCGCGTCGGCCAGAAGGTTGCTGATCGCCACCGCGAGCTCTCTCAGCGGTGGCGGCAAGATCAGGACGATGTCCGCGGTGATCACGCAGAACGATGTTGACCGCGCGGCCTGAAGCCAACCTGAAGAAGAGGAGATGTCACCTGTGAATTTTGCTGTGCGATCGCTGTGAGCACGCGAATTCTGACGTCCTCGTAACACCCGTTTGTCTCAGACCACGCCTGGTTACAGGGCTGATCATGATCACGCATCGTCGCTGGCAGCTGTCCCTTGTCACGTGCGCCGCCGGCGCGAGCCTGGTACTCGGTCTCGGCGCGGGAACGGCGGCCGCCGACACCGGCGCGGGCAATACGGCAAGCCAGTCCAGCGACGGCGCGTCGGCGGCGAAAGACCGTCGGGATGCGCGGCGGGCCGAGCGCACCGCCCGGCAGGCCCAGCGTGCCGACGACCGAGCGGAGCGGGCCGCCGAACGGGCTGACCGACGCAGCGAGCGCGCGGCCGCACGGAGGTCGCAGAACGACTCGGAGACGGCGTCGACTCCGCTGCGGGACACCACACCTCGGCCGTCCGTCATCGAGGCGGCCGACGACTCGGTGTCGTCGACGAGCGCGAGCGGCACTGTCGCGGGCCTGCGGACTCCGCCGGTGACCGTGCCGTCGGTCGACGTCGACCAGTACCTCGGTACCTGGTACGAGGTCGGCAGTGTGAAGCAGTTCTTCTCGGTCGGCCTGGTCAACACCAAAGCCGAGTACAGCCTCAATCCCGACGGGACCATCAAGGTCGTCAACTCCGGCAACTACTTCTTCAACAAGGGCCCGAAGTCGTCGATCAATGGCACGGCGTCGCCGGTGGACGACACCAACGCCAAGCTCAACGTCACGTTCTTCGGTCCGCCGTCGGACAAGGCCCCCGGCAACTACTGGATCGTAGACCTCGGTGACGACTACCAGTACGCGATCGTCACCGACCCGACGGGCCTGAGCGGGTTCATCCTCAGCCGCGACCCCGTCCTCACGCCCGAGCAGTACCAGGCGTTGAAGGCTCAGGCGAAGGCCAGCGGCGTTCGCGGAATCATCACCAAGACGCGCCAGCCCGGCGCGCGACAGGCCGCTGAGACGGCGACGGCCACATCCGTGTTCTGACCGGCCGACGGACGCCGCCGGCACACCGATCACGAACACCGCGGCATGTATACGTACGTACATATACACTCACCGCATGGCCCCTGCGCAGCTGACCGACCCGTCCATCCGCCGCGACCTCCAGGTCCTGTTGGTGTCCGAAATCGGTGGCGTCGAGACGTTCGCGACCGCTCACCGCGCAGCGAAGGATTCCGCTGACAGAACCATGTGGGAGGTGCTACACGCGCTGGAGGTGACGACGAAAGCCGCCGTCTATGACAACCTGGGCGACATCGCCGAGCAGGTCATGCCCTGGCGGCGCACGACCGAAGCCCTCGGCACCACCAACGGCGCGGGCCTGGCACTCCTGCCACACCACATGCAGATGCGAGCCCTGACCGCCGCGACCAAGCTGTTCCTGCCCAGATTCGAGAAGCTGCACAACCACTTCCATGGAACGGATCTGGCGCCCTTCTTCGCCTTCGTGGTCGCCCACGAGAAGGCCATCGCCGAGGTCGGTCGCCGCGGGCTCGCCGGCCGTGATGACGTTCTCGCACCCGTCGAAGCCCTGCTGCAGCAAGGCGCCCCGTGACGCCCACCACCGCGATCTCGACGCGCGATCGCATGCTTGAAGCCGCCATCGACTGCATCAGGGACAAGGGTTACGCGGCCACCACGGCGCGTGACATCGTCGCGGTGTCCGGCACCAACCTCGCCTCGATCGGCTACCACTTCGGGAGCAAGGACGCTCTGCTCGACGAGGCTCTCGTCCAGGCGACCGAACGCTGGATCGGCCCGCTGTCCCTGGGACCAACCGACGACATGCCCGCCGATCTGGCGCGCGAATTGGACCGCTTCATCGCATCGCTGCACGAGCACCGCGGCACGGCGATGGCGTTCTTCGAGACGCTGCCTCGGATCGAGCGCTCGCCACTGGTCCGAGAACGACTTGCCGAGATCTACGACCGGCTGCGCGCGTCCGTCCTGGATCGACTGCCGCCCACGATGCGGACCGATGCGCTGGCCGGTGCCGTCGTCGCGCTCTACGACGGGATCGTCGTCCAGTGGCTGATCGACCCCGACCGACCGATCGATGCGAACGGCATCGTCGCGGGACTCCACGCGGCCACGGGCCGCAGCAGCTAGGCCCCCGAAAAGGACTGCTGCTCAATCTCTCCCGGAGATCCGACAGGCACCTCGTGGCCCGGCACCGGTTCGTAGACGAACCAGTTCCGGCCGGCGAAGTCGAAGATCGCCGTCAGCACTGCCTCGAGCACGGGCGGCCAGACCGGCCGGGCCGGATAGCCCAGCGGCAGCACGACGGCATCGGCGGTCCCCGCGGGCGTCGAGATCGCGATGTCCTGCCCGGGGGCGCCGTAGATGCCCTGCGATGCCGTTCCGGCGAACAGATCATTCACCCAGCCGGCCGTCAAAATTTCTGCAGCGTCGATGTTCTGCGGCTTCGAGAATCCGGCGGTCAGGTACTCGGCGAACTGCAGGAACTTGTTGCCGCCGAGCATGTAATCGATGTGCCGGCCACCCACGAGGTTGACACCGTTGAAGTCGTCGGGCCGGGCGAGTTGGAGTTTGTCGGCCATGTCCCCGTTGCGGCTCCAGAAATACCGGTCGGAGGAGATGAGATAGATGGGCCGGTAGTTCGCGCCCTGGAGTTTCGACAGCGCATTGGTCACGAACGGCGATCCTGCGGGCTCGACTCCGTCGAGCATCACGATGCCCCGGAGGTCGCTGATCGCGCCGTTGTCGGCCAGGTAGCCGGCCACGCTGGTGACGAGCGTGCCCCCTGCCGAATGACCGACGAGGACGAATGCTTGGGGCAGGGTGACATCGTATCCTGCTGCGGCACTGGCGCTTTCCGCGAGTGCTGCACGATCTCCGACGAAGAGGTCGGCGACGGCGCGCTGGATGGTCGAACCGCCCACCCACTCGGCCGACGGTGAGAAGAAGTTCGACGACAGCGACGGCGCCACGATGATGCTGTCGGTGCGCTCGGCGAGGTGGGCGATGGTGTAGCTGTACATCGGCCCGCTGGCCAGGAAGCCGTGCTGGAAGTAGATCAAGCGGGTCGAGGTGTCGGCGTCGTCGGGGAAGTACCAGTCGGCCTGCACCGACCGGCCCGCCCCGATGGGAAGCTCCAGTCTCGACGTGCGCACGGTGACGGTGCTGTTCGGCGGGAGGGCTGGCGGCCCGTCGACAAGGTGGATCAGACCGACGAGGGTGTTGAGAACGAGGGACCCGACGACGTTGAGCAATCCGGCACGCCGCGGCGGTGCCGGCACGGGCCCGTTGTCATCGATGCGCACCCGCGTCGCGACGGACGGTGCCGCCGCCGGCCGTAGCGTCTCCGCTCTGGACACCGAGCGCTCGGCCGATCGACTCCGTGGGGAGGCGCGGTCGACCGCGACGACGTTGTCATCGGCTGTGCTGGTTGCCGTCTCGTGCACGGGCGCCTCGCCTACCTCACGCGGCGGCGTCTGTCGCGCGTGCCGAGGTACGCGCCGGGGCGCCGGACGTGAGGCTTCGTCGGTTGCGGTGGCGTCAGCCTTGTCATCGCGTGTGTGGCGGGGCGTCAGCGATCGGGGGCGGCGCTGCTCGGTGTCCGACTGGTCGCCGCGACGGACGCGGGGAGAGGTCTCAGCCCGCGGCCCGGGTTCCTTGGGTGCGCTGACTGCCGCCCGATCGGTTCTCGAATCCGGTTCCGCCGCAGCGACTCCGATGCCCGTGAACAGTGCGGCCGCCATCGGTGCGGCAAGCACACCGAGCGTCACCGCTGCCGTGGTCCGTCGGTTCACACCCACCCCCTTTAAATAGACAACAAGACGGTTTCGTCTATTTATAGGGCCGCGGAGTCCGACGCGCAAGAGTGTCCGGCATACTGGCCACCTGGAGGACTCCACGATGAGCACATCCCCCGACGCCGCCGCTGCGGCACCGCCGCGCCGAGCACGCGGGCGTCCTGTCGGCGGCGGCAACACCGCCGATCAGGCCCGCACTGTGTTGATGGACGCCGCGGAGCGGTTGATCTTGGCTCGCGGATTCCAGGCCTCCACGATGGAGCTCATTGCTCGTGAAGCGGGCTACTCGCGCGCCGCGATGTACCGCCATTTCCCCAACCGCAGGCGACTGCTCGAGGAATTGGTGGCACGCAAGACGCAGAGGCATCAGGATGAGATCCTGGCGCGGTTACCCCAGGGGGCGAGCCTGGCCGACATGCTGGTCGAGAGCCTCGTCATCGTGGCCACCGAGCTCGTCGACGACCCTCTGCTGCAGACACTTTCGGAGCAGACCGAGGACGGCACCATCGCGCAGCTGATCACTGCGGATCGATCGCTGACCGGGCTGATCGCCCTGCTCGTCGAATCGTTCGACCCCGACCGCGACGGGTTGCGCGCCGGACTGCACCCCGCGGACCTCGCCCAATTTCTCGTCACCACCGCGATGACATTGCTGATGGGTGTGGTCCCCGGTTCCACCGATCCGCACACCGCACGCCGCTACCTTCGGACCTTCATGCTGCCCGCGCTTCTGAGCGACCCTCCGAGACCGCAACGGGTCTATCCGGACCTGCAGTGACCGGCGGGTACTGGCTCGACCGCTCACAACTCCTCGGGCAGAGTCCTGCGCCGGGTCTTCTGCCGATACATGTCGATGTCTGCTTCCCGGATCAGCTCACCGATGTCGCCGGGCGCCTTGCACGTCCACCCCACCGATGCGGTCACGCTGACCTCGCCGCTGTCGAGTCGATGACCGCCGCTGAGCGCCGCACCGACCCGCGACGCCACCTGCGCGACGAGCTCGTCGGTGACCGAGTCGGTGACCAGGACGACGAACTCGTCTCCGCCGAGTCGATACGCCGAGTGCGGCGCTACGGCGTCGGCGAGCCGGCGGGCCACGGTCTCCAAGACCGCGTCTCCGGCGGCGTGGCCGTGAATGTCGTTGATGCGCTTGAAGCCGTCGAGGTCGGCGAAGACGATCCCGACCGGTGCCTGCGGGTCGACGTCACGGCATTCGGCGATCTGGGCCACCAGCGAATGCCGGTTGTGCAAACCGGTGAGTTGATCGGTGACCGCCAACCGGGCGAACTCTGCGTCCACCATCTTGCGGTCGGTGACGTCCTGGTACTGACTCAGAACCACGTCGGCGCCACCGTGGGCGGCCGCAACCAGCACCGCGTGGCACTGGACCCAGATCGTGATGCCGTCGCGGCGCAGATAGCGGGACTCGGCGAAAATCTGTGGCGCAGAACGGTCGACGAGCTGACGCCACTGCTGCTCTGCCGCATCGCGATCGTCGGGATGGACACCGTCGAGGTAGCGCAGCTCCGCCGTCTCCGCGCGGGATAGGCCGAGCATCTGACACAACGACGGATTGACGTAGAGAGCGTCACCCGCGGTGGTGAACATCGCCTCGCCGAAAGGCGCGTTCTCCCTGCTGATGTGGAGCAGCCGCTGCGCCTCGTCGCGGGCTCGTTCTGCCTCGACTCGTTTGGTGACGTCGGCGACCTCGACGTACAGCCCGTGAACTCGGCCGTCGACGACATCCGGCAGATAGGACGCCTGCACGTGTCGGGTGACGCCGTGCCCGTCGACGAGCGTCTTCTCGAAGACCTGGTCGTGGCCGCTCATCGCCGCCTCGACGTACGGTCGGCTCGTCTCGCCCAACTCGCCGACCAGCAACTCGAAGATGTGGCGGCCGCGGATCTCGGCGGGAGTCTTCGCGAAGAACTGCGCATGCGCGTTGTTCGCGATCACATTGCACAGATCGGCGTCCCAGTAGGCCACCATGGACGGCAGTCGATCGATGAGTTGCCTCAGCTGAAAGGCATCCTCATGCCCGACGCCGTGCCCCACCTGGTCTGACACTGATCGCCCCTTCCCGCTCACCGGATCCGCGATGAAACGGCGACTCCCTCTGCCGAAGCCTTCCACACGCCGACGACGTACTCGCGCGTCACCTGTCCCAGCGAGCGCGCCAACGCAGCCAGTCCCCAGCGTCTGCGCAGCCCGTCTCCAAGGTCGGCACCTAGCCTCGCGCAGGCGTCGGGGAATCTCGATTAAGGAGCACTGGATGAAGGCGAAATCATTCGTCACATGCGCTGCAGTGACTGCCGGGATCGGCGCTGCTGTCCTCGGCCTGGGTGCCGCGCCGGCGATGGCGCAGCCGGGCGGACCCGGACCCGGCCCCGGTTGGCATGGGCCACCTCCCCCGCCGCCTGGCGGACCGGGCTTGCCGGGGCCCCCGGGA
>NZ_VKAA01000034.1 GCF_007096635.1 Mycolicibacterium sp. 018/SC-01/001
TCATCGCCTCGGCACGCGCGGCCGCGGCCGCGGAGCTGGTCATCACGTCGACCAGATCCGCCTCCGCCACCCGCACCATATCGAACACATGTACGAATCTACGCGCCCTCGACCCGACCCGGCAGCACCAAAATCCCAGCCTGTGGATAAACCCGTGGCTGGGGATAAAGCCTCTTTCCCGCGAAACTTGACACGTGTAAAGTCCGAACGCATGGACAACATCCGTGGAAAGACGATCGCCATCACCGGTGCCGCGCGGGGTATCGGCTTCGCCACGGCCGAAGCGCTACTCAAGCGTGGCGCGCGCGTCGTCATCGGCGATCGCGACGTGGCTCTGCAGGAGTCGTCCGTCGCCAAGCTCTCGAATCTCGGCCCGGCGTCGGGGTATCCGCTCGACGTCACCGACCGCGAATCCTTCGCGACGTTCCTGGACAAGGCGCGCACCGACGGGGGCGGCCACATCGACGTGCTGATCAACAACGCCGGCGTCATGCCGATCGGGCCGTTCCTCGAGCAGTCCGAGCAGTCGATCCGCTCCTCGATCGAGGTGAATCTCTACGGCGTCATCGCGGGCTGCCAGCTCGCCCTACCCGACATGATCGCCCGCCGTCGCGGCCACATCATCAACATCGCGTCGCTGTCGGGGCTCATCCCCGTGCCCGGTCAGGTTGTCTACGTCGGCGCGAAGTTCGGCGTCGTCGGCCTGTCCGCCGCACTGGCCGACGAGGTCGCCCCGCACGGCGTGCACGTGTCGGTGGTCATGCCGCCGTTCACCAACACCGAGCTGATCTCGGGCACCAAAGAGATGTCCATCAAACCCGTTGAGCCGCAAGACATCGCACAGGCGATCATCAAGACGCTGAACAAGCCCAAGACACACGTCTCGGTGCCGCCGGCTCTGCGGTTCACCGCGCAGGCCGCGCAGATGCTCGGACCCCGCGGACGGCGTTGGCTGAACGGAAAGCTCGGCCTGGACACCGTCTTCCTCGAATTCGACCAGACCAAGCGGGCGAGTTACGAGCAGCGCGCCCAGTCCGCTCTGGGTGTCGTCGAGGGCGCCGACACGACGCCCTGACGACGAGTGTCGGCGCACACCCCGTGTGTGCGCCGACACCGCAGACCTAGCCGGTACGGTCAGTCGTCCGCTCCGGCACCACCGGCACCGCCGGAGCCGCCCGAACCGCCTGCGCCACCGTCGTTGCCGGTGTTGCCGCTGCCGGAATCACCCGGACCGCCTGGCGATCCGGCGTCACCGCTGCCGCCGAAACCGCCTGTGCCACCGTTGCCGCCGGTACCACCCGTGCCGCCGGTGCCGCCTCCGAGCGAATCACCACCGAGTCCGCCCTCACCGCCATCGCCGCCTTGACCGCCCTCGTCCAGGCTGCTGTCGCCGCCCAGGCCACCGGGCCCACCGTCGCCACCGTCGCCGCCGGTGCCGTCCTCGCCGCCGTTCCCGCCGACGCCGCCGACGCCACCCGCACCGCCGACACCACCGGAAGGTCCGACGCCTCCGTCGCCGCCCTGACCACCCTGTCCGCCGTCACCACCGTCGGCGTCGTCGTCGAGGTCCTGACCGCCGAAACCGCCCGTTCCTCCGGCGCCACCGGTACCGCCGACGCTGGTGCCCTCGCCGCCGTCACCGCCCAAACCGCCTGTGCCGCCGGTGTTGCCCGCAGATCCGGTGCCGCCGGTGCCGCCCTGGCCGCCGGTACCACCGGTTTCACCCGAACCGCCATCGCCACCGTCGCCACCCTGGCCCCCGCCGAAGCCGTCGTCACCGAGACCGCCCAGACCACCATCGCCACCGGTGCCGCCGACCACACCATCGCCACCGTCACCGCCATTGCCGCCCGTGCCGCCTGCGCCATCGATCCCCGTGACGCCATCGCCCCCGTCCCCGCCGTCACCGCCGTTGCCATCGGTTCCGTCCTGCCCGAACAGACCACCCTTGCCGCCCGCACCGGCGTCACCGCCCGCGCCACCGTCGCCCGGAGTCAGCACCGACAGCGGATCGCTGAACCCGTCGCCACCGGTTCCGCCCTTGCCGCCCGCGCCTCCCCGACCCAAGAAGCCTCCGCGCCCACCGGCGCCGCCCTTGCCGCCCGCCTGGCCATCCTCGCCCGGGTCGGTCCCGCTCGCGCCGGTCCCGCCCTGGCCGCCGGCACCACCGACACCGAAGAAGAACCCGCCGTCGCCTCCGCGACCGCCGACGCCGCCGTCGACGCCCTGGCCGCCGGTACCGCCGACGCCGAAGTACAGGCCGCCTTTGCCACCATCGCCGCCGTTGAGGCCGTCACCGCCCTTGCCGAACAACAGGCCGGCATTGCCGCCGTTGCATGCCGCACCCTCGCACCCCTCCTGAGCGTTCAACCCGTTGCCGATCAGCCAGCCGCCGTCGCCGAATGGGCGAAACAGGTGGAATCCGTTGGGATTTGCAGCTTGCAATGCGATGCGGGCGGACTCGACCGCTGAACCCGAGGGCTCGTCGGCACCACCGTGTCGTCCGTGCAGCCACCACCAGTCCGCATCGGTCGACGCCAGCTGCACCGCGATCGAGCGCGTGGGCGGTGCTGATTCGGGCGCATGCAACCCGGTGGTCAGCAGCCCCACACCGACGACGGCGGCACCACCGATCCCCGCGGTCAGGCAGTGCCGGACCGCATTGCGGGTCTGGCGCGATGAGAGATGTTCGGACATGGAAGGCCTTTCCCCCGTTGGAGGCCCCGCGAACGCGGACCCTGGTAATCAGCTGAGAGCGCTGACAGCAGAAATGTATGACTTTGCTCACATTGGGGTCAAGGATTTGCTATGAATTCGCTGAGTTACTTCGGCGAACCGCTGTAAACGCACAAATCACAAGTCAGAGAGGTGGAAACAACGCAACCGACAATTTTTTGCCATCAATCTCCGTTAGCTTTAAGATCGAGTCTTCATGGCTCTCTAGTTCGCTGCAATGCCGTCGATGAGACGGTCGCAGACCACGTACATGTCTGACTTCGCCGCCTCCTGATCGGCCGCGCGAGCGATGAACAGTGCCGCTTCGTCGAGCGCACCCAACAGCACATGGGCGGTCGGCCGCACGGGCTGCTCGGGAATCACACCGTCTGCCATCGCCTGTCCCAGCATCGCCTCGATCACGCCGAGCCCGTACCGCATCCCCACCTCGCGCCAGCGCTGCCAGCCGAGTACGGCGGGCGCGTCGATCAGCACGATCCGCTGAACATCAGGCGCCGAGCACACATCCAAGAACAACCGCGCACCCACGCGCATCGCTGCGAGGTGATCGGCGGGCGCAGCCTCGGCGATTCCCGTCGCGATTCGGGTCACCAACTCGGCTTCCACGTCCTCGTACACGGCCGCGAACAACTCCGTCTTGTCCGCGAACTGGTGGTAGAGCGCACCCCGCGTCACACCTGCCGCAGCAACGATCGCCTGTGTGGACACGTCAGCGAAACCGTTGACGGCGAACAACTCTCGAGAGGACGCCAGCAACTTCGCGCGAGTCGCCGCAGTGCGCTCCGCCTGGGTACGACGAGGCCGGGGGTTGACTTCCATACAGTCTGTACGTAACTTCCATACTCAGTGTTCGTAAATGTCGACCCAAAGGATAACCGCCGATGCCCACCGTCGAGCTCAGCGCCGCCACTATCGAGTACCGCGAGTCCGGCCCGAAAGACTCCGCCCATCCGCCGGTAGTGCTCGTGCACGGGGCCCTGGTCGATTCGCGACTGTGGGACGGTGTGGCCACCGACCTCGCGGCACGCGGGTTCCGCTGCATACAACCGGATCTTCCGCTGGGCGCGCACCGCATCCCGGTGCGGGATCGCACCGCGCTGACACCCGAGGGTGTCGCAGAGTTGGTGCACCAGTTCCTCGTCGACCTCGACCTGCACGACGTCACCCTCGTCGGCAACGACACCGGCGGGGGCATCTGCCAATTCCTCATCGATGCGCACCCCGACCGGATCGGTCGGCTCGTGCTCACGAATTGCGATGCGTTCGAAACGTTTCCGCCGTTCCCGTTCAACGCAGTGTTCACCGCGATGCGAACCCGGATCACGGTCAGCGCACTGATGGCGCCCATGGGCATCACCGCGCTGCGGCACTCCCCGCTGGGTTTCGGCCTGCTCGCCAAGAAGCTCGATCCCGAGCTGACCGCCTCGTGGCTCACCCCAGCACGCACCGACCGGCGCGTCGCCGGCGACTTCGCCGCGCTGGCGCGTGGAATCGGCCGCACCGACCTGACAGACACCGCGCCCCGGCTGCACCGCTTCACCAAGCCCGTCACCATCGTCTGGGGCGCCGACGACCGTTGCTTCACACCGGAACTGGGGCGCCGGCTAGCAGCGCTGTTCCCGAACTCGACCGTGATCGACGTGCCGGATGCCACGACGTTCGTGCCGCTGGACGCACCGGAAGCCGTCAGCTCGGCGATCCGTCAGGCGAATTCCGGGATCGGATCGCCGAAGCGGTAAGCCTCGATGGCGTCGAGGTTGGCGAAGAATTCCTCGACACCGAACTGGTAGTCACCAGCGGTTCCGACGAACACCACGTGCACGATCTCCCCGTCGTCGTCCGGGGTCAACAGCGCGACCGTCACGTTGACGACGTCGTCCTCGTCGGGCACATCGGCCTCCGATGGCCCCCAGTACCAGGCCGCGCCGGTCTCGTCGTCGACGTCCTCGGAGAACTCCCAGCCGCGCTCCGTCAGCTGCCCATCGAAATCCTCCAGATCGGAAGCGATCTCGAGCTGCTCGAGCACGCGCGCCGGAATCCAGCCCTCCTCACGCGCCGCCTGCCGCTTCTTGCGGCGGGCCTTCTTCTGCTCGGAGCGGCGTGACACCTACGAAAGCGCCTGGTCGAGATCGGCGATCAGATCCTCGGTGCCTTCCAGGCCGACCGAGATGCGAACGACGCCGTCGCCCAGCCCGATCGCCGCGCGGCCCTCCGGTCCCATCGCGCGGTGAGTGGTCGTCGCCGGATGGGTGATCAGGGATTTGGAATCGCCGAGGTTGTTGGAGATGTCGACGATGCGCAGTTTGTCGAGGACCTCGAACGCACGGGATTTGGTGCCGCCGGCGAGTTCGAAGGTGACGACGGTGCCACCACCGGTCATCTGCCGCTTGGCGAGGTCGAACTGCGGGTGCGACGGAAGCAGCGGGTACTTCACCCAACTCACCGACGGATGGGATTCCAGGAACTCGGCAATGCGGTGCGCCGACGAATTCTGGTGCTGCACACGCAGAGCCAGCGTCTCCAGCCCCTTGAGCAGCGTCCACGCGTTGAACGGGCTCAGCGCCGGCCCGGTGTGCCGCATCAGCTTCTGCACCGGGCCGTCGATGTACTCCGTGCTGCCCAGAATCGCGCCGCCGAGGACGCGGCCCTGCCCGTCGATGTGCTTGGTGCCCGAATAGATGACCACATCCACACCCAGCGGGAAGCCCTGCTGCAGGATCGGAGTGGCAAAGACGTTGTCCAGCACCACCTGTGCGCCCGCAGCATGGGCGAGCTCGCACACCGCCGCGATGTCGACCAGCGACTGCATCGGGTTCGACGGCGTCTCGAAGAACACCGCCTGCGTGGGAACCGAGAGAGCTTCCTCCCACTGCGACAGGTCGTCGCCGTCGACGAAGACCGTCTCCACGCCCCAGCGCGGCAGGATCTCGCTGCAGACCACGAAGCAGGAGCCGAACAGGCTGCGCGCGGCCACCAGCCGATCGCCCGCCCCCAGCAGGGCACCCAGCGCGGTGAACACCGCCGACATGCCGGTGGCCGTCGCGAAGCAGGCCGGTGCGCCCTCGAGCAGTCGCAGCCGCTCCTCGAACATCGAGATCGTCGGGTTGCCGTAGCGGGAGTACACGTATCGGTCGATCTCGCCGGTGAACGCTTTCTCCGCGTCGGCCGCGCTCTCGTAGACATAGCCCGACGTCAGATACAACGCCTCGGCGGTCTCCTCGAAACCGGAGCGCAGCAGCCCGCCGCGCACACCGACCGTGGCCTGGCTGACGCCATCGGGCAGTTCGGCGGGGGTGCGCACGGATGGACGCACAGGCTCGCTCATGACTGCCTCCACGGCAGGCCCACGGCCTTCCAGCCGGTGGCACCGCGATGACCGTGCTCGTCGAGGTTGCCCTCGAAGCCGTCGAGGATGTTGTACGACGGCCCGATACCCGCCGCGGTCGCGGCCTCGGCCGCGCCGATCGACCGGTTGCCGGAACGGCACAGGAACGCCACGGGGCGATCACCGGGGGTGATACCCGCCGCCAGCAGATCCTCGACGAACCCGTCGTTGCGAGAGCCGTCGGTGCGGTTCCACTCGATGAACACCGTCTCGCGCTGCAGCGGAGACAGATCCGGAACTCCCACGAAGCGCCATTCGGCATCGGTGCGGCAGTCGACCAGCACGGCAGCGGGGTTCTCGCTCAGAAGCTTCCAGGCCTCCTCCGGCGAGATGTCTCCGGCATAACTCACGGTCGTGAGTGTCGCACAGCTAGCTGGGACCGGTCGAACAGACCTTCCACGCCCCGTCCTCCCGCGCGAACGGGATGTCCGATGTCTGCTTGGCATCCGGCGCGTTGGCGAAGTGATAGGTGACCGACGCGGTGGCCCGGTCCCCGTCGACTCTGACGTCGGTCACACCGTCGACGAACCGCTCACCCTGCTTGGCTTTCGAATCCCGTTGACGCGCAAGAACATCTGCTTCGGTACCGAGCTGCGGGGTGCACGTGTAGGTCCTGAAGTCCGCGTAGTCGTCGCGTTGCAGGGCATCGTTCTGGCCGGCGGTGGCGCGCGCGATGAGCTGCTCGTCGGTGAGCTCGCTGCCGGAGAAGAGGTTGAACAACCAGATTGCGATCACGATGGCGACAATGATCGCCAGCGCACCCAGAAACGGTGCCGGTGACGCGCCCGTGGACTCGTCGGGCTCGCTCACGCGAGCCTGCGCAGCGCGGACGCGACGCGGCGGGCGCGATCCCGGGCGACGATCGGATCCGGTGCGGTCGCCGTCGCCAGCCAGCGATGCGACGGGAGCAGCCGCACGTCACTTTCCGCGACCGCGAGTGCTTCCCCCAGCGCGGCCCGCCACGACACGTCGGCGGATTCGTGCCCGTCGGAGCAGATCTCCATCGCCGCCGGCGAGATCATGATCGTGTCGACGGGCAGGCCGAGGATCGCCCGCGCATGCAGCTCATGGGCTGACAGGCGCTGCGAGCGCAGCGTCACCAGCGCGCTGTCCTGCGGCCGGGGCCGCACGTCACTGAAATACACCTCGTCGCCGCGGATCAGCAGTTCGACCGCGAACACGCCGCGCCCACCCAGGGAGTTGACGATCCGCGCGGCGATCGACTTGGCCGCATCCAGTGCAGCGGACGAAAGATGCTGCGGCTGCCACGATTCCAGCGTCTCCGACGACTCCCGTTGATGGCCGATGGGTTCGCAGAAGCTGACGGCCGGACCCGACGGCCCGGTGGTACGCACGGTCAGCAGTGTCACCGCGACGTCGACCTCGACCACCGTCTCGGCCAGCACGCGCTGCATACTCAGCCGGCCACCGGCCACCGCGGCGCGCCACGCCGGCTCGATGTCGTCGGCGCGCAGCACGATCGACTCCCCCTCGCCCGGTGCGGCCGTCACGGGCTTGACCAGGAGCGGATACCCGGCGTGCTGGGCCACCGCGGTGAGCTCGTCCACCGAGCCGGCGAACCAGAACGGCGCGGTGGGCAGTCCCAGCTCGTCGGCGGCCAGGCGGCGCAGCCCCTCCCCGTCCACCGACAGGCGCAGCGCCCGGGGTGTCGGCAACACCTCCAGGTCCTCGCGGTCGGCGGCAGCCAGCAGAGCGTCCGTGGCGACCCCGCCGGCGTCGGCGACGACGAACCGGGGCTGTGTCGCGTCGATCAGCGCGGTCAGTGCGTCCGTATCCGTCGTCGCGGCCATGTCGTCGGACACCGTCACCCGGGCGCCCAGCCGCTCGAAGGCCAGCGCGAGGTCACTCGTGTGCTCGCCGCCCCTCAGCAGCAGCACCGATGTCGTCCCGGGCACAGTCGTCTCACTCATCGAGCGTCCAGCCTGCCAGAACCTTCACTCGGGGGTGACGTCCAGATCGGCGCGAAACGCGGCCATCGCCGCGACGATCGCGCGGAACACCCGGTGGGCGGCCTCCAGATCGGCGTCCGGCAGCTCGGCCAGCGTGTCGGTCAGATGCTGGGCGAGCGGGGTGAAGAACTCCCGGGCGACCTCCGTGCCGTGATCGGCCACCCGCAGCTTGACCTTGCGACGGTCCGTGGGGTCGGGCTCACGCAGCACGTGGCCGGAGGTGATCATCCGCTCGACCAGGTAGGTGATGGCCGCCCCTGACATGCCCATGCGCGCCCGCAATCCGCCCGCTGCCAGCGGTTCCCCACCGGTCTCGGCCACCATCACGTGCAACAGCGCGCGGAAATCGTTGTCCGACAGCCCGTGGCGGGCGGCGAAGGCGTGGCCGATCTGATCGGACTGCGCGGTGAGCGCCTGGACGTCGGCGACGACGAGCGCTTCCAACGCGGCTCGATCCTGCTGATGCGGCACGCCGCCATATTACCGCTTGTTCATTTGATTAAAGGTTAAGTATCTGAAATATTGGTGGGCATGAACAAGCGACTGTCCTGGCTGATCGCTCTGGCGATCATCGTCGTCTCGGGTGCGTTGATGGGACTGCTCGGGGGCGGCGACTCCGGCGAGCAGTCCCCGGTACCGGTGCCGGCCGGCGCCGAATCGACACGCGCAGACGAGCTGCGGGCATCCTTCCCCGGCGGGGACCAGGCTCCCGTCCTGCTGGTCCTGACCCGCACCGACGGCGCCCAGCTGACGGCCGGCGACCGCGCGGCCGCCGACGCGGCGAGAACCCGCATGCTGACTGCGGCGGGCGGCAGCCCCGCGGGTCCTCCCATGCAGGTCTCCGAGGACGGTCAGGCAGCGATCGCCGTCGTGCCGATTCCCGCCGACCTGTCAGGCTTCGCGCTCGGCGACGAGGTGACGAAGTTGCGCAGCGCGGCCACCGACGGTCTGGACCCCCAGCTGCGTGCGCAGGTCACCGGCGGGCCCGCCTTCGGCGCCGACATCGCCGACTCGTTCTCCGGCGCGAACATCACGCTGCTCGCCGTCACCGCGGCCGTCGTCGCGCTGCTGCTGATCGTCACGTACCGCTCCCCCGTGCTGTGGCTGGTTCCGCTGCTGGTGATCGCGTTCGCCGACCGGGTCGGCGGAGTGGTGGGCTCGGCCGTGGCCGAGGGCCTCGGGATGTCTCCCGACGGGTCCACGACGGGCATCACCAGCGTGCTGGTGTTCGGCGCGGGCACGAACTACGCGCTGCTGCTCATCTCGCGATACCGGGAAGAACTGGGCCGCACCCAGTCCCATCACGACGCACTGACCACCGCGGTCCGCCGGGCCGGACCGGCGATCATCGCGAGCAATGCCACCGTGGTGCTCGCGCTGCTGACCCTGCTGCTCGCGTCCTCACCGAGCACTCGCAGCCTGGGCGTACAGGCCGCGTCCGGACTGGTGGTCGCCGCGGTGTTCGTCCTGCTGGTGCTGCCGCCGCTGCTGGACCTGTTCGGACGAAAGCTGTTCTGGCCCTTCATTCCTCGTATCGGAACACCGGCACTGACGGAGGGCGGGGCGTGGCATCGCATCGCCGACGCCGTGGCGCGCCGGCCCGCAGTGGTCTCCGTGGCGGCGCTCGCTGTGCTCGGCCTGCTGTGCACCGGCCTGCTGAGCACACCGATCGGGCTGTCCCAGACCGAGCAGTTCCGCGTGCAAGCCGAGTCGGTCAGCGGCTTTGAGACACTGGCCGACCACTTCCCCAGCGGCGTCACCGATCCGACCGTCGTCATCGCCTCGACCGACCGCGCCGCCGAGGTGCAACAGGCGATCACGAACACCCCGGGCGTCGTGTCCGCCGCACCCGCGGGCACCTCACCGCAGGGTCTGACCCAGTGGTCGGTCGTGCTGTCCGCCGAACCGGCCTCCGATGCGGCGTTCGACACCGTCGACGCACTGCGCACCGCAGTGCACGGCGCCGACCCCGACGGTCTCGTCGGCGGTTCGGACGCCAAGGCCCGCGACGCGGCGGGCGCCGCGGGTCACGATCGTGCCCTGGTGGTCCCCGCGATCCTCGCCGTCGTGCTGGTGGTGCTGTTCGTCCTGCTGCGTGCGGCGCTGGCGCCGGTGATCCTCGTCGCGGTCACCCTGCTCAGCGCGCTGGCCGCCCTCGGCCTCGGCGGCTGGGCCAGCGTGCACCTGTTCGGCTTCCCCGCACTGGACAACACCGTGCCGCTGTTCGCGCTGCTGTTCCTCGTCGCGCTCGGCGTGGACTACACGATCTTCCTGGTCACCCGGGCGCGCGAGGAGACACCCGAGCACGGCACCCGCGACGGTATCGTCCGCGCCGTCTCGGCGACCGGAGCGGTGATCACCAGCGCGGGAATCGTGTTGGCGGCGGTGTTCTGCGTGCTGGGCGTGCTGCCGCTGATCGCGCTGACGCAGGTCGGCATCATCGTCGGGTTGGGCATTTTGCTGGACACGTTCGTCGTGCGCACCGTCGTGATTCCGGCGCTGTTCACGCTGATCGGCCCGAAGATCTGGTGGCCGGCGCTGCGCACGGAAAGGTAGCTGGGCTAACGTTCAGGTAGCGTCGAGACATGAGTCAGGCCGATACCCGCACCGAACCGGACGCCGGGCTGCCGCCGCTGCACATGCGGCGCAACGGCCTCGATCCGACGCCGGAACTGGCCCGCATCCGCGACACCGTCGGCGTCGCCAGCGTCACCAACGCGTTCGGCATGCAGGTCTTCCTCGTCACCCGTCACGACGACGTCAAAACGGTGCTCAGCGACCACACACGCTTCTCCAACGGGAGGCCGCCCGGATTCGTCGTCGCCGGCGCGCCGCCCATCGACGAAGAGGAAGCGGCGCGCAACCGTGCCGGCAACCTGCTCGGCCTCGATCCCCCTGAGCACCAACGACTTCGGCGCATGCTCACCCCCGAGTTCACGATCCGGCGGATCAAACGGCTGCAGCCTCGCATCGTCGAGATCGTCGACGCACAGCTCGACGCGCTCGCCGCGGCCGGCTCCCCCGCCGACCTCGTCGAACACGTCACTCTGCCGATTCCGTCGCTGGTGATCTGCGAGCTGCTCGGCGTGCCCTACGCCGACCGCGACGACTTCCAGCGCCGCAGCGCGCGCCAGCTCGACCTGTCCGCCCCGATCCCCGAACGCCTGAAGCTGCAGCAGCAAGGCCGCGCCTACATGGGCACGCTCGTCGACCGGGCCCGTGCCGAGCCCGGTGAGGACATCCTCGGCATGCTGGTGCGCGAACACGGTGACGACCTCACCGACGACGAACTGATCGGCATCGCCGGACTGCTGCTGCTCGCCGGTCACGAGACCACGTCGAACATGCTGGCGCTCGGCACCGTGGCGCTGCTGCGCCACCCCGATCAGATGGCCGCCGTGCGTGACGATCCCGCCGCCGTGGCGCCGGCCATCGAGGAGCTGATGCGGTACCTGTCGATCGTGCACAGCGCGATTCCGCGGATCACCACGACCGACGTCGAGCTCGCCGGCGTGCACATCCCGGCCGGCCGGTTGGTGTTCGCGTCGCTGCCCGCGGCCAACCGCGATCCGGACGTCATCTCGGATCCGGAGCGGCTCGACATCAGCCGCGGTGCGCCCGGGCACCTGGCCTTCGGCCATGGCGTGCACCACTGCCTCGGGGCGCCGCTGGCGCGCATGGAGATGCAGATCGCCTTCCCGGCGCTGTTGCGCCGGTTCCCCACACTGACACTGGACGAGGACGGTGACGACATCGCGTTCCGGTCGTTCCACTTCATCTACGGGCTGGCGTCGCTGAAGGTGCGCTGGTGAGCCGCGTCAGCGCCGACCGGGAGATCTGCATCCAGGCCGGCAACTGTGTGATGGTCGCCGCCGACGTCTTCGACCAGGACGACGACGGCGTGGTCGTCGTGCTCACCGACGAGGTGAGCGGCGAGGTCGAGGAGCGGGCGCGTCAGGCCGTCAACCTGTGTCCGGCAGCGGCGTTGGGCCTGCAGGCCGACGGCGCAGCATCAGCAGGCTGACCCCGAGCACCCACGCCGGGAACGTCAACGTCATCCACGGGCTGATGTCGCCGGCGACGAGCACGCTGACCGCGACCAGGTACGTCGCCACCACCAGCCATCGCGCCATCAACCCGGTCCGCAGCCAGATCGTCGCGAGCGACATCATGAACACCGCGGCCATCCGCAACGCATAGGTGTTGGTCAGGGCGACCAGCAGTCCGTGGGCGAACGCCGCCACCTGCGGGTCGGGCTCCCCGCCGGACCGCTTGGCGGCCAGCAGACCCGCCTGGACCGCGGTCCCGGCGAACACCATCGCCAGGAACAGCAGGCCGCTGCCGAGGAAGACCGTGCTGAAGAACCGGTCCTCGAGCCAGCCCAGGCTGTCCCGGATGACGCCGATGAACCACAGGAACGCGATGCCCGAGAACGGCATCAGGACGACGGTGAGGCGCAGCCGGCCCGTCGTCGGATCCGGCAGGCGCAGCGCCACCAGCACCACGGCGAACAGCAGTGCGAACACCACCCCGGCCAACGCCGCCGCGCGCGGAGTGGTCAGGCTGCGCAGCTGGCCGGGCGAGGGCCGCGTCATGCGTCGCACACCCCCTCGTGTTCGGCCGCCAGCCCGTCGCCGACGACCACGGTGTGGTTGCCGCCCAGGCTCTTCGCGCGGTACATCGCACCGTCGGCCAGTTCGAGCAGGGAGCGCACCGTCGACGACGCGTCACGGCCGGTGGTCCACGACGTCGCGACGCCCACGCTGACCGTCGGCACCACCGCGGCACCGCACAGGGCCACCGCGTCGTGCAGTTCACCGGCGACTTCGCGCACCGCCGTCGGCGGCGCCAGGACCACGACCGCGAACTCCTCCCCGCCGGTGCGGGCGATCAGCGACCGCACACCAGCGGCGGCCACCGCGGTCCTGGTGGCGTTGGCCACCGCCACCAGCACCATGTCTCCGACGTCGTGGCCGTGGCCGTCGTTGATCGCCTTGAACTTGTCGATGTCGACGGCCAGCACCCCCAGATGCGTACCGTCTTCGGACACCAGCCCGCCCACCTCGTCCTCCAGACCCCGCCGGTTCAGCAATCCGGTCAGCGGATCGTAGAGCGAGTCCACCGCGCCCATCCGCAGGGCCAGCAGATAGGACTGCACGATCACCGGTACGCCGACCACGGTCGGGAACAGGACCAGAAAACGGACGGTGATGACGCTGGTGGCCTGCGTGTCCTGGACCAGTGCCGCGCCGTACATCGCCCCGAACGCCACCGCGGTGAACGCGAGATGCGCGGCAAGCGCCCGCGGACCATGCAGTACGACGACGTAGATGCCGTTGGCGGCGAGCAGCGCCAGGCCCGGCATGGCGACGAACGCGTCCTGGTAGCACGCGATCACCGCGATGGTCCCGAGGTCCGCGTAGATCGCGAAGGCCTGCGATTGGCGCTCGGTCGGTGCCGGACCGAAGATCCAGAGCAGACCCACGATCACCGAGCTGATCGCCACGGCGATCACCAGAGGCCTCCAGTTGACCGCACCGCCGTCGCGGCTCGCCCACACCACGGTCAACAGCGCGGTGACCCCGTAGAGCAGGGTGAATGATCCGATGAGCAGCTGGTGCACCTGCATCACACCTCGCGACTGCAGGTGCCGCCTCGTCCACTCGAAGTCGAACGGCTGCCGCCACCAGATCAGCAGGTACTCGCGTAACCCCTTCTCCATCGCCCCCCTGGAAGACACCCGCTACGGCTGGCCGGGCAACAGCTGGATCATCAATCCGTTCGCCTCGGCGAGTAGGGCACCGTGCGGATCGCGCAGCTCGGCGTTGACGAATCCCTTGCGCCCCTGCACCTCCCGTACCCATCCCCTGGCGCTCAGCACCGTGTCGATCGGCGTCACCTTGCGGTAGTCCACGTGCAGAAACGCGGTCCGGCTGATCGGGCGCCCGCTCGCGTGGATCACCATCCCGAAGATGCTGTCGAACAGCAACGGCAACACCCCACCATGCACGGCATGGTTCCCGCCCACCGAGAACCGGGTGAACTCTACCTGCAGTTCGACGCCGTCGTCAGTAAAGCGAAGGTCCCGGTAGGGCGGCATCAGCAAGCTTCCCGAGCCGGGAAGCGACGGTGCCCGGCCGGCCGGCCCGACGCCCTCGTCGGCCTCGAACGGGGCGAGCAACCCGACCAGCCGCTCCACCTGATCGGCCGCCTCGTCCCACGTCGCCGCGTCCGGGGCGGCCGACACCGCGAGATCCTGGGCGCGGCGCATCGCCGCCAGGAACCGGCCGAACCCGGGGTCGGGGGTGATCGGTTGGAGATCCGGAAAGCCGCCCCGGGTGGACTCCGTCACGCCAGCACGTCGCGGCGCACGATGGTCTGGTCGCGGCCCGGTCCGACGCCGATGCACGACACGTGGGCCCCGGCGAGCTCTTCCAGACGCAGCACGTAATCGCGCGCCTTGGCGGGCAGATCGTCGAACTCCCGGGCGTCGGAGATGTCCTCCCACCACCCGGGCAGCTCCTCGTAGACGGGTTCGGCGCGGGCGATGTCGCTCTGAGTCATCGGCATCTCGTCGGTGCGCTTGCCGTCCACGGTGTAGCCGACGCAGATCGGCACCGTCTCCAGGCTGGACAGCACGTCGAGCTTGGTCAGGAAGTAGTCGGTGATGCCGTTGACCCGGGTCGCGTACCGGGCGATGACGGCGTCGAACCAGCCGCAGCGACGGCGCCGGCCGGTGGTCACACCGACCTCACCGCCGGTCTTGGCCAGGTACTCGCCGTGCTCGTCGAACAGCTCGGTCGGGAACGGGCCCGAGCCCACCCGCGTCGTGTACGCCTTGAGGATGCCCAGCACCGTCGTGATGCGGGTGGGCCCGATCCCGGAGCCGACGGCGGCGCCCCCGGAGGTCGGATTCGACGACGTGACAAAGGGATACGTGCCATGGTCGACGTCGAGCAGGGTGCCCTGAGACCCCTCCAGCAGCACCGTCTCGCCCTGTTCGAGCGCGGTGTTGAGCAGCAACCGGGTGTCGGCGATGCGATGCCGGAAACCTTCGGCCTGAGCCAGCAGGTTGTCGACCACCTCGCCGGCGTCGAGCGCCTTGCGGTTGTAGATCTTGACCAGCACCTGGTTCTTGAATTCCAGTGCGCCCTGGATCTTTTCGGCCAACAGGTCCGGTTCCAGAACATCGGCGACCCGGATGCCCTGCCGGGCGATCTTGTCCTGGTAGCACGGGCCGATGCCGCGGCCGGTCGTGCCGATCTTCTTGCTGCCCGCATAGCGCTCGACGACCTTGTCGATCGCCACGTGGTAGGGCATCAGCAGGTGCGCGTCGGCCGACAGCAGCAGCCGGTCGGTGTCCACGCCGCGGTCTTCGAGACCGCGCAGCTCGGTGAGCAGCACGCCGGGGTCGACGACGACACCGTTGCCGATCACGTTGGTGACACCGGGGGTGAGAATGCCCGAGGGAATGAGATGGAGGGCGAAGTTCTCCCCGGTCGGGAGCACCACCGTGTGGCCGGCGTTGTTGCCGCCCTGGTAGCGCACGACCCACTGAACCCGGCCACCGAGCAGGTCGGTGGCCTTACCTTTGCCCTCGTCGCCCCACTGGGCGCCGATGAGGACGATTGCCGGCATGCCGCGCCTCTCCCGCTCGAATGCTGTGCATAGTGTGTGCAGCCGGTGAGCTACCTTATCCGATCCCGAGCAGCACCTCCGTCAGTCGCGGTGCTCAGTCCGGCCGGCACCCGCGTGCCGCGCGCGCTGCGCGGACTCCCCCGCACCGACGTCGACGGTGTCGGGAGCTGGCGCCGGGTCGTCGTGGTCGGCAGCGACGCCGAACTCGCCGCCGTACTGCGGGCGTTGCTGCGCGCGGAGCGTCTGGACGTCGAGGTGGCCCATGTGCGTCGTGCGTTGGGGGCGCGCCGGGCGCTGACGGCGCCCGCGGCCCGCGTCCCGCTGATCCGTGACGAGACCGGCGCCGTCGTCGTCGGGGCGGCGCTGTGGCGGCCGGCCGAGGGGCAGCGCACCGTGCACGGCGAGGCCGTCGTCGACGACACCGTGCTGTTCGACGGCGAGGCGACCGGGGTACGTGTGGAGCCGACCGCGCAGTTGCCCGGACTGCGCGCGGCGGTGGATCACGGCCGGTGGCGGCCGCGGCGCTGGGTGGCCGGCCGGGCGGCGCAGCTGGGCACCACCGGCGCTGTCGTGGTGCGCGACGGCGTGCCGGGGTCGCGGCCGGTGCGGCGTTCGACGTTCTACCGCCACACGCAGGGCTGGTTGCGCGTCAGCCGCAGGTAGCGTGGGTGCGTGAGCCTGCGACCGCTGCACCAGTCGGTGCGGCCGAGCCCCCTGTTCCTGGTACTGATCGCCGTGACCGCCGGTGGCGGGGTGGCGGCGTGGCTGGCGGCCGAACAGGTCAGCCCGATGGCCTACCTCGGGGTCTTCGTGTTCGTGATCTTCGGCTGGCTGGTGTCGCTGTGCCTGCACGAGTTCGGGCACGCGTACTCGGCCTGGCGATGCGGCGACCGCGACGTCGAGGCGCGCGGCTATCTGACACTCAACCCGCTCAAGTACTCGCACCCGCTGCTCTCGCTGGGCCTGCCGGTGCTGTTCATCGCGCTCGGCGGCATCGGGCTGCCCGGAGGTGCGGTGTATCTGCGGACGGGGTGGATGGGCAAGTGGCAGCGGACGCTGATCAGCCTCGCCGGGCCGGCCGCCAACGTCGTCTGCGCGGTGGTGCTGCTGACGGTGACGCGGCTGTTCTACGACCCGGGCCATTCGGTGTTCTGGGCCGGGGTCGCATTCCTGGGCTTTCTGCAGATCACCGCGTTCCTGCTGAACATCCTGCCGATCCCGGGGCTCGACGGCTACGGAGCACTCGAGCCGCACCTGAGTCCGCAGACGCAGCGGGCGGTGGCACCGGCCAAACAGTGGGGCTTCCTGCTGCTGGTGCTGCTGCTGTTCGCCCCGGGTGTCAACCGGTGGTTCTTCTCCGGGGTGTACGCGCTGTTCGAGCTCTCGGGGGTGCCGGCGTATCTGTCGGCTGTCGGCGGTGAGCTGACGCGGTTCTGGTCCGCCTGGCAATGAAAGATCCGGCTCCGGCAGTCTTGCCATATATGCGTTAGTACGCATATATTCGGCCGCATGGGTGCGGGACACGACCACAGCCACGGCGGTGATGCCCGCGTCTCGCGGATGGTGATCGCCGCCGCGATCCTGACCGTCTTCTTCGCGGTCGAACTGGGCACCGCGCTGGCCATCGGCTCGATCGCACTGCTCGCCGATGCCGGACACATGCTCACCGACCTGGTCGCGATGTTCATGGGGCTGACCGCGGTACTGCTGGCCAACCGCGGCAGCACCTCACCGTCCCGGACCTACGGGTGGCACCGGGCCGAGGTGTTCACCGCCGTCGCCAACGCTGCCCTGCTGATCGGCGTCGCCGCCTTCATCCTCTTCGAGGCGTTCGAACGGCTCGGCGACGCACCGGACGTACCCGGCGTGCCGATGATCGTCGTCGCGCTCGCCGGTCTGCTCGCCAACGCCGCCGTCGTGCTGCTGTTGCGCTCGCACTCGGAGAACAGTCTCGCGGTCAAGGGCGCCTACATGGAGGTCGTCGCCGACACCGTCGGCAGCATCGGCGTCCTGATCGCCGGCATCGTCACCGTCACCACCCGGTGGCCGTACGCCGATGTCGTGGTCGCCGTGCTGGTCGCGCTGTGGGTGCTGCCCCGCGCGATCGCGCTGGCCCGCGCCGCGCTGCGCATTCTGTCGGAGAGCTCCCCCAGCCACATCGACGTCGACGAACTGCGCTCGGCGCTGTGTGCCGTCGAGGGCGTGACCGAGGTGCACGACCTGCACGTGTGGACCCTGGTGCCCGGCAAGGACATGGTGACGGCGCATCTGACCAGCGGGAGGGACTCCGCCCGGGTCCTCGACGACGCACGCGCCGTGCTGACCGCGCGCGGGCTCGATCACGCGACCGTGCAGGTCGAGCCGCCGGATTCGGCCGCCGACTGCGAGTGCGAAAGCCAGAACCGGTAGCGCCGTCACGGCTGCCCGTCGCGCTGCGCGCGGCGATCAGCACCGCCATCCCCGTCCTCGTCGGCACGGCCACAGGCACCATCGGCGCGGGACTGATCGCCACACTCGGCGCCTTCACCTCACGCTTCGGTGCGGGTCGCCCGTATGCCAGCCGCGCGATCCAACTCGCGGTGGTGGCGATCGCGCTGGCCCTGGCGGTCGCCGCGGGCTCGTGGGCCGCCGACGTCGCGTGGGCCGGCGTGCTGACCGTTTCTGCCGTCGCGGTCCTCGCGGTGTGGCTGTGTCGAGCGCTGTCCGTCGGCCCGCCCGGCGCCTACGTCTTCGTCGTCGCCTGCGCCGCGGGGATCGGCGTCTCCGCCTCCCGGCTGAGTCCATGGCAGATCGGCAGCCTCGTGCTGGCGGGCGGCGTCGTCGCGTTCTGCGTGCAGATGCTCGGCGCGCTGACGGAGTTCCGGCGCCCGGAACGGGTGGCCGTGCAGACCGCGGCGAACCGGGTCGCCGACTACCTCGACGCGATCGGCAGCGCCGACGAGCACACCGTCCGGCACCACGCCGCCCATGCCCTGCACCAGGCGTGGACGGCCCTGATCGACCAACAGCCGGTCGCGTCGCAGAGCCCGCGGCTGCAGCAGCTGCGCGCCACCAACCACGCGATCCATGTGCTGTTCGCCCAGGCCGACGACGGCAGCGCCGAGCTGGTACGCACCCTGGGCCGCCTGGAGGCCGACCCCGAGCTGATCGCGCGCCGCGATCCCGGCCAGCGCCCGCCCGCACCGACTCCGGCGCGGGATCTGTTGCGGGCGGCGCTGCTCACCGGCTCGCACACCCGCCGCGTGATGGTCCGGGTCGCGATCGGGGTGCCGCTGGCGGGATTCGCCGCCGTGGGCCTCGGCGTGGACCGGGCCTACTGGGCGATGGCCGCGGCGGTGTTGATCCTGCACCAGGGCGCGCCGCTGTGGCATGCGGTGCGCCGCGGCG
Organism: Mycolicibacterium sp. 018/SC-01/001; assembly: GCF_007096635.1. Lineage (GTDB taxonomy): Bacteria > Actinomycetota > Actinomycetes > Mycobacteriales > Mycobacteriaceae > Mycobacterium. Next base: position 19,117 of record NZ_VKAA01000034.1, read on the forward strand.
GCGAACGGCTGCTCGGCACCTGGATCGGGTTGGTGCTGGCCGCGGCGATCATCGTCGTGCACCCACAGGGCTGGCTGCTGGCTGCGCTGCTGGCGCTGCTCAACTTCGCGATCGAGATGCTGGTGGCGCGCAACTACCTGCTGGCGTCGGTGTTCATCACGGCCACCGCACTGACCATCGGGACCGCCAGCCATCCGCTGGCGCCCGACCAGGTCGGCCACCTGCTGCTCACCCGCGGGATCGACACGATGATCGGCTGCGCCGTCGGGCTGGTGGTGTATCTGGCCCTCGCGCGGCAGGAGACCCGTCGCCTCGCCGATGCGCTGGCCGACACCCGCGCCGCGCTGGCACTCGCCGAGCCGTTCGCGGCGACGGGCGACACCGACAGCCTGGCGGCCCGCACCGCCCGCCGGGACCTCCAGCGAGCCGCATTGGAGATGCTCGACGTGCTCGACGCCGCGCAGGCCGGCCCGCGAGAGCAACGGGAAGCGGCCGCCCGGCTGGCTGACGAAGTGATGGACGTCGAGCGGGCGGCCTCGCGGACGGTCGCCGCGCTGTGGGTCTAGACCAGCCCGAGTGCGCCGCGTGCCGCAGGATCGCAGTCGTCGAGCAGATCCAGGCAGCGCTGGTACTCCGGCTCCTCACCGATCGCGTCGGCCGCGCGGGCCAGCGCGGCCACGCAGCGCAGGAATCCGCGGTTGGGCTCGTGGGCGTAAGGCACCGGGCCGAACCCCTTCCAGCCGTTGCGACGCAGCTGGTCCAGGCCGCGGTGATAGCCGGTGCGGGCGTAGGCATAGGCCGTCACGGCCTGATCGTCGGCCAGTGCGTCCTCGGCGAGCTTCGCCCACGCCACCGACGCCGACGGGTGAGCGGCAGCCACGATCGCCGGGTTCTCCGCGGCGGCCAGCTCGGCTTCGGCGTCGGGATCGCCAGGCAGCAGTACAGGTTCCGGTCCGAGAAGATCGCCCATCCGCGTCATGGCCCCATTGTGCCGTGCGGTGTTACCGAGTCGTCACCGCGGATGGCTAAGCTTCGGCCGTAGCGCCGTGAGGGAGGACCGCAGCACCGATGTCGAAGCCCACTGGCCCCGACGAGCCAGACAACCCGACGGACCCGCAGGACGAGCCCGCGACCGAGGTGTTCGCGCCGGCCGACCCCGCGCAGCACCCCGAGCCCGCAGCGGGTGAGCGGCGGTTCACCGCGCCGTCCGGGTTCGACGCGGGGTCCACGCAGATCATCAACCGGCCGCAGGAGCCCGCCACCGAGATCTTCGGCACGGGCGGCGCTGCCGAGACCGAGGCCTTCACCGCGCAGAACGTCACGCCGCAGAAGATCCCCGCGCGCGACGACGCGCCCAAACCACCGGCGACCAAGAAGCGCAGCTGGGGGTGGGTGATCGCCATCGTGCTCGTGATCGCCGCACTCGCAGCCGCCGCGATCGTGGGCACGATCCTGCTCACCCGCGGATCGTCACCGGCGGCCTCTCAGGAGGACAGGGTCAGAGACACCATCTCCGACTTCGACGTCGCGGTGCAGAACGGCGACCTCGCGGCGCTGCGCAGCATCACCTGCGGCAGCACCCGCGACAACTACGTCGCCTACGACGACACGGCGTGGGAGCAGACCCACGCCCGGGTCGCGGCGGCCAAGCAGTATCCCGTCGTCGCCAGCATCGACCAGGTCGTCGTCAACGGCGACCACGCCGAGGCGAACGTGACCACGTTCATGGCCTACGCGCCGCAGACCCGATCGACGCGCAGCTTCGACCTGGAGTACACCGACGAGCAGTGGAAGATCTGCCAGGCCCCGAGTAGCTAGGCGCTATTCAGCCCGCGGTATCCGATTGCGGGCTTCACTTCGTTCACCCCGCGGTCACACTCCGGCCCGCGCTGTGCAGGTCGTTGCACGCCTCGACCACGCGCTCGCTCATCGACGCCTCGGCCTTCTTGAAGTAGCTGCGCGGGTCGTAGACCTTCTTGTTGCCGACCTCGCCGTCGACCTTGAGCACACCGTCGTAATTGCTGAACATGTGGCCCACGATCGGCCGGGTGAACGCGTACTGGGTGTCGGTGTCGACGTTCATCTTCACCACGCCGTACTTGAGGGAGTCCTCGATCTCCGACTTCAGCGAGCCCGAGCCGCCGTGGAACACGAAGTCGAACGGCTTGGAGCCTTCGGGCAGGCCCAGCTTGGCGGAGGCGACCTTCTGCCCCTCGGCCAGAACCTCGGGCTTGAGCACCACGTTGCCCGGCTTGTAGACGCCGTGCACGTTGCCGAACGTCGCGGCCAGCAGATACCTGCCGTGCTCGCCGGCGCCGAGCGCCGAGATGGTCTTCTCGAAATCCTCGGACGTGGTGTAGAGCTTGTCGTTGATCTCGGCCTCGACACCGTCTTCTTCGCCGCCGACCACGCCGATCTCGATCTCGAGGATGATCTTGGCCGCCGCGGCCTGCTTGAGCAGTTCCTGCGCGATCTCCAGGTTCTCGTCGATCGGCACCGCCGAGCCGTCCCACATGTGCGACTGGAACAGCGGGTTCTGTCCCTTGGCGACGCGCTCGGCCGAGATGGCCAGCAGCGGCCGGACGTAGGTGTCGAGCTTGTCCTTGGGGCAGTGGTCGGTGTGCAGTGCGACGGTGACGTCGTACTTGGCGGCGACCACGTGCGCGAACTCGGCCAGCGCGACCGCGCCGGTCACCATCTCCTTGATACCCAGGCCTGACGCGAATTCCGCACCGCCGGTGGAGAATTGGATGATGCCGTCCGAGCCGGCGTCGGCGAAGCCCTTGATCGCGGCATTGACGCTCTCCGACCCCACGCAGTTGATCGCGGGAAAGGCGAACGAGTGCTCCTTGGCCCGGCTCAGCATCTCGGCGTAGACCTCGGGCGTGGCGATGGGCATGACTGTTCCTCTCGGCTGGGGGTGCTGTGGGTCAGTATCTCAAGAACCGTGCCGCTCCACAGCACCGCAGGCCATCAAGAAGACATCATCAGGCCCATGTCCGTCGCCGCGGTGAGCCTGTCGATCGGCAGACCGGCGTGCTCACACAGCGCGGAGACCACGTCGGCCGATTCAGCTCGGAACACTCCGAGCAGCATCTCATCGGTGGGTACCGCGATCAGGAACATGAGTCGAACGGCCGGTCCGGGTCGGGACGCTTCGAGAACGGCCAGCGCTCGTTCGAGCGATTCCCGCGCGGCCGCGGCCCGATACCACTCGGCCAGATAACACGGTTGCGCGGTGCTCACCATGGCGACGATATGAGCTGCAACGAGCGGTTAAATCAGGCGAATCCCTACCACGGCGTCGCACCGACCAGAGCACCCGCTGTGACATGATCCGCAGATGGCTGCGGGGGTGGTGAGCCGTGACGCGGAAAATGCTGCGCTCGCCCGATTTCTCGACGACGCGAGCTGCGAGCCCACCAGCCTGGTGATCGACGGCGAACCGGGAATCGGCAAGACGACGATATGGCTCACCGGGGTCGAGCAGGCGCACGAGCGGGATTTTCAGGTGCTCGCCACACGTCCGACGCAGACGGAATCGGTGCTTGCCTACGTGTCGCTGGCCGATCTGCTGAGCCGCGTCGACGCGGCGGTGACCGACAACCTGCCCGCGCCGCAGCGGCTCGCGCTCGACCACGTGCTGCTGCGCGGCGACACCGATGCTGCGCCGACCGATCCGCGAGCGGTGGCCGCGGCGTTCCTGTCGGTGATCGAGGACCTGACAGAACGCGGACCGGTCCTGATTGCCATCGACGACCTGCAGTGGCTCGATCGCGCCAGCGCGGACGCCGTCAGGTTCGCAGCGCGCCGGCTCTCAGGTCCGGTGGGACTGCTCGCCGCGCTACGAACCGGTGCGACTCCCGCCGTCGACCTGGTCAGCGAGCCGCTGCCCCGCCCGGACTCCAGCAGGCGGATCACCGTCGGACCGCTGAGCCTTGGGGCGCTGCGGACCATCATCGCCCAGCGCCTCGGCGAATCGCTGCCCCGACCGGAGATGGTCCGCATCCATGACATCAGCGGCGGCAATCCCTTCTACGCCCTGCAACTAGCCCAATCGTCGGTGCGGGGCGAAAAGGCATTGCAGACAACGCTTTCCGACTTGGTTCGGGCCAGAGTCACCGACATCGGCGCACCGACAGCCGACGCCCTCCTCGCCGTCTCCTGCGCCGGCACGCCGACACTCGACCTCATCGCAGACGCGTTGCACGTCACCGGCGAGCGGCTGTCTGCCATCCTCGACGAAGCCGAAGCGAAGGGGCTCGTTCACATCGAGGACCGAAGAATCCGGTTCTCCCATCCGCTGCTGGCCGCAGGCGTCTACGCGCATGCATCGGGACCCCGGCGGAGACAGATGCATGCCGCGCTGGCCGGCATCGTCACCGAGCCGGAACTCCGTGCCCGACACCTGGCCCGTGCGGTCACTGTCGCCGATGAGCCGACGCTCCACTCGCTGGACACCGCAGCAGTGTCGGCCGGCGACCGCGGGGCACCGGCCACCGCTGCCGAACTGCTCGACATGGCGATCGACCTCGGCGGCGACACTCCCGAGCGTCGCATCGCCGCGGCCCGGCACCACCTCCACGCCGCCAACTTCGGCGAGGCCGCGACCCGACTGGAGCAGCCCGTCGGCAGCCTGCCGCCGGGGCCCCTACGCGCCGAAGCACTGACCTTGCTCGCCCTGGTCCGCACCGCCGAGGAGGACTTCGCCGAGATGGCGGCGGTCCTGCCCCGCGTGCTGGCCGATTCGGCGCAGGATCCTGCCCGGCGCGCGTTCGCGCTGACGCTGCTGTCCTACGCGCACCTCAACCTGGCACAGATGGCCGAGTCCGCCGCAACCATCGATGAGGCCGTCACCCTCGCGACCGGACTGGACGACGACGCCGTCCTGAGCGCGGCGTTGGCTTTCCAGGCGATGCAGCGCTTCGCACTCGGGTTGGGTTTCGACCAGACGGCGATGAATCGTGCGCTGGAACTGGAGGATCCGGGATCGGCCACCCCGCCGATTCTGCGTGCCTCGTTCAACAACGCGCTGCTGTTGGCGTGGACCGGTCAACTCGACCGCGGCCACGAGGCGATGGGCGCGGTACGGCGGCGATCACTGGACCGCGGCGAGGAACATCAGCTCGCCACCCTCGATTTCCACAGCTTCCTGATTGCGCTGTGGCGTGGCGACCTGGTCGAGGCCGAGCTGCTGACCGAGGATGCGTTGCAGCGCGCGCAAGCCCTGGGCGATGCGCAGCCGCTGGCCGTCGGCCTCACGATGCGAGCGACTGTTGCCGCGTACGCGGGCCAGGAGCAGCGAGCCAGAGACGATGTCGCCGAGGCGATCACGCAGCTGTACCGGCTCGGCGCACCCTCGACGTTGCGCTATCCACTCGCCACTCTCGCCTTCCTCGAGGTCTCGCTGGGCAACTACGAGGCGGCCCTCCAGACCCTGGAACCGGCTCTGGCACTGATCGGTTCGGCCCCGATGGCACTGGAGATCATGATCGGCTTGTTCGTCCCGGATGCCGCCGAGGCCATGATCAGCGTGGGACGTCTCGACGATGCCGAGCGGTTGATCGACCGGTTACTGGACGACGGTCGACGGCTGGACCGAGCGTGGCCGTTGGCGTGCGGTGCGCGCTGCCGCGCGATGCTGTTGGCTGCGCGCGGTGACATCGACGCCGCGACGCAGGCGGCTCGGCGGGCGTTGACCGAACACGAGCGGCTGCCGATGCCGTTCGAGCGCGCGCGCACCCAGCTGCTCGTGGGAAAACTCGAACGTCGGCAGCGCCGCAATCAGGCCGCCTCCGAAGCATTCACCGATGCGTTGCGGACATTCGAGAGACTCAACACTCCGCTGTGGGCCGAACGCACCCGGCTGGAACTGGGGCGCGCCAACGTCGGTCCCCATCGTTCGACCGCGTTGACGCCGTCCGAGCAGCGAGTTGCCGAACTCGCCGCATCCGGGATGACCAACCGTGACATCGCGTCCTCGTTGTTCATCAGCCCGAAGACAGTGGAGGCCAATCTGTCTCGCATCTATCGCAAGTTCGGGATCAGTTCGCGCGCCGCGCTGGCCCGCCGCATGGCCGACGACACGGACCGCTGAGGTTATCCGGCGAAGTCGGGGCAGAGGTGGGTGCTGGCGGCGCTGACGAAGAGCGTGCCCTGCCCGAACTGGTACATGTTCTCCACTCGGCTCATCTCGTCGAGCACGGACACCCCGCTGCGCAGATCCCCACACGTTCGGTAACCGGCGTCGATGACCTCAGCGGTGTTCTTGCCCGGTAGCCACACGTTGTTGATGGTGAGCTCTTCCACGAAGGTGCCCGCGTCTGCCAGCGCCGTCGGTGAAACCATCAAAAGACCAGCACCACAGGCGATCACCGCCGCGGCCAGAGCACGTACGTCGGGCATGGATCCTCGCTTCTGTAGGTGCGATCGTCAATCATGCCGACGCTATGCGTCCCGGCCGACACGATAAATCAGGGGTTTCCCTATGCCATCGGGCGATGGCGCTCGTCTCGCCGATGTAGGGAAACACCCTATTTATCGCTCGAGGCTCAGCGACTTAAGTTCGAGGCACTCACCGAGAATCCAGGGGGAAATTGCCGTGACCACGACCCGGTCGATCGTATGTCTGTCATCCGCAGGTCTTTTCGCACTGTCGGGGGTGGTGGCGATGCCGGTTGCACACGCCAGCCCACTCGACGCGATTCGCGTCGCCGTCAACGTCGCGCGCAGCCAGACGTCCTGTGGACCCCTGAACTACAACATCGACCTCGAGGGCAATGCGCAGGCCGTCGCCGGCAACACGGCGCCGGGAGTGCCACCAGCGGGTCGCTACCGAGGCAAGGTTGCCGAGGCACGCATGTCGGGTGACCCCACATCCGAGGCAACCGAGGACCTGATCAATCAGCAGCGCCCGTTGATCGCCAATTGCAGTTACAAGGACTTCGGCGTCGGTATGCGTCGCTCGGGAAACGACGAGTTCAGCGTCGTGGGGCTGTCTCTCGGCGAGCCGGCCGCCGTGGCTCCGCCGCCGCCTCCGCGGCCCGAGCCCGCACCGGCACCCGCGCCGGCTCCGCCCGCCCCTGTCGAGACCGCACCGACGAACGCCGTCACCTTGAACATCGTGCGCGAAGGGTTGCGCGCCAAAGTCACTGTAGGCAACACATCCAACCTGCAGGCGCAGTGCACCTACAACGCCAGGGAGGTCAACGGGCTCGGCCTTCCCATCAGCCGCGACTTCGGCGTCAACCCCAAGGGCACCACCCCGCTGGAGTTCGCGGCTCCGCTGATCGGACAGACGTACACGGTGGTGGTGAGCTGCCGTGCGGACTTCAAGGGCCAGAACGTCGAGATCGGCCGCGTGCAGCAGGATTTCTCGAGTCTGTAGGCACTCGTCAGCGCGGGATCTGAGGAGTGATCTTGCGGGCCAGGTCGACGGCGGCGGCGTTGGCCTGGTCACCCGTCATCGACCCGACGGCGACCTGAACCATGTTGTTGCGCCCGCCCGCTGGGAATTCCACCTGCCCGGGCACCAGAAAGCGCATCCCGTCCGGACCCGGCCTCCCCACGGTGGGGAAGCCGGGTTCGGACGGTGCCAGAGTGTTGTTCGCCGCCGACCCGGGATTCCCGATCTCGATCGCGATGGACTCGTAGTTGTCCGGATTCTCCCAAAGGCAGGCCGGCATCGTGGGATCGGTGGAGGTGGGCCGTCCCTCGATCGCGGCACCGAGCAACGCAGACACGTCCTGTTCTGACAGCAGCGCGCACGCGTCGAGGACCACGGAAGCATTCGATGACGTGCCGGCCGATCCGTTCGAAGGCTCGTTGTCGGCGTCGGCGGCGTTCCTTGTCGAGCTGCAACCGGCAGCGGTGACAAGCGTCGCGACCATAGCGAGCGTCCGCGAGAAGATGGGGTTGACCATTGCCGCGACGCTAATGCTCTGCAGCACAGGATAAATCGGGCGTTTCCCTACATCGTGAGCACCACGCGATAGCGGGCTTTGCCCGAATCCATGACCTCGAAGGCGTCGGCGGCCTCGGCCAGCGGCCGCTCCTGGACCATCGCACGCACACCGGACAGCACGGCGAAGTGCATGGTCTCTTCGACGTCGCGGGAGGTGCCCGACGGATGCCCGGTCACCGACAAGCCCGAGTTGATCAGGTCGAGCGGGCTGATCGGCAGGTTCTCCGGGGTGACGCCGACGGCCACAAGCTCGCCCTCGGGCCGCAGACCGGCCACGGTCGCCGCCATCGCCTCGGCGTTGTTCGCCGTCGCCAGGACCACCGCAGCCCCGCCGAGCTTCTGCAGTTCGGCGGCCACGTCGGCGGCGGTGGAGTCGATGTAGTGGTGCGCGCCCAGCTTTGTGGCCTCCTCGGCCTTGCCGGTGCCCCGGGCGATCGCCACCGTCTCGAAGCCCATCGCCCGCGCGAACTGCACCCCGAGGTGGCCGAGCCCGCCGACGCCGAGGACTGCGACGACGTCGCCGGCCTTGGCGCGCGTCTGCCGCAGCCCGTTGAACGTCGTCACCCCGGCGCAGCCCATCGGCGCCGCCTCCACGAACGACAGTTCGTCGGGAATCCGGGCGAGCGCGGTGGCCGGCACCGTCACCGATTCCGCGTACCCGCCCGGGTAGTGCCAGCTGGGCACCTCCATGCGCACGCACTGCATGAAGTGGCCCTGTCGGCACGGGATGCAGCGGTTGCAGTTGCCGCCGAACCAGCCGACCGCTACGCGGTCGCCGGCCGCGAAGTCCTCGACCCCGTCGCCGACCTCGGCGATGGTGCCCGCGATCTCGTGGCCCAGCGTCAGCGGCCACTGCAGGCCCGGGAAGTGCCCGGCGTGGAATTCGCGGTCGGTGCCGCACACACCGCAGGCGGCGACGGCGATGCGGACGTGACCTGCCGACGGGGACGGGGTGTCGACGTCGACGACGGACAGTGCGCCGTTGGCTTCGGGGACATGGACGGCCTTGTGCGTGGACATGACTCACCCTAAGCCGCCGGTACCCTTGTGGCCGTGGTCGTCGACAATCTCGCGCTGATGCCCGACTTTCTGGACCCGATCAAGCTCATCGGCTACTTCGGTACTTGGGCGCTGATCGGCATCCTGGTCGTCGTCTTCGTCGAGTCCGGGGTGCTGTTCCCGATCCTGCCCGGCGACACGCTGCTGTTCGTGGCAGGCATGCTGGCCGCGGGCACGGCGGCCGAAGCCGCGACAGTCGACGCGAACTTCCACCTCTGGCAGCTGCTGGTGTTCATTCCCGTCGCGGCCATCCTCGGCGGCCAGGTCGGCTACTGGATCGGCCGCAGCGTGGGCACCGCGATGTTCAAGCCCAACGCCCGCGTGCTCAAACAGCGCTACCTCGACGAGGCGCATCTGTTCTTCGAGCAGCGCGGGCCCTTCGCGATCGTGATCGCCCGGTTCGTGCCGATCGTGCGCACGCTGGCGCCGATCACGGCGGGCGCGGCGAAGATGAGCTACGGCCTGTTCACCGCGTTCAACGTGCTGGGTGCCGTGGTGTGGGGTGTCGGGCTGGTGCTGATGGGCTACGGGCTCGGCCAGTTCGAGATCGTGCAGAAGCTGCTCGAACCGATCTTCATCCTGATCGCGGTCGCGTCGATCACGCCGATGATCTGGGAGTGGTATAAGCGCCGGAAGGCCGCCAGGGCTACCGGGCAGGCAGGGCCGTCAGCACCCGAGCCGCACCATCCGTGATCGCGATCGTGTGCTCGCTGTGGGCCGCTCGGGAGCCGTCGGCCGAGCGAATGGTCCAGCCGTCGGGGTCGTAGACGATCCGGTTCGTGCCCTGGGCCAGCCAGGGCTCGAGGGCGAGCGTCAAACCCGGCCGCAGCGGCATGCCCCGACCGGCGCGCCCGACGTTGGGCACGTGCGGGTCTTCGTGCATCGTGCGTCCCAGGCCGTGCCCGCCGAAATCGGTGTTCACCCGGTAGCCGTACTCGCCGACCACGTCACCGATGGCCGCCGAGATGTCCCCCAGGCGGTTGCCCGGACGTGCCGCCTCGATTCCCGCGGCCAGTGCATGCCGGGTGGCCTCGATGACCCGCTGGTCTTCGGGGCGCGGTGTGCCGACGATGATGCTGCGCGCCGAGTCGGCGACCCACCCGTCGATCGACACGGCGATGTCCATGGTCAGCAGGTCACCGTCGCGGAGCACGTAGTCGTGCGGAAGGCCGTGCAGCACAGCGTCGTTGACGGACAGGCAGATGACGTTGCGAAACGGTCCGCGACCGAAGGACGGCGCGTAGTCCCAGTAGCAGGACTGCGCACCGCGCTCGGCGATCAGTTCACGCGCCCGCTGCTCGAGGTCGAGCAGGTTGACGCCGACCTGCGCGCGTTCGGCCAGCTCGTCGAGCAGTGCGGCGATGAATGCTCCGGTGACGGCCATGGCGTCGACCTCTGCTGCCGTCTTCAACTCGACCATGAGCATCCCTTCCCGAAGCGGTATAGAAATACCACTCTAGACCGGGCTTATCCTTGCCCCATGGTGCGATCTCCCCTGACCCCGCAGCAGCGGGAAGCGGGCGCCCGCCTGGGCGCCTATCTGCGCGCCGCCCGTGGCACCCGCAAGGCCGCCGACGTCGCCCGCGCGGCCGCCATCTCACCGGAGACCCTGCGCAAAATCGAGACCGGCCGCCTGGCCACACCCGCGTTCACCACGGTCGTCGCGCTGGCCGCCGTGCTGGAAATCCGCCTCGACGAGCTCGCGCGCACCTGCCGTTAGGATTGGCCGAGCCCGTTCTGCAGCGCACCGAAGAGCCGGCCGAGCCGTTGCCGATGGTTGTCGACGACGGGATCCGGCGATCCCTCAGCGATGACCTGCCGCGCGGTCTCGGTCAGGACCGTGGAGTATCCGGCGATGACGAGGGTGGCGAACAGATCCGCGTCACCGGTGAAGTCAGCGTCGTCGTTCAAGAACTGCTGCAGTGCTCGCGTCAGTTCCGCAGCGATCTCCCTGGCCCGGGCGATCAGCGCCGGCGACGCCGCCACGGTCCGATAGAACGGGATCGAACCGTCCTTCACGCCGGACAGTGCGTGGCGTTCGTCGAGCAGACGAAACGCCCTGTCGCGCAGCGATGTCAGCACCGCAACGCCCGCATCGCGGTCCTGCATCGCCCCGCGCAGGATCTCGACCGCGTCGTCGACCCGGTCGAACAGCAGATCCTCTTTGCGCGGGAAGTGCTTGAACACCGTCACGCTCGAGACCCCCGCCTCCTTGGCGACCTGCGCGACGGTCACCTCGTCGAAGCCGTTCTCGAGAAACATTCGGGTCGCGACATCCGAGATCTTGCGCCGGGTCATCGGCCCGCCGCGTTCCGACGTTCTCGGCATTCCACCTCACTATATTGACTCACTTAGTTTAGTCACTTAGCTTAGTGACATGACTTCCACTCCGAGCATTGTCTCTCCCCGCTCGCTGACTCAGGCCTGGCCCGCTCTCGTCGGCCTGTCGGCGGTCTTCCTGTTCGAGATGCTCGACAACTCGATCCTCAACGTCGCCCTCCCCACGATCGGTCGCGATCTGCACGCGTCCACCGCCGCGCTGCAGTGGGTGACGGGCGCCTACGCCGTGGTGTTCGGCGGCCTGATGCTGGCGTTCGGCGCACTGGCGGACCGCTTCGGCCGGCGCCGCATCATGCTCATCGGCTTGGCCCTGCTCGCGACGGCGAGCCTGGCGACCGCGTTCGTCACCACCGCCGACCAGCTCATCGCCGTCCGGGTGCTCACCGGCGTCGCGGCGGCGATGACGACGCCGGGCTCGATGGCGCTCGCCTTCCGGCTCTTCGACGACGACAGCCTGCGTCTGCGGGCCATCACGCTGATCTCGACGGTCGGGCTGGTCGGGCTGGCCATCGGCCCGACCGTCGGCGGGCTGGTGATCGCGGTCGCGCCATGGCAGGTGCTGCTGCTGGTCAATGTCCCGATCGCGCTGCTCGCCATGGTCGGCGTGCGCGTCGGCATCGCCGCGGACCGGGCCGACGACCTGCACCGCGACCCGTTCGACGTCGTCGGCGCCGCGCTGGGCACGGCGGCGGTCGTGCTGGCGCTGATCACGCCGACGCTGTTCGCCGAGGCCGGCGCGCGGTCGTGGGCCCCGTGGGTGGCGGCAAGCGCGGCGCTCGTCGCAGGTGCGGCGTTCGTGATCCGGGAGCGCTCGGCCCGGCATCCGCTGATCTCGCCGGCGCTGGTGGCGCACCCGCTGGTGGCGAGCGGGCTGGCGTTCAAGGCCGCGGCCGGACTCGCGGTCGCGGGGCTCGGCTACCTCGTGACGCTGCAACTCCAGTTGGACTGGGGCTGGCCGCCGGCGCTGGCTGCGATCGGGATGCTGCCGCAGGTCGTGGTGCTGATCGCAGGCAGCTTCGTCGTGAACCCGTTCGTCGAGCGGGTCGGCCCGCAGCGGGCGGCTTGGCTGAGCGCCTCGGCCGTCGTCGCCGGGCTGGCGGTGTACGCGATGCTCGGCCGTCTCGGCTATCCGTGGATCGCGGTGGCGCTGGTCCTCGTCGCAGCGGGCATGCGGGTGGTGGGCGTCGTGGCCGCAGTCAACGTCCTGAACGGGCTTCCGGAGAACCGGACGACGATCGGGACGTCACTGGTGGACACAGCGAGCCAGCTCAGCTCCGGCGTCGGCGTCGCCGTCGGCGGGACCGTGCTGGCGGTCGTGTTCTCCGGCGCGGTCACGGCTGCGCACTGGACGGCCACGCAGATCGCTCAGTTCCGGGAGGCCGTGACGATCTCGGGTCTGATCCTGACCGCGCTCGCGGCAGCCTTGGTCGCGTTCGGGATGCTCCGCCAGAGATAGCGCAGCGAGCTCGCGGGGTCCTACAGCCCCTGGCCCGTCAACCAAGCGTCGATCCGCTCGGCGACGCTGGCCCAGCCGGGCTCGAGCATCATGTTGTGGCCCATGTCGGGAAAGATCTCGGGTTGCGTGCGATACGCCCTCGCGGTCGCTGTTACCTCGTCCAACGTGATGGCCGAATCCAGCGCGGCACCGAGGACGAGGACCGGCGTCGTCACCCGCTCGGGGTTGGCGATGGGCCGCATGGTGTCCGCCGCGACGCGGAGGCTCTCGTTTCCCACCATTCCGGCGTAGCGCTCCACGTCGGATGGGGACGTCGCGGACGAATAGAACAGCGTGTGTGTGACGGCAGGAGTGTTGAAGCCGTAGGCCGCATCACCGGTGATCGTGCTCCTGAGCATGAGCCACGGGTGCTTCCGCATGAGGCGCAACGCGAAGGCCGTGCTGCCCTTGACGGAAGCGGACGCCATCAGCACAGCCGCCGGCGTGCCGCCACGTCCCAGGTACTTCTGCACGATGTAGCCGCCCATCGAGTGGCCGACAAGCACCGGTTTCGTGGGCAGCGCATCTGTCACCGACACCAGATCGTCGACGTAATTCGTGAGGCTGCAGAATCTCACGGGCCGCGGCGATGAACTTCCCCCGTGACCGCGGACGCTCATCGCGAGTGCGCGGTATCCCCTGTCGGCGAAGAAGTCGAGGAAGTGCTCGTCCCAGCACCACGCTGCATGCCATGCTCCATGGACGAAGAGCAGGGGTGCTGGATGCGATTCGGTGGCTGACCCCTTGTCGATGACTTCGAGCATGGCCTGCGCCTCCCCACTGGCTGCCTGTGGGCATTTTCCCAGGAGTCGTGCGTTCCCCCCAGCGATTCGCTGCTCGAGTTTCGGCGGGCAGATTCAGCCCACTCACAGCCGTGAGCTGCCGCTGCCTTCCAACGCGCGGATCAGGCTCGCAGCGTCCCACGGCCCCTTGTGGCGCACGCCGTTGACGAACAGCGTTGGCGTCGCGTTCAGATCCATCGCCTCGGCGTCCTCGGCGTCGTCGGTCACGCGGTGCAGCACCTTCGACGCATGCAGCCGTACGTCGTTGTCGAACCGCTCGATGTCGCAGCCCGCCGCGACGGCGTAGCGGTAGATGTCCGACCAGTCGAGGTGGTCCTGATGGGCGAACAGCTGACGCGACATCTCCCAGAACAGGCCCTGCTGCGCCGCCGCCTCGCTGGCCCGCGCGGCGTCGAACGCCCGCGGATGCGCGCGCTCCAACGGGAAGTGCCGCCACACGTAGCGCAGCTCGTCGCCGAAATGCTCGCGCACCTCGTCGATCGCGCCGGTCGCGCGGCTACAGAACGGGCACTCGAAGTCGCCGTACTCGACGAGCGTCAGCGGAGCGTCGGGCCGGCCGCGCAGGTGATCCCGATCCGGATCGACGGGACGCAGCAGGTGCAGGCCGACCGGCTCGGGCGGACTGAGCCAGTCGGTGATCCGGAAGATCGCCCAGCCGAACACGAACGCCAGCACCGACGCGGCCAGCACACCGATGCGGGCCTGGTCCTGACGGGACGGGTCCTCGATCGCGATGTCGACGATGAAGAGCGAGATCGTGAAGCCGATCCCCGACAGCGCCGCGCCGCCCATCACCCGTCGCAACGTCAGCCCCGGCGCGAGCACACCCAGCCCGGTGCGGCGCATGAACCAGGTCGCCCCGGTGATGCCGATGAACTTGCCGATCACCAGGCCGGCCACGATGCCCCACGTCAGCGGTGACCGCAGCGCCGCTCCCACACTCTCCGCATCGAGCTTCACCCCGGCGTTGACCAGAGCGAACAGCGGCAGGATGCCGAACGACACGACAGGCCCGACCGCGGTCTGCAGCCGCTCGTTGATCGAGATCGACTCCTGCAGGGAGCGGCTGGCCGCACGGGCATACCGCGAGTTGGGCGACTGCCGGAACGCCCGGATCTGCTCGACCGCCCGCTCGACCGGTTGGCGCTCCGGCGTGAACACCGGGATCAGCAGCGCGACCGCCACACCGGCCAGCGTGGGGTGCACGCCACCCATGTAGAGCGCGACCCACAGCGCGATGCCGAGCACCGCGTAGGCAGGCCCGTGCAGCGTCGGCAGCAGACGCACCAGGGCGAGCGCTCCCAGCAGCACAGCGGCGATGGCCAGCGGGGCCCACTGGATGTCGTCGGAGTAGAACAGCGCGATCACCCCGAGCGCCCCGACGTCGTCCACCACGGCCAATGTCAGCAGGAACAGCCGCACCCGGGCCGGGAACACCGGCTTGATGATCGCCAGCGCGCCCACGAGGAACGCGGTGTCGGTCGAGATGACGACACCCCACGCCTGGGCGTTCTCCCCCGACGGGTTCAGCGCGAGGAACACGACGGCAGGCAACACGAGCCCGGCGATGGCGGCGACGACGGGTACCGCGGCGCGGGACCGATCGGTGAGCTCACCGATGGTGAACTCGCGCGTCACCTCGAGACCGACGATGAAGAAGAAGAACGTCATCAGAGCGTCGTTGACCAGGTGCTGCACGGACATCTCGGCGTGGTACGAGCCGATCGTGAAGCCGACCTCGGTGTGCAGCAGCGTCGAATATGCCTGCGCCCACGGCGAATTCGCCCACAAGATGGCGATGATGGTGGCGAACAGCAGCAACGCCGCCGCGGTGTTGTCGGTCGTCTTGTTGGTCTTGGAACCCCGGCTCAGCCGCGAGGGCCGCAGCGGGAATCCGCGCGACTGGGTGGCGGGTTCGGTCACGGCTGACCGGCGACGGCGTGGGCTGCTTCCATCAGCATCCACCCTGCCAGCTGCACCGACAGATCGCGCTCCGGGATGTCCGAGGAGTTCACGGCGCCCTCGACGAACTGGGCATCGCCCGAGGCGGCCGTCGGCACCTGCGCCTCCCGCTCCCAGAACGCACTGAACAGCGGCAGATCCTCGACCGTCACCCGGTGGTCCCAGGCCGCCTCCGCGGAGGACAGCACCAACGCTCCGGCGCTGCTTCGAGCCGCCTCGTCCTCGGGCGAGTCACCGGGCAGGTCTGTCGCCACCAGCGCGAGGTAGCGGGCGAGGATGCCGTGGAACAGGCCGCCGTCCCCGCCGCCGGCGCCCTTGAGCACACCCTCGGGTGCCATGTGGTCGGACACCGCGGCGACGAGCCTGTGTACGCGTTCGGCGTGCCTCGGGTCCTGGGTGCGTGCGGCGAGCTCGGTCTCGAGGCCGAGCACGACGCCCTGGCAATAGGTGTATTGGGCACGCACCATCGAGCCGCCCTTGATGCCGTCGAAGACGAGGTGCGTCTCGGGGTCGATGAGCGTCTCGTCGATCCAGTCGGCCATCTGCTGGGCCCGGCGCAGGCGGCCTTCGGTGCGGGCCAGGAAGATCCCGGCGGGTCCGTTGGCCGGGGCGTTGAAGAACTGGTCCTGTTTACGCCACGGGATACCGCCGCCGTCCTCGGGCACCCAGGCGGTGAGGAACTGGTCGGCCAGGGTGTCGAGCGCCTTGTGCCGGGGCACGTCGGCCAGGCGGCCGGCGCGTTCGAGCGCGAGCGCCAGCCAGGCCATGTCGTCGTAGTAGTCGTTGGTCCAGCGGCCGACGTTGCGCACCCGGTGGCTGCGGATCTGACGGGTGAGGCGGGTCAGCCGTTCGGGCTGTGGATCGCGCACCTGGGCGTCGACGAGGTTGTCGATCAGATGGGCCTGCCACCAGTAGTGCCAGGTGCCGAAGCGCCGCTGCCCGGCCGTCGCCGGCCACGCGACGACGCCGAGCTGGGTGCCGGGCAGTCCCCACAGCCGCCGCAGATGACGCCGGGTGATCGCGGTTTCGGCGCTGGCGGCGCGGTTGGCCCACATCTGGTCCATGCGTCGATCCTGCCTCACAGGTCACCCGAAAAGCTATGAGACAGATTTGTCTCACATGAGCTATAGTTGTCTCATGTCTACTCGCGAGGATCTGTTGCGCGCCGCAGCCGACTACCTCGGCCGGCGGCCGAACGCGACACAGGACGAGATCGCGTCGGCGGTCGGCGTCAGCCGCGCCACGCTGCACCGGCAGTTCTCGGGACGCGCCGCGCTGATGACGGCGCTCGAACAACTCGCCATCAGGGAGATGACCGAGGTGCTGACGAGCGTCCGCCTGCAGGAGGGCCCCGCCGACGAGGCACTGCGCCGGCTGGTGACAGCGTGCGAGCCGATCGCCCCCTACCTCGCGCTGCTCTACAGCCAGAGCCAGGACGACGTGACCGCCTGCATCGAGGTGTGGGGCGAGATCGACGGCACGATCAGCGAGCTCTTCCTCCGCGGGCAGCGCGAGGGGGTCTTTCGGCCGGACCTCCCCGCCGCCTGGCTCACCGAGTCCTTCTACAGCCTCGTCGCCGCAACCGACTGGTCCATCCGCGCCGGTCGCGTCGCACCCCGCGACGGCACACGACTGATCACCGACCTTCTTCTGAACGGAGTACGCACCTCATGACTCGCCGCTGGCTCGCACTCGGCGTCCTCACCCTTGCTGTCCTGCTGATCGGCATCGACGGCACCGTGCTGTCGCTCGCCACCCCGTTCTTCACCGCCGATCTCGATGCCACCGGCACCCAGATCCTGTGGATCGGCGACATCTATTCCTTCGTGCTGGCCGCCCTGCTGATCAGCATGGGCAGCCTCGGTGACCGTATCGGCCACAAGAAGCTCCTCCTCTGCGGCGCAACGGCTTTCGCGGTGGTTTCGGTCGTCACCGCCTATTCGACGAGCGCTCCGATGCTGATCGGCACCCGCGCCCTGCTGGGCGTGGCGGGTGCGACGCTGGCGCCGGCGACGCTCGCCCTGATTCGAGGGATCTTCGCCGAACAGCGCGAACGCAGCATCGCCGTCGGCATCTGGGCCGCGGCGTTCTCGGCCGGCGCTGCGCTCGGACCCGTGGTCGGCGGCGTTCTGCTGGAACACTTCTGGTGGGGTTCGGTCTTCCTGATCAACGTCCCGGTCATGGTGGTTCTGGTGACCGGCGGCGTGCTCCTGCTCCCCGAGCACCGCGACCCGCAGCCCGGCCCGTGGGACCTGCCCAGCGTGGGTCTGTCGATGGTCGGCATGCTCGGCGTCGTCTACGCGATCAAGGAGGGGTTCACCGGCCTCGTGCACGGAATCGGCGGCGACGTCGTCGTGGCGGGCGTCCTCGGTCTCGCGGCCCTGGTCACCTTCGTGCGCAGGCAGCTCCACTTGCCGCACCCGTTGATCGACGTCCGGCTGTTCGCCAACCCGCGGTTCTCCGGCGTCGTCGCGGGCAACCTGCTCGCGGTGCTCGGACTGTCGGGGCTGCTGTTCTTCCTGTCGCAGTACTTCCAGCTGGTGCACGGCTACGGTCCGCTGAAGGCCGGACTGGCTGAATTGCCAGGAGCGTTGACGGCCACCGTGTTCGGCGTGCTCGCCGGCGTGCTGGTGCGCTACGTCTCGCACCGCGCGGTGCTCTCGGCCGGGCTGGCGATGGTCGGCCTCGCGATGGCCGGGCTGATGGTCTCACTGCTGGTGTTCACGCCGGTCGCACCGTATCTGCCGCTGGGTCTGGCGCTGTTCGTCGTCGGCGTCGGGCTGGGGCTGGCGTTCACGGTGGCCAGCGACGTCATCCTGGCTCTCGTGCCGAAGGAGCGGGCCGGTGCGGCGGCGGCGGTCTCGGAGACGGCCTACGAACTGGGCATGGCGCTGGGCATCGCGGTGCTGGGGTCGATCGTCACCGCGGTCTACCGCACCGTCGTGGTGGCGCCCGAAATCCCCTCTGCGACGGCTGATCAGGCCCGCGACTCGCTGGCGCAGGCGGTCCACGCTGCGCAGACACTGCCGCCGGAGCAGGCCGAGATCCTGCTCGACGGCGCGCGAACCGCCTTCACGCACGGGTTGTCGGTCGCCTCCGGAGTGGGTGCGCTGCTTCTGCTCTCGTCGGCCGTCGCAGTGTGGATCCTGCTGAAATCACCAGGCCAGGCCGAGGTCGGCGTGCTGTCGGATCCAGGTGTGCATCGCGATGCCGGCAGCGACCGCCGCGTTGATGCTCCGTGTGGAGCCGAACTGCGCGATTGAGACCGTGAGTGCTGCACCGGTTTTCGCATCGTCGGTGATACCGGGGCCCTCCTGGCCGAAGATCAGCAGCGCAGCCCGCGGCAACGTCACCTCCTCGATGCGCACCGCGCCCGGCACGTTGTCGACGGCAACCGGGGTCAACCCGTCCCGCGCGGCGGCGTCGAGGAGCGCAGCGGTGCTGTCGTGGTGGCGCAGGTGCTGGTAGCGGTCGGTCACCATCGCGCCGCGCCGGTTCCAGCGCCGCTTGCCGACGATGTGCACGGTGTGCACGGCGAACGCGTTCGCGGTGCGCACGACGGCGCCGATGTTGGCGTCGTTGCCGAAGTTCTCGATCGCGATGTGCAGCGGGTGCCGCCGGGTGTCGATGTCGGCGACGATCGCCTCCCGGGTCCAATACCGGTACGCGTCGACGACATTGCGAGAGTCGCCGTCGCGCAACAGGTTCGGATCATATCGGGGGTCGTCGGGCAGCGCACCCGACCACGGGCCGACGCCAGGACTCTCTCCCCATTCGGTGGGCCCGGGCGGGTCTGACGGCTCGGTCATCACCGGGTCCACAGCGCCGCGTGGGTACCGACCACCGACACCGTCGCATACAGCAGCGCCTCGTTGATCTCGCCCTGCGTGCACAGCGACGCCCGCACCTGCACGCCGTCCCGGGATGCCTCGGGCAGGACCAGCACCGATGCGCCGTAGACGTCGCATGCGTGACTGAGCCCCCGGCCCTGCACCGTCGGCGCGGCCACCACCATCAGCGGCCCGCCGCGGGCGGCGGCGTCGTCACGGTACCGGACCGCCAACCCACTGACGTCGAGTCCGATCAGCATGTAGCCCTTGCCGGTGAAGGCCTCCGGATCGCCCAGTGCGGTCGGGTTCAGGGCGGTGCCGTCGGCGCGGAAGGCGTCCAGGCTGGTGGTCGTCAGATCCAGACCGGTGTCGTTGGCGTTGATCTCCGGCAGGCCCACGGGGAACGCGACGGGGTAGGCGACCGTCGATCCGGCGATGCGGTCCCGCGGCGAATAGGCGTACACGCCACGCACCTGACTCTGGTCGCGGAACGGACCGATGCAGACGGTGCCCGACATCCGGTCCGGAGAATCCGCGGAAAGCGGTTGCACCTCAAGGGATGTCACGTCCTCGCAACCGCCGACGGCGTTTGCCTCGACGGGGTGATCGAGCGCGCCGTAGAGACCGAACCGGATGTCCTGCGGCTTGGTGTGGGGTTTGTCCTGCTGCGACGGCGTGGCATCGATGTCGACGAGCACGTGGTCGGAATCGAAGCGCAGGTTGGCCACGGACATGTTCCAGCCGAGGAACGCGAGCTGTTCGCCGACCGCCGCGGTCAGCGCCGAATACACGTCGGGCCGGTCGTCGTCGCTGGAGCAGGAGGTGGCGGTCAGCACCAGGACCACCAGGAGCGCGATCAGCCGCACGGCATGTCAGGTTCGGCCACGGCCCTTGCCCACCGTTCGCGTCAGCGCGCGGACCAGTGTGCGGGGCACCATGCGCCCGCCGGTGGTCAGCGCCTTGTACTGCAGGCCCGGGATGATCACGACCTTGCCCTTGGCCATGTCCGACATCGTGTCGGCCACCACGTCGTCGACCTCGAGCCACAGGAACGAGGAGGTGCCCGCCATGTCGATGCCGGCGCGGGCGTGGAACTCGGTCCGCACGAAACCCGGACACAGCGCGTGCACGCCGACGCCGGTGCCGCCGAGCCCGTTGGCCAGCCCCTCGGAGAAGGACACCACCCACGCCTTGGACGCCGAGTACGTCGAGCCGCGGCCGGGCAGCAGGCCCGCGACGCTGGCCACGTTCAGTACGGTGCCGGTGCCCGCGGCGATCATCGAGGGCAGCGCGGCGTGGGTGAGCGCCATGACGGCGGTGACGTTGACGTCGAGCTGGGCCTGCAGCTTCTCGTAGGGCGCGGACCAGAACTCGCCGGCGGTGCCGAACCCCGCGTTGTTGACCAGGACGCGCACGCCGGCGCGCAGGCGCTCCGCGACGGTGTCCCGGTCGGCGGCCGACGAGAGGTCGGCGGTGATCGTCTCGACGGCGGTCCCGTGGCGCTGCTGCAGCTCGGCGGCCAACCGGTCGAGGCGCTCGGTATCGCGGGCCACCAGGACCAGGTCATATCCGTCGGCGGCATAGCGACGTGCGAAGCCCTCCCCGATTCCCGAGGTCGGCCCGGTGATCAGTGCGACGGGGCGGGACATGCCCCAGAGGATAGCTACCGCTGATAGTTCGGCGACTGCCGGCCGTTGCGCTGCCCGGGGGGCATCGGGGGCGCGGGCCGGCGCGGCGGCTCAGGGCGCTGCGGGGC
>NZ_VKAA01000035.1 GCF_007096635.1 Mycolicibacterium sp. 018/SC-01/001
CCAGCCGATACACTGACCCAGCCATCAGGTGGGGAATTTCGCTGAGCACGCCCGGGGACATTCGATGAGCGCAGTCAACCCCACAGCCTTATCGGCCTTCGCCCGCGCAGAGCCGAACGACAGTCCTGAGTTCACTCCGTCGCGAATCGCATCGCAGGCAACGTGGCCAAGCTTGAAAGCCTGTTCAGCGCTGAGCGGCGCGTCCACATTCTGGCGGACCTCGTCCAGGAACATGTAGTCGTCGGCGGTGGCTACCCCAGCAGTTCCCAAGGCCACTCCAGCACCAGCAAGGACTGTCATTAACATCTTGACCAAGATCAATTCCCCCTTTTACGCGGCGACACGCACCAGCACTGGAACCCCTGCGCATGTATTCGTCCGCCGACGGCAAGAGGTTACTTCAGCCGAATCGGCACGTCGTCAACACTGACGAAGCGCTGCGGCCAGTACCGTCGTGTTCTGGGACTAGACCACCAGCTCCATCTCGTCTTCGTAGATGCACTCGGGGTCAAGGACGACTTCCTCTTCGCAGTCACGGCCCTCAGTCATCTGTGCCAGTACCTGACACGGCTCGACCTCCAGCTTGTAGACGAAGCCGCTGCCGTTGCTGTATCTGGCTGCAAACCAACGCGCCACCTCCAGCGAGGTAGTCCATGACATCCCCACTCGGTAAGCCTCCTCCCGCACTCCGCGATAGACAGTGAGCCGTGACTGGGGATAGCTCAAGTGCTCCTCGGCAGCGAGGAACAGCTCCTGCCAATACCAGAAATCCAGAAACCTCTCCGGGTACTCGGCCATGGACCAGGCGTCTTGAACCGCGCAAGCCAGCAGCTCGGTATCGAACACCGGACCACCGTCCAACTCGCCGACGGTGAACGCCCCTCTGGTGTAGCACTCCCAGAGAATGTCGGGCAGCTTGTTGCGGCCGCAGGGGCCAGCCAAGTCGCTCCACTCCTCGTAGACGTCGCGCTTCGCGATGGTAGTCACCGCACTCACTTGAACACCCCCTCGTCCTTGACCTGGACGGTGTTGTCGTTGATCCGTACGACATCTTCGAAGCCTGCTGCTTCGAGGGCAGCTTGGACGGCATCCGCCTTCGCCTTCGCCGCGCTGGCCCGCTTGTAGTTCGCCGCTACGAAGACGTGAATCCCTTCGGCATCGGTGTGGGTGAACCAGACACCTCGATCAGAGCCAATCGCACCGTGCGGACCCGACGAAACGTCGACACCAGCGCGGGCGACGTAACCACCCAGATCGAAGAACGAAGCAACGCGCCGATCGCATTCGAGGTGAAGCGTCAACTCATTGGTCGCCCGAACGGCGGTGTCCTCGATCCATCGATCCAGATCCGTGACGTCGTAGAAGACCCTCCGACCGATCTTGTAGGACTTCGGTCCGGTACCGGCAGACCGGTAGGCCCGCATGGTGGATGCGGAGAGGCCGACGTACTCGGCAGCCTCCTGGGCATTGAGCCTGCCGCGTGTGGGTGTGGTCATGATGGGTGGAGATCCTTTCGATGGGTTCGACAAACCGCACGTGACCGGGTGGTCACGCGCCTCTCGTGGGTGGTTTGTCGGCCCATTGATCTGTGCAGGACCGGTCCAACGCGATCAACGGTACGGCATCGAGATAGCGTTGCCAAGCGCCTGCTAGCGCCCACGATCGTCATCAAGCGGTCGCTCAATAGCTCTGTGACACAGGGAGAAACGGCCCCGCGTGAAGTACACCCAGGTGGAGTTGCCCTTTGTCTCTATTAGCTAGAGCATCAAGACTCGACCGGTAGCTAGCTGCACATTGACGAGGTTTCCGATCGCCATCGGAGTCGAGGACCTCGACGATGCCGCCGCTCCTCCGACGATCCGCAGGCAATGACCATCTGGTCGAAGAGGCCCGGCATGAGTGCGGCGCTGACGGCCGCGAGGACTATTGCGCCTCCTGTCGACTTCCCCATCTGCCGCACGCTACCGGTCCGGCGGGTGCAATCCGCGCTGTCTAGCGGCGAACTGCGCTGGCACATCAATCGCGGTGGGTAGTAACGACTGATCGGATTCTCGGCAAGGTCGTAGCACGACATCCAGAGCGGTCCCTACTGGCGTTGATGCCATCAACATCGATCGCTATACCCGCAGGTCACGCCACGTCGGTTGACGTGTTTTCGCGCCGTCAATTCTCGCATTTGCGCAGGTCAGCACAGAATCCGTACCGGGTTCGATTCCCGGCAGCTCCACTCGAGAAGGTCAGGCCCCCCAGAGATGGGGGGCCTTCCTTTTTACAGCCCTCTGCGGCCTAACCTCAACTCATGGGGAACACGGGGGATCGTTTCGCGCGCTGGTTCATGGCTCAGCCGCCTGTCGAGAAATACTTGATGTCGGTCCTCCTGGCGACGACCGTGCTCGTCACTCCGGCGCTGCTGCTGACGCCACTGCATCTCGCCGGCAGGACGACGTCGAACCAGTTCGAGTTCAGCCCGACGTATTGACAGCAGGCCGAAGGAGTACTCAGGGGGTATCGTCGGCCCCCGTGATGGTGTCGAGTCCGATCGCCAGTTGTGCTGCGCCGCTGTCCTTTTGGGTCACGGCTGTCGGCAATCCGATGCGGCAATCGAACGGACCGGACCACGCTCGATGAACACCGTCATCAGAGCCGCGGACCCAGGTGACGTTCCCGAGGTCACCCGCATCGTCACCGACGCCTACACCCCTTACATCGACCGCATCGGCCGGGCTCCGGCCCCGATGACCGTCGACTATGCCGACCTGATCGACACCACCGACCACGTGTACGTCGCAACGGATGACGACGTCATCGTCGGCGTGCTCGTCCTCGTCGAGAAGCCCGACCACGTCTTCGTCGACTCCGTCGCGGTTTCCCCGCACCACCATGGCCGCGGTCTGGGACGCGCGTTGCTCGACGTCGCCGAGCAGCGCGCGTGTGATCGCGGACTCGCCGAGATTCGCCTCTACACCAATGCCGCGATGACGGAGAACCTGTCCCTCTACCCGTATCTCGGATACACCGAGGTCGACCGCCGCGTTGACGACGGATTCGAGCGGGTCTACTTCGTCAAGACGCTGCCGCCTGCACCGTGATCTCGGAGATCGCGGTGCGGCTCTTCCCGTCGGTCGTGCCCAATGTGCTGATCCACACCAGCACGTTCGATGTCGGGGTGCGATCACCGATCTCGATGCGGTTGTGCCCGGGCTGCAGCTTCGTGGTCGGCGCCAGCACCGTGGTGTCGGACAACGCGCCAGGGTCTTCGGAGGGCGACGACCGGATCTGAACCTCGGTTCCCGTGCTGGACAGGTCGATGGTCACCGCGCTCACCGCCGTCGGCTCGGACAGGTGCAGCATCAGTCCCTCGCCCTCGACGAAATTCGGGAACGGCACCGGATCGGTGTAGGTGACGGTGGACCACGACGTGTCGGGGTTGCCGTCGATCACCAGGCGGGCCTCGTCTGGATTGTCCGGGGCCCCGCCCGGCGCGAACACCGTGGCGCGGGCCGGCGTGATAATCGGTCCCGGCCGCGCCCAGACGCCGAATCCGTCGGTGAACCAGGCGACGGCACCCACCGCCACCAGGATCACCCCGGCGAGCGCGGCGAGGACCACCGGGCGACGGCTGCGCGGCTTCGGTGACGTTCCGGGCGCCACATCGAATGTCGCTGTCGCTTGCGACGATCGAGGTGCCGGAGGCGCGGGAGCCGGGTAGACCGTGATCTCGTCGGCATCGAGCGTTTCACCGTCCCAGACCCCCTGCACGTCAACCGTCGCGCCGTCATCGAGGCGGGCGGACTCCAACTGGTCGCTGATCGCGACGGGAACCGGAGTGGGCAGGTGGTCGAGGCGATCGAACGGGATCAAACGGAACGACACGGGCCGCCACGCACCGTCGGCACTGTGCTGCACACCGTATGCGGTGCCGCGCAGCACCAGGTGCTCCAGTCGTTGCGTGGCCGGACGATCGTGCGGACCCGCCGCCGGCGCCGAGTGGGGTTGCGTGTCGCCGGCGGCGCGTCGTCGACCCGACAGGGCTTCGGCGAAGTCGAGGCACGTGGGGTACCGCTGGTCTGGGTTCTTGGCCAGTGCTTTCGCAAAGACGCCGTCGAGGTGCGCGAGTTCGGGCCGGCGCGCCGACATCCGTGGGGGCGGCGTCCCGAGATGATGCCCGATGACGACGGCCCGGTTGGAGTCGTCGAACGGCGGCGCGCCCGTCAGCAGGTGGAAAGCTGTGGCGGCCAACGCGTATTGGTCGGCACGGCCATCGAGAGGCTGGCCGCGCAGCTGCTCGGGCGACATGTAGCTGACGGTTCCGATCGCGACGTTGTCGTCGGTCAGGTTGCTGACGTCGTCGATGCGCCGGGCGATGCCGAAGTCGGTAAGGAGCACGCGGCGCCGACGCCCGTCGGAGGCCGTCACGAGGATGTTCTCCGGCTTGACGTCACGATGGAGCAGGCGCCGTTCATGGGCGAAGTCGAGTGCGTCGGCCACCGCCGCCACGATCTCGACGACGTCGCTCTCGGGCAGTCCCCGCGGATACGTCTCGTGCTGCAGGCGGCCGGCGTCGGTGCCGTCCACGTAGTCCATCGAGATCCACAGCCGGCCGTCGAACTCGCCCCGGTCGAGCACGCCGACGATGTGCGGGTGCCGCAGCGTGGCGGCCATCTCGGCCTCGCGGGTGAAGCGGGCGCGGAACTCCGTATCGGCGGTCGAAGTGGGCGCGAGGACCTTCAGCGCGTCGTGCCGCGGCAGGCGAGGATGCCGGGCGAGGTAGACCTCACCCATCCCGCCAGTGCCGAGCAGCCGCTCGATCAGGTAACCGGCGAATTCTTCGCCCTCGGTCAGCGGCATGCAGCGAGCCTACAAACCGCTTCCGATCGACGCGGAACTCCTCCGCCGGGGCGCCGACCCGCGCACCATGGACGCGATGACCACAGCCGAGCCGACTCGACACACCGTTCTCGAGGACACCGACACCGCGGCCTACCACTCGCTGCGACAGCAACCGGTGACCCGTGCCGAGCGGTATGCGCTGGGCAAGAGCCTGCGCAAACGCGTGCCCCGGCGAATGCTCGCGGACTGGACCCCGCGCGCCGACAGGCCCGACCCCGTGGCGCTGATCGAGGAGAACCATCGCGGCAGGCTGGAGCGTCTGATCCCGATCCGGGTCGGACGCATGGTCGCATCCCCGTACGGCTTTCTGCGTGGCTCTGCGGTCGTGATGGCCGACGACGTCGCGCATCTGCCCGCCACCGGCATCACCCCGGTGGTGTGCGGCGACGCTCACCTGGGAAATTTCGGCTTCTATGCGTCGCCGGAGCGCGATCTGGTCATCGATCTCAACGACTTCGACGAGGCCCATCCGGGCGGATGGGAATGGGACCTGCGGCGACTGGCCGCCAGCATCTGGGTGGCGGGCCGCCACAACGGCGCCTCCGAGGACGACTGCGGGTGCGCGGTGCGCTCGTGCGTCGCGGCCTACCGTCGTGAAGTGCGGCGCCTGGCCGACGAGCCGCTGTTCTCGCGATCGTTCACCCGCCTCGACGTCGACCGATTGGCCGGCGAAGCCCACGGACCCCTGGCCGACGAGGTGCGACGCTCGGCCAAACGCGCGCGGCACCGGACCAGCGACCGCGCCCTGCCCCGGTTCACCGAAGAGGTCGGCGGCACGCGCAGGATCGTCGAGGAGCCGCCGCTGATCACGCGCCTTCCGCAGCGGGAAGCCGATGCACTCGCCGAAGCCCTGGACGAGTACCTTCCGACGCTGTCCACGCACTGGCGTCGCGTTCTCGGGGGTTACACGGTGGTCGACGTCGCGCACAAGGTGGTCGGCGTGGGTAGCGTCGGTCTGCGCGCCTACGTTGCGCTGCTGGAGGGCTCCTCGCCTGAAGACGTCGTCTTCCTGCAGCTCAAACAGGCGCGCCGTTCGGTACTGGCCCGCTACGTGCACGGCGAATCGGCCTGGCATGCCCATCAGGGCCAGCGGGTGGTCGAGTACCAGAAGGCGCTGCAGACAGTGAGCGACCCGCTGCTCGGCTGGACGACCGTCGACGGCCTGCAGTTCTACGTGCGCCAGTTCCGCAACATGAAGGGCACGATCCCGCTGGACGCGATGGATTCCGAAGCGCTCATCGATTACACCGCTGTCGTGGGCCAGCTGCTGGCCAAGGGGCACGCGCGCACCAGCGGGGCATCGATGATCGCCGGCTATCTCGGGAAGTCCGAGAAGGTCGACAAGGCGTTGTGCGCCTTCGCCCGGCGCTATGCCGATCAGACGGAAGCCGACCACGCCGCGTTGGTCGCGGCCGTGGATCGCGGCATGATGCCGGTCGAACGCGGCGTCTAGGTGTTCCGGCAACCAGTGGCCGATGTCAGCGCCCGGCGTCTGGATTCGACGCCAGGAACTGCTCCACCGGGATCGGCGCGCCGGCGGTGTAGTCATCGGGCAGCAGCACGTCGCCGGCGGTCGTGTTGACGTAGACGCCCCAGTGGAAGTAGCCGCGCAACCCGGCCGGGTCTGCGGCAATCACCGTCGCGTAGTCGTTGACCGCTCGTACGTACTGCCGGGAGTTGTTGTACCGGTACAGCGCGTGGTCGCGGTCGCGCCCGAAGCCGTTCGCGGCGAGGTAGCGGCCCGCGGCCATGATGGCGTCCCGCGGGGCGTGGATGTCGCCGCCGGCCCCATAGGCGGCGAAGGTCGACGGCATGAACTGCATCGGGCCCTGCGCACCGGCGGTGCTGACACCCTCCACCCGGCCGAAGGCGGTCTCCACGAAGTTCACCGCGGCCAGCACGTGCCAGTCGACCCCGAAGGCTGCCTCCGCCTGACGGTAGTAGCCCATCAGCTCCGTGACGGGCAACGGAGCGACGATGCGCCACGCCGGCAGCGTGGCCCTGGGCCGCGCCATCGCCCCGAGCTGTCGCCGGGCGTCGATGTTCAGGTCGTAGGGACTCAGCAGCTCGGCAGGAATCCGCGGTCGGGCCAGGGCATCCCACTCCGGATGGCGGGCGAGCAGCCGGTACGCCGCCTGCTGGCGCCGGGCGGCGGCCACGACGAGCGCATCGGAGGCCCCTGGGTCGCGCAGTACGCGTTCGTCGGCGACGACGCCATCGGCCAGGCCGACCGGATCGGTGGCCAGTACTCGTGGCGCCGGGGCGGACACAGGTGGCGGCGCCGTCGTCATCGCGGTGGGCTGCTGCGTCGCAGCCGAGCAGCCGGCCAGCGCCAGCGCGACGAGAGTGGTCCCGACCTGACGTGCTCTTCTGCTACTCAGGCCACGCTCCTTGTCTGTGACGCCGGGAATCCCTGGCCGCCAGTATCGTCGTCACTGGCGATCGCGCCACAGTATGGGTCTCGCGGTTTCCGGCCACGGCGCGGTGGCAATACGGGCTGGGACACCGGACACGACCGAGCGGCGGGCGCCGACGAGGAGGAGATGCATGTCGGAGCTGGAGGTCACCGACGAGGGACACGAGTCGGTCGAACCCACCTACGCCGAGCATCTCCATCCGGCGCGTCCCCGCACGCTGCGGTTCCGGCCCCGGGTCAAGAACTCCTTCGTGCGCCGCTCGGTGGCCCAGGACGGTCCGGCCAACGGAACCAACCCCGCCTACGTGGAGTGGTTGCGGGCCCAGTCGATGTTGGCCGATGCCAACGAGATCAGCGCGCAGTTCTCCGGCCAGGGCTCGATGTGGCAGAACCCGTTCGCCACTCCGAACCCGCGCGGCGCCGTCGACACCGCGTCGGTGTGGTTCACCGCGTACCCGCTGTCGCTGATCACCCGCCCGGACGAATCGTTCCTCAAGGCGATGGCCAGTGAGGACATGTGGAAGGCGTTCGCCGAGATCGGCATCGAGGCCATCCACACCGGCCCGGTCAAGCGCGCGGGCGGTATCTCCGGCTGGCAGTACACCCCGAGCGTCGACGGGCACTTCGACCGCATCGGCACCCAGATCGATCCTGCGTTCGGCACCGAGGACGAATTCCGGCAGATGTGCGCGACGGCCGCCTGGTACGGCGGCACGATCATCGACGACATCGTGCCCGGCCACACCGGCAAGGGGGCCGACTTCCGGCTGGCCGAGATGAAATACGCCGACTATCCGGGTATCTACCACATGGTCGAGATCGACCCGCGCGACTGGCACGAGCTACCGGACGTGCCTCCCGGCGCCGATTCCATCAACATCGATGCGGCCACCGAGGAGTGGCTCGACAAGGCCGGCTACATCATCGGCCGCCTGCAGCGCGTCATCTTCTACGCCGAAGGCGTGAAGGAGACCAACTGGAGCGTCACCCGTCCGGTCACCGGTGTCGACGGCGTGGAGCGGCGGTGGGTGTACCTGCACTATTTCAAGGACGGGCAACCGTCGATCAACTGGCTTGACCCCTCGTTCGCCGGCATGCGGCTGGTCATCGGGGACGCCCTGCATTCCCTGGCGGATCTGGGCACCGGTGCACTTCGCTTGGACGCCAACGGGTTCCTCGGGGTGGAGAAGGCGGCAGCCGAGGGATCGTCGGCCTGGTCGGAAGGCCACCCGCTCTCGGAGGCAGCGAACCATCTGATCGCCAGCATGGTGCGCAAGGTCGGTGGGTTCACGTTCCAGGAGCTGAACCTCACCATCGACGACATCCGGCAGATCGGTGAGGCGGGCGCCGACCTGTCCTACGACTTCGTCAACCGCCCCGCCTACCATCACGCCCTGGCCACCGGTGACACCGAGTTCCTGCGGCTCACACTGCGTACGACGTTGGAGCTGGGCGTCGACCCGGCGTCGCTGGTACACGCGCTGCAGAACCACGACGAGCTGACCTATGAGCTGCTGCACTGGGAGAACGGGCACCGCGACGACGTCTACAGCTTCCGAGGTGAGGAGGTCACCGGCGAGCGAATCGCGGCGACCGTGCGCAGCGATCTGATCGAGCATCTCACCGGGCCCGGCGCACCGTACAACCGGACGTTCACCACGAACGGAATTGCTTGCACCACCGCAACAGTCGTGTGTGCCGCGCTGGGTGTGACAGACCTGGACGACATCGGCGACATCGACCGAATCCGGCGCGCCCATCTGCTGCTGGCGATGTTCAACGCGCTGCAGCCCGGAGTCTTCGCACTGTCGGGTTGGGATCTGGTCGGCATGCTGACCCTGCCGGTGTCCGCGGTCGCCGAGCTGGTGGCCGAGGGGGACACCCGCTGGATCAACCGGGGTGCCCACGATCTGATGGGAATCAACCCGAACGCACGCCAGTCCACCGCCGGAATGCCGTTGGGGCGCAACCTGTACGGCCCGATCCCCGCACAGCTCGCCGACGAGACCAGCTTCATCCGGCAGTTGCAGGCCATTCTTAAGGTGCGGTCGCACTACGGGATCGCCACGAGCCGCCAGCTCGACATCCCCGAGGTGTCGCATCGCGGCATGCTGGTGCTGGTTCACGAGCTCGAAGGTGAGGGCCGGTTCCAACTGACGGTACTCAATTTCGCACAGGAGCAGATCGCGGGCACCGTGCGGTCCGAGCACCTGCCGCCGGGCTCTGTGGTGTCGGACATGTTCAGCGGCAACGAGATCGCCACGGTCGACGACCTGCACAGTTTCGCGACGGAAATGCCTCCGCTACACGGGATGTCGTTGCTGGTCGAAGCTCCGGCCGAAAGCTAGGCGAGGAACCGTTGGGTGTAGCCGCGGAAGCGGTCGGCCAGTTCCTGCTCGTCGAGCCCGAACATCGCGGCGGTGCAGGACACTCGGCCGAACCGATTGCGTTGGTGGCTGGCCAGATACGTCTGGATGGCGGCGCGCGCTTCGGCGGTCATCGGTTCGTCGGCGAGCTCGTGTACCCGTTCGGCGACGGCGGCTTCGTCGGTCATGAACTCATCGAAGCGAACATCGGCGAACTGCTCCGGCGCCAGCACGTCGCGGTCGCGTACCAGCGCAGCGAGCATCTGCTCGAGTCGGGACGCCCAGGACGCGGCGATGGTCCGTACCGGCGGTGCGGCGCTGTACATCCGGGCCGTGTACGCCACCATCGCCACCATCGACACCACGACGGGAACGGGATCGCGGTGGGTGCAGACCACGACGACGCCGGGAAACACCCGCTGCAGTATCGGGAGCTGCTCGAGGTGCTGCGGGGATTTGAGCAACCAGCGCCGCCCGCCGCGCAGGAACTGCATCGCCTTGAGCTGGGTGCGCAGGTACTCGTAATGCGGCGTCTGGTCGTGGGCGAGATAGTAGTCGCGCCACGTCGGCACGTGCGCCAGCGTCTCCATCAGCATCGTGGAGAAATCGTTGGCCAGCAGCTGGATCTCTTCGTGCACGTGCTCGCTGGTCATCTCGTGCATCGCCCGGAAGTGCGGCAAGAGAAGGTCCATCACCGAGACCGCCATCTCCATGCGGGCCAGACGCGGATCGGGTTCGACACCGCGCTCCGTGGGAAGGGGGAAGGGTTCGGCGCTCTCCCAGTAAGGCATGGTGCGGAACGTCGGACCGGCGGCGAGCATGTTGTGCAGATGGGTCGTCCCCGTGCGCGGCAGACCGGCGATGACGACCGGCGGGGCCACGTCGATGTCGTCGATCTCGGGATGGCGGCGCAGCAGATCGGTCAGCAGCAGCCGGTTCTTCAGCCACTGCGAGATCTGGCTGAACAGGTTCACCCGGCCGCACGCATGCATGTCGTCCACGTCGGCCAACGCGCCGAGGTAGACGTCGAGGCGGTCCCGGTAGTCGTCGGCTCCGAAGTCGTCGAGGCCGGTGGCATCCCGCGCGGCGGCGTGCAGCGCGTCCGATGTCAGCGCGCAGCTGTCGGCCATCGACGCGATCATGTCCCGAACCTGTTGTGCCGCAACGCTGTAGCGTGGCTCGGCCAGATCGGTCAGCTCGATCACCGCAGGTGTGGCGTGTGTCACAGCCACTTATGTTACCCTGAGTCACGTAATGACGACAGAGCTCGGCCGGCCGCGTGACCGGCGCATCGACGACGCGGTGCTGGCGGCCGCCGCCGAGATGATCGGTGAGGTGCCGTACGCCGAGCTGTCGGTCGGCGCGATCGCGCGACGCGCGGGCACCAGCAAGCCCGCGATCTACCGGCGCTGGCCCAGCAAGGCGCACCTGGTACACGAGGCGGTTTTCCCGATCGGCGAGGCGACCCGGATTCCGTCGACCGGATCGCTGGCCGACGACATCCGCGAGATGGTCCGTCGCGTCGCTGCTCTGCTGACCGCGCCGCCGGCCCGCGCCGCCCTCCCGGGACTCATCGCCGAGATGGCGGCCGACCCCACGCTGCACGCCGCGCTGCTCCTCCGCTTCGGAGACGTGATCACCCGCGGACTCGGCGACTTCCTGCGCGACGCCGTCCGGCGGGGCGAGGTCCGCGCGGACGTCGACGCCGCCGAGCTCGCCGAAGCTGTCGCCGGCATCACGATGCTCTCGCTGCTGACCCATCCGGATGCACCCGATGACGGCTGGCTCGACCGGACCGCCACCCTGATCACGAGAGGAATCGCCACGTGAGCGCCGAATCCACCACTGCCTGGCGAGAATTGATCCAGACCCTGGGCGAGCTCGACCGCGGATTCACCGAGGGCGACCGTGCCGTCTCCGACGACCGCCATCTCGCCGACGGGTACCGGATGCTCGCCACCACCCTCGGGGTTGCGTTCGACACGTACCTGTTCGCCGAGCGCAGCCGCCCGCAGTTCGTCGAGCTGAACACACCATTTCGGCGGGATCGCCGGTGGGGCGGCGACAACACCGACGCGTGGTATCACCTGTGCCCGGTCGACGAGCATCGGCGCTACCGCATCAGCGGCAATCGTGGTGACAGCGTCTACTTTTCGGTGACCGCGTACAACGAGCCGGCGCCCGGCAGCTGGTCGGACCGGATCGTCGCGATCGTCAACGACTCCGATCTCGACGCAGGGCGGCAGGTCGGCGCCGACGGCGAGTTTTCGTTCGAGATCGGACCGCTGCCGGGGATGGCGGTGTTGGTCACGCGGGACTACCAGGCGGACCCCCTGACCGGGCGGCCGGTGAGCTGGCGCATCGAGGCGCTCGACGCGCCCGACCCGATCCGCCACTCCGATGCCGAGACCGCGGCCTCGCTGCGCGCCTGCGCGGCCTGGATGCGCACAATGTTCGCCATCGTCCCGCTCACGGTCGGCGCGCGGGTCGACGACGTGCATGCGCTCGGTCACGAAACCGGCCAGGTCGCAAACAGTTTCGGTGAGCCGTACCAGGTCCCGGACGCCAACTTCGGCTGGTCGGCCCGCGATGCGTGCTATGCGTACGCGAGCTTCGACCTCGATGATGACGAGGCGCTCGTCATCACCCATCGCCCGCCATCCTGCCGCTTCTGGAACCTCGTGGTGTGGAACCAGTTCATGGCCGGCCACACCGCCACCGACGCCAGGATCTCGGTCAACGGTGCGACGGCGGTGCCCAACAGCGACGGCTCGGTGACGGTGGTCGTGTCGAAAAGCCAAGCAGCGCACCCGAATGCGATCTCCACCGTCGACTACCCGCGTGGCAACCTCGCCTTCCGTTGGTTCCACGCCGATCAGGTGCCCGAGCGGCCGCAGGTGGAGGTGGTGAAACTCGCCGACGCGCCCACGCTCGTGACGTGAGGTCAGGTCAGTGGTGCGGTGAGCTCGATGTTGATGTCGTCGGGGTCCTGGAACGACAGGATCGCGATGCCTGCCTCCTCCAGCACCGAGATGGCACCGTGCGGGATTCCCGCATCGGCCAGCGCGGTCTGCGCCGCCGCCAACGCGGAGCGGTCGGCGACGGCGAAGCTCACGTGATCGAGGCCCATGTGAGTCGGGTCGAAGCCGCCGCTACCGCCCGGCCGCAGCCCGAACAGCGTGCCCTGCGGGGTCTGGTACACCGCGCCGCCGAAGAACCGCTCGGGTGACTCGGCGATACCCGGGTCGTCGGCCAACGACGACGTGTCGACCACCAGAGGCCAGCCGAACACGGTGTCGTAGAACTTCTTGGAGCGCGCGATGTCGCTGACGGTGATGCGGACATGCGCGAAGCCGCTGCTGTCGACGAGAGCCATACCGTCCGGAATACCCTGTCAACGCGAGTCGTGCCGCGTCGCGGCGCGTATTCACCGAATCGTCATCCGGCGTCAGTCCTGTACCGCCTTGGCGACCGACAGATAGCGCGTCACCTCGTCGGATCGCTGCGCGGCCATCGCGGACAGCACCATCCGCACGATCACCCACGCGCGGGCGCGGTCCTCGTCGAGCCCGCCAGCATCGACCAGGGTCCAGAAGCGTTGCCTCAGACCGTCACGCACCCGCCCGGCGACCCGATCCCACCGATGGGTCAGCATCGCCGCCACGTCGTCGTTGCGGTCGCCGTTGACCGGACGGGGATCCATCGCCAGCCACGGCGCGCGATCGGCTGCGCGCACCGACGTGAAGTGGAGATTGCCGTGCAACACCACCTCGGTGGCGTCGCCGTCGGCGAGCAGATCCCGGGCCAGGGACCGCGCCTGGTCGACCAGTCGGCGCGGCACTGCGGTGCCGGCATGCCCCGCATCGTCGAGCCACCCCCGCAATGTGTCTGCCGCAGAGGCCAGTTGGGGCATCGCGGGCACGTGCAGCCGCGCGTAGAGGCCGGCCACCACCTCGCAGGCGCCGGTGTCGTCGAGCGTTTCCAGCGTGGTCGGGCCCGCGCGCTCGGTCAGCACGGCGTGGCGGTGCGGGTCCGCGCGGAGCAGCCGGACCGCACCGTCGCCGGCCCAGCGCCGCAGCACCAGGTGCTCGTCGGCGGAGGCCGGCGACCCGATCTTGAGCAGGGCTGGTGCGCCGTCGGCAGTGCGCACCGGGAGGATCAGCGTGTCGGCATCCTCGTCCGCCGGTCCATCGGCGCGCAGCCGCCACTCGTCGACCAGCTGCGGTGTCAGCTCGACCCGATCGGGCACTACGGGGTGGCCGGCGAATGCTTGGCCTGCTGCTCGGCGGCGTGATCCTCGATCGCCTTGCCGATGGCATGCGCTGCGCGGTCGACGAATTCGCGCCCGCTCGCGGTCACCCACTCCTGCGATGCACGGGGCGGGGTGAGCTGACCCGTGAAATGCGGGATCACGTACTGCGCGAACAGCTCATAGCTGTGCAGCTTGGCCGCCGGGGGTGCCCAGTCGTGATCGAAGAGCAGGAACGCCCCGAACCCGCCGTCGCTGGCCTCGATCAGCTCCTCGATCTTGGCGACCGCGTCGGCGGGAGTGCCGATCACCGCGAACCCGGATTCCCGGTTGTTGGCGATGATCTCCTCGACCGTCTCACCGTGCACCGGACCCGCGGGCAGGATGTGGCTGAAATACCTCGAGAATCCGGCGATTCCGTGGGCGACGTCACGCTCGGCCTGCTCGCGTGTCTCGGCCAGGTGCATGGGGCCCACCAGGCGCCACTTCGATCGATCCGCCACGTGGCCGTGCTCGAGCGCCACCTCTTCCCACGTCTTCCAGTGCTGGGCAAGCAGATCCATGCCCTGCCGGGCAGTGGCCGCGATCGAGAGCATTCCGATGCCGTGCCTGCCCGCTCCGCGCGGACCGGTGGGGGAGAACGACGCAGCCACCGCCACGTCGAAGCACGGATCGCTGTAGGGCGCGAGCTGCAGACGGGCGTCCTGCAGAGTGAAGCCGTCGGTGTGCATGGTGACGGTCTCCCCGCGCAGCAACCTCATGATGGCCTCGAGGCACTGCTCCATCCGGGGCCGCTGCTCATCGGCCGGGATGCCGAGCATGTGCGCGTCCGAGGTCAGCTGACCGGGCCCGCAGCCGAGCATCACCCGCCCGCGCGTCAGGTGGTCGAGCAGCACCATGCGGTCGGCCAGCATCAGCGGGTGGTGGTACGGCAGGGAGCTGACGCCGGTGCCGAGCTTGATGTGCTTGGTGCGCTCGGCGGCCACGCCGATCACGACCTCCGGCGACGCGATGATCTCGAAACCGGCCGAGTGGTGCTCCCCGATCCACGCCTCGTGGAAACCCAGCCGATCCATCGCCACGATCAGATCGAGATCGCGCTCGATCGCAAGCGTCGGACTCTGCCCGGTGGGGTGGAACGGAGCCATGAAGTTGCCGAAGCGCATCGGTTCATTCTGCGGCCTCACGGGTTTTCCCGGGCTTAGATGGCGACCGAGCGGGTAAGGAGCCGGGATGTCATCTGAGACCGACGCGACACCCGACGCCGGCGTCGCGACGACGAAGCTGGCCCGCCGGATCACCGGGCCGCTGCTGTTCCTGTTCATCCTCGGGGACGTGCTGGGCGCGGGGATCTACGCGCTGATGGGTGTGCTGTCCGAGGAGGTGGGCGGCGTGCTGTGGGCGCCGCTGGTGATCGCGTTGGTGCTCGCGCTGCTGACCGCCGGGTCCTACGCCGAACTGGTCACCAAGTACCCCCGTGCGGGCGGGGCGTCCGTGTTCGCCGAGCGTGCCTTCGGAAAACCGCTGCTGTCCTTCCTGGTGGGGTTCTCGATGCTCGCCGCCGGGGTCACCAGTGCCGCCGGGCTCGCGCTGGCGTTCTCGGGTGACTATCTCGCGACGTTCGTCGACGTGCCCGTGGTGCCGGCGGCGCTGGTGTTCCTGGCCCTGGTGGCCTGCCTCAATGCCCGGGGCATCAGCGAGTCGTTGAAGACGAACGTGGTGATGACGGTCGTCGAGCTGTCCGGCCTGCTGATCGTCATCGCGGTGGTGGCCGTCATGCTGGGCCGCGGGCAGGGTGACGTGGATCGTGTGGTCGAGTTCCCCGACGGGTCGACCCCCGCGCTGGCGATTCTCGGCGGTGCGATCATCGCCTACTACTCCTTTGTCGGTTTCGAGACCTCGGCCAATGTCGTGGAGGAGATCAAGGATCCGAGCCGGGTGTATCCGCGCGCGCTCTTCGGCGCGTTGGTCACCGCGGGTGTGATGTACGCGCTGGTCGGGGTGGCCAGTGCGATCGCGTTGCCGGCCGGCGAGCTCTCCCAGTCCTCGGGCCCGCTGCTGGCCGTCGTCTCGGCATCCGGTGTCGGGGTGCCCGACTGGGTGTTCAGCCTCATCGCGTTGATCGCGGTCGCCAACGGTGCGTTGCTGACGATGATCATGTCGAGCCGTCTGGCCTACGGTATGGCCGAGCAGGGCCTGCTTCCGGTCGCGTTGACCCGCGTGTTGCCGAGCCGCCGCACGCCGTGGGTGGCGATCGTCGCGACGACGGCGGTGGCCATGCTGCTGACCCTGGTCGGTGACCTGTCCACGCTGGCGGAGACGGTGGTGCTGCTGCTGTTGTTCGTGTTCCTGTCGACCAACATCGCGGCGTTGGTGCTGCGCCGCGACCAGGTGTCGCATGCGCACTTCCGGGTGTGGACGTTCGTGCCGGTGCTCGGTGCCGGGTCGTGCGTCCTGCTGATGACCCAGCAGAGCGGACAGGTGTGGTCGTTCGCGGCGGTGCTGCTGCTCGTCGGTGTGGTGCTGTACGGCGTCGCGCGCCGATTCACGCGCCGGCGCAAGGACGCGGACGTCGCCTGAACACACGGCTCGCTGTGCGCCGACATGCGTTGCGGGACGGTGACATCTGGGTAGACGGCCGAGTCGACGGCCGCGCGGTGGAATAATGGCACGATGCCGGATCCCGCCCGCGCGTCCGCCTCCGCTTCCGGGCTGCCTTCCTCGTCGGCAGGTGAGCTTCCCGCAGGCGCCTTCCGCTTCTGGTTCGTCGGGCAGCGGTGGGAATGGTCCGATGAGGTCGCGCGCATGCACGGTTACGGGCCGGGAGAGGTCACTCCCACGACAGAACTGCTGCTGTCGCACAAGCACCCTGACGATCGCCGACACGTGCAGGAGTTGCTCGACCACGCCTTGCATGCCGGCGGGTCCTTCAACAGCAAGCACCGCTTCGTCGACACCCACGGCGTCGAGCACAACGTCATCGTCATCGCCGACCGCATCTACGACGAGGACGGCGCGGTCGTCGGCACCGACGGTTACTACGTCGACCTGACCGAAACCCTCGACCGAGAGCGGCGGGCCGTCCTGGACGAGTCGCTGCCGGACCTGTTCGCGGCCAGAGCCGCGATCGAGCAGGCCAAAGGCGCGCTCATGCTGGTCTACGGCGTCGACGCCGATCAGGCCTTCAAACTGTTGCTGTGGCGCTCGCAGCAGACCAACACCAAGCTGCGGGCACTGGCCGCGCAGCTGGTGTCGGAGCTGACCACCGCGTCGGGTGAGATCGCGGGGCTGCGGCGCCATTTCGATCACCTGATGCTCACCGTGCACGAGCGCGTCGGGTCGACGCCAGAGCGCGGCTGACGGTAGCTGTCGGCAGAGGGGTCCCTGATGGCGGATACGAAGGTGTGTGAGGTAGCTGGACGTCCAATACGATGCTGACGGTGACGCGGTGGTGGTGTGCGTCCGCGGCGACGTCGATTCGAACACTGCCGGTGCACTGGTCTCCGCACTCGGCGGCGCCCTGTCCACTGGCGCCGCGGCACCGGGCAAGACGGTGATCGTCGATCTGACGCACGTCACGTACTTCGGCAGTGCCGGCCTGAACGCCGTGTTGAGCTGTGTCGAGCGGGGTCTTGCCGACGGCGTGACGGTCCGCTTGGTCGCCACCAACGCGGAGGTGATCCGGCCGATCGAGGTGACGAAGCTGGACCACGTGTTGCGGCCCTACCCGTCGATCGCTGCCGCGATGGCCGCAGGAGCCGGCTCCTCGTGACGATGCCCGGCGTGTTCGCCGGCGGCGGCGAGGTCGGGCGCGATCTCGCCCGGGTCGACTGGGCCGCCACCCCGCTGGGCGCGCCGGAAAGCTGGGCGCAGAGTCTGCAGACCGCGGTCAGCATCCTGCTCTCGTCGCGGTTCTCGATGTGGATGGCGTGGGGACCGGAGCTGACGTTCTTCTGCAACGAGGCCTACCGCCGAGACACGTTGGGACACAAGTACCCCTGGGCATTGGGGCGGCCCGCACGCGAGGTGTG
The DNA here is from genome assembly GCF_007096635.1 of Mycolicibacterium sp. 018/SC-01/001. Classification (GTDB taxonomy): domain Bacteria; phylum Actinomycetota; class Actinomycetes; order Mycobacteriales; family Mycobacteriaceae; genus Mycobacterium. The sequence goes on from NZ_VKAA01000035.1 coordinate 17,953, forward strand.
GGCGGAGATCTGGGCCGACGTGTCCGGACGGATCGAGCATGTCATATCCACAGGGGACGCCACCTGGGACACCGCGCTGCTGCTCTTTCTCGAGCGGTCCGGCTATCCCGAGGAGACCTATCACACGTTCTCCTACAGCCCCCTGCGCGATGACGACGGCGCTGTCGTCGGCATGCTCTGCGTGGTCAGTGAGGACACCGTGCAGGTCATCAGCGAACGCCGGATGGCCACGCTGCGCGATCTGGGTTCCGACCCGAGTGTGGTGCGCACCGAGACGGAGATCCTCGCGTTCGCGGACCGGCAACTCGGCCAGAACCTGCGGGATCTGCCGTTCACGCTGACCTATCTGTTCGATGCAGAGGGGGAGGCGCATCTGGCCGGTATGAGCGGGATCGGGGTGGACCACCCCGCGGCGCCCGCCGTCGTCGCGGACCAGGACGGGCCGTGGCCCGCCGCACCGGCGGCGAACGGCGAGACCGTCGTCGTCGACCTCGACGGTTTCCCGCCCATGCCGACCGGCGACTGGCGCGATCCGCCCACGCAGGCACTGGTCGCACCGCTGCTGCAGCAGGGCGGCGGCGCGCCGGTCGGTTTCCTGGTGGCCGGGCTGAACCGCTACCGGCCGCTCGACGAGAGCTACCGCGGGTTCGTCACGCTGGTGGCCGGTCACCTCGCGGCCGGCGTCAGTCTGGCCCGCAGCTACCGCGCGCAGCAGCGCAGAGCCGAGGAACTCGCCGAGCTCGACCGGGCGAAGACCACGTTCTTCTCCAACATCAGTCACGAGTTCCGCACGCCACTGACGTTGATCCTGGATCCCGTCGCCGAGCTCCGTCGCCGCGAGGACGTCGACGACGCTGCGCGGGCGGAACTCGACCTGGTGTGGCGCAACGGTTTACGGTTGACCAAACTGGTCAACGCCCTGCTCGACTTCTCCCGCATCGAGGCAGGCCGCGCCCAGGCCACGTACGTGCCCGTCGAGATCGGCGCGGCGACAGCGGAATTGGCGAGCGTGTTCCGATCGGCCGTGGAACGCGCGGGCCTGGCATACGCGGTGGACTGCGCGGCGCTCGACGAACCCGTCTTCGTCGACATCGCCATGTGGGAGAAGATCGTCTTCAATCTGCTGTCCAATGCGGTCAAGTTCACCTTCGACGGCACGATCTCGGTGACCGTCCGCCGCGACGGTGACCGAGCCCTGATCACGGTGTCCGACACGGGAACCGGTGTGCCGGCCGACGAGATGCCGCGGCTGTTCGAACGCTTTCATCGGATCGAGAACGTCGCCGCGCGCTCGCACGAGGGCAGCGGCATCGGGTTGGCATTGGTCAAGGAGCTCGTCGAACTGCACGGCGGCACGATCGATGCGCGCAGCGCTTCCGGTGAGGGCACCACCTTCGAGATCCGGTTGCCGTTCGGAAGCGCACACCTGCCCGCCGACGCGATCGCCACGGCGTCGGCGCGACCGCTGGGCGCCTCGGCGGATGCCTACGTCGAGGAGGCGATGCGGTGGGGGTTGGGCGGCAACGACGAGACCGCCTCTGCTGCAACCGAATCGAATCCGGGTCGCGCCGCGCTCACGGGTGCGCCCGTGCGGGTCCTGGTCGCCGACGACAACGCGGACATGCGCGACTATCTGAGTCGGCTGCTGCGTTCCGACGGATATCAGGTGGACGCTGTCAGCGACGGTGTGCGCGCGCTGGAATCCGTGCGCGCCGATCCACCGGAGATGGTGATCAGCGATGTGATGATGCCCGGCCTCGACGGACTCGCGCTGGTGTCCGCGTTGCGGGCCGACCGGCGTACCGCCGCGGTGCCCGTGCTGCTGCTGTCCGCCCGCGCGGGACAGGAGGCGTCCATCACCGGTCTCCAGGCCGGGGCGGACGACTACATGGTCAAACCCTTCGCCGCCGCCGAACTGCTGGCACGGGTACGAACCAACGTCGAACTCGCCCGCCTGCGTGATCATCACGCGCGGTGGCGCACCGCGCTCGTGGACTCGCTGCAGGAAGCGTTCTTCGTCTGCGACGAGGGCGGATCGGTCATCGAGATCAACGGCGCGTTCACCGACATCCTCGGCTACGACGCCGCCGGTCTCCCGTACCCGCCGATGCACCCCTGGTGGCCGTCGGCCGACAGCGACACCGACGCGCACCGCGAGGTCACCGAGGCCTTCGGTAGCCTGATGGATCAGCCACACGGCACCATCTCCCAAGTGCCCGTCACCCACCGCGACGGGCACCGGCTCTGGGTGACGGCGACGTTCACCCATTCCCAGGACCCCGACACCGGCCGCGAGGTGGTGGTCGGCACGATGCGCGACGTCACCGCCGAGCACTATCTGGTGCAGCGCGAATCCGCGCTGGCGTCACTCAGTGACGCACTGGCGCAGGCGGATACGCTCGACGACGCCGTGCGCGCGGCCGCCGAGCAACTGCGGTCCGTCTGGCACGCCCGCCGCGTCGTCGCCGTCACCTTGCCCTCCGATGGCGACCAAAAACCCCCGGCTGCAGCGGATGTCGTCAGTGCCGGGGAGCCCGTCAGTCGATGGGGTGAATTGTCCGAGCCCGTTCGGCAGGCGATCACCGCGCTGCGCGACGGTGATCGGCTCGAGCCGGCGACCTCCCGAGCCGGCTCGGCCGGTGTCGCACTGCAGCACCCCAAGGGCGTGCTGGTGATCCACATCGAATTGTCCGAGCAGCGCCGGTTCACCGCCGAAGACCACACCTTGCTCACGGTGCTGGCCGGGCGGCTGGGGCAGGGATTGCAGCGGGTGCACCAGATCGACCAGCAGCGCGAAACCGCGCTGGCGCTGCAGCACGCGATCCTGGGGCCGGCGCTCTCGACGGGATTCGCGGTGCGGTACGAGCCGGCCACGCGTCCGCTGCAGGTCGGTGGGGACTGGTACGACGTCGTCGACCTCGACGACGGCCGCATCGGTCTGATCGTCGGTGACTGCGTGGGGCACGGCTTGGCCGCGGCGACGGTGATGGGTCAGCTGCGCAGCGCCTGTCGCGCGCTGCTGCTCGAACGCCCGAGTCCGGCGGCGGCGCTCTTGGCGCTCGACCGCTTCGCCGCCCGGCTTCCCGGAGCGCGCTGCACGACCGCGTTCTGCGCGGTGCTCACACCCGGGACCGGCGAGCTGACGTACTCGTGCGCGGGCCACCCTCCGCCCATCCTGGTGCTCTCCGACCACGCCACCGAATTGCTCGACGATGCGCGCTCGACACCGCTCGGGGTCAAATACGCCGAAACGCGGCCCGAGGCGACTATCACGATGCCCCCGCGCGCCACGCTGTTGCTCTACACCGACGGCCTGGTCGAGCGGCGTCGCGAGTCGATCGACGACGGCATCACACGGGCCACGAATGTCGTTGGAGCTCATCGGGGTACGGCCCTGGACGAGCTCGCCGACGTGATCATGACGGGCTTGACCCCCGACGGCGGCTACGACGACGACGTGGCCTTGCTGCTGTACCGCCAGCCCGCTCCGCTGGCTCTCGACATGCCCGCCGACGTCGCCGAACTGGCCGCCAGCCGAACCGCGCTGCGCACATGGCTCGGCAGCGCCGGCGTCGCCGCCGACCAGACGCTGGATGTGTTGATCGCCGTCGGTGAGGCGTTGGCGAACGCCATCGAGCACGGTCATCGCGACACGCCGAATGGGACGGTCAGCCTCTCGGCGTGCGCGTTCGCCGATCGGCTGGATGTGACGGTCCGCGACACCGGCACCTGGAAGCCGCCGGCCGCGACACCGGCCGTGCACCGGGGACGCGGTCTCGGGCTGATGCGGGCTCTGATGCAGGATGTCTCCATCAAGTCCCAGGCCACCGGTACCACGGTGCACATGCAGACGAGGATCGGATGATGGCCACTCCGTTGCGGGTCCACACCGACCGCTGCCGCGACGGCACCACGGTGGTGTCGGCGGCGGGCGAACTGGATCTGAGCAATGTCGCCGAATTCTCCGCCGCCCTCGACGCCGCGGTCCGCTCCGGGGTGGACGGCACCCCTGTCCGCGTCGATCTCACGCGCATCGAGTACCTGGACAGCGGCGCGATCAACGTGCTGTTCGAGCACGCCGATGCGATCGATGTGCTCGTCAACCCGATCTTGATGTCGGTGTTGACGATCAGCGGTCTCGCAAAGGTCACCACGGTGGCCGCGGCGCCGCCCGACTGAGTCAGCCGCCGGCGCGCCGGCGGGCTCGAGCACGGCGCTTGCCTTCGTGCATCGCGGCCACCCGGGCGACGGGAATCGTGTGACCCTGCGCGATGACGTCGTCGGGCAGCCGTTGCGCCGCGGGCATCGCCTCGGCCCAGGGATCCGGTGTGCCGAGATGGGCGAGCGCGGTGGTGACCGTGAAGTCGGTGGGATGGATGCGATCCAGATCCGACCACGCGACGGGGTAGGAGACCGGCGTCCCCGGCCGCAGCCGGGGGCTGTAGGCAGCGGCCACGGTGGCCCCGCCGGCGCGGGTGGCATCGATGAAGACCTTGCCGGCGCGGTCGGCGACGATGAACGCGGTCGTCGCGATCGCCGGATCGAGCGCCTCCGCGCGTGCCGCGAGCGCCCGGGTGGCCGCCGCGACGTCGTCACCCGGGGCCGTCAGTCCTGCCAGGTCGACGGGAACGAACACGTGCAGACCCCGTGAACCGCTCGTCTTGACCGCACCGGCCAGACCTGCGTCCCGCAGCGCCTGCCGGACCAGGGCGGCCACCGCGACCACCGCGCCGAAGTCCGCCCCGTCCGGAGGGTCGAGGTCCAGGATCAGGTGGGTGGGCCGGTGGATGTCGTCGGCCAGGCCGAGTGCGGGGTGGTATTCGACGGCACGCTGATTGGCCAGCCACAGCAGCGTGCGGCGGTCGTTGCAGAGCGCGTACCGAACATCGCGGTGTGACGCCTCGGCCCACAGCTGCACGGTCGGCACCCAGTCCGGTGTGTACGCGGGCAGGTTCTTCTGCATGAACGGGGCACGCCCCCGCAGCGCACGCAGCACGGTGAGGGGACGGTCCTGCAGGACGGGGAGCATCCGGTCGGCGACGGCGTCCAGGTAGTCGACGAGATCGCGTTTGGTCGCCCGGGCGTCCTCGGCGAGTGGCTCGTCCAGATTGGTCAGATCGACCCCGGCGCGCTGCTCTGGTGGCATCGGCCTCAGCCTACGGACCGCGGTGCACCTGTGACATCTGATGACATTTGCCGGCATTTGCGGGCAGCAGGCGAAGGCACCGCCCAGAACCGGTAACGTCTGCCCGGATCGACGACGAAAGATCCGATGAGCCAGTTGTCGTTCTCTCGGCGCGCCGGGTGACGCGCGGGCGGCTCCTCGATGTGGGTCTCGAATGGGCTTGAACAAAGGGCGAGGTCAGGCTTGATGGGGACGATGCACGATGGGCGATGAGCACTCGGGAGTAGCGCGGGTCATCCGCGCGCTCGCCGTGCCCATCCTGTTGGGCTGGATTCTGCTCACGGTCGCCACCAACGTCTTGATCCCGTCGCTGGAGGAGGTCGGTGCGGACCGCACCGTCGGCCTGGCCGCCAAGGACGGCACTGCCTGGATCTCGATGAAGCAGATCGGGGAGAACTTTCAGGAGTTCGACTCCGACAGCACCGCGATGATCGTCATCGAGGGCGATCACCCCCTCGGCGACGACGCGCACCGTTACTACGACACACTCGTCGACAAGCTCGAGGCCGACACCACGCACGTCCAGCACGTCGCCGATTTCTGGGGTGACCCGCTGACGGCCGCCGGCGCACAGAGCGCCGACGGCAAGGCCGCCTACGTCCAGATCAACCTGCACGGCAACCAGGGTGAGCCGCTGGCCAACAAGTCGGTCGAGGCGGTCCGCGAGATCGTCGATTCCACGCCGGCGCCGCCGGGTATGACGGCCTACGTCACGGGACCGGCGCCGCTGATCGCCGACCAGGCGCACGCCGGTGACAGAAGCATCTTCAAGGTCACGCTGATCACCATCGGCGTCATCGCGCTCATGCTGCTGCTGGTCTACCGGTCGGTCGTCACGATGCTGCTGATCCTGTTCATGGTGTTCGTCGAACTCGGCGCGGCCCGCGGCATCGTGTCCTTCCTCGCGATCAACGACATCATCGGCCTGTCCACGTTCGCGGTGAACCTGCTGGTGCTGATGGTCATCGCGGCAGGAACGGACTACGCGATCTTCGCCATCGGGCGGTACCAGGAAGCGCTGGGTGCGGGCCAGGACCGGGTGACGGCCTTCTACACGATGTTCCACGGCACGGCGCACGTCATCCTCGGGTCGGGGCTGACGATCGCGGGCGCCATGTCCTGCCTGAGCTTCACCCGGCTGCCCTACTTCAGTTCGCTCGGCGTGCCGTGCGCGGTGGGCACCCTGGTGGCCGTTGTCGCCGCGTTGACGCTCGGACCGGCGGTCGTCGTGGTGGCCGGCCGCTTCGGCGCGTTCGCTCCGAAGCGTGCGATCAGTTCGCGGGGGTGGCGGCGCATCGGAACGCTCGTCGTGAGGTGGCCCGGGCCGGTGCTTGCCGGAACGTTGGCGCTGGCACTCGTCGGACTCGTGACACTGCCCGGCTACAAGACCAACTACGATGCCCGCAACTACCTGCCGTCGGACATCCCGGCCAACATCGGCTACGCCGCCGCCGAGCGCCACTTCGGCACCGCGCGGATGAACCCCACACTGCTGATGGTGCAGAGCGACCACGACCTGCGCAATCCCGCGGACTTCCTCGTCATCGACAAGATCGCCAAGGCGTTGTTCCGGGTGCCCGGCGTCGCGCGCGTGCAGACGATCACGCGGCCCGACGGCAAGCCGATCAAGCACAGCACCATCCCGTTCCGGATGAGTGTGCAGGGCACGCTCTCGCAGCTGAACCAGAAGTACCAGCAGGACCGGATGGCCGACATGCTCCGGCAGGCCGACGAGATGCAGAAGAGCATCGAGACGATGCAGAAGATGTACAGCGTCACGCAGCAGATGCGCGACACCACGCATCGGATGGTCGAGAAGACCAAGGACACAGCCGTCGACGTCGCCACGCTGCGCGACAACATCGCCAATTTCGACGACTTCATCCGTCCGCTGCGCAGCTACTTCTACTGGGAACCGCACTGCTACAACATCCCGGTGTGCTGGGCCATCCGCTCGGTGTTCGACACGCTCGACGGCATCAACACGATGAGCGACGACATCGCCAACATCGTTCCCGAACTCGAACGCCTCGACACGTTGATGCCGCAGCTGGTGGCGATGCTGCCCAGTCAGATCGAGACCATGCGGTCGATGAAGGCGATGATGCTGACGATGTATCAGACGCAGAAGGGCATGCAGGACCAGATCGCGGCGCAACAGGACAACGCGTCGGCCATGGGTGACGCATTCGACGACTCGCGCAACGACGATTCGTTCTATCTGCCTCCGGAAGTGTTCACCAACAAGGCTTTTCAGCGCGGCATCCAGCAGTTCATCTCACCCGACGGGAAGTCGGTGCGGTTCATCATCAGCCACGAGGGCGATCCGGCGACCCTCGAGGGTCTCGACACGGTGGATCCGATCAAGACGGCGGCCAAGGAGGCGATCAAGGGCACGCCGCTGGAGGGGTCCAAGGTCTTCCTCGCCGGCACCGCTCCCACGTACAAGGACATGAAGGACGGCTCGCACTACGACCTGTTGATCGCCGTGATCGCCGCCGTGACGCTGGTTTTCGTGATCATGCTGATCATCACGCGAGCGGCGATCGCCGCCGCGGTGATCGTCGGCACCGTGCTGCTGTCCCTCGGTGCGTCCTTCGGGCTGTCGATCCTGTTGTGGCAGCACCTGATCGGTCTCGAGCTGCACTGGATGGTGCTGCCGATGTCGGTGATCCTGCTGCTCGCGGTGGGATCCGACTACAACCTGTTGCTCGTGTCGCGGTTGAAGGAAGAGAAGGTGGGCGGCCTCAAGACCGGCATCATCCGCTCGATGGCGGGCACCGGTTCGGTGGTCACCTCGGCCGGTCTGGTGTTCGCGTTCACGATGGCCTCGTTCGCGTTCAGTGACCTGGCGGTGATGGCGCAGGTCGGAACGACGATCGCGCTGGGCCTCCTGTTCGACACGCTGATCGTGCGATCGTTCATGACGCCGGCGATGGCCACGCTGCTGGGCCGCTGGTTCTGGTGGCCGCAGCATGTGCCCAGCCCCGCGTCGCAGCGACGACTGGCCGCGATCAGACGGTAGCGGCCAGCGCTCCGATCGGAGTGTCGTCGAGGTGAGCCAGCAGGTCGGCGGTGTTCTCGAACACCGCCGCCGCACCTGCGTCTGACAGCTCGCCCCTCGAGACGCCGCCGCTGAGGACGCCCACCGAGGCCAGTGAGACCCGGCGGGCCGCTTCGCAATCCCACACCGCGTCGCCGACGAACACGGCGTCGGCAGCACCGACTCCCGCCCGGTCCAGCGCGACCTCGACGATGTCGGGCTGGGGTTTGGCGGTGTCCACGTCCTCGGACGAGGTTACCTCGGAGACGACGTCGTCGCAGTCGAGAATGGCACGCAGCGTGCGTAATTCATCCTCGGGCGCCGACGTCGCGAGGACCACCTGGAGGCCGAGGTCGGCCACGCGCCGGAGCAGGTCGCGCGCTCCGGGCAGGGGAGTGAGCAGGTGCGTGCTCTCCCGATAGAACTCGCTGTGTTTGTCCTTGAGCCGATCGAGCCGACCCTGGCCGGCGTCCTCGCCGGCCAGGGTCTTCACCAACGTCGTGCCGTCCATCCCGATGCAGCGATGGATGCGCCACCCCTCCACGGCCACCCCTTCGGAGTCGAAGGCGCGCAGCCACGCGTGGATGTGCAGGTAGTTCGAGTCCACCAGGGTGCCGTCGACGTCGAACAGCACAGCCGGCCGCGCCGAGGCCATGGGCGAACTCAGGGGACGGTGACGCAGCCGACGCCGGGCACGCAGCCGCCGCCTCCGCCGGGTCCGCCGCTGCCGGTGGGGCCGCCGGGGATGGAGCCGCCGCCACCGCCGGGTCCGCCGCTGCCGGTGGGGCCGCCGGGGATGGAGCCGCCGCCACCGTTGGCGTCACCGCCGCCCGTGGGGCCACCCGGAATCGAGCCGCCGCCGCCGTTGGCGTCGCCGCCGCCCGTCGCGCCGCCGGGAGCGGGACTGGTGCTCATCGACGGCGCCGTGCTCGCGGGCGTAGTGGTCGACGTCGTCGACGTGCTGGTCTCGGTCGTCGACGACGTGCTGGTCGAGCCGCCGCTGTCACTGCCACCGCACCCCACGGCGAACACGAGCAGCGTCGCGCCGCCGAACACGGCCAGTGCAGTTCTCGGATGGGATTTCATCGGTCACCAATCTGTCGCAGGGTGCCCCGCAGATACCCGAGGCGCTGCCGCACGAAACTCTCGTGGGGGCGTTCGCTACTCCGACGCCGACGGGGTGGAGGCTTTCTGCTGGTGACGGAGACTGCGGGCCGGTGACGCGCGATGCGGGGTGACGCCGCGGCGGCTCGACGGGGCGTCCTCTGCCGGCCTTTCTCCGGCGTGGTCCGCGTGGTCCGCAGCCGCGGCGTCGTCCGAGGCGCTCACCGGACTGGAGGCGGGGGTGGAGTCGAGGTCGCGCGTGCCGGCGGGCTCGGCGACGGGGTCGGATTGCGGTGCCGGGGTGGCGATCGTCTGCCCGATGTCGCGCAGCGAATGGATGAGGTAGTCGACCGGACCGGAGATGTCCTCGCTCACAGGGGCTTGCACGACGGACCCGAGCAGTCCGAAGTACTCGTCGTGCTGGCCGTCCACGCGACCGTTGAGCAGTCCGTCCGCGGTGCGCGCGGGCAGGTTGACCATCCCGCTGACCACGCGGACGGGATCGAGGTCGGCGGCCGCGTCGGCGATCTCGCCCGCGGCGGTCCCGCCGGCCAGCACACCGCTGGCTGCGGGGACTGTCACCCTGACCAGCAGACTGCTGGCTGTTCGAAACGGTTCACCGCTTCCGACGACGCGCGTCAGGCTCGAAACCGGTTGCTCTGCCGCGGCGAGAACGGCATGGGCGAACGCGTCGGGGTCGAGTTCGGCGGCGGAGCGGAGGATCTGTACGACCGCCTGGTGCTGACTGTCGGCGACCGCCCGGAGCACGGGCAGTGGCTCCTGCAGGTACTCGTCGACCAGACGGCGGGCGTTGGCAAACGAGCGGGCGGCCACCTGGGGGTAGTACTGCAGCGGACTCGGGGCGGCGTTCTGGACGATCGCCGAATTCTGCACGCGCACACCATCTTCGGAATCTCCGACAACGGGTGCGGAAACGGTGACCACGCCGGCGCCGAGGACGGTCAGAGCCACCGTCAGCCACGGCCGGATCACTTTCGGCATGCGGCACCCCCTGCGGATCGGTGACCCCGTCGCGCTGCCCCCGACCTGCGCCGACGATGTCAGCGAAAACTAACACGTCGTTCCGACACTCGACGATCACTTCTTCGGCGGTTCTCCTGTGAGGTCGATGAGGTTCTGGCGGCGATCCCGCTGGGAGAGTCCTGGCAGGACGCTGCGGGGTAATCTTGGCGGCCATGACCGCAGGTCCGATCAGGAGTGTCCAGTGAGCGGTGGGCTGTTCGCGCTCCTCGACGACGTGGCGGCGCTGGCCCGGTTGGCCGCGGCCTCCGTCGACGACCTGGGGGCGGCGGCGGGGCGCGCGACGGCCAAGGCGGCGGGGGTCGTCATCGACGACACCGCGGTCACCCCGCAGTACGTGCACGGGGTCACCGCCGAGCGGGAGCTGCCGATCATCAAGCGCATCGCGGTCGGCTCGCTGCGCAACAAGATCGTCTTCATCCTGCCCGCGGCATTGCTGCTCAGTCAGTTCGCGCCCTGGCTGCTCACGCCGATCCTGATGCTCGGCGCGACATACCTCTGCTACGAAGGCGCCGAGAAGGTGTTCGGCAAGCTCCTCGGCCACGGCGCCCACCACGAGACCTCCGCGGCGCAGGGTCCTGACGCCGAAAAGCAGATGGTCTCCGGAGCGATCCGCACCGACTTCATCCTGTCCGCCGAGATCATGGTGATCGCGCTGAACGAAGTTGCGACGGAATCGTTCTGGCCCCGACTGATCATCCTGCTGGTGGTCGCTGTAGTGATCACCGCGGCGGTGTACGGCGTCGTGGCCGGAATCGTCAAGATGGATGACGTCGGGCTCAGCCTCACCCGGCGATCGAGCGCCGTCGTCCAGCGGATCGGGCGTGGGCTGGTGGCGGGAATGCCGAAGCTGCTCAGCCTGCTGACCGTCGTCGGCACGGCGGCGATGCTGTGGGTGGGCGGGCACATCCTGCTCGTCGGCACCGACACGCTGGGCTGGCACGGCCCCTACTCGCTGGTGCACCACGCCGAGGAGTACGTGCACCACGTCGGCGGCGTCGGCGCGGTCCTGGCCTGGTTGGTCAACACCGCAGCGTCGGCGGTGATCGGTCTCGTCGTCGGTTCACTCGTCGTCGGAATCATGACGGTCCTGCCGTTCGGCAAGAAGAAGTCCCACGCCTGAGGGGCCTGCTGGCCGGCTGATCAGTCGAGGGCCAGCGTTCCGCGCCGCCGGCCGTCGTGCAGTGCGATCATGCCGGCGATCGGCTCGCAGGTGACCACGCCGTGCTCGGCGGTCAGCTCGTCGACGACGGCGTAGTCGGCGGCCACCGTGGTGGTGATCAGCGTGGTGGTGACCGGGACGTGGCGGCCGAGTTGCAGGAGGTGGTCGCCGTGCGGGCGCTGACCGCCGCGGAACCCCCACAGCCCACGCATCGTCGTGGCGCCCCCGGCGTGGTCCGTCGCCCGCAGGCGCGCCGTGAGTTCCCGGTGCACGGGACGGCCCGTGTGCCGGGTGTCCTCGTTCGTGTGCACGGTCAGCTTCTGGATGCCCCGGTCGGCCGGCGGTCGGGCGACGGTCCGACCGTCGACCTTGCAGACCAGCACCGGGGCGATGCCGATCGGTACCGAGTCCAGCAGGCCGGTCAGCTCGGCGGCGGCGGCGAGCGCCTGCGCGCCCGGACCGACACCGGTGACCAGCACCGGCACATCGCTGTTGCGACTGAGGAACCGCGCCCGGCGGCGCTCGCCGGCGACGGTGCCGTCGACGCCCAGATACACATCGGCGACCGCGAAGTCGTGGCGGCGCAACACGTCGCACACCGTGACGAAACCCGGCGCTCCGGCGAGCGGCTGCTTCCGTCCCAGCAGGAGTGACACCCGCACCGGCCCGTCCCAGGACGGCGCGTCGGGTGCCAGCCACCCTCGCTCGAGGGTGATCAGTCCGCGCTGCGGCAGCGCGACCACCTTCTCGGCCAGTTCCCGGATGCGGTCCGGGCTGTCGGCGGCCGTCACCGTCACCGGGGGGTCCTCGGACAGGGTCAGCGAGCGGTCGGTGCGCAGCACGTGCGTGGTGCCGAACCCGGCGATGCCGCGCAGGCAGACGCTCGCGGCGATGTCGTCGCCCGCGCAGGTCTCGAGTAGCGCGTCGGCGACGAAGCGGCCGCCGCTGCGCTGTCGTTCCGCGAAATATGCTGTGAGCGTCAGTATTTCGGTCACAACGCGGCTCCCAGGCGCTGTCCGAGCCATGCGGCGAGCAGCCCGGCGGCGACACTGCCGGCGATGTTGGCCAGCGCCGAGGCCAGCTGACGTTCCTCCGCCAGCCGCTGGGTCTCGAGCATCCACGTCGAGAACGTGGTGTAAGAACCGACGAAACCGGTGCCCAGCAGCAGCGCCAGGTGCGCCGGAAGCGCCGCTCCGGCGAGCAATCCGAGCAGGAAGGCGCCGCTGATGTTGACGACCAGCGTGCCGAACGGGAACGGCCGGCCGATGCGCCGCGACACGGCCTTGTCGACGGTGAAGCGTGCCAGCGCGCCGAGCCCGCCGAGCACGGTGACACCAAGCCACACCAGCGCGGTCACCGACGCGTCCTGACCCGGCGAACGAGTGCGGTGGCGAGATACACGGCGAGCAGGCCCGCGACCACGCTGGCCGCGGTGTAGGCGACGGCGAGTCCGTAGTGGCCGTGCTCGAGCATCCTGATCGTCTCGACCTGCATGGTGGAAAAGGTGGTCAGCCCTCCGCAGACGCCGGTGCCGAGGAACGGGCGGCGGTAGCTCGACACCGGCAGGCGTTCGAGCAGGCGGGTGACGAACAATCCGAGCAGGAACGCGCCGACGATGTTGACCGTGAAGGTGGCCCACGGCCAGCGCCCGGGATCGACGGCCGCGAGTTCCTCCAGGCCGGCTCGCGCGAGCGTGCCGACGGCGCCGCCGGCGAACACGGCCGCCACCTCGCGCCGGTCTGTGGCCATGGCGGACAGTATGCAGTCCCCGGTGTTGCCGCGGCGGGTCGCGTAGCAGAATCGAAACCATGGCTGCGAACCCACGTGCCGGCCAGCCGGCGCAACCCGACGATCTCATCGACATCGCTGCGGTGGTGACGGCCTACTACTCGGTCGTCCCCGACCCCGACGACGTCGATCAGCAGGTCGCGTTCGGCACGTCCGGGCACCGTGGCTCGAGCCTGGACGCGGCGTTCAACGAAGCGCACATCCTGGCGACCACCCAGGCCATCGTCGAGTACCGCGCGGCGCAGGGCACCACCGGTCCGCTGTTCATCGGGCGCGACACCCACGCGCTGTCCGAGCCCGCCTGGGTGTCGGCGTTGGAGGTGCTGGCCGCCAATGACGTTGTGGCGATGATCGATTCGGCCGACCGCTACACCCCGACGCCGGCGGTGAGCCACGCGATCCTGTCGTACAACCGGGGCCGCGACACCGCATTGGCCGACGGCATCGTCGTGACACCGTCGCACAACCCGCCGCGCGACGGCGGATTCAAGTACAACCCGCCCAATGGCGGGCCCGCCGACACCGATGCGACCGGTGCGATCGCGCGCCGCGCCAACGAGTTGCTGCGCGACCGGTTGACGGGGGTCAAGCGCGTGCCGCTGGCCCGGGCGCTGACGACTGCGCAGCGCCACGACTATCTCGAGGCGTACGTGGCCGACCTGCCCAACGTCGTCGACATGCACGTCATCTCCGCCGAGGGCATCCGCATCGGTGCCGACCCGCTCGGTGGCGCCAGCGTGGACTACTGGGGCGCGATCGCCGAGCGGCACAACCTCGCGCTGACCGTGGTCAACCCGCTCGTCGACGCGACGTGGCGGTTCATGACACTCGACACTGACGGCAAGATCCGGATGGACTGCAGCTCCCCGAACGCCATGGCCTCGCTGATCGCGAACCGTGATTCCTACCAGATCGCCACCGGCAACGACGCCGACTCCGACCGGCACGGCATCGTCACGCCCGACGGCGGGCTGCTCAACCCCAACCACTACCTCGCGGTGGCGATCGACTACCTGTTCACGCATCGGTCGGAGTGGGCGGCAGGCACTGCGGTGGGCAAGACCGCGGTGAGCTCGTCGATCATCGACCGCGTGGTGGCCGGGTTGGAGCGCAAGCTCGTCGAGGTGCCGGTGGGCTTCAAGTGGTTCGTCGACGGCCTGGTCGGCGGGACGATCGGCTTCGGCGGCGAGGAGAGTGCCGGCGCGTCGTTCCTGCGCCGCGACGGGTCGGTCTGGACCACCGACAAGGACGGCATCATCCTGGCGCTGCTGGCGTCGGAGATGCTCGCGGTCACGGGTTCCACGCCGTCGCAGCGGTACGCCGAGCTGGCCGAGAAGTACGGTGCGCCAACATATGCGCGAATCGACGCGCCGGCCAACCGTGAGCAGAAGGCGCGGCTGGGCAAGCTGTCGCCGGAGCAGGTGAGCGCCACCGAGTTGGCGGGCGAGCCGATCACCGCGAAGCTGACGACGGCGCCCGGCAACGGGGCACCGCTGGGCGGGCTGAAGGTGACGACCGAGAACGCGTGGTTCGCGGCGCGGCCATCCGGCACCGAGGACGTGTACAAGATCTACGCCGAATCATTCCGTGGCCCAGATCATCTCGCGCAGGTGCAGGAGGCGGCGCGGGAAGTGGTGTCGGCGGTCATTTCGTGAGTTCGGTCGCCGACGGCGACTGTCGGACGACGCCTCGACTGCCGCGCGAGGTGTGGGTACTCGTCGCCGCCAACGTGGTGGTGGCACTGGGCTACGGCGTGGTCGCACCGGTGCTGCCGCAGTACGCGCGGCACTTCGGCGTCAGCATCAGCGCCGCCACGTTCGTGATCACCGCGTTCGCGGTGATGCGACTGGTGGGCGCGCCGCCGGCCGGAATGTTGGTGCAGCGTCTGGGGGAGCGGCGCGTGTACATCAGCGGGCTGCTGATCGTCGCGGTGTCCACGGCTGCCTGTGCATTCGCCGGAACCTATTGGCAGCTTCTGGTTTTCCGCGCTCTCGGCGGCGTCGGATCGGCGATGTTCACGGTGTCGTCGCTGGGGCTGCTGATTCGCATCTCGCCACCGGACGCACGCGGACGCGTCGCCGGACTGTTCTCGTCGGGCTTCATGGTCGGCTCGGTGGGCGGGCCGATCCTGGGCAGTCTCACCGCCGGCTTGGGGCTCTCGGCGCCGTTCCTCATCTACGGCGCCGCACTGCTGGTCGCGGCGACGGTGGTGTTCGTCAGCCTGCGGAACTCCACGGTCATCACCGCGTCCGACGACGACGGCGGGGCACCGGTGCCGTTCCGGGCGGTGTTCCGGCATCGGGCCTACCGGGCGGCGCTGATGTCGAACTTCGCGACGGGCTGGGCGTCGTACGGTCTGCGGATCGCGCTTGTCCCGCTGTTCGTGGTCGAGGTGCTGGGTCGCGGGCCGGGCGCCGCCGGGGTGGCGCTGACGGCGTTCGCGGTCGGCAACATCTCGGTCGTCATCCCGAGTGGATATCTGTCGGACCGGCTGGGGCGGCGCAAGCTCCTCATCTTCGGGCTGAGCCTGGCGGCGGTGTCGACTGCGCTGGTGGGGTTCACGACGTCGCTACCGGTATTCCTGGCGGCGGCGTACGTGGCCGGGGCGGCGACGGGCATCTTCGTCTCGCCGCAGCAGGCCGCAGTCGCCGATGTCGTGGGCAGTAAGTCCCGTGGCGGGACCGCAGTGGCGACGTTTCAGATGATGGCCGACTTCGGGTCGATCGGCGGATCGCTACTGGTGGGGCTCATCGCGCAGTACACCTCCTACGGGCTGGCGTTCCTGGTCAGCGGTGCGATCCTGGGCGTGGCCTGCATCGGCTGGGTGTTCGCTCCGGAAACGCGACCCGCGGCGTCGCGGGAGCGGACCGAGGTGCGCCCGCTGGGTCCCGAAGCCGGTGGAGAATGCCCGTGACCTGCGATTTTGAGCCGTGCCGGGTCGTGGTGTAGCTTCGATGAGCACAACAAGGGGCTATGGCGCAGTTGGTAGCGCACCACACTGGCAGTGTGGGGGTCAGGGGTTCGAATCCCCTTAGCTCCACTTTTTTCCGCACGTTCGCCGCTCAGTTCAGGCCGAGGGTGGCAGCACCGAACAGCAGAGTCGATGTGTTGACTCGCGTGGGATGCCGCCGCAACATCTGCTCGACGAATTCCTCAGCAGTCGGATCTTCGGCCAGCATGCGGTCGGCATCGTCGAGGTAGGCGATCGTGTCCGACAAGATGCGAGCGTCGTCCTGCGCGCCCTCCCGCCGATGCGCGGCCACCACGGTCTCGGGGTGCCGCGCTGCAACGCCCTCGATGGTGGCGATCCACTGTCGGCGCATCGTGTGATCGCTGCCCATGAGCGCGCAGTGCACGTCGTTGTAGGCGATGTCGCCGACGATCACGGCGTCGAGTTCAGGCAGATGGATGTACGACGAATCGACGTGGTCGGATTGGCCGGTGGCCACGACGAGCACATCCTTACCCTCCAGCTCCAGCCGCTCGGTGTCGAGGGCCTCGGGCGTGACGACCGTCGACGGGAGCTCGTCGACGAACATCGCTGCGTACATTGCCCTTTCCGCGCCTGACGCGACCTCCTGCGCGATATGTCCCACGGTGGCTTCGGTCGCGACCAGCCGCGCGGAGGGGAAACGCTCGAGAAGCGTTGTGGCGCCGAGATAGTGGTCGAGATGACCGTGCGTGATGAAGATGGTGGTCAGCACGGTGCCGCTGGCATCGATCCAGTCGGCCAGCGCACGCCCGTCGTAGATGGTGGGGAGGGCGTCGATCAGGATCGCCTCGCGTTCGCCGGCGATCAGGGTCACCGACGTCGGTGGCCACGTCCACCCGTCCGCCGGGGCGGGAATGTCCAGGCGCGGATCGAGGCGACGGGGCGGGGCGGTGAACGTCTCGAGCGTCAGAGCTCCACTCATAGTGGTCCCACCTCGCGCGTCGACGTATTCTTGACCTCGAAGTCTAAAATGATGACGAACGCCGCACAACCCGTGCGGCCGAACTCAGAGCAGCGCGACAGCTGCATCCACCGCCCGGAGCAGACGCTCGGGCCCGGGGTCGACGCGCGCCAGCGCATGCATGCCGGTGGCTGCGCTCAGAAGCATGCTGGCGGCATCTGCGGACGTGACGTCGGCCCTGATCTCCCCGTCACGTTGACCCCGCTCGATGAGCTGGCGGAAGGCCTCCTCGGTGCGTGCGAAGAGGTCGAGCACGCGACGGGTGACGTCGTCGTCGACTCGGCCGAGCTCGACGGCGCTGTTCGTGGCGAAACAACCACGCCGGTCCGGCCGCTCGAAGTCGGCGTGTACAAGGAACAGAAGCGCCTGCCGTAGAACGTCTTTCGCTGGTCCGGCGCTGTCGAGCAGCGCGCCCACCGTCTCGACCCGCATGTCGAGGTACCGGTGCAGTGCACGCTCATACAGTTGTCGCTTACCGCCGAATGCGTGGTAGACGCTGCCCTTGGCGATCTGCAGTCGGTCAGCCAGCTGCTGCGGCGTGGTGGCGAGGTAGCCCTGGCTCCAGAACGTGTCCATCGCCTGATCGACGGCCACCGCCGGATCGAATCCCTTCGGCCTTCCCACGCCCGGAGTGTACAAGTTTTTGTTGACCCGGCGGTCGAGAAAGGGTGGCAGGCGGGAGGCGTGCCCACTGTGCCTTCCGGGGCACCGTGTCGCGTAGGTTCTGGGCCATGTCCGAGGATCAGACTGCCGACGTTCCGCCGAATCATCTGTCCATCGATCCGCGGAGCCCGTTTTACGACGAAGATGTGCTCAGCCGCGACGTCGGAATCCGCTTCAACGGTGTCGAGAGGACCAACGTCCACGAGTACGACGTCGACGAGGGCTGGGTGCGTGTCGAGATGCCGGCCAGGGATCGCCGCGGGAACCCCATGGTCGTCAAGCTCACCGGCACCGTCGAACCGTACTTCCGCGAGCCGAAATAGCCTGCGGCCCATTGCCTCAGCGGCCATCACGCCACTTCGCCGTCGGGTGGGGCGGGTCCGCCGGGTTCTGACGGTTCTCCCGGGTCTTTGACCGGTTCGTCGTGGTCGGGTGGGCGCAGCAAGCGCTCGGGGGTGTGGTGGGTGTTGAATCTCGTCTGTCC
>NZ_VKAA01000036.1 GCF_007096635.1 Mycolicibacterium sp. 018/SC-01/001
GAGCCAGGATCAAACTCTCCAAACAAAAACCCCGGGACACACCCGGCAGAATTCGAATCAGAAAAATCCGATCACAAAAACCAGAAACATCTGGCAAAAAACAGTTGCGCCCCCAAACGGGAAAATGCGGACACAACAAAAAACAACAAACAAAAACCACCAAACACACTATTGAGTTCTCAAACAACAGGCGCCGTTTTCAGGCAACCCTGCCACTGTACTGCATGTGACCAGGGCGGTCAAGCTCCGTCCTCAGGTCTTTCAACCGGGGCCGTGGGCTTCTGACGGAAATACTACGTGCTGTCGGCCAGACGCCCAAATGCCCAGCGCAAGAGGGCAAAACAGCTCGCGGAGCCTAGCTGACGCGCTCGATCTCCGCGCCCAGACTGACGAGATTTTCCACGAACTTCGGATACCCGCGATCGATGTGAAAGACGTCGTGCACCTCGGTGTCACCGTCGGCCACCAGACCGGCCAGCACCAGACCGGCGCCGGCACGGATGTCCGACGACCACACCGGCGCGCTCGACAGCTGCGGTATCCCCCGAACGACGGCATGGTGTCCGTCCGTGCGCGCATCGGCTCCCAGCCGAATCATCTCCTCGACGAATCTGAACCGCGCCTCGAACACGTTCTCCGTGATCATCGACGTGCCGTCGGCGATCGCCGCCAGGCCGATGGCCATCGGCTGCAGGTCCGTCGGAAAACCGGGGAACGGCAACGTCGCCACATTGACGGCCTTCGGCCGTTCGTACTGCACCACGCGGAAGCCATCGTCGGATTGCGTCACGGTCGCGCCGGCGTCGTGCAACTTGTGCAGAACCAACTGCAGATGCGCCGGATCGATCCCCGTCACCGAGATGTCCCCGCGGGTCATCGCCGCCGCGATCCCCCACGTCGCGGCGACGATCCTGTCGCCGATGACTCGGTGTTCGGTCGGATAGAGACGGTCGACACCGGTGATGGTCAACGTGGAGGACCCCGCGCCGGTGATCTGCGCACCCATCTGGTTGAGCATCGTGCAGAGATCCACCACGTCCGGCTCGCGGGCGGCGTTGTGGATCGTGGTCACGCCGTCGGCGAGAACTGCTGCCATCAGGATGTTCTCGGTGGCACCGACCGACGGGAACTCCAGCTGGATCTCGGCACCGTGCAGGTGGTCGGCGTCGGCGACCACGCAACCGTGCTCGATCGTGCAGCGGGCACCGAGTTGGCGCAGCCCAGCCTGATGCATGTCGAGCGGTCGCGAACCGATCGCATCGCCGCCGGGCAGTGCGACCTTCGCGCGCTTGCACCTGCCGACCAGCGGACCCAGCACGCACACCGATGCGCGGAACTGTCGGACCGCGGCGAAGTCGGCGTCGTACTTCGGTTCGTCCGGTGAGGTGATGCGGACGACGTCGCCGTCGAGATCGACGGTCGCGCCGAGGCCTCGTAGCACCTCGGCCATCAACGGGACGTCGAGGATGTCGGGACAGTTCGTGATGGTGCTCGTGCCTTCGGCCAGCAGCGACGCGGCCATCAACTTCAGGACGCTGTTCTTGGCGCCTCCGACGGCCACTTCGCCTGCCAACCGACTGCCGCCGGTCACCACGAAACGCTCACCCACGCGGTCAGTGTAAACAGCGGGCCGACCCATGTCAGTCTCCACGAACGCACCCCGGGACGCGTCCCGTACGGTTTGGGCATGGCGGTGCATCTGACGCGGATCTACACCCGGACCGGCGACGACGGGACGACAGGTCTCAGCGATTTCAGCCGGGTTCCCAAGAATGATCCGCGGTTGATCGCCTATGCCGACTGTGATGAGACCAACGCCGCCATCGGCGCGGCGGTCGCGCTCGGCCAGCCCGGCGATCGCGTCCTCGCGGTGCTCCGACACATCCAGAACGACCTGTTCGACGCGGGTGCCGACCTGTCGACGCCCGTCGTCGACAACCCGCAGTACCCGCCGCTGCGCATCCAGCAGAGCTACATCGATCGCCTCGAGAAGTGGTGCGACGAGTTCAACGAACCGCTGCCTGCGCTCAACTCGTTCATCCTGCCAGGCGGCACCGCTCTGTCTGCCCTGCTCCATGTCGCACGAACAGTGGCGCGGCGCGCCGAACGGTCCGCGTGGTCGGCGGTCGACGCCCATGGCGACTCGATCAGCGTGCTGCCGGCCAAGTACCTGAACAGGTTGTCCGACCTGCTGTTCATCCTCTCGCGCGTGGCCAATCCCGACGGCGACGTGCTGTGGCGTCCGGGCGGTCCCGCTCAGTAACTGCGGCGGCGCGCCCGCGGCGACGGCCGCGATTCGACCCACGACGTGAACGCGGTCAGCGCACCGCGGTCCAGCGCGATCTCGTAGCCCCGACCACGGTCAGGTGTGGTGTCCCGCAACTCCAGCACGACGATTTCCTCGGTCATGATGTCGAACTCGTCGCCGCGGGGTGAGCGTCGGGACACCACCTCCAAGCCACGACGGCTCAGCGTCCGATCGGGCCACCAGCGCAGGCTCGAGACGCGGTAGAACTGAGCCTCGCCACCGCGGTAGCGCATGACGCCGTGGCGCCATCCGTGGCCGCCGACAGCCGGCACGTCACGCAGGATCGCGGCGGTGCCACCGACCTGCCGGAGCTTCCACAACCGGTAGCTCAACGCGATGACGGCCAGCAGAAGCACGCTGACCAGCGCGACCATGAACAGCATGGACGCGCTCATCGCCGGTCAGTCCAGCTGGCCCAGGGCGCGCAGCCGCGCCCTGCCCCACGCGGCGGTGCGCTCGTCGTCGGACTCGGAGTCCTGCTTGGCTTCGTCGGCGTTGATCTCGGACTCGAACTGCGCGTTCTCGACCAGGACGCGGACGGTTTCTTCGGTCACCGACAGGAAACCTCCGTCGACGGCGATCCGGAGATCGTCCTCACCGTCCCGCTCGACGCGCACCATCGCGTCGTCGACCAACTGTGCGACGAGCGGGATGTGCCGCGGCAGGATGCCGATCTCGCCGGCGGTGGTGCGAGTGAACAGGAAGGACGCTTCGCCCTTCCACAGTTCACGTTCGACGGCGACGATCTCGACGTTCATGTCCGCCACGTCACACCGCCTTTCCCGGAACAGTCACTGGCACCATCACAACTTCGCGCCGAGGCTTTCGGCCTTCTTCGCCAGGTCATCGAGGCCACCGATCAGGAAGAACGCCTGCTCGGGCAGGTGATCGAAGTCGCCCTTGGTGAGCTTGTCGAACGCCTCGATGGTCTCCTTGAGCGGCACGGTCGAACCGGGCTGACCGGTGAACTGCTCGGCGGCCATCATGTTCTGGCTCAGGAAGCGCTCGATACGACGCGCCCGGTTCACCAGCTGCTTGTCCTCTTCGGCGAGCTCGTCGATACCGAGGATGGCGATGATGTCCTGAAGATCCTTGTAGCGCTGCAGGATTCGGATGACTTCCTGGGCCACGCGGTAGTGCTCGTCACCGACGACGGCCGGGTCGAGGATCGTCGAGGACGAGGCCAGCGGATCCACGGCCGGGAAGATGCCCTTCGAGAACACCGTACGAGAGAGCTCGGTGGTGGCGTCGAGGTGCGCGAACGTGGTCGCCGGCGCCGGGTCAGTGTAGTCGTCGGCGGGCACGTACACGGCCTGCATCGAGGTGATGGACTTGCCGCGGGTCGAGGTGATGCGTTCCTGCAGCTCACCCATCTCATCGGCCAGCGTGGGCTGGTAACCCACGGCGGAGGGCATACGGCCGAGCAGCGTCGACACCTCGGAACCGGCCTGCGTGAACCGGAAGATGTTGTCGATGAACAGCAGCACGTCCTGGCCCTGCTCGTCGCGGAAGAATTCGGCCATGGTCAGGGCCGAGAGCGCGACACGCATACGGGTGCCCGGCGGCTCGTCCATCTGACCGAACACCAGCGCGGTGTCCTTGAGCACGTTGGCGTCCTCGAGCTCGACCCACAGGTCGTTGCCCTCACGGGTGCGCTCGCCGACGCCGGCGAACACCGAGGTGCCGCCGAAGTTGCGGGCGATGCGGTTGATCATCTCCTGGATGAGCACGGTCTTGCCCACACCGGCACCGCCGAACAGGGCGATCTTGCCGCCGCGCACGTAGGGGGTGAGCAGGTCGACGACCTTGAGGCCGGTCTCGAGCATCTCGGTGCGGGGCTCGAGCTCCGAGAAGGCCGGCGGCTTGCGGTGGATCGACCAGTGCTCGAAGTCCTTGCCGTAGCCGGGCTCGTCGAGGCAGTCACCGAGGGCGTTGAACACATGGCCCTTGACGCCGTCGCCGACGGGCACCGAGATCGAGGTGCCGGTGTCGGTGACCTCGACGCCGCGGACCAGACCATCGGTGGGCTGCATCGAGATGGTGCGCACCAGGTTGTCACCCAGGTGCTGCGCGACCTCCAGGGTCAGGGTCTTCGACAGCTCCTTGTACGAGATGTCGGCGTGCAGCGCGTTGAACAGCTCGGGCACCGAACCGCGCGGAAACTCCACGTCCACGACCGGGCCGGTGATGCGAACCACCCGGCCGGTGGTCTCCTTGCTGTTCTCCTTGGACTTCTCTTCTGCGGGTGCGCTCATTTTTCTATCGCTTCCTAACCGATGCTGCTGGAGGTCATTTGGCGTCGGCCAGCGCGTTGGCGCCGCCGACGATCTCGCTGATTTCCTGGGTGATCTGTGCCTGCCGCTCGCGGTTGGCCGCCAGCGTGAGGGACTTGATCAGATCGTCGGCGTTGTCGGTGGCCGACTTCATGGCCCGTCGGCGCGACGCCGATTCCGAAGCCGCCGCCTCGAGCAACGCGGCGTAGACGCGGGTGGCCACGTAGCGCGGCAGCAGCGCGTCGAACAGCGTCTCGGCGTTCGGCTCGAAGGTGAACAGCGTGCGCGGTCCGTCTTCGGGCTGTTCGTCTTCGACGTATTCGACGACCATCGGGGCGATCCGCCGTGCCGCCGCACTCTGCGAGAGCATCGACTTGAACTCGGTGAACACGATGTGCAGCTCGTCCACGCCGAGCACCCCGTCGGAGCCCGCGTCGTCACCGTCGTCGTCCGCACCTGCCATGAACGCCGACACCAGGGTCTCGGCGATCTCCTTGGCGTTCTCGTAGTCCGGTCGCTCGGAGAAGCCGGTCCAGGACTCGACGACCTCACGCTGACGGAAGTTGAAGTAGCCCAGCGCCTTTCGACCGACGACGTAGAGAACCGGCTCCTTGCCTTCGTCGCGCAGCAGGGCGAAGAGCTCCTCGGACTGCCGCAGCACGTTCGCGTTGTACGCACCGCACAGCCCGCGGTCCGAGGACACCACCAGCACAGCCGCCCGTCGCGGGTTCTCCCGCTCCACGAGCAGCGGGTGATCGAGCGCGCTGGCGCTCGCCAGCTCGGTCAGCATGTTGGTGATCTCGGTGCTGTAGGGCCGAGCCGCCTCGACTCGGGCCTGCGCCTTCGAGATCCGGGAGGTCGCGATCAGCTCCTGGGCCTTGGTGATCTTCTTGATCGACCCGGCGGAACGGATGCGCCCCCGAAGCTCGCGCAGTGTTGCAGCCATCTAGCTCTCCAGACCCTTTCGGTCCAACGTCGTTGTCGGTCTTACTTCTTGGCCGGTTTGCGGACCTTGACGGATTCTTTCTCGAGGTCCTCTTCGTCCATCGCCTCGGTCTTGTCGTCGACCGCGACCGAGCTTCCGTCCGATGCGGAGAAGCCCTTCTTGAACTCGTTGATGATGTCGGAGACCTTGTCCTGCTCCTCTTCCGGGAACTTCTTGCTCTCCCGGATGTTGTCGAGGATCTCGCTGTGGGAGCCCTTGATGTGCTCGAGCAGCTCGGACTCGAAGCGTGCGACGTCCTCGACGGGAACCGAGTCGAGGTGCCCACCGGTTCCGAGGAAGATCGCGATGACCTGATCCTCGACCGGGTACGGCGTGTACTGCGGCTGCTTGAGCAGCTCCACCAGCCGGGCACCGCGGTCCAGCTGAGCCTTCGACGCGGCGTCCAGGTCGGAGGCGAAGGCGGCGAACGACTCGAGCTCGCGGTACTGCGACAGCTCCAGACGCAGCGAGCCTGCCACCTCCTTCATCGCCTTGATCTGCGCGGCGCCACCGACGCGCGACACCGACACACCGACGTTGATGGCCGGGCGCACACCCTGGTTGAACAGGTCGGACTCCAGGAAGCACTGGCCGTCGGTGATCGAGATGACGTTGGTGGGGATGAACGCCGAGATGTCGTTGGCCTTGGTCTCGATGATCGGCAGGCCGGTCATCGAGCCGCCACCGAGCTCGTCGGAGAGCTTCGCGCAACGCTCGAGCAGCCGCGAGTGCAGATAGAAGACGTCACCGGGGAACGCCTCGCGGCCCGGCGGACGGCGCAGCAGCAGCGAGATGGCGCGGTAGGCGTCGGCCTGCTTGGACAGGTCGTCGAACACGATCAGCACGTGCTTGCCGTCGTACATCCAGTGCTGGCCGATGGCCGAACCGGTGTAGGGCGCAAGCCATTTGAAGCCGGCGGCGTCGGAGGCGGGCGCGGCGACGATGGTGGTGTACTCCATCGCGCCGCCCTCTTCGAGGGCCCGCTTCACCGAGGCGATCGTGGTGCCCTTCTGGCCGATCGCGACGTACACGCAGCGCACCTGCTTGCTCGGGTCACCGGTCTCCCAGGCCTCGCGCTGGTTGAGGATGGTGTCGACCGCGACCGCCGTCTTGCCGGTCTTGCGGTCGCCGATGATGAGCTGGCGCTGACCGCGGCCGATCGGGGTCTGGCTGTCGATGGCCTTGATACCGGTCTGCAGCGGCTCGGACACGCCCTGGCGCTGCACCACCGACGGCGCCTGCAGCTCGAGGGCACGACGGGCGTCTGCCTCGATGTCGCCCTGGCCGTCGATCGGCTGGCCCAGCGGGTTGATGACGCGCCCGAGGAACTTGTCGCCGACGGGCACGGAGAGCACCTCGCCGGTGCGCTTGACCTGCTGGCCCTCTTCGATCTTCTCGAACTCGCCGAGGATCACGGCGCCGACCGTGTGCTCGTCGAGGTTCAGCGCGACGCCGAGCACGCCACCGGGGAACTCGAGCAGCTCCTGGGTCATCACCGAGGGCAGGCCTTCGACGTGGGCGATGCCGTCACCCGCGTCGACGACCGTGCCGATCTCTTCACGGTCGGAGTCGGCGGCGAAGGAGGAGACGTAGTCCTCGATCGCGCCCTCGATGTCAGAAGCCGAGATTGTCAACTCTGCCATGGGTTCGTCTTCCTGCCTTCGTGTTTCGTTACTGGGAGTCTGGGCCGGTCAGTCCGGCAGGCCCGTACGGGCCGCGGCCAACCGGGACGAGATGGAGCCGTCGATGACCTCTTCGCCGACGGTGATGAGGAGACCACCGAGGATGTCGGGGTCGACCTCGAGCTGCACCGACACGTCGGTGCCGTAGATGCGGCTCAGCACCTCGGTGAGACGGGTCCGCTGGGCGTCGCTGATCTCGGTCGCGGCGGTCACCTGCGCCACCGCCTCGCCGCGGCGGGACACCGCCAATTCGGCCAGATCCGCGACCGCCGCGTCGGCGAGACCGCCGCGAAGCAATCGGACGGTCTGGGCCAGCAGCGCCGCGGTGGTGTCGTTGACTCCCCCGCCGCCCTCGACGACCTTGTTCAGCAGCTCGATCCGCTTGTCGGCCGGCACTGTCGGATCGGACAGCAGGCGGTTCAGGCGCGACTCCGCGTCGAGCACCCGGCCCACGCGGAACAACTGCTCTTCGACTTCTTCGCTCTGCTCGTTGCGCTCGGCGCGGACCAGCAGGGCGAGCCGGGCGACGTGCTCCAGGGCGTCGACGAGGTTGTCGTCGGTCGACCAGCGTTGCGCCACCGCGGTTTTGACGAGCTCGACCGAGCCGTCCGCGAGCTTATCGGCGAACAGCCGCTCGACCAGGCGCTCCTTGGCGGCCGGTTCGTCGGTGGGCTCGGCGAGGTGCGTGTTGAGCGCGTGCTCCCTGGTCAGGAGCGTGGCGACCGCGGTCACCTCGTCGGCGAGCGTCGTCAGGGTGTCCGCGTCGGCGCCGTCGGCGACCGACTCGAACTTCTTGACCACCTCGGCGAGTGCCTCCCGGCTGGCGGCACGCAGGTTCAGCGGAGCGCCCGCCTCGAGGACCGCCGGGGACGGCGCCATGTCGTCGAGCTGATCGAGGAACCGATCGACCGATGCAGCCTGCGCATCGGCGTCCGCGAGATGGTCGCGAATGGCCTGTTCGGCCTTGTCCACGGACTCCAACCCGAGCTGCTGACGCAGTCCGCGGATGGTCTGCTGACGCAACAGCGAGACCTGTTGATCGCCTTGGGCTTTGATGCGCTCGGCTTCCGTGCCAGCCTGCTCGCGCAGGTGCTCGGTGATCCGTGATGAGTCGGCGCGCGCCTCCTCGATCAGCTTCTCACCGCGGCTCTTGGCCTCCTCGACAGCCTTGCGGTGCTCCTCGTCGGCGTTCGCCAGCTTGTCGGCGGCGGCCTTGCTCTCCATGAGCGCCGCGCGCACCGCCTCCTGCTGGGTGGTCATCAGCTTGCGGACCGGCGGAACCACCCACTTGACGATGATCGCCACAATGAGCGCGAACCCGACCAGCTGTCCGATGAAGGTGGACATCAGCGCCTCTCGCTCGCGGTGCCGTTGACGTCGGTGCCGAGGATGCGGCTGGCCAGGGTGGCCGACAGCCCGTCGACCGACGACTGCAGCTGCTCGTTCGTCGACGCCGCGTTGCGCTCCAGTTCGGCGTTGGCCGACTGCAACTTCTCCGACACCTCGTTACCGGCCTCGGCTCTGGCTTCGTCGACCGCTTGACGGCCCTCTGCGCGGGCCTCGTCGCGGATCGATGCCGCCTCGCTACGAGCCTTGGCCATGGTCTCTTCGTAGTCCGCCTGGGCAGCCGCCATCTGCTCGGCGGCTTTCCGGTTGTCTGCAGCGGTCTTGGCCAGCATCGCCTCGCGCTCTGCCAACACCTTGCTCACCGGCGGCACCACCCATTTCCAGATCACGCCGAGCACGATCAGGAAGATGAGCAGGACGAAGAAGAAGGTGCCGTTGGGGATCAGGAAGTTGCTGGTCCCCCCGCCTCCTTCTTCGGCTGCCAAGACCCGTGCGGTGGTTTCACCCATGACGTCGAGTTAGCCGCCGACCGGGGTGGCGAACACGAACAGCGCCATGAAGGCCAGGTTGATGAAGTAGGCGGCCTCGACCAGACCGACCGTGATGAAGAACGGGGTGAAAAGGCGACCCTGGGCCTCCGGCTGCCGGGCGATGCCCGAGATCAGGGCGTTACCGGCGATACCGTCGCCGATGCCCGCGCCGATCGCGCCGCCGGCCATGATCAGACCACCGCCGATGAGCGCACCTGCAGCGATAGTGGGATCCATTACTTATCCTCCTTGATAACTGGCTCTCGGTTGTCGCCAGGTTCTGTTGGGTCTAACGGGTAGTGCTGGTCTAGTGCGCGGCCGCCGTGTCCTTCGAGGCGTCCTTCTTGTCGTCGGAATCGTGTCCGGCGCCGCCCTTCGAGTCGTGGTCGTCGTGGTCGAGCTCCATCGACTGCCCGAAGTACAGGATGGTCAGCAGAGCGAAGATGAACGCCTGGATCAGGCCGATGAAGAGGTCGAAGGATTTCCAGATGGCGTTGGGCAGCCACAGGATCCAGGCCGGGAACAACGCGATCAGACCGACCATGATGCCGCCGGCGAAGATGTTGCCGAAGAGTCGCAGGGACAGCGAGATCGGCTTGGCGATCTCCTCGACGATGTTGATCGGCGCCAGGAACGCGACGTGGCCCTTGGCGACCTTGATCGGGTGGCCGATGACGCCCCGGCGCCAGACGCCGGCGGCGTGGTAGCAGAGGAACACGAACACGGCGAGCGCCAGCACGAAGTTGATGTCAGAGGCCGGCGGCTTGATCAGTTCGGTGGTGACGCCTTCGGAATCGGTGTACTGCACCGGAAGCACCGACAGCCAGTTGGCGAACAGGATGAAGCAGAACAGCGCCACGGCCAGCGGCAGCACGAACGGCGCAATGCGCATCCCGATCGCGCTCTCGACCTGGTTGCGCATCTGGATGGTGATCGCCTCGAAGAACAGCTGGACTCCGCCGGGCACACCGGTCGAGGTCACCTTGGCGCGCAGGAAGAACGCCAGCGCGATGACGATGACGCCGGCGATGGCGGTCGAGAGCACGGTGTCCACATTGACCGTGAGGCCGAACCACTTCTGTTCGATGTGGTGACCGACCTCGAGGGCGAGCACGCTCTGGTTCATCTACGTATCAGTCCTTGAGCTATCCGTCGTTGGCGTCGAGGTGTCGGGAGCAGCCGCGGCGCCGGCCTGGGTGTTGGCATCGGGGTCGCCGGCGCGCAGCTTCTTGAGAACGGGCAGGGAGGTGCTCATGACGAGGACCACCTGGAACAGTGCCAGACCGAACAGCACGCCGAGGCCCATCGGCCGGAAAACAAAAGCGATGGTGAGTCCGACGACGGTGATCGCCAGCAGCCGCGACGCCGAGTTCAGCGCCATCTTCTTCTTCAGGGGGTGATCGTCGGCCGTGATGGACTCGACCGCGCGCCGGACCATCAGCGCGTTGGTCAGCCCCAGCGCCATGCCGATCGCGAAGAAGGCGCCGAAGAGGGGGTAGCCGACCAGCGCCGCGGCGATCGTGATGAGGCCGGAGACGGCCGCGCAGATCACGAGCAGACGGATCGGCCGGAATGCCACGGACGGGAACACCAACGGCGCGTCCTGCGCTGGCGTCGTCACTGCGTCACCTCTATCCCGCGGTCGTATCGTGTGAGCGTCGTCTCGTTGATCCTGGGAGCGTCCGTAGCGTATCGGAGGGCGACGGGCGCGCGGGAATCACCCAAGAGGTAGCTCCTGAATCGGTCGATCTGTCGGTCGTGTGTCCGCCCCGATCGGCGCCCAGAATCTGGGTTCCAACGGTTCGGAGGCCGGCAACCCGCGAGGTTTTTTCGGGTTCTAATCGAACCCTAACACATGCTGGGACCTGCAAAAGAGGGCCTACTACTTTTTGTCGTATACCTGATCCGCCGGGGCGTCGGCACCGTCCTGCGCGGCTGCGTCGCGCCGCTTCAGCAACGGGATCAGCGTCACCACCCCGGCGACCACGATCGCGCCCGCCATCACTGCCGCGGTGTGCCGCGGATCGAAGAAGATCGTGCTCGCCGCGCCCAGGGCGACGATGCCCACCCAGAGGTAGATGAGCAGGACCACCCGCCGGTGCGAGTGACCGATCTCGAGCAGCCGGTGGTGCAGGTGCATCTTGTCCGGGCTGAATGGACTCAGTCCGGCGCGGGTGCGGCGGATGATCGCCAGCAGCATGTCGAGAGCCGGCACGAACATCACCGCGACCACCAGCAGGAACGGCGACAGCAGGGCGAACACATCACGGGCGCCGTAGGCCGTCTGCGAGATCGGTCCCGCGGCTGTGGTGGAGGCCGCTGCGAGCATGAGCCCGATCAGCATCGACCCGGAGTCGCCCATGAAGATGCGGGCCTTGTGGAAGTTGTGCGGCAGGAATCCCAGGCACGCGCCGGCCAGCACCACCGAGATCACCGCCGGCGGATAGAACAGCACGTCACCGCCGTGGTCGTGCAGCAGCCCGACGGAGAAGATGCAGATGGCCGACGCGGTGATCAGGCCGAGGCCGGCCGCCAGCCCGTCGAGTCCGTCGACGAAGTTCATCGCGTTGACGATGGCGACGGTCAGCGCGAGCGTGAGCAGGATCGACGCGACCTGGTCGAGCACGATCGTGCCGACCCCGCCGATGGGGATGTAGAGCACGCTCCACGCGACACCCATCGTCACCATCACGCTCGCCGCGGTGATCTGACCGGCGAATTTGGTCAGTGCGTCGAGACCCCAGCGGTCGTCGATCAGCCCGACCACCATGATCAGACCGCCGGCGACGACGACGGCGGGAAGACCTGACGAGTAGACGAAACCGCGGGTCAGTGCCGGCAGCTGGGAGGCGAGCAGCACCGCGAACACCACTCCCAGGTACATGGCGAGCCCGCCCATCCGCGGCGTCGGCGCCATGTGCACATCGCGTTCGCGGGGATAGGCGACCGCCCCCCAGCGGGTGGCCAGCACGCGGACCCACCCGGTGGCCAGATAGGTGATGATCGCTGCGGTCAGACCGACCAGCGCCAACTCGCGCAGCGGCACCCCTGCCCCGCGGTCGGTCAGTGCGAGCAGGGTGGTCGACACGATCAGTCCGAAAGCGCTGTCAGCGACGCCGCGTCGACGCCGAGCACACCGGCGACGGCGTCGACCGACACCGGGCCCTGCCGGAGCACGCGGGGATGAGCGCCGGTGAGGTCGACGATCGTCGACGCGGACTGCTGGGCGGACGGACCGCCGTCGAGATAGACCTCGACGAGGTCACCGAGTTGGTCGCGCGCCTGCTGCGCCGTGACGGCCGCTGACCTGCCGGAGATGTTGGCGCTCGACACGGCCAGGGGTCCGACCTCGCGGAGCAGTTCGATCGCCACGGGGTGCAGCGGCATGCGCAGCATCACGGTGCCGTTGGCGTCGCCGAGGTCCCACTGCAGCGACGGCGCCTGACGGACCACCAGACTCAAGGCGCCCGGCCAGAACGCCCGGATCAGTTCCTTGGCGCTCTGCGGAACGGTGTAGACCAGGCCGTCGATCGTGTGCCAGGAACCCACCAGCACCGGGACGGGCATGTCGCGGCCACGCCCCTTGGCGGCGAGCAGCGCGGCGACAGCGGCACTGTCGAACGCGTCGGCGCCGATTCCGTAGACGGTGTCGGTGGGCATCACCACCAGGCGGCCGCCCTTGAGCGCACTGATGGCTGATGCGATCCCCGTCTCACGCTGTCCGGGGTCCTCACAGTCGAACATCTCGCTCACGTAGGCCAGCCTCTCATTCCGCCCGAACGGCCGTCACGAAGCGCGGTCGCCCGGTGAGGTCGTGTCGAGCTGTGACGGAGGTGAAACCACCCGCGCGGTGGAACGCGTCGACCGTGCGTGCGGAGGTGGTGTCGTCGTGCTCCACGGCGCAACGGCCGCCCGGGCGCAGCAGGCGGGCCGCGAGGACGGCGATACGGTCGATCACGGCCATCCCGTCAGGTCCGCCGAACAGCGCATGGGCCGGATCATACTGCGCCACTTCGGGTTCCAGCTGTGCGCCGGCTGGAATGTAGGGCGGATTGGCCACCAGGAGGTCGACGGTCCCGTCGAGTTCTGCGAGAACCCCCGGCACGGTGACGTCAGCGGCGAGCACCTCGACCGAGGTGCTCGCAGCGTTGCGGCGGGCGTAGCGCAGTGCCTCGGCCGAATCGTCGACGGCGACCATCCGGGCGCTGGGGTGGCCGTGGGCCAGCGCCACAGCGAGTGCGCCTGAGCCGGTGCAGAGGTCGACGATCACCGGGGCGGTGGGCAACGCCTGGGCCAGCGCCCACTCCAGCAGCGCCTCGGTTTCCGGCCGCGGGACGAACACACCGGGCCCGACGTGTACCGACACCGGGCCGAAGGCGGCGGTGCCGATGAGGTGCTGCAGCGGGACGCGCTGAGCGCGGCGTCCGACCAGATCGGCGAAGCGCCGCACGAACTCGGCGTCGGCAGCGGCGAATCCGACAAGCCCCCGATCGGTGCCCGCGGCGTGGGCTGCGAGCAGTTCGGCGTCGACCCGAGGGGACGCGACACCGGCGGCAGCCAACTGGTCGGCGGCGTCGCTGATCAGCTGCCGCATCGTCACTCCGACGCCCGTCATCGTCACGACGCGCTCTGCAACCGCGCCTGCCGGTCGGCCGCAGCCAGAGCGTCGAACAGCGGGTCGAGATCGCCGTCGAGCACCTGGTCGAGGTTGTGGGCCTTGAAATTGATCCGATGGTCGGCGATCCGATTCTCGGGAAAGTTGTAGGTGCGGATTCGCTCGCTGCGGTCGACGGTGCGGATCTGGCTGGCCCGGTCGGCCGACGCATCGGCCTGCGCCTGCTCCTCGGCGAGCGACTGCAGCCGGGCTGCGAGCACCTGCATCGCCCGGGCCTTGTTCTGCAGCTGCGAACGTTCGTTCTGACACGTGACGACGATGCCGGTGGGCAGGTGGGTGATGCGCACGGCGGAGTCGGTGGTGTTGACGCCCTGGCCGCCCTTGCCGGAGGAGCGGTAGACGTCGATGCGCAGGTCGGATTCGTCGATCTGAACCTGCTCGACCTCTTCGGGTTCGGGGTAGACGAGCACGCCCGCCGCGGAGGTGTGCACGCGGCCCTGGGACTCGGTGACGGGCACGCGCTGCACGCGGTGCACCCCGCCTTCGAATTTCAGTCGCGACCACACGCCGTCGGCGGAATCGCCCTTGCTGCGGATCGACAGCGTCGCGTCCTTGTACCCGCCCAGGTCGGAGGCGGTCTCATCGAGCATCGTGACGGTCCATCCGTGCCGTTCGGCGTACCGGATGTACATACGAGCCAGGTCGGCGGCGAACAGCGCGGATTCCTCGCCGCCTTCACCGGACTTGACCTCGAGCACGATGTCGTCGGCGTCGTGGGGATCGCGCGGCGCCAGCAGGTCGGTCAGCGTGGTCTCGAGCCGCTCGACGGTCCCGGTCAGCTCGTCGACCTCGTCAGCGAACGACGAGTCGTCCGCAGCGAGCTCGCGAGCGGCCTCCAGGTCGCCCCGCGCCGCCTCGAGCTTGCGGTAGGTGGCCACGATCGGCGCGATCTGAGCGAACCGGCGGCCCACCTTGCGGGCCGTCGTCGGGTCGGCGTGCAACTCGGGTTCGGAGAGTCGCTGCTCGAGTTCGGCGTGCTCGGCCAGGATGGCGTCGACCGCCGTTGCGGTATCGCTCATATCGCCTCCTCCGGCACGCTTCGATGATGGACCCCGGTCACAAAACGGCGCCCGGCCTGCGCAGGATGCAGCAGAGCGGGCGCCGTTCGGTCAGCTATTTGTCGGCAGAGGCCTCAGAGGACTTGGCGCGCTTGCCGTACCGCTTCTCGAAGCGGGCGACGCGGCCGCCGCTGTCCAGGATCTTCTGCTTGCCGGTGTAGAACGGGTGGCACTGCGAGCAGACCTCGACAGTGATGTTGCCGCTCTTCTTGGTGCTGCGGGTGGTGAAGGTGGCACCGCAGCCACACAGCACCGTGGTCTCGACGTAGTCCGGGTGGACGCCTGATTTCATGGTTTCCTCTTCGATCGTGGGCCCCGGGTCGCCCCTCCCGCTCGGGGAAGTGTCGGCGTGAACCGGAACCGAGGTGTAGGCACCCGGCCAGAGGCCGGAAGGCTGGCCCGAATTATGCCAGGTCAACCGCCAAGAGCCTAAACGCGTGGCACCTACCCCCTATTCCGTCGCCGTGGAGTAGGTGCGACCGTCCCGGCGCCAGACGGTCCGGCCCGCCGGTTCGGCGCCCATCGCGACCAGGTCGCGCTTGAGGATTTTGTTGGTCGCGGTCGCGGGCAGCTCGGCAGCCACCCAGACGTGGCGCGGCCATGCCTTCGGCGACAGGTCCGGCTGTGCGGCGAGGAATGCGCCGAAGTCGGCCGGCGTCAGCGTTGCGCCGTCGGCCAGCACGATCGCGGCCATCACCTGGTCCCCGACGAGGTCATCGGGGACTGCATAGACCGCGACCTGGCTGATCGCGGGCAGACGGCCGAGAATCCGTTCGATCGGCGCGGCAGTCATGTTCTCGCCGTCCACGCGCATCCAGTCCGCGGTACGCCCGGCCAGGTAGATCCAGCCGTCGGCGTCGCGGTAGGCCAGGTCGCCCGACCAGAACATGCCGTGCCTGAGCCGTTCGTCGGTGGCGTCCTGGTCGTTGTAGTAGCCGGCGAACATCCCCGGCCCCTCGGTGTTGACCAGTTCGCCGATGGCGGCGTCGCCGTTGCGCAGAGCGCCGTGCTCGTCGAACTCGGCGACGGCGCATTCGGTGAGCGTGTCAGGGTCGTAGATGGCCACGCCGGGGAAGCCTTTGCCGATCGACCCCGGCGGGCAGCCGTCCTCCCTGGTGACCGTGACAGCGTTCTCGGTCGATCCGAAGCCGTCCCAGACCTGACAGCCGAACCGTCGGGCGAACTCGGCGATGTCCCGGTCGCCGGCCTCGTTCCCGAAGGCGATGCGCAACGGGTTGTCGGCGTCGTCGGGCTGTTCCGTGCGGGCCAAAAGGTACGCGAGCGGCTTGCCGACGTAGTTCATGTACGTGACGCCGTGGCGGCGGACGTCGTCGAGGAAGCGCGATGTGCTGAACGGCGCCGGCACCATCGCCGCTCCGGAGTTCACTGCGACGGACCAGCCGGCGAGGATGCCGTTGCTGTGGAACAGCGGCATCGACAGGTAGCACACGTCGTCGGGAGTCAGCGCGAAACGGCCGGTCAGCGCGGCGCCGGCGAGCACCACCATCGCGTGCATCATCTTGACGGCCTTGGGGTCGCCGCTGGTGCCGGACGTGAAGATCAGCATGAAGGTGTCGGTGGCGCTGACCTCGCGGTGCGGCGTCAATGCCGGGGCCCCGGAAATGAGTTCTTTCCACTCCGCGCTGCCGGCCGTCAGCACCCGGACGCCCGTCAGATCGAGATCGACGAGTAGGTCGGCGTGCATCTCGTCGGTGAGCAGGATCTGGACGTCGGCGCGACGGATGTCGCGCGCGAGCGCTTCGCCGCGGCGGGTGTCGTTGATGCCACAGAGCACATAACCGCCCAGTCCGGCCGCGGCCAGCGCGGTCAGCATGTCCGGGGTGTTCCCGAGCAGAACGCCCACGTGCAGCGGCCGGTCCGTATCTGCGAGGCCGATCACGGCGGCGGCCTGCGCCTCGGCATCGGCGAGGTGCTGGCGCCACGTCCAGCGCTGCCCGTCGCGCAGTACCGCGAGCCCGTCGTCGTCGCGGCGGTCCCGCAGCATCTGCTGCACGGTCTCGGCCATCGGTCCGCCCTTCGCGATAAGTGAACACTTTTCGCCGATTGTCTACTCGACCGGCCGGCGAAGCCTACCAACGCGACGACGACCATTTGCGAAGATAGGTCGGTGAGCGTGGACACCGGAACGGATTCCGTGACCGAATCGCAGGCGGCACGCAGCCCCGGTCGCGGTCGGTCGGTCCGCGACCGCTTGATCGATGCGGCCGAACAGTGCCTGATGGCCAAAGGCATTCGTGCGACGACGGTCTCCGAGGTCGCCGAAGTGGCTGGCGTCAGCAGAGGGTGGCTCTACCGCCACTTTCCCGACAAGTCGGAGCTACTCGGGGCTGCGATCGTCCGGCTGAACGAGGCCTTCTGGACGGAGTCCAAGACGCGGCTGAACGCGGTCGAGGGGCTCGATGAGCGGATCGCCGTCGGGGTGGCACTGGCGCGGAGGGAATCAGAGGCCCCCGGGGCGCTGGTGCTGACACTGCGCGAGCAGGAGCCGGAGGCGTTCACGGCGTGCGCGGGCCTGGGGGTCCGGGGCCTGATTCCCGAGATCGCCGCGTTCTGGAAGCCGTATCTGCAGGCTGCGGTCGACAGCGGGGAGATCCATCCCGCCACCGACTGCGACGAAGCCGCCGAGTGGATCGCGCGGATCGTCGTGAGCCTCGCGACGGTGCCGGGCGAGCAGTGCGATCTGGACGACCACACATCGGTGTTGCGTCACGCCCGGCGTTACATCGTCGCTGGCTTGCGGGCCGAACCCGCGCCCTGACCTACCCGGCCGCGGTAGCCCGGCCCGTCATCTGCATCAGCAACTCACGAATGGGCGCACGGTGTGCGCGCCCCTCCCCCACCTCGAACGCGGCATCGGTGGCCACGAGCCGCAGACCGGCCATGCGTCGGCGGGCCCGGAACGGGAACCCCATGCGCCACACCCGGTGCGCGGCTGCGACGGCGGCGTCGTCGGGCATCGGACGGTCGATGCCGAGAGGCACGCACAGGTCCTGACCGTGGACCAGCAGGTCGATGAGCGGTTCCATCACCGAGGTGCCGGGCGGGCGTCGGCGCGACTCGGCGTCGGCCCGCAGCGCCGCGGCGATGTGCGCCGGGGCGCGCCGGTCAGCGCGGGCCATCCGGTCGACCACGGTGTCGAAGCGGAAACCGCTGCGCGCGGCCTCGATGACCATGCGCGGCGCGGGCAGCGTGGCGTGGGTCAGATGGGCTGCCACGTCACGCACCGACCAGCCGGCACACAGCGACGGCGTCGACCAGCACCCCGGCTCGCCGGCGTCGAGCGCCTCGATCAGATCAGCCAGCTCGCGGCGTTGGGTCGCGATGTGTCGCCGCACGGTCTCGTCGTCCATGGCCCCCCCCTCAATCGTCAGGATATCTGACTAAATTAGTCAGGAGTTCGTACTAAAGTCAAGGGTGTGGCAGACGATCCGAACACGGCGGTGCTCATGTTCATCGCCCACCGCGATGTCGAGGGTCAGGTGATGGCGGCTCTGACCAGGGCCGGAATCACCGACGTGACGCTCGCTCAGTCCCGGCTTTTGCAGCGGCTGAGCCCGGCCGGCACCCGACTGACGGATCTCGCCGAACAAGCACGAGTGACCAAACAGACCGCGGGCGCGCTGGTCGACCAACTCGAGGGCGCAGGCTATGTCGTTCGCCGACCCGATCCCGCCGATGCGCGAGCGCGCCTGGTGACGTTGAGCGAGAAGGGCGTGCGGCTGTGCACTCTCGCCGCCGCGGAAGTGGCGAAGGTCGAGCGCCGGTGGCGCGAGCACCTCGGCGCTCAGTCGTTCGAGGCGCTGCGCGCAGCTCTGCTCTCGCTGCGCGAGATCACCGACCCTTACCGGTGACCGGCCGCCAGACCGACAACCCCGAGGAGACCAGGTCGTCGAGCACGGTCGCCAGCGTCTGCAGGTCAGCACTCGAGTACCGGACCAGGAATCCGCGTAGCGCATCTGATTTCTCGGTGTGCATCTTCCGGTGCACCTGGTCGAGCAGCGCACCGTCGTCGGTGAGCGTCAGGTGCACCTCCTTGCGGTTGCCGGGCACCGGACTCCGCTGCACCAGGCCCGCTTCCACCAATCGCTGAACATGTTTGGAGACAGTGCCTTTGAGCTGTCCCGTGCGCTCGGACAGGCCGACGATGTTCGTCACGCCCTCGCCGATCGCGGCCAACACGTGGATGGCCACGGTGGGCAGCCCTCGGATGGCGCGTTCGAGGCGGGCCGGGCATGCCGCGACGAGGTAATCCCGCTCGGCGTCCCGCCCGTCGTCCAGCTCCGCCAGCGCAATGAGCAAGTCCTCGATCCGGGTCACGACCTCCGCCTTGGTTGCCACGGAAACCATAGTGACAGCTTCCGCCTTCCGCGCTATGGTTTCCATAGAAACATTATTCTAGGAAACCAAGGAGTCGTCATGAAGGCCGCTGTTGTCACCGCATTCGGACAAGCCCCCCGCTACGCCGACTTCGCCGATCCGCCGGCCGATGCCATGACCGGACAGGTGCTCGCCGCGTCGGTGAAAAACCTGGACCGCGGCCTCGTCAGCGGCCGGCACTACGGCAGCGCCGCCCTGCAACCGCCCTTCGTTCCGGGCGTCGACGGCGTGGTGGCGCTACCGGACGGCCGCCGGGTCTACAGCCCGTCGAACGGACCCCACGGAATGATGGCCGAGCGCGCTACCGTCGACCCATCCCGGATGGTCGAGCTGCCCGACGGACTCGACCCCGCGCTCGGGGCCGCTATCCCCAATCCAGGTCTGTCGGCGTGGTTCGCGCTCGAACACGCCGCGCAGGTACAGCCCGGGCAATGCGTGC
This sequence comes from Mycolicibacterium sp. 018/SC-01/001, assembly GCF_007096635.1. GTDB lineage: Bacteria > Actinomycetota > Actinomycetes > Mycobacteriales > Mycobacteriaceae > Mycobacterium. The sequence goes on from NZ_VKAA01000036.1 coordinate 19,696, forward strand.
TCATCCTCGGCGCGACGGGGGTGACCGGCCGAGTGGCGACGCAGCTGGCCAAACACCGCTTCGGTGCGGGCCGGGTCGTTGTCGCCGGCCGCAACGAGGAAAGCCTGACCGAGCTGCTGCGCGCAAGCGCGGACGACAAGGTGGTTCTCGGCGACGACCTGACCGCGCAGGTGGCGGCGCGCCACGCCGACCATCCCTTCGACGCGGTGCTCGACTACCTGTGGGGCCCGGTGGCCGAAGGCGTTCTGGCCGCGTTGGGGAACTCGGCGCTGACCGCGGAATACCACCAGACCCGCTACGTGCAGATCGGCAACATGGCCGGCGACCCGATCAACTTGCCGGCCGCAGTGCTGCGCAGCGCCGGCGTGACGCTGACCGGCGTCGGATTCGGCAGCGTGCCCGCCGAGGCACAAGCCCGGGCGAACACGGAGTTCCTTCCCGAGCTGTTCGCCATGGCCGCGGCGGGCGATCTCGACATCGACGTGGCGCGGCGGCCGCTGGCCGACGTCGAGACCGTGTGGACGACTTCCGTGCCCTCGAGGCAACGCGTGGTACTGATCCCCTGACGGGAGATCAGTCGTCGCCGTTACCGCCGGGCGTGTTCTTCGAGACCTGGAGCAGGAACTCGTAGTTGTTCTTGGTCTTGCGCAGCTGGCTCATCAGCAGGTCGATGGCCTGATGCGGATCCAGCCCCGACAGCACGCGGCGCAGCTTGTGCACGATCGCGAACTCGTCGGGCGAGAGCAGCAGCTCGTCCTTGCGGGTACCGGACGGGTTGACGTCCACCGCGGGGAACACCCGGCGTTCGGCGATCTTGCGGTCCAGCTTGAGCTCGGCATTACCGGTGCCCTTGAACTCCTCGAAGATCACGGTGTCACCGGTGGAGCCCGTCTCGACCATCGCCGTGGCGATGATGGTCAGCGAACCGCCCTCTTCGATGTTGCGCGCCGCGCCGAGGAACCGCTTCGGCGGGTACAGCGCGGTCGAGTCGACACCACCGGAGAGGATGCGACCCGACGCGGGCGAGGCGTTGTTGTACGCGCGGCCCAGGCGGGTGATCGAGTCCAGCAGGACGACGACGTCCTTGCCCTGCTCGACGAGGCGCTTCGCACGCTCGATCGCCAACTCGGCGGCCTGCGTGTGGTCTGACGGCGGCCGGTCGAAGGTCGAGGCGATGACCTCGCCCTTGACGGAGCGCTGCATGTCGGTGACCTCTTCGGGCCGCTCGTCGACGAGCACGACCATCAGATGGCACTCGGGGTTGTTGCGGGTGATCGCATTGGCGATGTCCTGCATGATCGTCGTCTTACCGGCCTTGGGCGGCGACACGATCAGCGCGCGCTGACCCTTGCCGATCGGCATGATCAGGTCGATGACGCGGGTGGTCAGCTTGTCGCCGCTGGTCTCCAGGCGCAGTCGCTGGTTCGGGTAGAGCGGCGTGAGTTTGGTGAACTCCGGCCGCTTGCGGGCCTCCTCGACCGGCTTGCCGTTGACCGAGTCCAGGCGCACCAGCGGGTTGAACTTCTGGCGGGAGTTCTGGCCTCCGCCGTCACCCTCCTTGGGCACGCGCACGGCGCCCGTGACCGCGTCGCCGCGGCGCAGCCCGTTCTTGCGGACCATGTTCATCGACACGTACACGTCGTTCGGGCCGGCCAGGTAACCGGAGGTCCGGACGAAGGCGTAGTTGTCGAGGACGTCGAGGATGCCGGCGACCGGCTGGACGACGTCGTCTTCGCGCAGCTCGGTGTCGCGGTCGTTCTGCGCGCCACCTTCGCCACCGCGTTCGCGGCGGCGGCGATCACGGAAGCGGCGTCCGCGCCGGCCCTGCCGACCGTCACCGTCGTCGTCGTTGTCGGCCTGATTGCGGTCGTTGCCCTGGTTGCGGTTGTCGTTCTGACGGTTGCCGCCGTCGTTCCGGTTGCCCCCGTCGTTCTGGTTGCGGTTGTCATTCTGGCGGTTGCCGTCGTTCCGGTTGCCACCGTCGTTCTGGCGGTTGCCGTCGTTGCGGTTGTCGCGATCCGGCTTCTCCGCGGCCTCCGGTGCGTTGTCCTTGCTGTTCTGGCCGCGCTCCTGCTCGGGCGCGCGCTCGGGAGCCTCGGTGGTCTCTGCCTGCGGAGTGTCGTCGGAGGCGGGTTTGGCTTCACCCTGTCCGCGAGACGCCGAACGGCGCTCACGGCGTTGCGGGGGCGCGGCGTCCGCCGGTGCGGCGACATCGGCCTCGGCGGCCTCGGCGGCTTTGGCGGCGGGCGCCGAGCTGCCGTTGGTGTCACCGCGACGCTCACGAATGGCGGCGATCAATTCGTTCTTGCGCATCCCGGAGGCGCCTTCGACGCCGATCTCCTTGGCCAGCGAACGCAGTTCGGGCAGCACCATGCCGGTGAGTCCGCCGCCGCGTCGCGCCGTCGCAGTGGAGGTCGCGGGAGCATCTGTCGTCACAGCCAGCGGCAGCGCGGGAGCATCGGCGCTGGAGTCAGCAGTGATGAGGTCCGTATCGGTCACGGATTTCCTTTCTTCCTCGCTGATCGTGATGTCGCGAGGGTTCTGTGCGCTCAGTCCAATCCGCTGAACGCTGAGGTCACACCGTCGCCACCGCAACGGTGATCCACGGGGTCCGCCGGGATACGACACAACCGTCGGGCCACGAGTAGAGCACCTGGAAGAATGGGTTGTCCTGAGGTATCTGCAGTCGACGCAGGAAGAGACGCCTGCGATTGCTGGACGAGAGCGAGAATAACCCGCTTCCGAGCCGGAAGCAAGAAACACCGCCGTTCATGTGGTGCGTGTGGAGCTGGGGACGAGCCGTCGATCAGGGTTTCGCGGCCACCCCGGCCGACCACGTCACGCCCTGCCCGACGGGGGTCTTCACCACCATGAACCCGAGTTCTCGGCCGCGCTCGACCGCTTCGGCGGGCAGGTCGACGTGGTGCTCGGCGTGCAAACCCAGAGCGAGGACTGCCGGCCCAGCGCCCGACAGCACCGCTGGTACTCCGCAACGCCGCAACACCTGGATGTATTCCGCAGACGCCGGCAGCGCCGGTGCGCGCTGTGGCTGGTGCAGCACGTCCTCGGTCGCGGCCATCAGCAGATCGGGACGCTCGGTCAACGCCACCACCAGCAGCGCCGCCCGACTGAGGTTGAATCGAGCGGCGGTGTGGCTGACCACGTCGGGAAGCAGGATTCGGGTTTCCGCGGTCGACGACCGCACGGCCGGGATCGCGCTGTACATCACGATGTCGGGATGCAGCCGGATCGGCGCGGCGGCATAGCGCGGAGCGGCCCCGCTGGTGTCGGTCCACGACACCACCGCGCCACCCAGCACCGCCGCCGACGCGTTGTCAGGATGCCCTTCGAACTCCGAGGAGACCTGCACCAGGGCATCGGTGCTCATGGGGCTCGAACCCGCCTGTGCCGCAAGTCCGTTGGCGGCAGCAAGCCCACCGACGACGGCCGCCGCGGAGGAACCGAGGCCGCGTGAGTGGGGAATGGTGTTGCGGCAACGCACGATCAGGCCCGGCGCGACGACACCCGTCTCCGTCAGCCCCCGCTCGATCGCCCGCACCACCAGATGCGTCGCGTCGAGAGGCACTTGCCCCTCACCTTCACCGCGCACATCGACGACGAGACCCGATTCCGTTGTCTCGACCACGATTTCGTCGTAAATCCCGAGCGCCACGCCCATGCTGTCGAAGCCGGGGCCCAGATTGGCGCTGGATGCGGCGACGGTCGCGGTCGCTGTCAGACCAGGCGGCAGAGTGCGCGTCACCGAAACCGTCGCCTCAGACCAGGCCGAGCTTGGCGACGACCGCCACCGGATCGACGGGCACCGGGATCACGGCGGGCATGCCCTTCAGAGCGGTGTCAGGATCCTTGAGCCCGTTGCCGGTGACGGTGCACACCACGGTGGAACCCTTGGCGACCCAACCGTCTTCGATCGATTTCAGCAGGCCGGCGATGCTGGCCGCGGACGCAGGCTCGACGAACACGCCCTCGGTGCGCGCCACCAGGTGGTAGGCCGCGAGGATCTCTTCGTCGGTCGCGGCCAGGAAGCGGCCGTCGGACTGCTGCTGGGCCTCGACAGCCTGCGTCCACGACGCCGGGGAGCCGATCCGGATCGCGGTCGCGATGGTCTCCGGGTCGCTGACGGGCTCGCCAGACACCAGCGGAGCGGCTCCCGCGGCCTGCGTCCCGAGCATCTTCGGCAGGCGCGCAGCCAGACCGTCGCGGTGGTATTCGGTGTAGCCCTTCCAATACGCGGTGATGTTCCCGGCGTTGCCGACCGGGAGCGCGTGCACATCAGGTGCGTCACCGAGTGCGTCGACGATTTCGAACGCGGCGGTCTTCTGCCCCTCGATGCGGAACGGGTTGACCGAGTTGACCAGCGAGACGGTCGGGAAGTCGGCGGTGAGCTTGCGTGCGAGCTCGAGGCAGTCGTCGAAGTTGCCGTCGATCTGAATGATCTTGGCGCCGTGCATGACTGCCTGCGCGAGCTTGCCCAGCGCGATCTTGCCCTGCGGCACGAGCACCGCACACGTGATGCCGGCCCGTGCCGCGTAGGCGGCCGCCGAGGCCGAGGTGTTGCCCGTCGAGGCGCACAGCACGGCCTGCTGGCCGCGCGCGACAGCTTCGGTGACGGCCATCGTCATTCCGCGGTCCTTGAACGACCCGGTTGGGTTCAGACCCTCCACCTTCAGGTGCACGGTGCACCCGGTGTAATCGGACAGCCGCGGCGCCGGCAGCAGCGGAGTACCGCCCTCCCGCAACGTGATCGGCGTCCACGAGTCGTCGATCGGCAGCCGGTCGCGGTAGGCCTCGATCAGGCCTGGCCATGGCTGGTGCACAGCTCGGGTGGTGTTCACTCTGCAGTTCCTTCCATCCGCAACACGCTGTTGATGCTGGACACGACATCCAGATCCGCCAGTGCGGCAACGGTTTCCGACAGCGCGGCGTCGGTCGCCCGGTGGGTGACCACGACGATGCGGGCGCCACAACGCGTTCCGCCCTCGTCGACCATGCCTTCCTGACGCACCTCGGCGATACTGACCTCGCGCCGGGAGAACTCGGCAGCGACGGCCGACAGCACACCGGGGCGATCGGTGACGTTCATGTTGACGTAGTAGCGGGTCGGAATGAGGCCGATCGGCGCGACAGGCAGCTTGGCGTATTTGGACTCTCGCGGACCCCGGCCGCCCTGGACACGGTTGCGCGCGGCCATGACGACGTCGCCCAGCACGGCCGACGCGGTGGGGGCGCCGCCGGCGCCCTGCCCGTAGAACATCAACCGGCCTGCCGCCTCGGCCTCCACGACCACCGCGTTGAAGGCACCGTTGACCGACGCCAACGGATGATCCAGCGGCACGAGGGCCGGGTAGACGCGGGCCGAGACACGCTGCTGCCCTTCGTCATCGGTGATTCGCTCGCAGATCGCGAGCAGTTTGATCGTGCAACCCAGCGCGCGCGCCGAGGCGAAGTCGGCGGCGCTGACCTTCGTGATGCCTTCCCGGTAGACGTCGTCTGCGCTCACCCGGGTGTGGAAGGCGATCGAGGCGAGGATGGCCGCCTTCGCGGCCGCGTCGTATCCCTCGACGTCCGCGGTGGGGTCTGCCTCCGCGTAGCCGAGAGCACTCGCGTCCGCCAGGGCGCTGCTGTAGTCGGCGCCCGTGCTGTCCATCGCCGACAGGATGTAGTTGGTGGTGCCGTTGACGATGCCGGCCACCCGCAGCACCGTGTCCCCGGCCAGCGACTGTGTCAGCGGCCGGATCACCGGGATGGCGCCCGCCACCGCGGCCTCGAAGTAGAGATCCACGTGAGCGTTCTCGGCGGCTTGGGCGAGCTCGCCCGCCGAGACGGCCATCAGCGCCTTGTTGGCGGTGACGACGGACTTGCCCTGTTCGAGCGCGGTCAGGATCGCCTTGCGTGCCGGTTCCACGGGGCCCATCAATTCGACGACGATGTCGATGTCGTCGCGTGCGACGAGGCCGTCGATGTCGTCGGTGAGCAGCTCGACCGGGACCCCGCGATCGTCGGCGACGCGGCGCACGCCGATGCCCCGCACCTCCAGCGGCGCGCCGATGCGCGCGGTCAGGTCGGCCGCGCTGCGCTCGATGATGCGCACCACCTCGCTGCCGACGTTGCCGTGGCCCAGGACGGCCACTCCGATCGCGTCACTCACCGCGTCACCTCACTTCCAAACTCAACAGGTCATCGACCGTCTCCCGGCGCAGGATCAGGCGAGTGCGCCCGTCGCGCACGGCCACCACGGCCGGTCGGCCGATCAGGTTGTATCGGCTCGACATCGAATAGCAGTATGCGCCGGTGGCCGCCACGCCGAGCAGGTCACCCGGGGTGACATCGCCGGGGAGCCAGGCGTCGCGTACGACGATGTCGCCGCTCTCACAGTGTTTGCCGACCACCCGCGACAGCAGCGGCGCCGCCTCGGTGCTGCGCGAGAGCAGCCGTACGTCGTACTCGGCGCCGTAGAGCGAGGTCCGGATGTTGTCGCTCATCCCGCCGTCCACGCTGACATAGCGGCGCTGCCGGTCGGCCGCGATCGCGACGTCCTTGACGGTGCCGACCTCGTAGACCGTGATGGTGCCGGGACCCGCGATCGCCCGTCCCGGTTCGACGACGAGCCGAGGCGCGGGCAGCCCGACGGCCGCTGATTCGTTCTCGACGATCGCGCCGATCTTGGCGGCGAGGTCCTCCATCGGCGGCGGATCGTCGGACGGCAGGTAGGAGATGCCGAGGCCGCCGCCGAGGTCGACGATCGACATCTGCGCGGTCTTGTCGACACCGAACTCTGCGACCACGTCGCGCAGCAGGCCAATCACCCGGTGGGCGGCGAGCTCGAAGCCGGCGACGTCGAAGATCTGCGACCCGATGTGGCTGTGCAGACCGACCAGGCGCAGGTGGTCGGTGGCGAACACCCGGCGCACGGCGGCCATGGCGGCGCCGCTGGCCAGCGACAGTCCGAACTTCTGGTCCTCGTGCGCGGTGGAGATGAACTCGTGGGTGTGCGCTTCGACGCCGACGGTGACGCGGATCAGCACGTCCTGCACGACGCCGGCGGCACCGGCGATCGAGTCGAGGCGCTCGATCTCGGTCATCGAATCGAGGACGACGTGCTCGATACCGGCCTGCACGGCGGCGGTGAGTTCGGCGACCGACTTGTTGTTGCCATGCAGTGCAATGCGATTGGCCGGGAACCCGGCGTGCAGCGCGACAGCGAGCTCACCGCCGCTGGCGACGTCGAGGGACAGGCCCTCCTCGTCCACCCAGCGCGCCACCTCGGTGCACAGGAACGCTTTGGCTGCGTAGCGAACGTGGTCACCACCACCGAAGGCTGCCGCGATCTCCCGGCAGCGAGAACGGAAGTCGTCCTCGTCGATGACGAACACCGGGGTGCCGTACTCGGCGGCGATGTCCGAGACCGACACTCCGCCGATCGTCAGCACACCAGAGTCGTCGCGAACAGCGTTGCGGGGCCACACGTTCCGCGCCAACGCGGCCACATCGGCCGCGCTCTGAGGCCGGGCCGGCGCGCCCGCGTGGTGAATTTCTTCAGCGTGTCGGGGCCCGGCCGGGTGGGCGATCACATCCGCTCCGGGGCGCTGACCCCGAGGATGCCGAGACCGTTGGCGATCACCTGACGGGTGGCAGCGCACAGCGCCAGCCGCGCGGCGTGCAGATCACCGGGCTCCTCGTCGCCCTGGGGCAACACCCGGCAGGAATCGTAGAAGCGGTGGTAGTCACCGGCGAGATCCTCGAGATAGCGGGCCACGCGGTGCGGTTCGCGCAGCGACGCGGCAGTGGCGAGCACCCGGGGGAATTCGCCGATGTTGCGGATCAGCGTCCCCTCTTTGTCGTGGCTCAGCAGGTCGAGATGCGCAGTGTCGGGGGCTATGCCGAGTTCGGCGGCGTTGCGGGCCAGCGCGGACAGCCTTGCGTGCGCGTATTGCACGTAATAGACGGGGTTTTCGGCCGACGCGGACGACCACAGCTCGAGGTCGATGTCGATCGGGGTGTCGACAGAGCTGCGAATGAGCGCGTAGCGCGCGGCATCCACCCCGATGGCCTCGACCAGGTCGTCGAGCGTGATCACGGTGCCGGCGCGCTTGCTCATCCGCACCGGCTGGCCGTCGCGCACCAGGTTGACCATCTGGCCGATGAGCACCTCGACGGTGTCGGGATCGTCGCCGAGGGCGGCCGCGGCCGCTTTCAGGCGCGCGATATAGCCATGATGGTCGGCCCCGAGCATGTAGATGCACAGGTCGAATCCGCGCTGGCGCTTGTCGAGGAAGTAGGCGAGGTCACCGGCGATGTAGGCCGGGTTGCCGTCGCTCTTGATGACGACGCGGTCCTTGTCGTCGCCGTAGTCGGTCGTGCGCAGCCAGGTGGCGCCGTCTTTCTCGTAGATGGCGCCGGTCTCGCGCAGCTTGGCGATGGCCTGGTCGACGCGTCCGGAGGTGTGCATCGAGTCTTCGTGGGTGTAGATGTCGAAGTCGGTGCCGAAGTCGTGCAGCGAGGCCTTGATGTGGTCGAACATCAGGTTGACGCCGATGGCGCGGAACGTTTCGCGCATCTGCTCGTCGGGCAGGCTCAGCGCATCGGGTTCCTTGGCGAGCACCTGCGCGGCGATGTCGCCGATGTAGGAGCCCGCGTAGCCGTCCTCAGGCGTCGGCTCGCCTTTGGCGGCGGCGATCAGCGAGTTCGTGAAGCGGTCGATCTGCGCGCCGTGGTCGTTGAAGTAGTACTCGCGTACCACCTCGGCGCCCTGGGTGGTGAGCAACCGGCCCAGCGCGTCGCCGACCGCGGCCCAACGGGTGCCGCCGATGTGGATGGGGCCGGTGGGGTTGGCCGAGACGAACTCGAGGTTGACGTTCGTCCCCGCCAGCTGCGCCGACGTGCCGTAGCCGGCGCCGGCGGCGATGACGTCTTTGACCAGCACGTTCTGCGCGGCAGCCTCGATGCGGAGATTGACGAACCCGGGTCCGGCGACGTCGGCGGCGGCGATCCCGGGCTGCTCGGTGAGCGCGGCGGCCAGCCAGCCGGCCAGCTCGCGGGGGTTGGCGCCGACCTTCTTGCCGAGCTGCAGGGCCAGGTTGGTGGCGTAGTCGCCATGCTCCGGGTTGCGGGGACGTTCCACGGTGACGGTGGCCGGCAATGCTGAGGAGTCCAGGCCGTGCGTATCGAGCACCGCGGCAGCGGTGCTGCGGAGCAGTTCGGCCAGATCGGCGGGGGTCACGAGGGACCATCCTATGGTCTGGGGCCCGTCTGCCCCGAATCCGTTTCCCCGCGTGGATGCGCTACGCTAGGCCACGCCCGATCGGCGCAGCAGCATCATGCGCCCCCGTAGCTCAGGGGATAGAGCGTCTGCCTCCGGAGCAGAAGGCCGCAGGTTCGAATCCTGCCGGGGGCACTCTCGTGTCACATCAACGGCTCGGGCGTGAAGGTGACGTCCACCCCACCCACGGTCATCGTGACCTCACCCTCGATCACCATCACCTGCGCGGCCACCCGTCGGTCGACCGTGTGCGCCAGCTGCTGCACCGGTTGATGCGGCACCTGCAGCACAGCCAGGTTCGACAGCCCCGCCACCTTGGGGCCGACGGTGCGCCACCAGGTGGCCACTCCGGCGGCGAACGGGAACAGGAACACGCGCTCGGCGTGGCCCGACGCTTTGCTCAGGGCGCGTTCGTCGGGCTGGCCGACGCTGATCCACTCGAGCATGCGGCCCGTGTAGTCGGTCAGTGCCAGGTCCGGGACACCCGGGGTGGACAAGCCCGGGCCGAAGGTCAACTCACCGTCGATGTCGCCGAGCCGGTGCGCGCGCAGCCCGAACGCCAACAAGCGCACCACCATCCGCTCATCCGTCTCACTGGGATGCCGCGCGACGGTCAGCACGTGATCGGCGTAGTAACCGTGATCGACATCCGAGACGCCGAGCTCGACTTTGAAGACCGTTGCCGAAAGTGCCATGCCCTAGTGTCCCGCCTCCCGCGCTAGAAGACGTTGTCCGTCCCCGGGGCCAGCCACCCGGGCTCGTCGGGCAGGACCGTCGTCGGTGCGACGACGTAGGACTCCTGCGCCCGTGTCGTCTGCGGCACGGGGTACCCGCCGGTGCAGGTGACGCTCGTGGCGTCGCCGGGGTCGGAGCCATAGCTGCTGCTCAGGTAGTGGGAGGTGCAGCGAAGAGGCAAGAAGGACGCGGGCGTGTAGACCGTGCGGGTGCGTTGCCAGGTTCCGTCGGGCTGCTTCGGACCGTCGCAGATCTGACGGCGGTCACTGCCGAAGAGACCCCAGTGCACGGTCTCGCATCCCATGGCCGTGCCGGCGGTGGCGTCGGCATGCCCGACGGCCGGGGCGGCCATCGCCATGAGTGCCGCCGCAGTCAGCACTGCCCCGCCGGCCATGCGGTTCATTCGAGCGGTGGTTGTGCTGAACATCAAGTATTCCCATGCTGTTTCGAGTGGTATCCGCGGCGGGTGCCGGTGATGTCGATGACTGTTCCGCAGGGGCCAAGCACGGTCGATCGGCCGAACAGTGGAAAGCCGGGTTGACGTCGGCATCCACCGATCGGTGGAGCCACACTCCCCCACCACACCGGCTGGCCGGCGGATACGCATGTCGCGCGCGTCGCGGCATCGTCATCTGCAGCGCCACAACAGGTGGCAACGACGATGACGAGGGATCATGACGACTTTCGGCGACAACGGCATCGGACGGACGTGGACTGCGATAATCACCTGCTACGCAGCGGCTTTCAGCGTCGCCGCGACGCCCTCCGGTCGGACCGACTGCACGCCCTCACGGGGTTTCACGACGAGCCGAACCGCCCAGCCCCGATCCGGTGACAGCTGAGGGAAGCGGCTAGCGGGGCTTCGGCGGCCTCAGCCGATGGGTTCGGGCATCAGCTGGATGCGGTACCGGCAGGTCGAGGTGAATCCTGTTGCCGGGTCGGACAACTCGACCTTCCATGCGTCAGCGAACTGGTCCACGTCGGGCAGCATCGTGATCGTGCCCGACAGCAGCACGGTACCGGGACGGAACCACCCGCGCTCGCGCAGGACGCCCAGCCAGTAGTCGGGCCCGAGCAGGTCGGCCATCGAACCGGACTGAATCAGCGTCTCGTCGGCGCCCACCCAGGCTTTGAGCGTGATCTCGTCGAGGCGGTCGGCGATCTCGCTGAGGCGCCACGCTTTGGTGCCCAACACGTCGGGGGCGGCGTTCTTGCTCCACGCGACACTATGGGTTTCCAGCGTGCGGTCGGTGTGGTCGCACGCCACTGTCAGCAGGACGTCCTCGTCGTCGGTGATCACCAGCGCCCACTCGGCCTCACCCGAGGTGTGGTCGTGCTGGGCGTGCACGATGTCGGTTTGTTGCGCCAGGTAGGGCGAGACGGGGTACAGGGCAGGTGTGACGGACGGGGCAGGCACGCCGAGCTCGGCCAGTTCCGCGATGTGCGCAGCCACCTCGTCCTGGTTCCGACCTGCGTATCCGGCGTTGAGGACCGTGGCGGGCTGCACCGCCACCGTGGATCCGTCGGGCAGTTCGAACGTCAGCATCGGGCTGGCTCCTTCTCGTAAATTCTGCGTTTCTGCGCTTGACGACCAGAGGGCATACATGTTGTATACGAAGAGTATGGTACGTCACATGGTCGCCTTGCGCGCGGCCCATATACGAAGAGGATCGGTTCGATGACGGCCCACGTAGCCGACAAGAAGAGCCTCATCAAGGCTTTCGCCGCCAGCCTCACCGGTACGGCGCTCGAGTGGTACGACTTCGCGGTCTACTCCGCCGCCGCGGCACTGGTGTTCCCGGTGGTGTTCTTCCCCGAGAGCGACCCACTGACGGGAACGCTGCTGGCCTTCAGCACCTATGCCGTGGGCTACGTCGCAAGACCTATCGGCGGCTTCGCGTTCGGCCGCCTCGGCGACATCATCGGCCGCAAGAAGCTGCTGGTGATCACGCTGCTGCTGATCGGTGTCACCACATTCCTCATCGGCCTGATCCCCAGTTACGCCTCGATCGGCGTCGCAGCACCCATCCTGCTGGTGACCATGCGGTTCGCCCAAGGCGTCGCCGTCGGCGGCGAATGGGGCGGCGCGGTGCTGCTGTCCAGCGAGTACGGCGATCCGAGACGGCGCGGATTCTGGGCGTCGGCCGCCCAGGTGGGCCCGCCCGCCGGGAATCTGCTCGCCAACGGTGTCTTGGCAGGGCTGACGGTGGCCTTCTCCGAGCAGCAGTTCGAGGACTGGGGCTGGCGCCTGGCCTTCGTGCTGTCCGCGGTCCTGATCGGTTTCGGTCTGTGGATCCGGCTGAAGTTGGAGGACACCCCGGTGTTCAAGGCGCTGCAGGAGAGCGGAGACCGCCCCGAGGCACCGATCAAAGACGTCTTCGTCACCCAGACCCGGCCATTGATCGCCGCCATCCTGTCCCGCATCGCGCCGGACGTCATGTACGCGTTGTTCACCGTCTTCTCGATCACCTACGGCACACTGCAACTCGGCATGGACCGCAGTGAAGTGCTGATCGCCATCCTGATCGGCTCGGCGTTCCAGCTCGGTCTCATCCCGCTGGCGGGCGCGGTGTCCGACCGGTTCAACCGGCGCCTGGTCTACGGCGTCGCCGCCGTGGGCGGGGTGATCTGGACGTTGGTCTTCTTCCTGCTGATCGACACCGGCTCGTTCCCGTTGCTGGTGCTCGGCGTGGTGATCGGCTTGGCGTTCCATTCGTTCATGTACGGGCCCCAGGCCGCCTTCGTCACCGAGCAGTTCACGGTGCGGCTGCGCTCCACGGGTGCATCGCTGGCGTACACGATCGCCGGTGTCTTCGGCGGTGCCATTGCCCCGCTGCTGTTCACCTACCTGTTGGACGCCACCGGCGGGTGGCCCGCGATCTTCGGCTACATCGCCGTGACGGGTGTGCTGACCGCTATCGGGTTGGCGTTGGGACGCAACCCCGATCCCTCCGAGGACGAGCACTACCGTGAGATCGCCGAGTCCTCTACGCCTGCAACAGAATCTGCAACGTGATTTTCAGATGCTCGTCGATGGCGCGATGAGCGAGGTGTTCGTCCCCGTCGGCCAGTGCATCGACGATGCCGAGGTGCTCGGCGCAGACATCGCGCCGGCGCTCATGCCCGTGCAGCAACGCCGTCATGCCGATCCGCAGCTGCCGTGCCCGCAATCCGGCGTAGGTACGCGAGAGCAGTGTGCTACCGGCGGCGTCGACGAGAATCTGATGGAACCGGGTGTCCAGGTCGATGAATCGCTGCGCGGAACCGTCGTCGTCGCAGCCACACAGGTCGTGCTGATCTGCCACCGTGGACCTCATCTCCGTCACCGGCGCGGCGTCGGTGCGCAAGCAGGTCGATGCCGCGTGGCGCTCCAGAGCCCCTCGAAGATCCATCAACTCGGCGATCTGGCGACCGGACATCGCGGGCACGAACACCCCTCGCTTGGGCACCATCTCGACCAGACCCTCGGCCTGCAACGTGAGCAACGCCTCCCGCACCGGCGTGCGGGAAACTCCGATCTGAGTGGCCAGCTGCTGTTCGTTGAGAAAGGTGCCCGTCGCCGCCGGTGAGCTCAGCACCTGATCGCGCAGATAGGCGTATGCGCGATCTCGACCCGAACGGGGTTGCATACCATATGTATACCTCATCCGGGGGCGATGCAGTACCAAGCGAGTTTTGACGTCTGCCGCGATCCGGTACTGGTGATCTCACCGCCGAGCAAGCAACTCCTCGTACGCCAGTCGCCCACGTGTGAACGTCACCGCGTCGCCGCCTCGGTCGGGGTGGTGACGGGAGGCATAGCGCCGCCAGGCGCGGTTCAGCTCAGCATCGGTATGGACCTCATCGAGCCCGAGTACCGACAGCGGATCACTCAGCGGCGCAGACAGTTCCGGCACTTTCATCCGTGGCGGCGCGTCGACGTTCTCGGAGTGCGACGCCGCAAAACCATGGGTTGCCTTCTTGCCCGGCGCCTTCCTGCCGGGCACTTTCTTCGCCGCAGCCTTCTTGCCTGGCACCTTCTTGGCCGGTGCTTTCTTTCCGGGGGCCTTCTTGCCCGGCACCTTCTTGGCCGCAGCCTTCTTCGTCGCAGCCTTCTTCGCCGGCGCTTTCTTGCCAGGAGCCTTCTTGCCCGGCACCTTCTTCGCGGGCACGTTCCCACCAGGCCCTACCAACTCGCCCATCGGCTGCTCCTTCGCATGTGGAAGACCGACGGTACCGGCGAGGGATGAAGTCAGCCTGAAGACGGTCTCGACGTTCTTGCCCACTACGCCTGGACCGCGTTCATCGCGCTCGAATCGCTTCGGCAACCGCGTACGCCGCCTCGTGCTGGGGAAGTACCCCCCCCCCCCCCCCCCCCCCGCCCCCCCCCCCCCCCCCCCCCCCCCGCCCCCCCCCCCCCCCCCCCCCCCCCCCCCCCCCCCCCCCCCCGGCGCCGCCCCCCCCCCCCCCCCCGCCCCCCCCCCCCCCCCCCCCCCCCCCGCCCCCCCCCCG
>NZ_VKAA01000037.1 GCF_007096635.1 Mycolicibacterium sp. 018/SC-01/001
GTCCCCCACCAACCCCTAATCCCCTAATACCGATAGCCCCGAATCCCGCATGGGGCTCGTGCGGCGGTGGGATTCATCCCCGTTTCCGGGCCACCGAGTGACCCATAACGTGGTCTCCAGATCGCCGGGGAGCACCGGCGAATGAATCGGAGAAAGGCACTTCCATGACGACCTTGATCGACTTCATCCTCGACCTCTTCCGCAGCCCCGCATCGGCCGCCTCGTTCGTCGTCGACCCCGACGGCGCCTTGCGCGACGCCGGCCTGCCGAACGTCACCGCCGCGCAGCTCGCCTCGGTGGCGGCCACCGCCGCACCGGCCGGCTACGCGCTCGGCGGCGGCGATCCGATCGTCGGACTGCAGCGTGCCGTGTCCGATCACCACCAGCTGGCCTCCAGCTTCGCCTCCCCGTTCTCGCCTCAGACCTCCTGGGCTCCGCAGAACACCTTCGCCCCCGAGACGAACACCGACCTGGCCAGCCACAACAACATCCCGGTCGCCAGCCCGGTGCAGGACGCCGGCGCCAACGCCCAGAACGGTGCGTTCAACCTCGGCTTCGGTGACATCACCCTGGGCGACAAGACCTCGAACACCGCCACCAACGGCGGCGTCGTGGTCGACGGCGACAACAAGGGCGACATCGTCAGCGGCGACGGCGCTGTGCTCGGCAACAACAACGACGTCAACAACGGTGACGTCCTGGCCGGGTCCGGCTCGCACGTCGCCGTGGGCCGCGGCAACGAGATCGAGGACAGCAGCCAGCACGCCGGCGGTGACGTGGTGTCCGGCAACTCCGGCGCGGTGATCAAGGGCAACGATCTCTCCGGCGGCGACGGCGGCGGCTCGCACGGCGGCGGCAGCCTGCTGGGCATCGGCAGCGGCAACTCCGCCGGCGGCGACGGCGGTCACGCCGGCTCGATCATCGTCTCCGACAGCCACGCCAACAGCGGCACGCAGACCACGATCGGCGGCGACTCGGGCAGCCACAACTCGGTGGACTCGTCGACGAACACTTCGGTGCACACCGAGACCTCGCACGACACGTCGATCGAGGACCACTCCTCGAGCTACGAGTCGAACATCGGCTCGGGCAACGAGACCGCGATCGGGTCGGGCAATCACACCGACACCTCGTTGTTCTCGGGCAACGAGGCCGGGTTGTCGTCGCACACCGACATCGCGTCGCACAACCCCGATATCGCCTCTCACAACGACGTGGCCTCGCACAACGCGGTCGCCCCGCTCGACGTGTTCTGATCCGCTCACCCGCTGGCGGGGACCGCACCGGTCCCCGCCAGCGGCGCGTTTACCGTTGACCATCACCAGTGCCGACGAGGAGAGGGGCCGTCATGACCCAGCCGAACCGGGTGCTCATCGAACTCCTCGACCACACCCGGGCGATCGCCGAGACCCGCCAGCGCGGCGACCTGGTCACCCGGCTCACCCGGGCGAAGACGCGCGTCGAGGACCCGCAGATCCGCGTCGTGATCGCCGGCCAACTCAAGCAGGGCAAGAGCCAGCTCCTCAACTCGCTGCTGAACATGCCGGTGGCCCGCGTCGGCGACGACGAGTCGACCGTCCTGCCCACCGTCGTGTCCTACGGCGAGCAGGCCGCCGCTCGCCTCGTCGTCGCACGCCCCGACGGCGACGAACCCGAGATCGTCGAGATCCCGGTCGCCGAACTCGGCACCGATCTGCGCCGATCCCCGGCGGCCCGCGGCCGTGACGTCCTGCGTATCGAGGTGACCGCGCCCAGTCCACTGCTCAAAGGCGGTCTGGCGTTCGTCGACACCCCCGGAGTGGGCGGGCACGGCCAGCCGCATCTGTCGGCCACCCTGGGCCTGCTGCCCGACGCCGACGCGATGCTGATGATCAGCGACACCAGCGCCGAGTTCACCGACCCGGAGATGAGGTTCGTCCGGCAGGCGCTCGAGATCTGTCCCGTCGCCGCGATCGTCGCGACCAAGACCGACCTGTACCCGCACTGGCGCCAGGTCGTCGACGCCAATGCCGCGCACCTGAGCCGCGCCGGGATCTCCGCGCCGATGATCCCGGCATCGTCGATCCTGCGCAGCCACGCTGTTGCGCTCAACGACAAGGAGCTCAACGAGGAGTCCAACTTCCCGGCGATCGTGAAGTTCCTCTCCGACGAGGTGCTCGGCCGGCAGAAGGACCGCGTGCGGGGTCAGGCGCTGAGCGACATCCGCGCCGCCGCGGAACACCTGATGCTCGCCGCGCAGGCCGAACTCGCCGCGCTCGACGATCCCCACACCCGCGACAAGCTGACCGCCGATCTCGAGGCGCGCAAGCAGGAGGCCCAGGATGCGCTGCAGCAGACCTCGCTGTGGCAGCAGGTGCTCTCCGACGGGATCGCCGATCTGACCGCCGATGTGGATCACGATTTGCGGCAACGGTTTCGGACGATCACGTTCCACACCGAGGCGGTGATCGACGCCGGGGACCCGACATTGCAGTGGGCCGAGATCGGCGCCGAACTGGAGGACGCGGTGGCCACGGCGGTCGGCGACAACTTCGTGTGGGCCTACCGGCGTGCCGAGGCGCTGGCCGCCGAGGTGGCCCGCACGTTTTCGGCAGCAGGGCTCGACGAGGTGCGCATGCCCGACCTCGACCCCCGCGCCATGGGTGCCGAGTTCGCCGAGTTCTCCTCGCTGGCCCACCTCGAAGCCAAGCCCATCAAGGCCGGCCACAAGATCGTCACCGGCATGCGCGGTTCCTACGGCGGTGTGCTGATGTTCGGCATGCTGACCTCGTTCGCCGGACTCGGCATGTTCAACCCGCTGTCTCTGGGCGCCGGTCTGGTGCTCGGCCGCAAGGCCTACAAGGAGGACATGGAGAACCGGATGCTGCGGGTGCGCAATGAGGCGAAGACCAATGTGCGCCGGTTCGTCGACGACGTCGCGTTCGTCGTCGGCAAGGAATCCCGCGACCGGCTCAAGGCGATCCAGCGCCAGCTGCGCGACCACTACCGCGAGATCGCCAACCAGACCAGCCGCTCGCTCAACGAATCGCTGCAGGCGACGCTGGCGGCGGCCAAGGTGGCCGAGACCGAACACGCGGGCCGGGTCAAGGAGCTCGAACGGCAGCTCAACATCCTGCGCCAGGTCGTCGACCACGCCGACAAGCTCGCCGCCGAGGGGTCATTAAGCTCGAAGAGCTAGAAGTCGGGCGAGCAGGACGGGACGGCACTGAGCACCAGCGACCGCGTGCGGGCGATCCTCGGCGGCACCATCGCCGCCTACCGTGGCGACCCCGCCTACCGCGACCACCCCGCCCTGCACCACGATCTGGCCCGCATCGGATACCGGCTCAACGAACCGATGCGCATCGCGCTGGCCGGCACCCTCAAAGCAGGTAAATCGACGCTGGTCAACGCCCTCGTCGGGGACACCATCGCCCCCACCGATGCCACCGAGGCCACGCGCATCGTGACGTGGTTCCGGCACGGCCCCACCCCTCGGGTGAGTGCTCACCACCGCGACGGGCATCGCTCCAACGTGCCGATCACCCGCGACCCCACCGACCGGGGCCTGACGTTCGACCTGGCCCGCCTCGACCCCGACGACGTCGTCGAACTCGACGTGGAATGGCCGGCCGCCGAGCTGGTCGACGCGACGATCATCGACACCCCCGGCACGTCCTCGCTCTCGCGCGACGTGTCCGCCCGCACGTTGCGGCTGCTCGTCCCCGCCGACGGGATTCCGCGGGTCGACGCGGTCGTGTTCCTGCTGCGCACCCTCAACGCCGCCGACATCGCGCTGCTGCAGCAGATCGGCGATCTGGTCGGCGGCTCGGCCGGCGCGCTCGGCGTCATCGGCGTCGCCTCCCGCGCCGACGAGATCGGTGCCGGCCGCATCGACGCGATGATGTCCGCCCGCGACGTGGCCCAGCGGTTCACCGCCGAGATGGACCGCACCGGCATCTGCCAGGCCGTCGTCCCCGTGTCGGGCTTGCTCGCGCTGACCGCGCGGACGTTGCGGCAGAGCGAATTCGTCGCGTTGGAGAAGCTCGCGGGCGTCGATTCCGCCGAGCTGGCCAAGGCGATGCTGTCGGTCGACCGGTTCGTCCGCGAGGACAGCACCCTGCCCGTGGACGCCGCCACCCGCGCCGCGCTGCTCGACCGCTTCGGCATGTTCGGCATCCGGATCTCGATCGCGGTGCTGCGCGCCGGGGTCAGCGACTCGGTGGCGCTGGCCGACGAGTTGCTGGACCGCAGCGGGCTGGTCGCGCTGCGCGAGGTGATCGACCAGCAGTTCGCGCAGCGCTCCGACCTGCTCAAGGCACACACGGCGCTGCTGACGCTGCGCGAGATCGTCACCCGCAACCCGATCCCCGCGACACCGCACATCCTCGCCGACATCGATCCGCTGCTCGCCGACACCCACGCATTCGAGGAGCTGCGGCTGCTGAGCGCGCTGAGGTCCCGCCCGACGACGCTGAACCCCGACGAGATGGCCTCGCTGCGCCGGCTGATCGGCGGGTCCGGCACGGATGCGGCGAGCCGGCTGGGGCTGACGGCAGAGACCGCCGACGACGGCCCCCGCGCCGCGTTCGCCGCCGCGCAACGCTGGCGCCGCCGCGCTGAACACCCCCTCAACGATCCCTTCACGACGCGGGCCTGCCGCGCCGCAGTGCGCAGCGCCGAAGCACTGGTCGCCGGGTATTCCTGACCTCTCTGCAGCGCTTAACGTTTCGGCCGCGCGGAACGACTAACAGGTATGCGCACTTCCATGGGGATCTCGCTGGGTTCGGCGAACCTCGTCGCGGTGACGGGCGGGCGCCCGATCGTCCGGCCCACGGCGGTGACGGTCCGGCCCGGAGTGACGGTGACCGGCTTCGTCGACCGTGTCGGCGATCCCGTGCCGATGCTGGCGGCCGACGGGTCCGCGCACCGGGCCGACCGGCTGACCGCGGCGGCCGTGGAGGCCGCGACCCGGCAGGCCTCGCCGCGGCAGCGGCCCCTGGTGGGGGCCATCGCGACACCCGGGCACTGGTCCGACGGGGCGGTCGCCGCGCTGCGCGCGGTCGTGCCGCACCTGCTCGTCGTCCCCGACACGACCGCGGCGCTGACGGCCGTCGCCGCCGGCCCCGGCCTGCCGACGCAGGGCGTGGTTCTGTTGGTCGACGTCGGTGCCGCCGGGACGAGCATCACGCTCGCCGATACCGGTGCGGGCTTCGCGCCGATCGGCCCGACCGTGCGCTGCGAGGAATTCTCCGGAGATCTCGTCGACCAGGCGGTGCTGCGCCACGTGCTCGACGGACTGGATGTCGATCCGGCCGGCACGGCCGCGGTGGAAGCGTTGCGCGATCTGCGCGCCGAGAGCCGGGCGGCCAAGGAGCGGCTGTCGCAGGTGACCGCGACCGCGGTGGCCGGCGGCCGCGGGCCCGTCCGTGTGACGCGCGGCGAACTCGAGACGCTGATCGCCGCGCCGCTCGATCGCCTGATCGCGACGGTGATCGACGTGCTGGACCGTGCGCGCATCGCACCGTCTGCTGTCGTGACCGTGGGCGGCGGGGCACGCATTCCGATTGTCACACAGCGACTTTCGGAGGCCTTGCGGTGCCCCGTGCGGAGCCTCCCGTACCCCCAGGTCGCCGCGGCCACGGGCGCTGAACTCCTCGCCCGGCGCAGCATCGAGCAGCAGGCCGCCACCATCGCGGTGCCCGCCGCCGCGACCGAGCTGGCGCCGGCCCTACCTGCGCTGGCCTGGTCGGCGGAAGACAGCGACGCGGCGGAGACCGAGTTCCGCGTGCCCGCTGCAGCGCCCGTCGAGGCGGCCACTGACACAGGTGCGGCGCGGCCCGCCGTGCTCTTCGGTCATCACGACCTCGACGCGGCCCCCTCGAAGAAGCGGGCGGCCGCGCCGGTGTGGCTGGCGGGCGCAGCGTGCGTCGCGGCGATCGCCGCCGCCGCGGTGCTGCTGACCGCTCAGATCGCGCGCAGCGACGAGACCGCCACGGCGTCGGGGATCAGCACGCCCGTCGCCATGCACGCGCTGGAACCGTCGGCGGCTCCACCCGCCGCCGCACCGCCGGCCGACACCGTCACCCAGACGGTCCAGGCCCCAGCCCAGGCGCCTGCGGAACCGCAATCGCAGCCGGCCCCCGCGGTGCCCCAGGCTCAGCAAGGTCAGGTGGTCGCCAAGCAGGCCGCCCCGGCGCCGGCCCCTGCCGCGCCCGCTCCGGTCCCGGCTCCTGCCGCACCGGCTCCCGTGCCGGCTCCCGCCCCGGCAGCCCCGGTGTGGCCACGAATTCCGTTGCCGCGCTTCACGTTCCCTGCACCGACCCCGAAGCCGAGTTCGGAGCCGGCGCCGTCGGCCACGCCTGAGCCCACACCGACGCCGACCCCGAAGCCGACATCGGAACCCACACCGACGCCCGAGCCGAGCGCAACGCGGGAGCCGACGCCGTCACCGGAACCCGCGCCGACGTCGGCGCCGTCCAGCGAGGCGCCCGCGACGACTACGGCGTCGGCGGCGGAGCCGACGACTGTGTCACCGTCTGCGTCTGAGTCTCCGTCTGCGTGACGGTGCTCGTGCTGGTGCTCACCGATGTCGACGGCTGAGTCGTCGTGGTGGTGGTGGTCGTCGGTGCAGTGGTCTCGGTGGTGGTCGGCGTCGTGGTCGTCGGCGTGGTGGTCGCCGCCGTGGTCTCGGTGCTCGTCCCGGTCGTCTCCTCGGCAGCCGAACTCGACGTGACAGCCGGAGCGGAACTCGACGTCACTGGCGTCAACGACGCGGTCGTCGGCTCCGACGGGGAGTCGCCGGTGATGGCCTTGGCCAGGCCGAAGATGATCAACGCGAGGATGACGGCGCCCACGGCGCCGAAGGCCACCAGCGCGGCGGGTTTGCGGTACCACGGCGCCGGCTGGTCATAGCCGGCCTGATCATCGTGCGCGTAACCCCCCTGCCCGTAATTGCTCAGCTGGGTCGCATCGTCGTCGGAGTAGTAGTTCTCGTCGTCACCGGATCCGTATCGCGCCACGGATGCCGATAGTAGGCTCTCGCGGCTACGTTCCCGGGTACAGCGTGCGTGTCACGTTCGTGCGGGGTCGTTTGCGCGTCGTGGTGGTGGCGTCGTCGTTGTCGTCATCGTCGGACGGACGGGATGTGCGGGGTGTCCGCGAGGTGCTCGACGTCTCGGAATCCGTCGTGGTCGGCGTCGTCGAGTCCGGATTGATGTCGCTGGTCACCGGTGGGCTCGTGCTGGTGATCGTCTCCGTGGTGGTCGGTGTCGACGATGCCTGTTCCGAGGTGCTCGAGAACGTCGGATCGACATAGTTCAGCGGCGCCTGTTGCGGTTCGGTGAACTGGCGGCCCAGCCACAGACCCCCCGCGACCAGTGCCGCGATCACCGCCAACCCGACGACGCTGGCGCCGAGGAGCGTCGAGGTGCGGTTGTGCCACGGCACCTCAGACGGGTCGCGATGCTCGCCCCCGTCTCGATCCGGCCTGGTCACGGCCACCGATAGTAACCGCGCCCCGGTGCGATCCGCTGGGTCAGCCCAGCTGGGGCAGCACGGTCTCGGCGAAGAAGTCGACGTGATCGAGGTCGGACATGTCGAGGAGCTGCAGGTACACCCGCTGGACGCCGGCGTCGACGAAGGGGCCGAGTTTGTCGACGATCTCGTCGGGCGTTCCGACCGTCGGGGAGTTGGTGCGCAGTTCGTCGACATCGCGGCCGATGGCGGCGGCGCGGCGAACGACCTCGCCGTCGTCGCTGCCGGCGCACACCACGAACGCCGCCGAGTACACAATCGAGTCGGCGGGCCGGCCCGCTGCATCCACGGCCGCAGCGACCCGGTCGAACTGCGTGCGCACCGTGTCCAGCGGGGCGAACGGAATGTTGAACTCCGCCGCGAAGCGCGCCGCCAGCGCCGGTGTCCGCTTCGCGCCGCCACCGCCGATGATGATCGGGGGATGGGGGGACTGCACGGGCTTGGGCAGCCCGGGCGAGTCGACGATGCTGTAGTGCGTCCCGTCGTAGTCGAAGGTCTGGCCGGTCTCGGTGGTCCACAACCCGGTGACGATCTCGAGCTGTTCGGTGAGTCGGTCGAACCGTTCGCCCAGCGGCGGGAACGGAATCGCGTAGGCCTTGTGCTCGGACTCGAACCAGCCGGCGCCGATGCCGAATTCCACACGGCCACCGCTCATCTCGTCGACCTGGGCGACCGAGATGGCCAACGGTCCGGGATGCCGGAACGTTGCCGAGGTCACCATGGTGCCGAGTCGAATCGACGTCGTCTCCCGGGCCAGCCCGCCCAGTGTCACCCAGGAATCGGTCGGGCCGGGCAACCCGTCGCCGCTCATCGCGACGTAGTGGTCGGACCGGAAGAAGGCCGAATAGCCCGCACTCTCGGCGGCCTGCGCGACGGCGAGCTGGTCGCCGTAGGTGGCGCCCTGCTGCGGTTCGACGAAGATGCGGAAGTCCATGTTTTCTCCTTGCGTCACAGTCCGCCGCGGGCGGCTTTCACCCGGGCCGCCAGTTCCGGGGGCCCGTCGAACTCGACCTGCGCCTCGTCGCGGCCGGTGATGAACAGCAGCAGTTCGCCGGGCTCACCGATGATCGTCAGCGTCTGGCCGTGCCCTGCGGTGGCGAGCCGGTCGCCCTGCGGTGTCTGCAGGACCACCTTGGCGGGGGCCTTCCGCAGGGTCATCCGCGACATCATCGCGACCGGCCGCCGCAGCGCGGTGACCGTCTGATCGTCGAGCGGACGCGGTTCCCATCCCGGCTGGGCTCGGCGGACGTCCTCGTGGTGGATGAACATCTCGGCCACGTTGGCGATCGGGTCGAGCAGCTTGAACGGGGAGTAGATCGGCGGACCCTCGGCCACCTGGTCGACGAGGGCATCCCAGTCCGTCGCCGCCGACACCTGCTTCTGCACCTTGTCGGTGTATCCCGCGAGCGCGGGGATCATGATGCCCGGCGCGGCATCCAGCCGACGTTCCCGGACGACGAGGTGGGCGGCCAACTCTCGGGCGTCCCACCCGTCGCAGAGGGTGGGGGCGTCCGGAGTGATCGTGCGGAACGTGGACACCAGGGCGGCGCGTTCCCGCTGGGCGACGGTCATGGCTGCAGCCTAGCCCTCGCCGCCGTCGTCGGGCAGGTGCCAGCCCCGCGGCCCGGGCAGCTGCAGCGCGGATTCCGGCCCCCACGAACCTTTTTCGTAGCTCTTGACCGGCGGTGGGTCGTCGAGCAGCGGTTGGCACACCTGCCACAGCCGGTCCACCTCGTCCGACCGGGCGAACAGCGTCTGATCGCCGCGGATGACGTCGAGAAGCAGCCGTTCGTAGGCGGCCAATGAGTCGCCGGCATGCTCGGAGGGGGCGAGTTCGAGGCGCGTGTGCAGGCGGTCGATCGCGATGTCGGGGCCCGGCCGCTTGACATTGACGTCGAGCGTGGCGAAGGGATCGTCGGTCAGGTCGAGAGCCAGCTCATCGGGTGCCGGCGGATCGCCGGGGAAGGGCGACGGCGGGGTGCGGAAGGTCAGTGTGACGGTTCTACGCTTGTCCGCCAACGCCTTTCCGGTGCGTAGATAAAACGGTACGTCACGCCAGCGGTCGTTGTCGACGAACACCTCGGCGGCGACGAACGTCTCCACCTGCGAGTCGTCGTCCACACCGTCCTCGTCGGTGTAGCCGTCGAACTGGCCGAACACCACCCGGGAGGGGTCAAGCGGACGCATGGCGGCGAAGACCGCAGCCTTGGCCTCGCGCAGATCCGCCGCGTCGAGCGTCGCCGGTGGTTCCATCGCGACGAAGCCGAGCACCTGGCACAGGTGGGTGGAGACCATGTCGCGCAGGCAGCCGGTGGCTTCGTAGAAGCTGCCCCTGCCCTCGAGACCGAGCGTTTCGGGTACGTCGATCTGGACGGACTCGATATGCGTTGCGTCCCAGGCTGGTTCGAACAGGCCGTTGGCGAAACGCAGTGCGAGGATGTTCTGCACGGCTTCCTTACCCAAGAAGTGGTCGATGCGGTAGATGTGGTCCTCGTCGGCCACGGACGTGATCGTCTCCTGCAGGGAGCGCGAACTCTGCAGATCGGTGCCGAACGGCTTCTCCACCACCAGACGCGCGCCGTCGGCGATCCCCTCGCGACCCAGCATCGCGATCATGGGCTCCATCGCGGTGGGCGGGACCGACAGGTAGATCAGCGTCTCGGCGTCAGGTCCGAGTTCCTCCCGCGTACGCCGCACGATGTCGGCCAGATCTGCGCCGTCGTCAGCGCTGGACGATTGGAACGTCAACCGCTGCAACAACTTCTGTACGATCGCGTCGTCCAGGTCGTCGACGGAGTCGGCCAGTCCGGCGCGCACCGAGTCGCGGAACTCCTCGACGCTGTCCGGGGAGCTGCGCCCGGAGCCGATCACTGCGTACTCATCGGGCAGCCGACCCGCCGCTGCCAACCGGTAGAGGCTGGGAAACAGCATGCGGCGGGCCAGGTCCCCGCGGGCGCCGAAAAGCACCAGGACGACGGGATCGGAGGCGGTCATCTCAGCGCTGTTCCCGGTGCGACGGGCGGGTCAAACCCTAGAAACTCGAGACGCCCTCGGTGCTGATCGTCATGCCGTGGCCGGTGCCGTCGTTGGTGAACGTGGTGCCGTCTTCTTCCGCGTCGATGGTCCAGCCCATCGCGGAGTAGGTGCGGTAGTCCAGCGTGACGGCGGGGATGGCGCCGAGATTGCCCAGCACCCAGCTCACCCGGCCGTCCGAGGTCAGCCGTACCCCGTTGGCCGGTTCGCCTTCGACTTCCGGGGCGTTCGTGAACGCGGACTCGCAGCCGACCTCCTGGTCGTCGAGCTGGCAGCGGGTCTTTCCCGACTTGGTCTGGATGAACACGTAGCCGTTCTGCGGGCTGAGCACCTCGCCCGCCGGTGCGCGGCTGGTGGTCGGCGACGGAGCGGGCTCGGCCGTCGTCGTCGGCGGGGGAGTGGAGCGGCTGGGCCGGGGTGTCGGGAAATCGGGCTCGGCGCCCGAGTCGGGACTGCGCGTGGCGGTGCCCTCGACCGAGGACTGGCAGCCGGTGAGCACGGCGACGGCCAGCACTCCTGCCGCCGCGAGCCGCATGTTCACCCGTCCCAGCGTACGCAGGATGTGACGTATGTGACGAGAGTGACTCGCGGGTTGGCGTAGAAGTACTCAAGCGCTTAAGGCTGAGCAACCGTCAGCATGGGGCCATGGCTTCCGAAGAATCGAGCGCGCCTGCGGAGTTCCTGTCGTTCTGCGGCCTCGCTGCCGCCGTCGTCGCGGTGTTCACGGTTCTCTCTGTGTTCGGCGACTTGTCTTTCGCGGACCGGTTCGAGAACGGGCAATGGCCTGCGGGCTTCGACGCGTCCGGCGCCCAGGCTGCGATGGTGCTGAGCGTCATCGCCGCGGTGGCAAGTGTTGTACTCGTGAGCGCCGGGGTCGTGCGGCGGACGACCTTTGCGACCTGCGCGATTGCGCTCTCCACGGCATTGATCGCGCCGTGGTACGGGATGCTCGCGTTCACGGGTTTGCAGCTGGCGTTCGCCTGATCTGCCGCCCAGTGAGAAGCCACGGTCGTGAATCGCGTGCGATCGCAGCCGTGAGTGCGCCCGCGATGGCAGGGCTGACGCGAGAGGGCACTCCCGGTAGTGAAACCCGGCGCCGAACGACACTGAGCGCACTTTCGCGGGGGTGGGAACAAAGTGCGCGGGCGACCCGTTGACCCTTTCGACAACTTGAGTGAATCAGACTCAACTCTGACTTGACAGCCATCGGGCTCAGGTGCAGTCTTGAGCGAGGTTCACTCAGATCCTTTCCACGCTATTCAGGAGGCAGTAACTATGGCTCGTGCGGTCGGCATCGACCTCGGGACCACCAACTCCGTCGTCGCAGTTCTGGAGGGCGGCGACCCCAACGTCGTCGCGAACTCCGAGGGCTCCCGCACCACCCCGTCCGTCGTCGCCTTCGCGCGCAACGGCGAGGTGCTGGTCGGTCAGCCCGCCAAGAATCAGGCGGTGACCAACGTCGATCGGACGATCCGTTCGGTCAAGCGCCACATGGGCTCCGACTGGACCGTCGAGATCGACGGCAAGAACTACACACCGCAGGAGATCAGCGCGCGCGTGCTCATGAAGCTCAAGCGCGACGCCGAGAGCTACCTCGGTGAGGACATCACCGACGCGGTGATCACCGTGCCCGCGTACTTCAACGACGCCCAGCGTCAGGCCACCAAGGAAGCCGGCCAGATCGCCGGCCTCAATGTGCTTCGCATCGTCAACGAGCCGACCGCGGCCGCGCTAGCCTACGGCCTGGACAAGGGCGAGAAGGAACAGACCATCCTGGTCTTCGACCTCGGCGGCGGCACGTTCGACGTGTCCCTGCTGGAGATCGGCGAGGGTGTGGTCGAGGTCCGTGCCACCTCCGGTGACAACCACCTCGGTGGCGACGACTGGGACGACCGGATCGTCGAATGGCTGGTCGATAAGTTCAAGAGCACCGCGGGCATCGACCTGACCAAGGACAAGATGGCCATGCAGCGGCTGCGCGAAGCGGCCGAGAAGGCCAAGATCGAACTCTCGAGCTCGCAGAGCACCTCGATCAACCTGCCCTACATCACCGTCGACGCGGACAAGAACCCGCTGTTCCTCGACGAGCAGCTGACCCGTGCCGAGTTCCAGCGCATCACGCAGGATCTGCTGGACCGCACCCGCAAGCCGTTCCAGCAGGTGATCAAGGACGCCGGCATCGCCGTCGGCGACATCGACCACGTCGTGCTGGTCGGCGGCTCGACCCGTATGCCCGCGGTGTCCGAGCTCGTCAAGGAGATGACCGGCGGCCGGGAGCCCAACAAGGGCGTCAACCCCGACGAGGTCGTCGCCGTGGGCGCTGCGCTGCAGGCCGGCGTGCTCAAGGGCGAGGTGAAAGACGTTCTGCTGCTGGACGTCACGCCCCTGTCGCTCGGTATCGAGACCAAGGGTGGCGTGATGACCAAGCTCATCGAGCGCAACACCACGATCCCGACCAAGCGCTCGGAGACGTTCACCACGGCCGACGACAACCAGCCGTCGGTGCAGATCCAGGTGTTCCAGGGTGAGCGTGAGATCGCGGCGCACAACAAGCTGCTCGGCTCCTTCGAGCTGACCGGTATCCCGCCAGCTCCGCGCGGCGTGCCCCAGATCGAGGTCACCTTCGACATCGACGCCAACGGCATCGTGCACGTCACGGCCAAGGACAAGGGCACCGGCAAGGAGAACACGATCAAGATCCAGGAAGGCTCCGGCCTGTCCAAGGAAGAGATCGACCGGATGATCAAGGACGCCGAGGCGCACGCTGACGAAGACCGTCAGCGTCGCGAAGAGGCCGACGTGCGCAACCAGGCCGAGTCGCTGGTCTACCAGACGGAGAAGTTCGTCAAGGAACAGCGCGAGGCCGAAGGCGGATCAAAGGTTTCTGAGGACACCTTGACCAAGGTCGACGGCGCTATCGCCGAAGCCAAGTCCGCGCTCGCCGGTACCGACATCTCGGCGATCAAGGCCGCGATGGAGAAGCTGGGCACCGAGAGCCAGGCCCTGGGCCAGGCGATCTACGAGGCCACCCAGGCCGAGCAGGGCGCTGCGGGCGGTGACGCCCCCGGTGGCTCGAGCTCGAATGCCAACGATGACGTTGTCGACGCCGAGGTCGTTGAGGACGATCAGGAGCGCAAGTGAGCGACGAGCAAGAACCGGTGACCGTCACCGACAAGCGCCGGATAGATCCGGAGACCGGCCAGGTGCGCGACGCGCCTGAGCCGGCCTCCGGGCCGGCCGAGGAGACGCCGACCGTGTCGGACGAGTCGCAGGGCCAGGCAGCCGAACTGCTGGCCGATCTGCAGCGGGTGCAAGCCGATTTCGCGAACTACCGCAAGCGGGCGCTGCGCGATCAGCAGCTGGCCACCGAGCGCGCCAAGGCGCACGTGGTGACCCAGCTGCTGCCCGTGCTCGACGACCTCGAGCGGGCCCGCGCACACGGCGACCTGGAGTCCGGACCGCTCAAAGCCGTTGCCGACAAGCTGGTTTCGACGCTCGAAGGGTTGGGACTCAAGCCGTTCGGTGAAGAGGGCGACGCGTTCGACCCGTCACTGCACGAAGCCGTGCAGCACGAAGGCGACGGCACCCACCCGGTGGTCGGAACGGTCATGCGCCGCGGCTACACGGTCGGCGATCAGGTGGTCCGCCATGCGATGGTCGGTGTCGTCGACACCGTCCCCGACGCGGCCGGATCGGCGAATCCCGACCAACAGCCGCAAAACCCAGCAGAATCATAGGAATTGACACCAGCACACAGAGGTATGCGAAAGGTGAGGAGGTGACGCGGTATGGCCCAGCGCGAGTGGGTTGAGAAGGACTTCTACAAGGAGCTCGGCGTCGCCTCTGACGCCGGCCAGGACGAGATCAAGCGGGCTGCCCGCAAGATTCTCGCCGAGAACCACCCCGACCGGAATCCCGGCAACGCCGCGGCCGAAGAGCGGTACAAGGCCGCCTCGGAAGCCAAGGAGGTGCTGACCGACCCCGCCAAACGCAAGGAGTACGACGAGACGCGTCGGCTGTTCGCGGGCGGCGGGTTCGGCCGGGGCCGCGCGGGCGGTGGCGGATTCGGCGGGTTCGGCGGCGGCGACGGTCAGGAGTTCAACCTCAACGACCTGTTCGACGCCGCCGGGCAGACCGGCGGCGCGAACATCGGTGACCTGTTCGGTGGGTTGTTCGGCCGAGGCGCTCAGCAGCCGCGGCCTAGCCGCCCCCGGCGGGGCAACGACCTCGAGACCGAGACCGAACTGAGTTTCCTCGAGGCCACCAAGGGCGTGGCGATGCCGTTGCGGCTCACCAGCCCTGCCCCGTGTACCAATTGCCACGGCAGCGGCGCCCGTCCGGGCACCAGCCCCAAGGTGTGCCCGAACTGCAACGGTGCCGGTGTCATCAGCCGCAACCAGGGGGCCTTCGGGTTCTCCGAGCCGTGCACGGAATGCCGGGGCAGCGGCTCGATCATCGAGCACCCCTGCGACGAGTGCAAGGGCACCGGCGTGACCACCCGCACCCGCACCATCAACGTGCGGATTCCTCCGGGAGTCGAAGACGGACAACGCATTCGGCTCGCCGGACAGGGTGAAGCAGGGTTGCGGGGTGCCCCGTCGGGTGACCTGTACGTCACCGTGCATGTGCGTCCAGACAAGGTGTTCGGCCGTAACGGCGACGATCTGACGGTCAGCGTGCCCGTCAGCTTCCACGAGTTGGCTTTGGGCACAACACTGTCCGTGCCGACCCTGGAAGGCAAGGTCGGGGTGCGGGTGCCGAAGGGGACGTCGGACGGACGCATCCTGCGGGTGCGCGGTCGCGGTGTACCCAAGCGCGGTGGAGGTAACGGCGACCTGCTGGTCACCGTGAAGGTCGCCGTGCCGTCCAACCTCGAAGGGGACGCAGCCGAGGCCCTGGAGGCCTACGCACAAGCCGAGCGCGCCAGCGGCTTCGATCCGCGGGCGGGATGGGCCGGTGCACAGTGAGTCGCAAGGACCAGACTGACCAGGCCAGGACGTTCCTGATCTCGGTGGCCGCCGAGCTGGCCGGTATGCACGCGCAGACACTGCGCACATACGACCGGCTCGGCCTGGTCAGCCCGGAACGCACCTCCGGTGGGGGACGGCGTTATTCGCAACGCGACGTCGACCTGCTCCGTGAGGTGCAGCGGCTGTCCCAGGACGAGGGCGTGAACCTGGCCGGCATCAAGCGCATCATCGAGTTGACCAACCAGGTCGAAGCCTTGCAGGCCCGCGTGCGTGAACTCTCGGCCGAGGTCGAGCACCTACGCGCTCAACCCCGGCCGAAGAGCACAGCGCTGGTGGTCTGGCAGCCACGCAACCAGCGCTGATCGCGAGTCAGATGAGCGCGGCGCCACGCGATCGCAGCGAGGCGTGCATCCCGGCGTACGGATGTGCCTCGGGTAGCAGGTCTTTCGCGATCTTGGTGACCGCGCTGTAGTTGACGTCGACGACGTTGGCCAGCGGGGAGCGGCACAGCTGGCTGCACAACTGATAGGCATCCAGCTCGCCGAGCCCGTAGAGCTCGACCAGCCAGCGCACCATCTCCACCTGGCTGCACCGCCACGCATCCTCGAGCGGACGCGCCGATCCCACGGTCAGCAGCGCGTCGTCGTGTTCGAGCCGCGGCCAGGCCGGCGCGTGGCCCTTGATGAGGTCGACGATGAGCGTGACGTCCATCGCGCCTTCCAATGCGGTGCCGCAGGTTTCGCCCTCGCCCTGCCGGTAGTGACCGTCGCCGACCGAGAACAGCGCGCCGTCGACGTTGACACCGAGATACACCGTGGTGCCCGCCCGCAGTTCCGGGGTGTCCATGTTCCCGCCGAAGTAGTCCGGCACCAGCGTCGTCCTGACCTCACGCAGCGCAGGCGCCACCCCGACCGTGCCCAACATCGGGGCCAAGGGCACGCGCAGCTCGAAATCCGACTGGTGGGCGGTGAACAGCGCCGTGTCGGTGGCCCGGTCGACGGTGTAGATCCATGTGAGTTCCGGCAACGGCGGTTGCAGGCCGGCCGTGCGGTCCGTTCCGGTCAACGCGCCGAACAGCGGAATCGTCGTGGAGGCGGCCCAGTTTCGTGCCGGCGTCAACGACACCACATGGAGGGCCAGGGTGTCGCCGGGTTGCGCGCCGCGGACGTAGAAGGGTCCCGTCTGAGGGTTGAGCTCCTTGGGGTTGAGTACCTGGCTCGGCCGGTCGTCGCTCGAGGTGACCCGGCCGGCGAAGGCGTCCTCGGTCCAGAGCTGCAATGCGGTACCGGGCTCGATCTCCATGACGGGTTCGGCACCGCCGAACGTCCAGACGTACTGCTCCCGTGTGGGAGTGAACTCAACGACCTGCATGAGCCGCCCCAGCCCGCGCGGGGGCGAGCACCCGCGGCAGCAGCACGGCAATCACCGCGCCCATTGTCGTCCACAGCAGCGCCTGACCGAGCAGCGAGGACAGCCGGAAATCGGCGAGCAGATCCGCGGGGAATCCGGGGAACGCGACGGCGCCGGCGTTGTCGAGAAGCGGCCCGGGCACCTCGTGGAATGCGGGCAGCACCAGGACGATCGCCGTCATGACCGCGATGTAGCCGCCGATCGACGCGGCGGTGGCGCCTGCCGCGCCGAACCGCGGCGTCAGGCGTAGACCGGCCGCCAGCGCGGCGGACGCCGCGGCCACCGAGGCGGCGAGGACGATCAGGTACGTCACGGTGCGGTCGGCTGCTGTCTCCGTCAGTCCCACGCCTGGCGGATTGGCCGGGTAGGCGAGGAACGGCACCACCGCTACGCACGCAAAAGCCGCTGCGGCGGTTGCCGCGGCCACACCGGCCGGATTCACCTGCCGCCGATGCCGCGCGACGGCTGCCATCACCAGCGTCAGCGCGACGGCGAACAGGGCACCCATGATGACCCCGAAGGTCACCGTGCCGACGGCCGAACCGATGTTCTCCTGCACCGCGCGGCTGAAGACCTCGTGCTCGTGACCGTGTGCGCCGGTGAGCGCGGCCTCGGCGTGGGACCGCTCCTCCTCGTAGGCGACAGCCTCGGCGATCGAGGGCGCGAGCTGCCAGCGGGCGAAGACGAAAGTGGCCAAGCCGGCGGCGAAACCGCCGGCTATGCCCAGTCCGATGATCCGTTTCTCCATGGTGACGACCCTTTCTAGTGGCAGGGGAAGCCCAGCAGATGGCGGGCGTCGTGCAGGAACTCGTGCACATGGGTGTCGGATCCGAACACCGACACCGCGCCCTGGTCGTAACCGAGGAAGTAGTAGGCGATCAGGGCGAGCACCGTGGTCGTGGTGAGCCACAGGGCCGCCTCCACTCGCGAGGTGTCGAGCGCGCCCGCGCGTGGAGACGCGACTGAACGTGAGGTCATGAGGGGTCCTCTTCTCTGGAAAAGTTGTTCAGTGGAAATATTGCTGACGAACGACAGTGTGTGAACACGCCCAGGTCGACGTCAACTCGAATCGAGACTCCAGCCACGGGCGGTACTCAGATTTAACATTCGGCGGGCACAGGTTAAACCGCGGTTACACCAGGGCTGGGCGATTGCGTGAGCAGTTGATGCGTGTACATAGTTTCTCCTGAAAGTATTGATCTGATGAACTAAGGAGGCGGGGCCGATGCACGGTCCGCATGATCTCGGGGGTCGTGATGGCGTGGGCGCCATCCCTGAAGAGTTCCTCGAACCCGGAATCCCCGACTGGCGCTATCCCTTCGAAGGCCGGATGCACGCAGTGACGGCGATGGCCATCGCCAAGGGCGCGTTCAACCTCGACGAGCAACGGCACGGCATCGAGCTGATGAAGTGGAGTGACTACCTCGACTCCACCTATTACGCGCACTGGCTGTTCTCCGTCGAGAAGCTGCTGAACGACAAGGGCTACATCTCGCACGAGGAGGTCGACGCCCGGATGGCCGAACTCGGGACCCCGGAGATGACCCCCCATCCCGAGAAGCCCGAGAGCCTGTCACCGTTCGCGAAGACGATGATCGATGTCCTGTGGGCCGGCACGCCACACGATCTGCCCGCCGAGGCTCCGCCCGCCTTCGCGGTCGGTGATGCCGTCACCGTGCGCAA
This sequence comes from Mycolicibacterium sp. 018/SC-01/001, assembly GCF_007096635.1. Classification (GTDB taxonomy): domain Bacteria; phylum Actinomycetota; class Actinomycetes; order Mycobacteriales; family Mycobacteriaceae; genus Mycobacterium. Next base: position 18,612 of record NZ_VKAA01000037.1, read on the forward strand.
CATCAACGCCACGACCCACAATCGGCTCCCGGGATACCTCAGGCGCGCCCGCGGCGTGATCGCCAAGCAGTACGGCGCTTTCCACGACCCGGCCGCCAGTGCGCACGAGTACACAGATGTTCCGCACCAGCTGTACATGGTGAAGTTCAGCTCCACCGAGCTGTGGGGCGACGATGCGGCCGAGGACTTCGACCTGTATGCCGACCTGTTCGAGAACTACCTCGAACCAGCCGGCGAGTGACCCCAGAGACCACGAAACACGAGGAGACACAGATGGACTGGTTGTCGTTGAAGGACGTCGAGGCGCGCGTGAACGCGCTCGAGTCGCTGATGGTGGAGAAGGGGCTGGCCGAGCACGAGGCGGTCGACGCGGTGGTGGCCTCGTTCGAGAACGACATGGGACCCGTCAACGGGGCCAAGGTCGTCGTGCGCGCCTGGACCGATCCGAAGTACCGCGAGTGGCTGCTGGCCGATGCGACCGCGGCCATCGCCGACATGGGCTTCACCGGTCTGCAGACCGAGCACATGGTGGCGGTGGAGAACACCGCGGAGCGGCACAACGTCGTGGTGTGCACGCTGTGCTCCTGCTATCCGTGGACGCTGCTGGGCATCCCGCCGGCCTGGTTCAAGTACCCGCAGTACCGCGCCCGCGTGGTCAAGGAGCCGCGCAGCGTGCTCGCCGAATTCGGGGTGGAGCTACCCGATGACGTGCACATCGACGTGTGGGACAGCAGCGCCGAGATCCGCTACCTGGTGATCCCCCAACGCCCCGAGGGCACCGAAGATCTCAGCGACGACGAGCTGGTCGCGCTGATCACCAGGGATTCGATGGTGGGCACCGCGCTGCTGTCTGCTCCGAAGGCGGCCTGACATGTCGGCACCCGCCATCGTCGAGTTGGACGCACCCGGTACGGCGGCTGCGCTGCCGCGATCCAACGGCGAGCTGGTCTTCGACGCCCCCTGGCAGGGTAGGCTTTTCGGGCTCGTCGTGCAGATGTGCCAGGCCGGGATGTTCGAGTGGGACGAGTTCAAGAAGCATCTGATCGAGGTGATCGGTCAGTCGGGCATCGACGACGTCTGTGATCCCTCGGTCTACTACCGCCAATTCGGGGAGGCGTTCTGCCGGCTGGCCGTCGAGAAGGACTTCATCGCCGAGGCCGGTCTGGAGGAGCGTGTGCGCATCGAGTCGGCGAAGTTGGCGCATGACGACCACGACCATGACCACGATCATCCCCACGAGCACTGAGGGCACAACGATGTCGAAGATCACCGCGCTGTCGATCAGCGTCGGAATACTGGGCATGGTGTCGACCCTGATCACCGCGACGGTGTGGCCGCTTCCGGTCTGGGTGTTGTTCCTGGCGTGGGCGTCCTTCTTCTTCGTCGGTTCCGGAGTGCCGGGTCTGCTGAAGTCGGTGGCGTGCAACTGGGCCGGGATCGTGATCGCCACCGCGACGCTGCTGTCGGTGCAGGCCAGCGGCAGCGCGGTGCTGCTGTCCATCGCGGTCGGTGTCGGCAGCCTCGTCATGGTCCAGGTGTCGCGGTTGCCGTGGCTCTCGGCGACGCCGGCGATCGTCTTCGGCTTCGCCATGACCGTCGGTACGATCGCGGCAACCGGAAAAGGCATCACCACAGCAGGATTCGATCATCCTGCACTGACAGCGGCGGTCACCGCGGCCGTCGGCGCCTGCTTCGGCCTGGCCTCGGAATGGGGCGCCGGACTGATCGGACGGTTGCGCGCGCCAGAGACCGCGACCGCTGCCGGCTGACCCGGTTAAGCTATCGGTCACAACTATTCCAGTAGTGAAGCAATGGACGGGAGAAGCGCTGTGCCGACATCCATCGCCACCGAAAGCGTCTCCGAGGTCTTTTTCCGTCTCGGCCGGTGGTGGAGCGACGCGCTGTCGCAGGGCCTCCTCGACGACGACGTCGCCAGCCTCGACGGCTGGCGTGTGCTCGGCGCCCTGCGCAGCGGGGACGGCTTCACGATGACCGAAATCGCCACGGCGATGGGGATTCCGGCACCGTCGCTGACCCGGATCGTGGACAAGCTGGTCGACGGGGGCTTCGTGCTGCGCCGGGTCGACGCGACCGACCGCAGGCGAGTCCTCATCCACCTGTCGGTGCGGGGCAAGACCAAGGTCCGTCGGCTCGCCCGGCAGGAGGCCTCGGTCAAAGCGATGCTGGTGGACGAATTCGGCGAAGACACCGCAGTCCATCTGATCCGCACCCTGGCCCGCGTCGGCGAGTTGCCGCTGGACGGCCGTTGACGCCCCGGTTTTCCTGACGAGAACCCCGTGGCAACAAGGCGGTAACGGCCAACCGACAGGATGGGGGCGCACGGAGGAGGCGTTGGGATGGACCTGTCATCTCCCGGGACGCGCCGGGACACGATCGACATCGCGCTCGTCGTGCCGCGCAGCGGGTCCGCGGGCATCTACGGGCCGTCGTGCGAGGCCTGTGCCGAGCTGGCGATCTCCGACCTCAACGCCACCGCGGGTCTGCTGGGCCGGCCGGTACGGCTGATTCCGATCGACGGAAGCCGCCCACCCGCAACCGTGGCGGCGGAGGTCGGTGCGCTGGTGTCGCGAGGCACGATCGACGCCGTGACCGGCTGGCACATCTCCCCGGTACGGCAAGCCTTGGCCAGAGTGACGGCAGGGCGGATTCCCTATGTGTACGGCCCCCTCTACGAAGGCGGCGAACGGACGCCCGGACTTTTCCTGACCGGCGAAACGCCGTCGCGTCAGCTCCTGCCCGCGATGGACTGGATGACCGCGGAGTACGGCGTCGACCGGTGGATCGTCATCGGGAACGACTACATCTGGCCCAAGCAGACCGGTGCGGCGGCCCGATGGCATGCGCACGCGCAAGGCCGGCCACTGATCGACGAGATCTACGTCCCGCTGGGCACCGACGACTTCAGCGATGCCATTCGTCAGGTCGAGATGACCGGGGCGCAGGGCGTCGGCGTCGTGCTTCTCCTCGTCGGTGGCGACGGTGTGGCGTTCAACCGTCAGTTCGCCCGATGCGGCCTCGCGGCGTCGGTGCCGCGCCTCAGCCCCCACGTCGAGGAGAACATGCTGCTCGCCAGCGGATACGGCAGTAACGACGGATTGTTCGCCGCTGCAGGCTATTTCGAGGCGCTGAACACGTCGGCGGGCATGGAGTTCGCGGCGCGCTACTATCGCCACTTCGGTCCGGCGGCGCCAGCGCTCAACAGCATCGGCGAATCCTGTTATGAGGCAATCACCTTGCTGATCGCTTTGGCGAACCGCGCGGGATCACTGGATGTGGCCGGGATGACGCTGGCCGCCGAGAACCTCACCTACATCAGCCCGCGCGGTGAGGTGTCGATGTCGGGCAACCAGCTCAACCAGGACATCTACGTCGCCGAGGCGCTGGGCCTCGACTTCGAGGTGCGCGCCCGGATCTCGGCGGCCTAGAGCTCAGCTGACGACGACGCGGAACACCGCCGACACCGATTCGCCCGGCTCCACCTCGCGATACCCGCCGCGGCGCAGCGCGTCGGTGGGGGCCGCCATCGGCTCGAAGCAGATCACGTCGTCCTCGCCGGGCGCGAACACCTGCGCCGCGGTGTACCCCTGGTCGTAGTGCACCTCGATGCGGCGGCCACCCCCGGACACGGCGAACACCGAACCCGGCGCCACCTCATCGAAGCCCTCGTCGATGAACTTGTCGCCCAACAACTCCGAGGCGGCCTGCCGCTGCTCGACACGCCCTGTCGGAATGCCCCAGGCGTTGACCGGTTGGTATCGCATCGCCGGCGTCTCGACGAGCCACTGCGCCCGCGGTACCCCCGGCAATTGCAGGTACGGGTGATACCCGAAGCACATCGGCACCCGCGCTCCCGTCGTCGCGGTCACCGTCGTCGTCACCGTGAGCGTGCGGTCACGCAACACCGCGTCGATCGTCAGCAGGTGAGGGAACGGGAACGTGGTCAGCAGCGCGGGCCGCGCCGCGAAATCCAGTTCGGCGGTGATCTGGGACTCCAGCGCCGTCGTCACGGTCCAGTCCGGGTAGGCCGCCAACGTGCCGTGGATCGGCACCCCGTGTTCGTCGGTGCGGACCCCCCCGGTGCCCGGCGTCAGCGTCACCACCGCCCCGTCGACCCCGTATCCCATGCTGCTGAGACGGTTGGCCCACGGGTAGAGGATCGGGATGCCCATGGTCTTGTGATTGGACACGTAGGCCTGCAACCCCCGCCGCTGACCCAGCAGTTCCACACCGTCGTCGGACAGCGAACTGGCCACCATCCCGGCGGCCGGAACGTAGGTGGCGGTCAGTGCGGACGACGGATCACGCAGTGTCACGGTTTCGAACGTGTCCATGGCACCCGATCCTGCCACGTGTCCTCAGCTGGCCAGTGGATCGTGGCGAATTCGCTGCGCCGGTGTGCCTTTGGCGATGAGCGCCGCCTTGGTGGCGGTCACCATCGCCGGTCGGCCGCAGATCAGGATCTGCCGGTCGCTCCAGCTGCCGTAGCGGGTCACCACCTCCGGCAACAGCCCGGTCTGCCGGACATGCAGACCCCGCGGCGGCGTAACGTCCGGATAGTCGGCCGCCCACGGCGGGTCGAAGGCGAACTCCGAGACCGGGGTCACCGACAACCACGGATTGGTGGCCGCGATCTCCCACAGCGTGCGCAGGTCGTAGAGCTCGCAGGGGTGCCTGGCGCCGAAGAACAGGTGCACCCGCGGGTTCTCCCCGAACCGGGCCATGTCCATGATCAGCGTGCGCAGCGGAGCCAGCCCGGTGCTGCCGGCGACCATCAGCACGTCGCCGTCGGAGCGGTCGACCTCGAGGGCGCCATGCGGGTTGGACACCCGCCAGCGGTCACCGGGGCGCGCCTCGCCGACGATCGTGGAGCTGACCATGCCGCCGGGCACCGACCGCACGTGGAACTCGACGTAGCCGGCCGGATCGGCCGGGATCGCCGGGCTCAGATACCGCCACCGCCGCGGCCACTGCGGGACCTGTACCGGCACGTACTGGCCGGGGTGGTAGCCGAGCGCATGGTCCATCTTCAGCCGGATCACCGACACGTCGCGGGTGGGCCGAAGATGCTCGAGCACGGTGCCGTCGCAGAACGGCGGACTGGTCTCCGCGTCGGCCGCACCGCTCATCACGCCCGCCATCAGCGACACCACGTCGGTGACGGCCTCGGCCAGGCGCCGGTCCCACCGGTCGGTGAGATGGCTGCGCAGCGTCGCGAGCAGCGCGGTCTGCAGCGTCTCGTAGTGGTCGGAGGTCACGCCGTACTTGCGGTGGTCGCGGCCGAGCTGGGCCAGGAACGTCACGGGTTCCTCGGCCCGTTGGGCGATCAGCTCGTCACACAGCCAAGTCAGGGCGTGCCCGAACACCTTGCGCTGGGTGGCCATCTCCGGGGGGAACAGGTCGCGCGCCGACAGGTCGGCGGCGAACCACCGCGTGTAGAAGTCGCTGACCAGCGCATCGCCGCCGGTGTCGAGCACATCCCGAAGGATGTACATCGACTCGCGATCTTCCAGGCCCACGCCGCACGATCCTAGGTCACGGGTCGACCGGGCTCAGCCGGCGAGAGCGTGCACGCCCTTGTACAGCACCAGCAGGCCGATGACGACGAGGATCACCGCGATCAGCGCAGCGTGCTGACGCTCCATCCACGCTCGCACCCGGTTCATGGTCGGGTCGAGCCGCTCGCCGGCGATCGCGTAGGCCACCGTCGGTACCGCGACCGTCGACCCCGCCACCGCGACGAACCAGATCACCGCCACGAACACCATCGGGGTGTCCACCCCGGCCGATCCGATCGCCAAACCTGCTGCGGCGCAGATGAACAGCACCTTCGGATTGGCCACGGTGAGCGCGGCGGCGGTGACGCCCGCCTTGGCGGGTGTCAGCGTGCTGATCCTCGTCATCCACTTCGGGGTGTGCTCGGAGCTCGCGCGCCTGGTCCACCGGTAGCCGCCCCAGACGATCAGGAGCGTGCCGACGACGATGCGCAGCAACGATGCCCAGCCCGGCGGTCTGGAGCCGATACCGCCGATGAGATTGGACAGCTGGAGGAACACGATGCTCAGCACCGCGAGCCCGAGGAGCCAGCCGATCAGGAAGGTCACCGCCGCCGGCCGCGGCCGCGGTGAACTGAGGACCAGCACCGCCGGGATGATCGACACCGGCGACAGCGCGATCACCAGAGCAAGCGGAATGAGCTCCGTCAGAATCGATCCCCAGAAGGCCGGCACCGGGAGAACCTAACAAGGTGCACCTCGGCGTGCTGGCAAATCATCAGCGCAGACGTCGGTAGGGTCACCGCATGTCCGCGGCCACACCCGTCACCGCCGTCACCGTGTTCCACCGGCCGGGCGACCCGGCCGGGTTCGACGGGTGGGCGCAGCACCTGCTGGCATCGGCGGGTTCGTCACCCGGTCATACGTGGGGGCGCGTGTCCGTGCACGACGATCCGATGCTGGATTCGGCTGTCGCCGTGACGTTTTCCGACGAAGAGATGCTCCACGCGTGGCTGGACAGCCCGGTGCGGGCCCAGATCCTCGCCGACGGGCAGGCACGTGGCTACTGGCAAGCGGCGGTCGACGTCGTCGTGCCCGCGGGCGGCCCGGCCTCTCCGGGTGTCGGAGCCTTCCGGCACACCGTCGCCGACGGAAAGGCGGCGGACTTCACGGCCATGCAGATCCGCTTGGCGCGCGCTGCCTGCGGATTGCCCGGCTACGAAGGCACCACGGTGCTGCCCGCGGACCGGAACGGGGAGTGGATGTCGATCGTCCGGTTCCGCACCGGGGGCCAGCTGGCGGCGTGGCTGAGCTCGGCGGCCCGGAGCGGCGCGCTCACGGGCCTGCGAGACACGCTCTCCGGCGATTTCTCGGTCGTGTCGAACACGACGCCCTTCGGTACGACGGTGCGCATGCAGGACGGCCGGGCGGTGATGACGCCGAACTGGAAGTCGGCGATGCTGGTGCTGCTCGTGCTGTATCCGACGGTGATGCTGCTGTCGCGTTTCCTCGGTCCGTTTCTCGACGGGGCGGGTGCGCAGCCCTGGCTGAGCCTGTGGGTCAGCCAGATCGTCAGCATCATCGCGATGCAGTGGTGGCTGATGCCTGCGGCGTCGCGGCCGTTCCAGCGCTGGCTCGATCCGATCGACGGTGCGGGCGCAGGACTGTCCCTACGCGGCGCGGCCGTCATCGTGGTCGGCTATGCGCTGACCCTGACGCTGTTCGCCACCGTGCACGAGCTCCAGTTCTGGGATTACGCGTCATGACGATGAGTCCCGGCGGTGCCGACCGTCAGCACTACATGCCTTCCACTATGGCCTTCAACCACCTCCTCGCCGTCCTGCCCGTCACCGATGTCGAGGCCAGCCGCCCCTGGTTCACCGCGCTGTTCGGCAGGCCCGAGGACAACAACCCGATGCCCAGCCTGATCGAGTGGCAGGTACTGCCCGGGGCGTGGCTGCAGGTGTTCTGCGATGCGAGCCGCGCCGGATCGGGTCTTTTCAACCTGGCCGTCGACGACCTCGATACGGCGCTCGCCGGCTTACGGGAGCGCGGGCTCGAGCCCGGCGAGATCGTCGAGGCCACCAAGGGCGTGCGGCTGTCCGCGCTCACCGATCCCGACGGGAACACGATCACCGTGATCGGCGGATTCCGCGTCGAGTACTGACCCGAGGTCTGGCGTTGGGCTGGCGCTCACCCTCGCGTCATCTGCCGGTGCGACAGTGCCCCCATGTCAGTCGGAGCGCAGCCGCGCCCCGGGATTCGACAGCGCGTCCCGCCCACGCTGATCGGCTTCTGTCTGATCAACTCATTCACCTTCGGCGTCGACCTGATGCTGTTGGTCGTGCTGCACAGCGTACTGGGCGTTCCGTACCCGCTCGCGGTGACGATCGCCTATGGGTGCGCCTTCGGGCTGAGCTATGCGCTCAACCGGCACGTCAACTTTCGCTCGCACGCGCCGATCGGCCAGGAGCTCGGCAGCTACGTCGCGGTGGTGCTGGTCAACTACCTGGTCTTCATCCTCGCGCTGTCGACGCTGCTGACCGAGATCGGCCTCGACTACCGCCTGGCACGAGTGACGGTCGGCGGATGCGAGGCCGTGTTCATGTATTGCGCCCTGCGGTGGGTGGTGTTCCGGTCGCGTCGGCAGGTCTGCTAGACGCCGTCGAAGCGGTTCTGTCCGAGACTCTGGACGAAAGTCGTTCCGCGCGAGGCGAATTCGATCCGATAGTCCTGCGCCCACGACCCGAACGGCCGGTGAGCCAGGTTCTCGTTGCGGAACCGGTCGTCCTCGGACACCTCGGTGACGCAGAAGGCGGGGATCACCAGATCGGTGACGGGACCGTCGCGCTCGACCTCGGCCACCACCAGCGGTGCATTGGCGCCGAGGAAGTGGTCGATGACCCACCCGTCCTCGCCCAGCCAGACCGACGAGCGGACCTTGACCACGACATGCGGAGCACGCGCGACGATCTGGCCCGCCACCAACGGATCGAGTTCGCGCTCGGCCTCGTACCGGGTCCCGCCGGCGGCGGGCCCCTTGGCGGTCATGGTGCCCATCGACTCGTCGCCCAGGGCGGTCACCAACTCGGCGGGCGTCGTGTCCAGGTCGGCGGGGGCGGGTCCCTGCACGCGCACCCGGACCGCGTAGCCGTCGGAGACGAACAGGTAGGCCTGCGCGATCAGCAGCGGGCTGGGATCGGAGGCTGCGACGGCCGGCATGTCGCGAACGAAGAACTTCCGCTCGAACTCGAAGTCGCCGGTGTCGGACACGATGTGACGGTAACGCTGCTCACGTCCACGAACGTGGACATGTGCGTCGTGTCCCCGGGCGGATCACCAGCGTCCTGCGGCGACGTCGTCCGCCGCGTCGGCCGCGCGCCCGGGGCCGCCTTGCGCTCGAACCTCGTCGCTGACCGCACCGAGACGTCGCCGGATCGCCGGGTCCGACGCCACACTCAGAACCGCCTCGCCGATCTCCCGCGCGTCGGGGGCCGGCGAACGCAGATGCCGCCCCACGCCGATCTCTTCGAGGCGGTCGGCGTTGGCGGGCTGGTCGACGGCCTGCGGGAGCGCGACCATGGGCACGCCGAACCAGAGCGCCTCGCTGCACGACCCCATGCCGGCGTGGGTGATGAACGCGTCGGCCCGGGCGAGGACCGCGGGCTGCGGGACGGTCGTCTGAATCTGTACCCAGGCGGGCACCGGTCCCAGGTCATCCGCCGACGTCTTCGAACCGATCGCGATGGTGAGCCGCCATCCGGTGCCGTCGAGGCCGTCGATCGCCGCGCGGTAGATGTCCGGGCGATCGGTGTACGCGGTGCCGAGCGCCAGCAGCGCCAGCGGTCCGTCGCCCGCTGGCGGTGTCCAGTCGCCGGGATCTTCTCGACGCGGGTCCAGGCACGGGCCGACGAAGCGGTAGCGATCCGAGACGCGGTCGGCGTTGCGCTGCATGATCCGCGGGATCAGCACGAGGCATCGCCGCGGAACCCCGGTGACGTCCTCGACCGTCAGCATGGTGCCTTCCGTGGCCAGCCACCGCTCGAACGTCTGCCGGTAGTCGACGCCGCTCGGACTCTTCATGAGCGGATCGAGGACCGAGGCCATGTCCTCGTCGTAGCCGTCCCACGCGACTTCGCTGGGCGACAGCTGTGCCGCCGGGGCACCCCACAGCGCGGCCGCGACCGGCCCGGCCATCCCGCCGATGTCGTAGAGCACCAGGTCGGGCGGCTCGGAGTCGAAGGTGTCGCGCAGCTGCGGGAGCACGTGGATGGCCTCGTCGAGGAAGATCCGCATGCCGGCGACCGGGTCGTCGTCGAAGCCCGCCGGTGCCCCGGGCGCTCCGGGTAGCACCGAGGTGCAGGCGACGACCTCGGCACCGGTGGGGTCGACGAGCGAGGACAGGTGACCGCCGACGGCGTAGCTGACCCGATGGCCGCGGTCGACGAGCTCGCGGACCACGGCCAGGTGGGGATACATGTGGCTCGGCGCGGAGGCGGCGACCACGAGGATGTGGAGTCGGGGTCGGGTCGGCACGGACGGATTGTCGTCGGGTCGGCGTGCGGGTGTCATCCGGATTTCCCGCGACGTTCGGCCTCTGGTGCGCCGTCGCCAAAAAAGTTAAAGTTGAGCGGAACAGACTCAAGGTTGTCCGCGTTGATTCTGTCGACAAGCAATTTTCCGGCCACCCGTGTGGCCGATCGGACCTGTAAAGGAGTGTCGTGGACTCGTTCAACCCGACGACCAAGACCCAGGCGGCCCTGACGTCGGCACTGCAGGCGGCAACGGCCGCGGGCAACCCGCAGATCACGCCTGCACACCTGTTGATGGCGCTGCTGACGCAGAACGACGGCATCGCCGCGCCGCTGCTCGAGGCCGTCGGCGTCGAGCCGGCCACCGTCCGCGCCGAGACGCAGCGTCTGCTGGACCGGCTGCCCAGCGTCACCGGATCGTCGTCGCAACCGCAGCTGGCGCCGCAGTCCATCGCGGTCATCACGGCCGCGACCAACCTCGCCACCGAGATGGCCGACGAATACGTCTCCACCGAGCACCTGCTCGTCGGCCTGGCCAGCGGCGACAGTGACACCGCCAAGCTCCTCACCGGGCACGGCGCATCGCCGCAGGCTCTGCGTGAGGCCTTCGTGAAGGTTCGTGGGAGCGCCCGCGTGACCAGCCCCGACCCCGAGGGCACCTACCAGGCGCTGGAGAAGTACTCCACCGACCTGACCGCCCGCGCCCGCGAAGGCAAGCTCGACCCGGTCATCGGCCGGGACACCGAGATCCGTCGCGTCGTGCAGGTGCTCAGCCGCCGCACCAAGAACAACCCGGTGCTCATCGGCGAACCCGGCGTAGGCAAGACCGCGATCGTCGAGGGCCTGGCCCAGCGCGTGGTCGCCGGCGACGTGCCGGAATCGTTGCGCGACAAGACCGTTGTGTCCCTCGACCTCGGTTCGATGGTCGCCGGTGCGAAGTACCGCGGTGAGTTCGAGGAGCGCCTCAAGGCCGTCCTCGACGACATCAAGAACTCGGCCGGGCAGATCATCACGTTCATCGACGAGCTGCACACCATCGTCGGCGCCGGCGCGACCGGCGAGTCCGCGATGGATGCCGGCAACATGATCAAGCCGATGCTGGCCCGTGGCGAGCTGCGGCTGGTCGGTGCGACCACGCTCGACGAGTACCGCAAGTACATCGAGAAGGACGCGGCGCTGGAGCGGCGCTTCCAGCAGGTGCTGGTCGGCGAACCGTCCGTCGAGGACACCGTCGGCATCCTGCGCGGGCTCAAGGAGCGCTACGAGGTGCACCACGGCGTGCGGATCACCGACTCCGCGCTGGTTGCCGCCGCGTCGCTGTCCGACCGGTACATCACGTCACGCTTCCTCCCGGACAAGGCCATCGACCTCGTCGACGAGGCCGCATCCCGGCTGCGCATGGAGATCGACTCCCGGCCCGTCGAGATCGACGAGGTCGAGCGCCTGGTGCGTCGCCTCGAGATCGAGGAGATGGCGCTGGAGAAGGAAGAGGACGCGGCGTCGAAGGACCGGCTGGAGAAGCTGCGCGCGGAACTGGCCGATCAGAAGGAGAAGCTGTCCGAGCTGACCACCCGCTGGCAGAACGAGAAGAGCGCCATCGACGTCGTCCGCGAGCTCAAGGAGCAGCTGGAAGACCTGCGCGGTGCGGCCGACCGTGCCGAGCGCGACGGTGACCTCGCCAAGGCCGCGGAGCTGCGCTACGGGCGCATCCCCGAGGTCGAGAAGAAGCTCGACGCCGCGGTCCCGCAGGCGGAAGCCCGCGAGGACGTGATGCTCAAGGAGGAGGTCGGGCCCGACGACATCGCCGATGTGGTGTCGGCGTGGACCGGAATCCCGGCGGGCCGGATGCTCGAAGGCGAGACCGCCAAGCTGCTTCGTATGGAGGAGGAGCTGGGCAAGCGCGTCATCGGGCAGCGCAAGGCCGTTCAGGCCGTGTCCGACGCGGTGCGTCGCTCGCGTGCCGGGGTGGCCGATCCGAACCGTCCGACGGGCTCGTTCATGTTCCTGGGCCCGACCGGTGTCGGTAAGACCGAGCTCGCAAAAGCGTTGGCGGAGTTCCTGTTCGACGACGAGCGGGCGATGGTTCGCATCGACATGAGCGAGTACGGCGAGAAGCACTCGGTGGCTCGGCTGGTCGGTGCGCCTCCCGGCTACGTCGGCTACGACCAGGGCGGTCAGCTGACCGAGGCGGTGCGCCGGCGTCCGTACACGGTGATCCTGTTCGACGAGATCGAGAAGGCCCACCCGGACGTGTTCGACGTGCTGCTGCAGGTGCTCGACGAGGGCCGGCTGACCGACGGCCAGGGTCGCACGGTCGACTTCCGCAACACCATCCTCATCCTGACGTCCAACCTGGGCGCCGGCGGAACCGAGGAGATGGTGATGGCGGCGGTGCGCTCGGCGTTCAAGCCCGAGTTCATCAACCGGCTCGACGACGTGATCATCTTCGACGGGCTCAACCCCGAAGAACTGGTCTCCATCGTCGACATCCAGCTGAACCAGCTGGCCAAGCGGTTGGCGCAGCGCCGGCTCACCCTCGAGGTGTCCCTGCCGGCCAAGAAGTGGCTCGCCGAGCGTGGCTTCGACCCGCTCTACGGTGCCCGGCCGCTGCGCCGGTTGGTGCAGCAGGCCATCGGCGACCAGCTGGCCAAGCTGCTGCTCGCCGGCGACGTGCACGACGGCGACATCGTGCCCGTCAACGTCAGTGCTGACGGCGACCGGTTGGTGCTGGGATGAGCGCTCGCGCGAAGACCCGAGGGCTGGGCTGAGTTAGGTCCCGCGACCAGACACAAACTCGCGTGTTTTCCACGGAAAGCACGCGAGTTCGTGTCTGCTCGCCCTAGGAAAATGCAGTGCTCGGGACGTCCGTCTCGTCGCCGAGCAGCGCCTCGACGATCCGCCCGGCCACCGCGTCGGGGTCCAGCCCCTGCGGCAGCCGCGGCGGGTCGCCGCCGATCGCCCGGTTCGCCAGGCCGGTCTCGGTATGGGGCGGACGCACGTCGACGACGCGGACCTTCCGCCGCTTGGCCTCGGTGCGCACCGCGGTGAACAGCGCCGCCGTCGCCGCCTTGACCGCCGAATACACCGCCATGTTGGGCAGCGGCTTCTCGGCGACGACGGCGCTGATGCCGAGTATCACCCCGCCGGCTTCCACGACCGGCAGCGCCGCGCGCATCACCCGCAGCGGTGCCAGGAAGTCGACCAGCACCAGGTCGTCGACGGTGTCGTCGTCGACGTCGCTGAACGGCCCGAACGCGACGATGCCGGCCGCGATGATCACGCCGTCGAGGCGGCCGTGCTGCTCGCGGGCCGCCTCGACCACGGTCCGCCCGGCGTCCGGCTCGCGCAGATCGGCGGTCACCGTGTGGACGTCACCGAGTTCGGCCAGCGCATCGGTGTTGCGGCCGGTCGCCGTCACCGCCGCCCCGCGGTCGACCAGGAGGCGCGCGACCCGCGATCCGAGCGCCCCGCTACCGCCGACGACGAGGTAGGCCTTACCGCTGAGATCGCTCATCGGGCCAGTATGCGTGGCCAGCGACGACGAGAGATCCCGCAGAAGGTGACCGGGTTGTGACCCGAACGGATTCGGACCGGACCCCGGGGAGCGGATACTCTGGTCGCAATGGTTCCGCTCTGGTTCACGCTGTCCGCACTCTGTTTCGTGGGTGCGGCGGTTTTGCTGTACGTCGACCAGGACCGTCGTCGCGGTCTGGGCCGGCGCCGTAAGTCATGGGCGAAGTCGCACGGCTTCGACTACGAACCCGAATCCGCCGACATCGTGGCCCGCTGGAAGCGCGGCGTGATGTCCACCGTGGGCGACGTCACGGCCAAGAACGTCGTGCTCGGGCAGATCCGCGGCGAGGCGGTGTTCATCTTCGACCTCGAAGACGTCGCGACGGTCATCGCGCTGCACCGCAAGGTCGGCACCAACGTCGTCGTCGACATGCGGCTCAAAGGCATCAAGGAGCCCCGCGAGAGCGACATCTGGCTGCTGGGTGCCATCGGGCCCCGCATGGTCTACTCCACCAACCTCGACGCCGCCCGGCGCGCCTGCGATCGCCGCATGGTCACGTTCGCCCACACCGCGCCCGACTGCGCCGAGATCATGTGGAACGAGCAGAACTGGACGCTGATCAGCATGCCGGTGACCAGCACCCGCGCCCAGTGGGACGAGGGCCTGCGCACCGTGCGCCAGTTCAACGACCTGCTGCGCGTGCTGCCGCCCGTACCCTCGGCCGCGGCTCGACGTACTCGGCGTCCAAGGCGTGGGTGGTGTCCTTCTCCGAGGGGCTGGCCAACGGGCTCGGCG
>NZ_VKAA01000038.1 GCF_007096635.1 Mycolicibacterium sp. 018/SC-01/001
GGGCGGGATCGGCGGCCGGCATCGGAGCGTCCTGGCCCATCAGCACGACGGGAGCCGGCGGCGGGGCCACGGGTGGCGCCAGCTGCGGATCCATCGGCGGGGGCACGTCGGCGGCCGCAGGCGCGGGCAGGAACATGTGGTGCGTGAACTCGGGCTGATAGGCACCGCCGCCGCCCACCTTGACACCGCCCCCCTCACCGGAGGAGACCGGGGTGCCGTCGGGGAGTGTGGCCGCGGTGTGGCCACCGTTCCAGCCGACCACGAGTGCCCCGGGCTGCGTTCCGTACTGGAACCCGCGCGCCTTCAACGCACCCTCGATGTTGCCGGTGTTGAAGCGATCCCCGAAGACGGGCCGACCGGTCGCGGCGTTGGTCAGCCAGGACACCAGGCCGGAGCAATCCGTTCCGGCCGGTGAATCTCCGCCGCGGATGTACGGAGTTCCCGACACCTGGTTGACGAGCGTCAAAAGCGTGGCGAGTTCATACATGCGGCGGGACGCTAGCAGAGGGTCTCTAATACGGCCAAAATGTGTGACAGCAGGCACATTCCAATCTCGCGCAGCGAACACGTCACGAAAAAGCATGGTGCGGAGCAGTTTTCGCCAGCAACGACATCCCAGCAAAAGAGCTGGAAGACAACAGGATTGATTCAGCGCCTCGCGACGAGTAGGGGAATTCGCTGTTCGGCCGGCGTGAACGAGCCGTGTTGACCGATCAGCGCGGACTCCACCGGCTCTACTGTGCGCCGCACCACACCAGAGGCCCCCCGTGCGGCGACCACCACATCACCGATGCGGTGCATGGCCTCGTCGGTGACCCGCTCCCCGAACCACCCCGCTGCCACCGCGTCCTCCCTGGCGACGACCCACGCGCGGTCGCCGAGAACGTCCCGCCACACCGCCAGCACGTCGTCGAGGGCGCCGGGTTCGGCATAGACGTGGCGCGCGCGCACCTCACCTCCGATCGCGGACACCCCGTCCTGCAGACACGGCTCGGCATCGACGTCCACGACGTCAGGGCCCAAACTCACCATGCCGTGATCGGCGACCACCGCCAGCACCCCGCCGGCGGGCAGCGCCCCGACGATCGACTCCACCATGCGGTCCACCTGGCGCAGCTGGAACCGCCAGGCCGGGCTGCCCGAGCCGTGCAGATGCCCGACCAGGTCGAGGTCGGCGTGATAGGCGTAGCAGAAGCCACCGTCGGCGAGCGTCGCGCTGACCGCCGCGACCAGATCGCCGATCGCGTGCACACCGACGTAGCGGCCGCCACGCAGCACCGCCCGGGTCAGACCGGAACCGGTGAATTCCGCCCCGGAGATCACCCGCACCGGCATCCCGGCCGAGGCTGCGCGCTCGAAGGTCGTCGCCCGCGGCTGAACGTCCTCCGGCACTACCCGGTCCCGCAGGTCGTCGCCCCACGGGTGGGGACGCCAGCGCAGCGCGTTGATCACCCCGACGTGCGGCAGCCGGAACGTCATACCGACCATCCCGTGCTCCCCGGAGCGGCACCCGGTCCCGACGGCGGCGAGCCCGGCCGCCGTCGTCGCAGGAAAGCCCGCGGTCAGGGTGGGACCGCGCAGCGTCGCGAGGAAGGGTGCGTCGTCGAGATGATCGTCGAGCAATTCGGCACCGAGCCCGTCCACCAGCAGCAGGCACGCGCCGGCGATGTCGCCGGCGAGGACGTCGGAGAGGCGCGAGCGGAACCCGGCGACCCCCATCGCCGCCAGCAGCGACGGTGCCACGTCGGCGAGGTGTGCGGCCCGCGGATCGGGCCGGGGGAGATCCACCTCTAGGAGTGGGGCAGCCGGACCACCTGGACGAAGAACTCGTCGATCTGCCGGACGGCGTTCATGAACTGGTCGAGGTCGACGGGCTTGGTCACGTACGCATTCGCATGCAGTTTGTAGCTGCGCAGGATGTCCTCCTCGGCGGAGGACGTGGTCAGCACGACCACCGGGATGTGGTTGAGTTCGGGGTCGCTCTTGATGGTCTCGAGCAGCTGCCGCCCGTCGTACTTGGGCAGATTGAGATCGAGCAGCACCAGGTCCGGCCGGGGGGCACCCTCGTACTTTCCGCGCCGATAGAGGAAGTCCAGACCTTCCTCGCCGTCGTGGGCGACATGCAGATTGTTCTTGATCTTGTTGTGCTCGAACGCTTCTCGGGTGATCAGCTCGTCTCCCGGGTCATCCTCGATCAGCAGCACGTCGATAGCACGTTCAGCGGGGGTCATGACGACGATCCTTCCATCAGGGGTGCTGCGGTGGCTGCAGTGTCGGTGGCAGTGGCGGGAAGCGTGAACCGGAAGCGCGTGCCGTCGGTGTAGGAGTTGTCGATCCAGATCGTTCCGCCGTGATGTTCGACGATCTTCTTGCACAATGCCAGACCGATGCCCGTCCCGGTGTAGGCATCGCGGCCGTGCAGCCGCTGGAAGATCACGAACACCTTCTCCGAGAACTCCGGGGCGATGCCGATCCCGTTGTCGGTGACCGAGAACGACCACTGTCCTGGATCTCCGGGGCCGCAGTCGATGACCACCCGCGGCGCGAGGCCCTCGCGGCGGAACTTCACCGCGTTGCCGATCAGGTTCTGCCACAGCATCGTCAACAGCGTCGGGTCACCCGCGATGATCGGCAGGCCGCCTGTGGGCCGCTCGATCTGCGCGCCCGTCTCCTCGATCGCGGTGGCGACGTTGCCGAGTGCGGCATCGAGGACCGTGTCGAGGTCGACGTCGGTCTCGGTGGCGTTGAGCCGGCCGACCCGGGAGAACGTGAGCAGATCGTTGATCAGGATCTGCATGCGTTTGGCTCCGTCGACGGCGAACGCGATGTACTCCACGCCGCGTTCGTCGAGCTTGTCGCCGTAGCGCTTCTCGATCAGCTGGCAGAACGACGCGACCTTGCGCAGCGGCTCCTGCAGGTCGTGCGAGGCCACATACGCGAACTGTTCCAGCTCGGCGTTGGAGCGACGTAGCTCGTCAGCCTGCGCGTCGAGCGCCTCGGTCGCCGCCCGGGACGCCTCGAGTTCCTCGACGATGCGCTGGCGCATGTTGTCGACGTCGATGGCGATCAGTCGGATATCCCGAGGTCCTCCCGGCGTGATCTTCTCGCCGAAGTTCCCCTCGGCGATGCGCCGGCACGCGGCGGCCAGCCGGCCCAGCGGCCGCACCAGTGCGCGCCGCAGCAGCACCGCCAGCAGGACCATCGTCACGAGGAACGCGGCGAGAATCGCGATCAGCACGCCGTTGCGCCAGGCGCTGAAGTAGTTCAGGTCCGCGACGCCGTCGGTGCGTGCCTGGGCGAGGTGGTCGTTCTGCTGCTCGAACAGGTTGCGCAGCCGGTCGAATTGCGTCTTGCCGACGTCGGTGAGCCCAGGGGGGACGGCGGCGCGTGAGCCGGGCAGGACCGCCGCGATGGCAGGTTCGGCGTAGCTGTCGCGCCACGTGCCGGCCGCTTGCTCGATCGCGTCGAGGTCGGCGAGGAGATCGGGGCGCTTCTGCTCGAACTGCCTCAGGTCTGCCGAGGCCTTCGACTCCGTCGCCCGACCGGTGTCGTAGGGCTCGAGGAACTGCGGATCGGCAGAGATGATGTATCCCCGCACGGCGGTCTCCTGATCGCGCAAAGCCGCCTGCAGCTGGTAGGCGGCCACCCGCGCAGGCCCGACGTTGTCGGTGAGCTGACCGGAGACCTGGTCCGTCCTGCCCAGCAGCACGGCCGTCATGATCGCTCCGGCGAGGACGACGACGGTCAGGATCGACAGCACCAGGAACTGCCAGCCCTGGACGGTCAGTGCCCGCATCCCGCGCTGATCGGGGCTCATCGTGGTGTCCTCTCCACGCGCACCACGGCGATGTCGTCGGCGATGCCGCCCTGCCCCTGCGCCTGCTGCTCGACGGCGTCGATCAGCGCGTCGACGAACTCCGGTCCCGGCAGATGCGCCAGGGAGCGGGCGAGCTCGAGCAGCCCGTCCTCGCCGAGCCGTTCGTTACCGCGGCCGACGTGACCCTCGAACAATCCGTCGGTGATGAGGACGAACCCCGCGCCCTGCGGCAGCTCCACGTGGTGCGGCGTCCAGTCGCCCACGTGCAACCCCAGCGCGGGCCCGCCGGCCGGCTCCACCCACTCGACAGTGCCGCCGCCGTGCACCAGCATGCCGGGGTGGCCGGCCCGCACCGCGGTGGCCGTCGACCCCTCCGGTGGAAGGGCGACGCTCAGGACGGTGGCGAAGGTCCCTCGGCGCGCCCGTTCGGCCCGGAGGATGCGCTCGAGCTGGTGCATGCGCTCGGCGCCGCGCAACCCGGCGAACGTCAGCGCCCGCCACGCGATGCGCAACGCGACACCGAGGGCGGCCTCGTCCGGTCCGTGCCCCGCGACGTCGCCGATCAGCACGTGCACGGTGCGGTCCGAGGTCTGGACGATGTCGAAGAAGTCGCCGCCGAGCAACGCATTGCGCCGACTCGGGCGATACTGCGTCACGATGCTGACGCCCGGATCGTCGAGCAGCAGCGGCGACGGCAGCAGCCCGCGCTCGAGCCGTGCGTTCTCCTGCTCGCGCGAGCGCGTGGCGTGCAGATCGACCGCCGTCAACTCCGCGCGCTTGCGCTCGATGGCGTACAACACGGCGCGACGCAGTGTCTCCGGTTCGACCCGTCCTTTGACCAGGTAGTCCTGCGCGCCCGACGCGACCGCGGCCGAGGCGACGTGCTCGTCGTTCAGCCCGGTCAGCACCACCACCGGGACGGTCGCGTCGCGGGCGGCGATGCGCGCGAGCCCGGCGACGCCCTCGGTGTCGTGCAGGTGCAGATCGAGCAGGACGCAGTCCGGTCGCGACGCGTCGATCGCCTTTTCCGCGTCGGCCATCGATTCCGCCCACTGGACCCGCATGTCGACGCCGGCGTCGGAGATCAGTTCCTCGACCAGGATGGCGTCGCCGCGGTCGTCTTCGACGAGCAGGATCCGCAGCGGTTCCCCGTCACCCGGGGCAGTCATCTGACCCGGCCCGTCTGCGTACGACTCGTCACGCACGCTGGCCCTTTCGATGGACAATTTCGAAGACATTACCCGGGCACTCACAGGAACTCAGAACCCCACCTCCTGCGGCGTTGCGACCAGCGCACCCTCAGCGTCCGCTGGTAACCTCCGACCGGTCGCAGGCGTTTCCGCCCGGGGGAGGCGACCTGTGAGCTGCCCCCGAGGATCGACGCCGGCGTCAGTGCTTCGTGGTGTTCGAGGTGGATCGTCGAGACGAAATGAGTGGTGTGCGCACCGGTGAGATCAGGGCCCTGTCGGGGTTGCGCATCGTGGCCGCCCTGTGGGTGGTGCTGTTCCATTTCCGGCCGCTGCTGACCGAGGCGGCGCCCGGGGTGCGCAGCGCGTTGGCACCCATCCTCAACGCCGGCGCCCAGGGCGTCGACCTCTTCTTCATCCTCAGCGGTTTCGTGCTGGCCTGGAACTACCTGGACCGGATGGGGGAGTCGTGGTCGACGCGATCCACTCTGCGGTTCCTGTGGCTGCGTCTGGCACGGGTGTGGCCGGTGTACCTGGTGACCATGCACCTGGCCGCAGCGTTCGCGGTGTTCACGCTCTACGTGGGGCGCTTCCCGATGCCGCCGGACGTCATCGCGTCGCTGAACGCGTTGAGTTGGCTCAAGCAGGTGCTCCTCGTGCAGCTGTGGTTCCAGCCGTTCTTCGACGGCTCGAGCTGGGACGGCCCGGCCTGGTCGATCAGCGCCGAGTGGCTGGCCTATCTGCTGTTCGGCGGACTGGTCCTGGTCGTGTTCCGTATCGCGGCGGTGACCCGGGCGCGCGGGCTGATCTGGCTGGCGGTCGCCGCCTCGCTGGCGCCCACGCTGCTGCTGCTCGCCCACGGCGTGTTCTACACGCCGTGGAGCTGGCTGCCCCGCATCGTCATGCAGTTCACCGCCGGAGCGCTGGCCTGCGCGGCGGTGCGGCGGCTGCAGCTGTCCGACCGAGGCCGCGCAGCCGCCGGCCTCACGGCGTTGGCGCTGGGCGCCGCCATCGTCGGTGGGCTCTACCTGCTGGACGCCTATCCGCCCCAGGACATGCTCGACGCGGGCGGGCTCATCGACGTCTTGTTCGTCCCGCTGGTGATCACGCTGTCGATCGGGGCCGGCACGCTGCCCGCTGTGCTGTCCACGTCGGTGATGGTCTACCTGGGGCACATCTCGTTCGGGCTCTACATGATCCACGAGATCGTCCACATGGTGTGGAACTGGGCGGCCCAGCAGTTCGCGATCACCCTGGTGCCCGGCTGGCCGGCGAAGTTCACCGTGCTCGGCCTCATCCTGCTGTCGGGACTGCTGGCCGCACTGCTCTACCACGTCGTCGAGGAACCCGCTCGCCGCTGGATGCGCCGCATGATCGAGCCGCGCGCACCGCAGACCGGCCGGACCGGGTCGACACAGGGCCGGCTTCAGCAGGTCACCGCACGGGCGGGGTGAGCAGACTGTGATGCGCGGCGAGTCGGCGAGCCAGGCCGGCCGGATCGACCCTAGGCTGGCCCGGTGAGTCGTGTGCTGACGTGGATCCTCGCTGCCGCCATGCTTTTCGGCGCTGTCAGTCGGCCGGCGCCGACCGTCACCCATCGCCAGGTGCACACCCTCGACTACGCCATCAACCGGGTCACGGTGATCGGCGACTCCTACACCACGGGCAGCGATCAGGGCGGCAACGGCCCGCAGGGCTGGGCTCCGCAGGTCTGGCAGGCGCTGAGCAGTCACGGCATTCCGGTCACGCCCACCGTCGCCGCCGAGGGCGGCGCGGGCTACTGCACGCGCGGCAACCACGGCAGTGTCTTCGAGGACCTCACCGTGCGCGCGGTCAAACCCACCGACACGCTCGTGGTGTTCTTCGGGTCCCGTAACGACATGAAGGTCGATCCGACGCGGCTGTCCATCGCGATGTACGGCACCTTGAGTCTGGCCCGGCAGATCGCGCGGTCGGCGAAGATGCTCGTCATCGGTCCGCCGTGGCCGACCGCCGATCCGCCGCCGGAGATCCTGCGGATCCGCGACATCCTGAGCTATCAGGCCCAGCTCGCGAACGCCACGTTCGTCGATCCGATCGCCGCCCGGTGGTTCGTCGGCCGGCCCGACCTCATCGGCGCCGACGGCGTGCACCCCACCGACGCCGGCCACACCTACATGGCGGACCGAATCGCGCCGCTCATCGGCACCCAGCTCGCGCCCTACTGAGGGCTGCTAGGTTGCCCAGGTGATCCGTAACGTGGTCCTGGCCAAACTCACCGACGGTTACGACGCCGCCGAACTCGCCCAGATCCAGCAGGGGCTGCGGAATCTGAACTGCGCGGGCACGGTGCAGTATTCGATCGGCACCGATGCGGGGCTGCGCGACGGCAATTGGGACTTCGTCATCGTCGCCGACTTCGCCGACGTCCAGTCCTACCGCGCCTACGACGCAGATGCCGAACACAACGCGCTGCGGGCGCGCCTGGCGCCGATGGTCGAGCAGATCGCGCGGGCGCAGTTCGAGATCCCGGCCGGTTAGCGCGCGTACCTGTGCGCGAACGCGCGCAGGATCGCCATCGGTTGGGTCACCGTGCGACGGCGAGCGGCATCTTTGAGCGTCTCGGCGGTGTCCGGGGCGAAGTAGCCGTGGTTCTTGTACGCGTCGATGCGTGTGCAGAGCCCATCCACGTCGAGCTCCGGATGGAACTGCGTGGCATACACGTTGGCGCCGACGCGGAATGCCTGCACCGGGCAGTCGGGGGAGCGGGCGAGCCGGACGGCATGGCCGGGCAGGACAGATGCCGCCTCCTTGTGACCGCCGAACGCGTCGAAGGTGTCGGGAAGACCGGCGAACAGCGGGTCGCCACGGCCCTCGTCGGTCAGTTCGACGGTGAGGGGGCCGACGGGTTCGCTGTGCTCCCGGTCGATGCGCGCTCCGATGGCGGCGCCGAGGACGCCGATGCCGTAGCAGCAGCCCAGGAACGGGAAGTCGGCCGCGATCACCGCGCCGATGAGCTCGGCGAGTTCCTCCTCGACGCGGCGCTGCACCGCCGATTTCGTGGCGGGATCGTCGCTGACGGTGAACGGCCCGCCGCCGAGGATGATGCCCGACCAGTCCGCGAGCTCCACGTTCCCGAGCGGCCGGTGGGTGAGCCCGATGCGGTGCAGGCTCTGTTCGTCGAGCCCGGCGAAGCGCATCACCGCGGAGTATTCGTCGGCGGCCGCGTCGTCCTCCCCACGGATCGACAACAGCAGGAACGGGGCACCGGCCATCGACCCAGCGTAATGACGGGCTAGCTTGTCGGTCAGTGAGAACTCTGATCGACCTCGACGACCCACCCGTGTTCGCGGTCCCCACCGCCCGCGGGCCGCGCTACGGAGTCCTGGTGGAGGGGCCCCAGGGCTGGGGTGAATTCAGCCCGCCCGCGTCGGCCTCCGACGAGCTCGCGGCACGCTGGCTCACCGCCGCCATGGAGCCGAGCACCGTCGGCTGGCCCGACGCGCTGCGCGGGCGGGTGCCGATCGACGCCGGCCGCCCGGTCGTCGCCGTCGATGACGTCGACGCAGCGGTGGCGCGGATTCGTCGCCTGCCGGACCTCGACGTGGCGCATCTCGTCGACTGCACCGCAGAACAGGCGACGCAGGTGCGGCGCCGCGTCGACGTACCGGTTGCCGTCGACGCCGACGTCCTCGCCGACGACCCGCGGTGCGCCGACGTCGTCGCGCTCCGGTGCGGCCCGCTCGGCGGGGTCCGGCGCGGGATGCGGCGCGCCGAGCAACTCGGATTGCCCGCGCTCGTCGTGTTCAGCGGAGTCACCAGCATCGGGCTCGCCTCCGACGTGGCGCTCGCCGCCGCACTGCCGGACCTGCCGTACGCATGCGGCCCGGTGCCACCCTGGCTGCGTGACGGCGACGTCGTGTCCAGCGCGCGGTCGTTGATCACCGCCGACGGATACCTGCCCGCCGCTCCGATGCCCGCCGGGCCGGACGCCGCCCGGCTGGCGCAGTTCCGCGTGACCGACGCGGGGATCATCGCGCAGTGGCGCGACGTGCTGCGCCGTGCCGCCGCGCTGCTGTGACCCTCAGTCCTGCTTGCTGATCAGCCGGGTCAACGCCTCGCGGTCGGGGTTGAGCAGCTCGTCGATGCGCGGCTGGTTGACATCGGCGACGATGATCTCGCCGACTTCCTGGTAGACGTCACGGAAGATGCCGTGGCTCTTCATCTTCTCGGTCTGATAGATGTTGTCCTCGGTGGGCGTCACGTAGTAGACGATCTCGGCCTTGAAGCGGTGGATCAGCCACAGGTGGATGACGTCCATCAGGCGCTTCTGCCGCAGCTTCTCGGCGAACGTGTTCTGGTCGCGCACGGTCAGGATGCTGCGGCCGTGCCGATCCTTGATCGGGTCGACGACGACGTTGGCCAGTGGCTCTTCTCCCTCACCCAGGATCTGCAGGTCGAGCACGTCGGAGCCGGCACGCCGCGGCCGCAGCTGCACGCGCAGCTTCTCCGGCAGCTTGTTGTGCTCGCTCCACAGCGCCAGCCAGTCCTCCAGCAGCTTCTTGGGCACCTCGGTCTGCACCAGGTGCTGATGCTGGGTCGAGCCCTTGCCCATCGACTTCGTCGTCGCCGTCCGTCCGGACGACGCCGCCAGCGCGGCATCGCTGCGAGGTCCGCCGACGAGCGTTTGCGGTGTGCGGTAGGGAGATTCGACGAGACGCATCTTGCGCTGCAGCCGGGCCAGCGCCAGCATGCCCTCCTGACGCAGCGAGGTGGCGAATTCCTCGGACGCCACGCCGTCGACCTGGTGGCCGCCGTAGGTGATGAAGTTGAAGACGAACCCCATCTTGCCGATCTCCTCGGGGAACGCGCGCATCTCCTCGTCGCTCATCCCGGTGGTGTCCCAGTTGAACGACGGCGAGAGGTTGTAGGCGAGCATCTTGTCCGGGTAGACGGCGTGGATCGCGTCGGCGAACTGCTTGGCGTCGGCCAGGTCGGCGGTCTTGGTCTCCATCCACAGGATGTCGGCAAACGGTGCTGCGGCAAGGGATTTGGCGATCGCATAGGGAATGCCGCCGCGCACCTGGTAGTACCCCTCGGGCGTCTTGGCCCGCTCGCAGTCCCACGCGACGTCGGCGCCGAGTTCCTTGGCCTTGTCACGGGCCACCGACAGCGGCGCGCGTTCGGCGAAGGCCCGCCACTGGGCAGCGCTCATCGCCGCCGACTCACCCTCCCGTTCCCGGAACTCCAGCAGGTCCGCCACCGCGCCGGCGTAGGTGTCCAGGCCCGCGTCGTCCTGCCACGCGTCGACGAAACGGGACTCGACCTTGTCGAACGCCGCGTCCAGCGACGGCTCGGCGCCGTCCTGCCAACCGACGGCGGTCTGGTCGATCAGTTCGAGCACGCCGTGGCGGCCCAGCCACGCCTCGGCGGTCGCGTACTCGGCGTCGGGCAGCGCGTAGAGCAGATGGCCGTTCAACTCGGTCACACCCTGGTCGTAGAACCGTCGCACCATCGCCAGGAAGCAGGATTTGTACGACGGGATCTTCAGGTTGGTGACGCCGAGCAGGAACGGCTGGTCACGCTCGTCGGCGCGGCTGTCGATGAGGTTGGCCGCCTCGGCGTCGGTGCGCGCCACGATGATGCCGGGCACCCGCATGATGTCGAGCTGGAACCGCGCGGTGTTCAGGCGCTTGATCTGCTCGTCCGACGGCACCAGTACCTTGCCGCCCTGATGGCCGCACTTCTTGGTGCCGGGCCGCTGGTCCTCGATGTGGTAGCCCGGCACCCCGTTCTCGACGAAGCGTCGAATCAGGTTGCGCACGTGGGGATCTCCGCCGTGGCCGGTGTCCGCGTCGGCGATGATGAAGGGCCGGTAGTCGTACTCCGGACTCGCGTCCCGTTGTTCGGGTGTCATCTGCAGGCGCAGGTACTGCTGGTTGCGGTCCGCGGTGAGCAGCGCTCGGACGATGCCGGCGGCCTCCTCCGGCACCTGGCTGAGCGGATAGCTGGCCAGATCGGGCCCCGGGTCCTCGCTGATCGACCCCTTCGCCGAGGTGGCCCAGCCGCCGAGGTAGATGCCCTCGATGCCCATCCGCTTCATCACCACGGCCTGGCCGGGGGAGTAGGGCCCGAACGTCGTGATGCTCCTGCCCTGGGCGAACAACTCGCGCAGGTGCGGATAGAACGCGGTGGCCGCTTCCCGCGCCACCGGGTAGTCGGCGGGGATCGTGCCACGCTGCTCGGCGACCTGACGTGCGGTGTAGAGGCGGATGATGCCCTCGAAGCGGGGGCTGTCGAAGTAGCGCTGGGTGTCGGCGACATCGCGCTCGAACGGTGTCTGGGCGAGGTCAGCTTCGGTGATGGCCATGACCCACCCTAGAGCCGCTTCGGCGCAGTCGGGGAGTTATTTGGTGCCGAAGATGCGGTCGCCGACGTCGCCGAGCCCGGGCAGGATGTAGCCGTTGCTGTCGAGCTCGCGGTCGACGGCGGCCGTGAAGATCGGCACATCGGGGTGGGCGTGCGTCATCGCGGCGATCCCCTCGGGACAGGTCAGCAGACAGACGAACTTGACCGACCGCGGGTTGAGTTCGCGCACCCGCCCGACTGCGGCGACCGCCGAGTGCCCGGTGGCCAGCAGCGGATCGAGCACCACCACGTCGCGCTCGGCGAGATCACTGGGCATCTTGAAGTAATACTCAACCGTCACTTGAGTTTTCGGCTCGCGGTACAGCCCGATGTGGCCGACCCGGGCCGAGGGCACCGCGTCGAGCATGCCGTCGAGGATTCCCGTGCCCGCCCGCAGCACCGAGACGAACACGACTTTCTTGCCGTCGATGACCTTGCCGGTGGTGGTCTCCATCGGGGTCTGCACTTCGACCTCGTGCATCGTCAGGTCGCGCATCACCTCGTAGGCCAGCAGCGCCGACACCTCGCGCACCAGGCGGCGGAAGGTGTTCGTCGATGCGTCATGGCGCCGCATCAGCGTGATCTTGTGCTGGACCAGCGGATGGTCGACCAGGTTCACCCCGGATACCGCGGAAGTCATCTAGAACACCGTCCCGTCGCTGACCACGCGCAGCGGTGGCAGCCCGCCGCGTAAGCGTTGCGCCGACTCGCGCCCGGCCGCCCACGTGCCACCCTCCAGCACGCACGCCAGCGGCATCGCTGTCTCGTCGACACCCAGACGCGCCCGCACCAGCGGAGCGATCTCGTCGAGCAGCGCGACGGTCAGTCCGCGCCATTCGACCACCAGCTCGTCGGCCGGCGTCCAGGATCGCGCAGCGGCGTCGGGATCGCGCAGCCGGAGCACCCCGCCGTCGAGCAGCAGCCCACCGTTGCGGTACTCGGGGAGCCCGGTCAGCGACTCGATCCCGGTGACCGTCACACCGGACCACTGCAGCGGCTCGATGAGCGAGTAGGTGAGCCACTGGGACAGCTTGTGCAGGGGCAGCCAACCCGCCGTCGCCCCGGGCCCGGCCACCCCGTCGTGGCGCCAGCAGTCGCCGAGCGGTTCGGCGCCGATCACGTTGCCGGACGGCCAGATTCGCGACAGCGAGGTCAGCAGGTGGACCAGCAGGTCGTGGGCGTCGACAACACCCGAGGATGCCGAGGACGCGTCGAACAGCCCGCCGGGTCTGCCGTGCGGGCCGAACACCTCGGGCTGCTCGGCGAGCGCGGCGCCCAGGCTGCGCATCAGCTGGGCCCGGCCGGGCAGCCCGACGAGCGGATTGCCGGGGGACACCTGCAGCACGGTGGCGAGGTCCTCGGCGGTCAGGGTGCGCAGGCCGGCGGCGTCGACCTGAAGAGGATGGTCCGGGTCACTGGAGAATCTGCCGTCGACGAACCCGTGCCAGCTGGCCACCGCGAGACCCTCGGAACGGTGGTAGCGCACCCCGTCCTCGACGAACCCCCAGTCCGCACCCGCTCCCGCGTCGAGCAGCACGCTGACCACCGCGAGGTCGATCATGGCGCGGGCACGATCAGCGGCCGTGACACCGTCGAGTCGGGCGGTGAGTGCGGCGGTACGGTCGACGCCGCCGGCGGCGAAATGGCGCCACCGGCTGTGCGGCGGGATGTGCAGCTCGGGAAACCTGGTGCGCGTCAGCGTTGCAACGGTGTCGGCCACCTGCTCGAGGGCGTCGTCGTCGACGGTGAACCAGGTGGAATCACCCGCGCGGGCTCGATCCAGCAGCGCCGCCGACCGCGTCCGCACCGCCGCCGTGGTGCGCAGCACCTCCACGGCCTCGGCGGCCTCGGCGAGCTCCGTCACTCCTGCAGCCCCCGGCCCTTGACCCGCTTGAGGTCCTCGGCGTCGGGGACCTCGCCGGGCGTGTAGTAACCGGCGGCCATCTTCGCGTCGATCTCGACGCGCGCGTCGGCCGGGATCAACTCCTCCGGGATCGACACGCGCTCGCCCACCTCGATGCCCGCGCCGGTGATGGCGTCGTACTTCATGTTGCTCATCGACACCAACCGGTGGATCTTCGTCACGCCCAGCCAGTGCAGCACGTCGGGCATCAACTCCTGGAACCGCATGTCCTGCACGCCCGCAACGCATTCGGTGCGGGTGAAGTACCGGTCGGCGGTGTCGCCGCCGGCCTGCCGTTTACGGGCGTTGTACACCAGGAACTTGGTCACCTCGCCGAGTGCGCGGCCTTCCTTACGCGAATACGCGACGAGCCCGACCCCGCCGCGCTGGGCGCCGGTGATGCACTCCTCGATCGCGTGGGTCAGATACGGCCGGCAGGTGCAGATGTCGGAGCCGAACACGTCCGAGCCGTTGCACTCGTCGTGCACCCGTGCCGTGAGTTCGACGCTCCGATCGGCCAGATGCTCGGGAGCACCGAAGATGTAGACGGTCTGACCGCCGATCGGAGGCAGGAACACCTCGAGGTCCGGCCGCGTCACCAGCTCGGGGTACATGCCGCCCGTCTCTTCGAAAAGCACTCGGCGAAGGTCGTTTTCGCTGCAGCCGAAGCGGGCGGCGACACCGGGCAGGTGCCACACGGGTTCGACAGCCGCCTTGGTCACCTGAGCAGCGCCGGTGTCGAGCAGGACCCGCCCGTCGGGGACCAGCCGGCCCCTGGCGATCGCATCGGCCACCTCGGGCAGGATGACCTGCGCCTTGGTCACCGCGATCGTCGGCCGGATGTCGATCCCGGCGGCGATCTGGTCGGCGAACGCCTCGGTGACCATCGCCCCCCAGGGGTCGAGGCTGACGATGGTGGTCGGGTCGGTCCACTGCGGGAACGGCCCGATCCGATCCGTGGGCGCGGTGTCGGTCAGGTCCGCCCGGTGGTCGGGGGAGAGTTGCCCGGCGGCGACGGCCAGCGCCCGGTAGACGCCGTAGGCGCCGCTGTGCGCGCCGATCACGTTGCGGTGCGCGCGGGCAGTGGTGCCGACGATCGGTCCGCGTTCGGCGGCCGTCGGCGCGCCCCAGCGCACTGCGGGCGCATCGGTGCCCCCGCTGTGCGATGTCAGTCGGACGTGTCCGGTGGGCATCGGTGTCCTTCGGTTGGTCGGTCCGACAGAGAATCCGCCAGCTTAGCCACTACGGGCCGGTTGCGCCCGAGATCTCCCGCGGCCAGGTCTCCCGCCGGTGTGCGGCGTCGAAGAACATCCACTCGTAGCGGGACGTCGTCACGAAATGCGCGCGGGCGGCGGCCTCGTCGGTGTCGGTCAGCGTCGGCCCCACCCGGTCGGCGAGCGCGATCACCTCGGCGACGGTCGCGGCGAACTCCTCGCCGCCGTAGCTGTCGATCCAGCGCTGGTAGCGCGGATCGGTCGAGCCGCGCTGGGCGAGCTCTGCGCCCACTTCGGCGTAGATCCAGTAGCAGGGCAGCACCGCGGCGAGCCCGTCGGCGAACGAGCCGGCGTAGACCGTCGACATCAGGTAGCTGTTGTAGGCCAGAGTGGTCGGCGCGACGGGGACGCCGTCGACCTCGTCGCCCGACAGGCCCAGCGCCGGCAGCAGTTCGCCGTGCAGTTCGAGTTCGACGTCGAACACCTCGGCAGCGTGCCGGGCGAACATCGCGGTGTCGGCGAGCGTTTCCGCCTTGGCGCCGACGATCGCCAGCGCCCGGGCGTAGGCGCGCAGGTAGTGCACGTCCTGGGCGATGTAGTGGGCGAACGCGTCGGGGTCCAGGGAGCCGTCGGTCAGCCCGGTCAGAAACGGGTGAGCGGTGATCGCGTCGAAGATTCCGGCGATGTCGCGCCACAGCCGGGAACTCCAGGAGTCGGCCCGACCCGAACCGATGCGGGGCGCCACCCCGATGCGCGATGTCATGGCGATCATCCTGTCAGCGATGAGTTTCCGGTTCTCGTCCGGTCGACACCGATGACCCGCACTCCCTCCGCTGACAGGATGGTCAGATGACGCAGTCCGCCCTCCCGCCCGTTGTCGACATCTCGTCCTGGCGCGCACAGCTCGACGAGCTGCGCGCCCGCGAGAAGGCCGCCACCCGCGAGCTCGACGCGATCGCCGCGCAGCGCCGCCGCCTGCCGATGGTCGAGATGACTGACTACACGTTGATCGGAGCCGACGGCCCGGTGCGCCTGGTCGACGTCTTCGACGGACGTTCGCAGCTCATCGTCTACAACCACATGTGGAATGACGGCCAGACGTGGCAGTGCGGAGGCTGCACCGGCTTCACCTCCCAATTCACCCGCCTGGAGTTCCTCGACAGTTACGACGCCCGGTTCGTCATCGTCACCGCCGGCCCGATCGACGAGGCGCTGGCCTACAAGAAGCGGGTCGGCAATCAGATGGAGTGGTACTCGTCGTCGCAGAGTTCGTTCGCCGCCGACGTCGACGCCGCGCCGGGAACGGGGTTCGCGGTCAACGTGTTCCTGCGGGACGGCGACCGCGTGTATCGCACCTGGCACACGAACGGGCGGGGCACCGAGCAGCTGAGCCACTCCTTCGCATTGCTCGACATCCTGCCGTGGGGCCGCCAGGAGGTGTGGCAGGACTCGCCCGAGGGCTGGCCGCAGCGGCCGACGTATTCGGGCTGGCTCGACTCACCCGACATCGCCCGTGTGTACGGCGATCCCGAGGCCTGACCCGAACGCGACGAACAGGGTCCGGCTTGGCAGACTGTGCCCATGGCACAGATAACTTTGCGCGGAAACCCGATCAACACCGTTGGAGAGCTTCCCGCCGTCGGCTCGCCGGCGCCCGGATTCACGCTCGTCGGAACGGATCTCGGCACTGTCGCCGACGACCAGTTCCGCGGCAAGCCCCTGCTGCTGAACATCTTCCCGTCTGTCGACACCCCGGTGTGCGCGACCAGCGTGCGCACGTTCAACGAGCGCGCGGCCGCGTCCGGCGGCGCCGTGCTGTGCGTGTCGAACGACCTGCCGTTCGCCCAGAAGCGGTTCTGCGGAGCCGAGGACATCGAGAACGTGACACCTGCGTCGGCATTCCGCGGCGGCTTCGGTGACGACTACGGCGTGACGATCACGGACGGCCCGATGGCCGGTCTGCTGGCGCGCGCCGTCGTGGTGGTCGGCGCCGACGGCACCGTCTCCTACACCGAATTGGTCCCCGAGATCGGCCAGGAACCGGACTACGACGCAGCGTTGGCGGCCCTCGGCGGGTGACGAGCGACACACCCTAGGCATTCCCGCGCCGCGATAGGTCACTGTTCGGTTCCAGTCGGGCATCTGATTGATTCGCAGTCCTGCGACGACGGAAAACCACCCGCTCAGGTGGTGTAGAAGTGGTCATAGTGACTGTTGTGATTGATGAGATCAGCGCCTCCCGGCGCTGACGGCTCGGAAAGCGGTGGAAGTGTCATGCGAGCGGTTCGCGGGTTTCGCGGGTTTGTCGCCCTGGTCGTCGGCGTGGTTCTCGTCCCCGCGCTGAGCCTGGGCCTGATGGTGGCCGGGTCCGGCCTGGCGGCGGCCCAGCCCACACGGTCGGCGACGAACCAGAAGGCCGTCGAGGTCGTCATCGCCCGTGCGCTGTCGCAGCGCGGGGTGCCCTTCGCCTACGGCGGGGGCGGCGCGTCCGGCCCCAGCAAGGGCACAGCTGCCGCACCCGCCGACCCGGCGAGCCCGGATCAGGCCGCACTGGACGCCTCGGCGCTCGACCAGACCACACCCGGGCTGAACCTGCCCGCCGCGACCGCACCCACGGCCGCACCCGCTCCCGCGCCGCGCGTCGAGGTGGTGGGCTTCGACGCCTCGGGCCTGATGGTCTACGCCTACGCGGGGGTCGGCGTGAAGCTGCCGCGGTCCTCGGGCGAGATGTACAAGGTCGGCCAGAAGGTGATGCCGTCGCTCGCGCTGCCCGGCGACCTGCTGTTCTACGGACCCGACGGCACCCAGAGCGTCGCGCTGTTCATCGGCAACGGGAAGATGGTCGAGACCACCGACGCCGGCGTCGCCGTCTCCGAGGTGCGAACCAAGGACATGGCGCCCTACCTGGTTCGCATCATCGCCTGATCGCTTGCGCGCCAACCGGATTCGTCACGTAACCGCCACGAAGGGACTCAGCACGTCACGGACGAACTGAGTCACGTTGGTCTTCGGGTTGCTGTCCGGAAAGCTCACGGTGGCAAGCACATTGCCGCCCGCGTCGGCGAAATTGCCGTCCGCCCTGTCCTGGTGCGACGACGAGGTCACCAGGATGATGCCCGTCGTGCCGGCCTCCTTGGCCAACGGCACCGAGAACTGCGCATTCTGCACGGTGCTGTTGGCCCGGTCCTCGACGATGATCCTGTCCTCGGGTAGACCCAGCACGCGCAGCATCTTGGCCATCTCGCCTGCTTCGGTCCGCCCGTTGTGCGGGTTGCCGCCCGTCACGATCACCGGCGACTGCGGGAACATCTGCGCCACGGCCAGGCCGGTGAGCACCCGGGTGTAGAGAATCGGTCGCATCGTGCCGTTGTCCCTGAGCCCGTATCCCAGGATCACGATGGCAGGCTTCGAGAAATCCTTCGCCGCCAGGGGAGGAGCCGCGTGGGCGGTGGGTGCGACGCCGGCGAGCACCGCGAGCATCGCTGCGAGCATGCACGCCAGTCGCGCCACGGCGCCGGAAGAGGTCACGACTGTTCATCGCCGGTCGGCCGCTCCGCATTACGGTCCGGTCTCGATGAACAAACGATGCGCCGAAGATCCGCCGCCCTCGTGGCGCATCGCGCGACGTCGTGCTCTGGTGGATGGTGATGCCTTCTTCTCTGAGCCTTCCGGTCCGCACGGCGCTTGCCGCGACGGCGGCGGCGTGCGCAGTCACGGTCGTGCTCGCTGCCGCGCCGTCGGCGGCGGCGGCGCCCCCGTCGGACAGCCAGGGGTACGTCGACTCGACCGCACGGTGCGCGTCGCCCGCGACCGCCGTCGTGTTCGGCAGCACAGCCGGCTCCCGGGTGGCGATCTGCAAGAGCGCCGACGGCGACCTCCAGTACCGCGGGGTGAGGGTGCGGGACGGCGCCAAACTGATCCTGTCGGCGTCCCAGTCCGCTGACGGCGCCTACACCGCGGAAAGCGACGGCATCGAGTACATGGTGACCTCCGACGCGCTCGTCATCAGCGCCGGCGAGAAGGTCATCCGCGACGAGGAGATGCTCGATTTCCACCGGGCGGGCAGCGCCGCCACGGCCACACGGTCCACCTCGACGACTCCACTTCCGCCGCCCCTGCCGGCCGAGGTCGGCGGCGACGGCAGCTGACGGGATCAGTCCGGGAGCACCGTCACGTCGTCTCCGACCCGCAGCGTCCCCGAGGTGAGGAGCCGGCACACGGAACCACCGCGTCGTGACATCGCGGCAGCAGCGCCGGGGCCGATCCAGTCGTCGAGCAGCCGGCACGGTGCGCTCAGCCGCACCACCTCGAGATCGACGTCCCCGATGCGCAGCCGCGTCCCGGGTTTGGTCGGGATGTCACCGCTGTCCACGGTGATGTTGCGGCGCGTCGCCCCGGACTCCACCGGATGACCGAGCTGTGCGGCGGCGGCATCGAGCGCCTCGCGGGACTGCAGGGTCACGTGGCGGTGCCGGGTTCCGTGATAACGATCGCCCACCAGCCCACGACCCTGTTCGGCGACGACGGACTCCACTGACCGTGTCGGAATGCCCCGGCCGGGCGCTATGTGGATCGCGACGATGTGCACGTCGGGCGAGCCTACCCATCGCAGATGCCGCCGGAATTCTGTCGTGATTTGCCCATAGAGCGGACCGAAATTAACTGACGAGCCCGTTAGCAAATCTGCTTGATGCAACAATTCCTTGCGTTTCGGTGGACAAAGCATCACATTCTGGATACCTTTCTCGCGGTCGGGGCCGCACTCAGCAACATGGAGGGGTCGCGCCATGCGCACTACCGCACGTTCCTATGTCACCGCCGGCGTAGCCCTGATGGGGGCCGGAGTCATCTCCGCGACACCGGTCACCCCGAGCCTGGATCTCCAGACGAAGAGCTATGACGTGGGGCTGATCGCCGCCACGCAGAGCTGCACCGCGGGTAGCGCGAGCGCCTTGTGCGCATCACCGGCCGGCATCCCGTCGGCTGCGCCGTTCGCCACCACCACCGACAGCACGAACGTCCTCAACATCCCGGCGAATCTCTTTATCGCACTGGCGAATGTGCCGTACAACTTCTTCAATGCGCTGGGGGAGGGCGACGTCGCGCTCGGCTCCGACCCCAACGGCGACTTCAGCTTCCAACCCACCTACGAGGGCGTCACGCTGACCCAACCGGAGGGCAGCGTCGTCGGTCTCGGTCGTAACCTCCGATACACCGGCAACTGGTGGGTGTACAGCCAGACCAACATCCTGGGCACCGACCCGGCGGATCCCTCGCGGTACCAGGCGCTGACCAACGTGCTCGTGCCGTTCCCGGCGCTGTCGGTGCCGCTGGGCAACATCGTCGCGGCGGTCGCCGCCTCGCAGCTACCGATGGACACGGGCTGCACGGGTACGGGCCCTGGGTCCTGTGATCATCCCGAAGCCATTCTGAGCAAAATGTTCGATCTTCGTCACGTGGTTGCGTTGTTTTCGCCGGATGGCTACACCTATCCCGAAACCCGCGCCGGCATCACCTGCAGCGCCGACGGTCAGTGCTACGTCAAAGACGAAGACGGTCCCGAAGTGCCCTGGTCCGGTCAGACCGTCAAGCTCGATGCCACGGCTCCGTTCACCAGCTTCTACGACAGCTTGACCAAGACGCCCGACTTCTCCGAGATCAAGCCCGTGACGCCGCAGTTCGTCGCGGGCAGCCTGACCAGCCTGGCGAATGGGCTGAACACGGACTTCAACCCGTTCGTGCTGGGTACGCAGTGCACGGTGTGCGCACCGTTCGTGCCCAACCCCGACAACAAGCCGATCCCGGGGCCGGTGTTCACCGATCCCGACAGCTCGGCACCGACGACCGCCGCCTCTGATGTGACGAATGCCGGGCCCGAGGAGAAGGCGGCCGCCGCTACACCGTCCCTGAAGACACCGTCCCTGAAGACACCGTCCCTGGAGACGCCTGCCGTGGACACCGACGCGGCTCCCGACACCACCGACACCACCGGGACGACGTCAGGGCCCAAGCACCGTAAGCCCACCACGACCAGCACGACGATCAAACAGGTGCGCGACTCGATCGACGCCACCGTCTCGAAGGTGACCGACCGTTTGAGCAAGAAGCCCACGAGCGCGTCGGAGGCATCGGCGAGCTCCGCCAAGAGCAGCGCCACAGGCGGCGAGTCGAAGGCGTCCGGGTCCGCGGACTGATGCCCGGGACCGGACTCACAGGTACGGGTCGGCCCAGGCGCTGACGATCCGGGCCGCGCGCGCCGCCTGGTTCTTCTCGGTCAGCAGGTGATCAGCGCCCTCGAGCGACACGAAACTCCGAGGGTGCCGGGCGGCGCGGAAGATGTCGCTGGCATTGGCGATACCGACAGTGTTGTCGGTCGGGGAGTGCATCACCATCAGCGCGCGGCGCAGAGTCTTGATGCGCTCACGCAGATCGGCGGCGCGCACGTCTTCGATGAAGTGCCGCCGCAGGGTGAGCGCCTTGCCTCCGATGAGAAACGGTGCCTCACCGTCGGATTCGATGCGCTCGACGAGCGCGTCGTAGTTGTGTTCGACGTGAGCGGGCTGAAACGGCGCACCGACACTGGCCACCGCGGTCACCGTCGGGCAGTCGTGGGCGGCCGCGATCGCGGCCGATCCGCCGAAGGAATGCCCGACCAGCAGGCGTACCTCGCGGCCGGACTCGTTCATGAACTCGACCGCGCGCACCGTGTCGGCGACCTTGTGCGAGAACGAGCCGTCGCCCCAGTCGCCTTCGGATTGACCGAGTCCGAGGTTGTCGAAGCGCAGCATGCCGATTCCTTCGCTGGCCAGCTGCTTGCACATCCGGTTGGCCGCCGGGCAGTCCTTGCCGAGTGTGAAGCCGTGCGCGAAGACGCCCCAGCCACGGGTCTCGCCCTCCGGGTGATCGATCAACCCGGCCAGGACCGGGCCACTGCTGCTCGGGAACCTCACGCGCTCTGCCACGCCGCCATCCTCTCAGCCCGGGACATGGCGCATCCTGGTGAGTGACGGCGCGGCGAGAGGGACGGGACATGAAAGTGCGGTTCGGGGTCAGTCTGGGCACCGACGTGGCGCCCGCGGCGCTGCCCGCTGTCGTGGACCGCCTGGAGGCGCAGGGAGTGGATTCCCTGTGGTTCTCCGAGTTGGTCTACTCACCCGCGATCGATCCCGTCGTCGGCATGGCCGTCGCGCTGGCGCGGACGCAGCATCTGAAGGTGGGCACCTCGGTCGCGGTACTGCCCGGTCGCCATCCGGTGCTGGTCGCAAAGCAACTGGTGTCGATGGCAGCCCTCGCCCCCAAGCGGGTCCTGCCGGTCTTCGGACTGCGCCCGGCGCTGCCCGTCGAGCGTGACTTGTTCGTGGTGCCCGACGGCGCACGCGGCGCGGTGTTCGACGAGTCGCTGATCCTGCTGCGCCGGGTGCTGCGCGAGGACGCCGTCACGTTCTCCGGTGAGTTCTTCTCGGTCCGCGACGCCACCGTGGCGCCGAAACCCGCTGCGCCGCTGGATGTGTGGCTCGGCGGCTCGTCGCCGGCAGGCTACCGGCGGATCGGCACCTACGCCGACGGGTGGCTGGGCAGTTTCCTGACTCCTGACGAGACCCGTGACGCGGTCGCGCAGATCCGCTCGGCTGCCGAGAAGGCCGGGCGCCACGTGCCCGACGACCACTTCGGCATCAACGTGGCCGTCGGCGCCGGTGAGCTCCCGGAGCCGGTGCGTGCCGCGGTCCACGCCCGCCGGCCCGACCTCGATCCCGCGGAACTGGTCGCCGCCGACTGGCCGCAGCTGCACGCGATGCTCGACGGTTACATCGACGCGGGCCTGACGAAGTTCGTCATCCGCCCGCTGGGTTCCGAGGGTACGGATGATTTCCTGGACAGGTTCGTCGAAGAGCTTCTCCCGCGCCAGAATTGATGCCAGACTTCCGATCGTGATCGAGGTGTTGCCGGACCTGCCCCCGGGGGTGGCGGGGTTCCGGGTGTCCGGTCGCCTCGACGGCGCAGATCTGCAGGGGTTCCAGCCGTCGATCGACGCGATGTTGACGACGGGGGAGATCCGGCTCGTCGAGGTCGTCGCAGACGACTACGAGGGGTTCGGACCGGGCGGTCTGGCCGAGGACCTGCGGCTGGGACTGGATGTGCTGATGCATCATCACGGCGCGTTCCGCCGGATCGCCGTGGTCACCGACAAGGACTGGGTGATTCACGCACTACATGCCTTCGCGTGGCTGGTGCCGGGGGAAGTCGCCCTGTTCTCCCTCGCCGAACTGGATGCGGCTGTCAATTGGGCCGCAGCGTGACGCGACCTGCGCTCGACCGCGCAGCCCTGGTCGCAGGCGGCATCCGCTCACCTCAGGCGTCTGGTTTCTGATCGACCCACTGCAGGCGAACCGCTTCTGGGGCGATCCGGCGGATCCGCCGCCCACCGCTCGGTTGCTGCTGCGCTCGATGGGCTACCGCGATGCGTTGATCGGCGCGCTGCTGGTGTCCGCGGCGGCGTCGGGGCGCGACACTCGCGGGTGGTTCCTCGCCTCGGGAGGCGCCGACGCAGCCGATCTGCTCGGCGGACTGAGTGTGCACGATCATCTGAGTCGCTCGCAGCGGCTCATCGGCCTCGGGGGCGCGGTGGCCGGTATCGGTGTCGGGGCGTGGGGAGCGCTGCGGCCCCGCCGTTCCCGCGAGTGACTCAGCGCCGGGCCACCAGCCAGGCTCGACCATCACCCTCACCGGCCGCGATCACAGTCAGCGCACCGAACGCCGTGGTGAGTTCCCCGGGCGGCGCCCGATACCGGCCGGGCCCGGCTGCCCCGACCTCGCTGAGCACGCTGACGGCCACCAGCCCACCGCGCACCACCCGGTCCATCATCGCGCCGTACCACGCGGGCAGGCGAAACATGCTGCACAGCAACAGATCCACTGCGTCGCCGGGTGGTACACCGTCGTCGAGGTCCGCTACGGCGAAGTGGCACCTCGCCGCGACGCCGCCCAGTTCCGCGAGTTCACGCGCCGCGTGCACCGCGGTGGGCGAGACGTCGAATCCGTGGACCGTCATGCCTCGCTGCGCCAGCCACACCGAAGCGCCGCCGCGACCACATGCGAGGTCGAGCGCCGCACCGCGCTCGGGCATCGCGTCCGCGAAGGGCCGGAGGGTGGCGGGCAGCCCGATGTCGGCGGCCGTCACCGGGGGCAGGCCGCGGTAGCGCTCCTCCCACTGCACACGATCCCGGTCGGACACGCCGTCATGGTAGGTCCGCCGCCCGGATGCGGATCGGCCCGCGCCACGGCGCGTCCGGATCGAGGACCTCGCCCCGCTGGGTGATCTGGACCAGGCCTCGGCGCGCGAGTTGCCGGGAGATCTCACGTGCCGCGTCCATCGCGGTTCGCCATTGGGGGCCGCCGACCGCGCGTGCGGCATCCGAGGGACAGGTGCTGCTGCGCGCGCCCCGATGTCCGGCCAGTGCGCGGATCGCCGCGTCGAGTCGGCGCTCGAGCGTGTCCGAGCCGAGCGCAGTTCGGGCGGCCTCGGCGTGCGGCCCGCCGCCGTGCGCGATCGTCTCCAGTTCCCTGCGCAGTTGCTCGGACATGGGCTCCAGTGAATCAGCCCCGCTGTGAGGTGTGCCACACACGGCGTTTATCCGATGTGGAGACCGGTTAACACTTAGCCGTACTCGATGACTGCGGGCGGAACAGCCCCGAGATGGGAGTTGAAACGATGAAGTTGACTCAGATTCTTGCCGGTGCAGCCGTGTTCGGTGGTCTCACCGCGGGTGCGCTGGGTGTCGCCGGTTCAGCCGCCGCCCAGCCCGGGTGGACACCGCCGCCCGCACCGCCCGCCGGGCCCAACGTCGGCACCGCCCCGGCGTGGGCGCCTCCGAAGCCGGTCGATCCGACCTGGGCCGCAGGCAATCCTCAGGTCTGGGACGAGGGCTGGCAGCACTGGGGCGTGTGGCTGAACGGCGTCTTCGTTCCGACCTACTGATCGACGCCTAACGATGCACCGGCCGCCGCGGATTCTTCGAGTCCGCGGCGGCTTCGCGTGTCGCGGGTGAGCCGCAGTGACCGACGACGACCCACGCTATGTCGTGATCAACGGCAGGCGCTGGCGGGCCACCGATCCCGCGATACCCGAGCCGCGACGTGCTGAGCTGACGCGCATTCTGATGGCGTGGCGGCGAGAAGTGCGGCGCACCAAGGGAACACCGCAGGAAGGCGCGGCGAGGGCAGGCGTGCACGCCACCAAAGTCGCACTGGGCGAACGTGGTTCGCCACCGTGGTGGGAACAGACCGATCAGCAGCGCCAGGCCCGATGGGAGAGCCCGGTCACCGAGCCTCCGCATACCGGCCCCGCCAAATGAGCAGAACCGGCCGCAGTGTGCTGCGGCCGGTTCTGGCTTTTCACGCGCCGAGTGTGCGCTGGATGTCGGGCTTCATCGCGTTCAGCTGCGCGCCCCAGTAGCCCCAACCGTGGGTGCCGTTGGACGGGAAGTTGAACGTCGCATTTCGCCCGCCGGCGCCGACGTAGGCCTTCTGGAACGCCCGGTTGCTGTCCCCGGTGATGCTCTCGAGCACCTGTCCGGGGATGTCGCCGCCGCCGCCGAGATCACCGGGGCGGCCGTTACCGGTGTAGATCCACAGCCGGGTGCCGTTGGCGACCAGTCGGCCCGCCTGCAACGTCGGGTCGTTGCGCTGCCACGCGGGGCCGCCTCCGGGCCCCCACATCGCGGTGGCGTCGAAGCCGCCGGCGTCGCGCATCGCGAAACCGACCAGCGTCGGCCAGATCCCCTGCGACAGGTTCAGAAAGCCCGACAGGGAGGCGGCGTAACTGAACTGGTTGGGGTGGTAGGCAGCCAGGATCAGCGCGGCGCTTCCCGACATCGACAGGCCGACGACCGCGTTACCGCTGGGCGAAATCCCTTTGTTCGCCGCCAGATACGCGGGCAGCTCTGAGGTCAGGAAGGTCTCCCACTGATAGTTGTAGGTCTGGCCGTTGCCGACCGCCGGGCCCTGCCAGTTGGTGTAGAAGCTGGACATGCCGCCGACGGGCATCACCACCGACAGGCCCGACTGATAGTAGTTCTCGAAAGCTGCGGTCTCGATGTCCCAGCCGCTGTTGTCGTCGCGGGCGCGCAGCCCGTCGAGCAGATACACCGCCTTGGGGCCGCCGCCCTGGAACTTGACCGGGATGTCGCGACCCATGGCCGGGGACGGAACCATCAACGTCTCGACCGGCAGACCGGGGCGGGAGTACGCCGCGGCGGTCGCTGATCCGCCGACGGCCGCAACGAGGCCGGGCAGCAGCAGGGCCACCATCGCGCCGGCGATCAACCGGCGCCTGAATCCGAAAAGAACCTTCATGTTCGTGTAACCGTTCTTGTCCACCGCGCGCCGGGTGGGCGCACGTCACGGGAACTGTCAGCGGTCGGCGTACACGCCGAGGAGATGCGGTTGCTTCACATTCCACCCGCGTCGACTAGATCGTCACGTGACGTATTGGCGTTACCTGCGTCAAGGTTTCGTCATACTTGCGGCGCAATCGAACTCGACGCGCGCGACTTCCTGCCGAAGTGGGGCAACTGCGGCACGCCCGCGAGCAAGCCACGCTGCGGCACGCCGAGGATCGGTTCGGCGGCCGCGCCGAGTTCGGCCAGCACATCGTTGGCGGCCAGCACTCCCGACATCGCGGAGCGCTCCATGAGACCCGACAGAAACGGCGTGTCGACGTAGTCGCCGGCCACGCGAAGACCACGCGCGTCGGTGCGAACGGTGGGCCGAGTGCCCGCCGACCCGGGCGGGAACGCGGGCGCGGTGGCCTCGAGCCGGTCGTGGGTGTGCACGATGCCCGCCGCGGCGGTCTCGGGCCAGAGGACCTCGAGTTCTTTTCGCAACGCGGCCGCTGCCGATGCTGCGTCGGCCAGTGGGCACGAGTAGGAGTGCAGTTCCACGATCGAGCCACCCGTGGCGCGCGCCCAGTCCACACTCGGCTGCTCCAGTCGCGAGTACACGGCGATCGAGTCGAGCGTCGGCTGCCCGCTGACGGCGCTGAACGGCGCCCGATCCGCGGCGACGTCTCGGTCGTACCAGATCCGGCTGACCGCGAACGGCGGTGCCACCGAGAGCTTTTCGCAGGCCTGCGCCAGGCGCGGAGCGGCCTGCGCGGTGTCCGGAGATCGCGTGAGCAC
Organism: Mycolicibacterium sp. 018/SC-01/001; assembly: GCF_007096635.1. Taxonomy (GTDB): domain Bacteria; phylum Actinomycetota; class Actinomycetes; order Mycobacteriales; family Mycobacteriaceae; genus Mycobacterium. Next base: position 26,685 of record NZ_VKAA01000038.1, read on the forward strand.
CTCTTTGAGCGCCCCGGGATCCAGCGCCATGATGATGTGCCGGGTGTCGATGGTCCCCGTCGCGGTGGTGACCCGCCAGCCGTGCCCGCGCGGCTCGACCGAGACGCATGCGGTACTCATCCGGACGTCGGCTCGGTGATCGACCAGATGGCGTCGCAGCGGCTCCCAGATCGCCGTGAGGTAGTCGGTGGACGGGACGTCGAAGCCGATGCCCTCGGGGTTGCCGAGGAAGTAGTAGTGGAACATCGCGATCAGCTCGGCGGCGGACAGCTGGCCCTGGTTGCAGAAGAAGGACCGCGCGAAGGCCTCGAACAGCATGCTGCGACTGCGTTCGGTCATACCGAAGCCATCGAGGAACGCCGCGGCGTCGATGTCGTCGAAATCGGCGTAGGTGCTCGCGCGGTCGTAGGCCAGCAGCGCGCGGCCGGTGTCGGCGTCGGCTCGCACGAGTTCGCGGCGCGTCAGGCTCTTCGAACGCATCGCCAGGGCCAACAGGTTCAGCGGGGGAGCGGCGGGCAGCCCGGAGAGGTCCTCGGCGGGCCACTCGGCCGAGATCACCGGGTAGCTCTTCACGGGTGCGAGAAACGACAGCGACGGGTCGGCGCGGCGCAGGATCGACCGCCACGTGTAGTAGTGCCGGAAGAAGGCGTGGAAACCGTGTTCGATGATCTGCTCGTCACCGCCGGGCAGCCGTTCCGGCCAGGCACCGAGCCGGCCGCCCAGATGCTCGGCTGCCTCCAGCAGCGTCACCGAGACGCCGCGCTCGGCGAGCACGACCGCGGCCGACACGCCGGCGATGCCCCCGCCGACGACCACCGCCTCGGCGCCGGCGGGAACCTCCCTGGGCTGCAGCGGATCCGGGACGACCAGACGGCGCGGGCGCATGCGTAGCGGCGCTGCGCGGCTGGTCATGACGTCAGTCATCGGGGCGGCTCCTTGCCGTCGATCGGTGTACGCGGGCCCGGCCGAGCACGCGGGCCGCGAAGGGCAGTGCGACGACACCCATCAGCAGGCCACCGGTGATCGCCGAGCCGGGCAGGCCGAAGAACACCGCGTGCGCCAGCACCGACGAGAAGTAGACCCACAGGTAGAGCGCCGCCGCGGGACGGGAGGCGGTCCGGTCGCCCGACGGCAGCAGCAGGTGCAGGGCCACCATCATCGCTGTCGAGACCACAAGCCACCCGGCGTAATTCGTCAGCGGGATGCCCGGGATCAGCGGCAGAGCGTGGGCGGCGTCGAACCACCGCCAGTGGCCCGCCGCGACCATCTGCGGATCGAGGAAGACGTCCCAGGCCGTCAACGCGTATGCGGCGACGATGACGACGGCGGGGCCGTGGCGGACCAGGGTCCGTCCGACCACCAGTGCCGGCCAGGCCATCATGACCCAGGCCATGGGCACGATCACCGGGACGCCGAGGACCTCGGGGCCGAGGGTGCCCGTGTAGGCGTAGCGCCCGAACGGAACCCCGGTCGCGACGCCGACCGATTCGGCGATCAGGCCGCCACCGCCGGCGACGAGCGCCAGGATCAGCGCGCCGCGACGGCCGTGCACCCGCCCGGCATCGGCCAGTGAGGCGAGGAAGAAGATCGCGACGCTGCACACCGTCACCTGCGTCCGCCACGCTTCGGGCATCAGGGGGTAGACGATCTGCACGACGACCGCGGCGATGACCAGCACCCACACCGTGTGTCCCGAGCGCACCGGGGCAACGTGGGCGCTGGGGACCGCAACCGCCACCCGCCGAACCTCCACCTCGAGCGTCTGCCTGGCCGTGCGGCCCGTGCCGCCGGCGCTGCGCCACCGCCGACCTGCGTAGAGTTTGCAGGTGCCCGATGCGCGCCTTGCCGAAATCCTACGCGCCGCGACGGCGGTCGGATCGGCGCTCGCGTGCCTGGGCACCCTGCATGAGCTGGTCAATCTGCGCCTGCTGCGCCGGCCGGTAATTCATCCGTCACCGGTGACAGCGGCCGTGTCGGTGTTGATCCCCGCCCGCAACGAGGCGCACCGCATCGCGCCCACGATCCGCTCGTTGCTCGCGCAGCAGGGTGTGCCTGACGCCGAGATCCTGGTGCTCGACGACGGGTCGACCGACGGCACGGCCGACGTCGTCCGGCGCGCCGCCGGCGACGACCCCCGGGTGACGGTGCTGACCGGATCGGCGCCGCCGCCCGGTTGGCTCGGCAAGCCGAATGCATGCGCGCAGCTGGCCGCGGCGGCCCGCGGCGAGATCCTCGTGTACGTCGACGCCGACGTGGTGCTGGCGCCGAGCGCGATCGCCGGGGCCGCGGCGATGCTGCAGGAGACGGGTGCTCCTGACGTCATCAGTGTGTGGCCGCGGCAGGTCGCTGCGGGCGCGCTGGGCCACCTGGTTCAGCCGCTGCTCGCGTGGTCGTGGTTGACGACGGTGCCGCTGCGGATCGCGGAACGGTCGGCGCGGCCGTCGCTGGCGGTGGCCAACGGGCAGTTCCTCGCCGTGCGCGCCGAGGCGCTGCACCGCGCCGGCGGCTGGGCCGCGGTGGCCGGGGCCGTGCTCGACGACATCAGCCTCGCGCGGGCGGTGCGGAGCAGCGGCGGCCGCACCGCCGTCGTCGACGGTTCCGCAGTTGCGACGTGCCGGATGTATGCGAGCGGGCGGGAACTCGGTGCGGGCTACCGGAAGTCGCTGTGGGCCGCGTTCGGTTCCGCGAGCGGTGCGGCGGCCGTGGGAGCGGCCCTGTGCCTGGTGTACGTGCTACCGCCCGCCGCCGCGTTGACCGGTTCGCGGGTGGGGGCGCTGGGCTATGTCGCCGCCGTTGCGGGCCGGATCCCGGCTCGGCGCTGGTGCGGCCGGGGCGGCGCGGGAGATCTGCTCGACGCCGCCGCCCACCCGGTGTCGGTGCTGGCACTGCTGGGTCTCGTGACCTCGTCGTGGTTCGGACGACGGCGGGGCACGCTGCGGTGGAAGGGCCGTACCGTATGAGCGCCGTGGTCGTGATCGGTGCCGGACTGGGCGGGTTGGCCGCAGCGGCGCGGTTGGCCGCCCTCGGTCATCACGTCACCGTGTGCGAGGTCGCGTCGACTGTCGGCGGAAAGTTGGGGGTCTTTCATCGCGACGGTTTCACCTTCGACACGGGACCGTCGCTGCTCACGATGCCGGACCTGCTCAGCGAGCTGTTCTCCGCGACCGGCGGTCCGGCGGACCTTTCGGTGCAACGGGTCGATCCGGCGTGTGCCTATCGCTTCGCCGACGGCACCGAGCTGACGATGCCCCACGACCTGGGCGCGGTCCGGGCGGCGATCGAGGATGCTCTGGGCCACGGCGCGGGCCACGAATGGCAGCGGCTGCACGAACGGTCGGGACGGTTGTGGGACCTTGTGGGGGAAACCGTTCTACGACAACCGATTTCGTTGCCCACCCTGGCCCGGATGAGCGTGCGGCCGGCCGACCTGAAGGCCGTTGCCCCGTGGCGCACCATCGACGGTCTGGGTCGCGCCGCGTTCACCGATCCGCGGCTGCGGATGTGGCTGAACCGCTACGCGACCTATTCCGGCTCCGATCCGAGGCGTACCCCGTCGGTGCTGGCGGTCACGTCGTTCGTCGAGCAGGAGTTCGGCGCGTGGTACGTCGCGGGCGGGCTGCGCCGCATCGTCGAGGAGGTCGCGGACCGCTGCGTGCACCTGGGTGTGGAGATCCGGACCGACTGCCGGGTCGACGAGGTCATCACCGGCGGTGGCCGGGCGTACGGCGTGCGCTGCGGTGCCACGACGATGCCCGCCGATGTAGTGGTCAGCGACGCCGATGCGGAGGTTCTCTACGGCGCGCTGGCGCCTGCGCCGGCCCGGCTCGCCCGGCGGGTGCGGCGGACGCCGAGGTCGATGGCCGGGTTCGTGATGATGCTGGGCCTGTCCGGGCGGGAAACCGATGCGGCGCACCGCATCTTCTTCCCCCGCGACTACGACGCCGAATTCGACGCGATCTTCGGCCGGCATCCGGTACCCGTCGCGGATCCGACGGTCTATGTGCACGCCCCCGACGATCCGGCGCTACGCCCGGGCGATGACGCGGAGGGCTGGTTCGTCCTCGTCAACGCCCCGGCCCATGATCCGGCGGGCGGAATGGATTGGGATGCACCGGGACTCGCCGAATCGTACGCCGAGCACGTTCTCGATGTGCTGGCCGAGCGTGGTCGCGATGTCCGCCATCGACTGCGGTTCACCGAGATCATCAGTCCTGCGGAGTTGGAGCGCCGGACCGGATCTCCAGGCGGCGCGATCTACGGCACCGCTTCGCATGGACCTCGGGCGGCTCTGCGCCGGCCGGCCAACCGCAGCCCGATCCCCGGCCTGTTTCTCGTCGGGGGATCGGCTCATCCGGGCGGCGGCATCCCGTTGGTGCTCATGTCGGCCGAGATCGTCGCCGGTCTCATCGGGGCGGCGGGAACGTCTCGGGCATCGAGCGGCGGATACCGCGAACCAGCTGCAGCATCCCGACCACGCCGGCCGCGGTCCACGCGACGGTGAACACGGTGCCCCACTGCCACCCGAATCCCGGCGCTCCGCCGGGAAACACCGCCACCGACAGGGCGGCCAGCGCGACCACGATGAGGCGCGTCGGGCGTTCGGCGACAGTGACCGCCCCGACGCCCGGCATGCCGACGGCCTGCGCGCGCGCTCGCACGTACTCGAGTAGCAGCACCGAGGTGAGCGCGGCGAGCACCCAGCCCAGTGGGGCGCCGAGCGCGTACAGCACCGCACCGAGCAGCAGATCCCCGATCCGGTCGGCCACCGAGTCGACGAGAGCGCCGAGCGGGCGGGCGCGTCCGGTGGCCAGGGCCACGGCACCGTCGAGCCCGTCGAGCACGCCGGCGATCAGCACCAGGGGAACGACCAGCACAGGCCATCCCGTCACGACCGTACCCAACGCCGCGGCCAGCGCGACGACGCCGGCCAGCGACAGCAGGTCCGGGGGAATTCGCAGGACCGGGCCGGCAGACAGCGCGCGCATGACGCGCAGCCAGGCCCGCACCGCCGGCGACGGTCGCACGCCACCGTGCAGATCCGACCAGCCGGCATCGTCTCCGTCGCGGCCGGCGGGTATGTCAGAGGACATGAATTCAGCCTGCCAGTGCAGCCCGCGAGGTGTGGGGGACATGCCGTGAGCAGACTGAGGCAGTTCGCGTCCGGTGTACGGACGACGTTCCCGGGCAGCGACCTCGCGCTGTGGGCGGCCGGTGCCACGTATTTCGGTGTGATCGGGCTGGTCCCGCTGGCATTGGCGGCGTTGTGGGCCGTCGGAGCACTCGCCGGCCACGACACCGTGACGGCGGCCATGGGCGCGGCGATCGACGGGCTGCCCAGCGGCCACGGCACTCCCGAGGCTTTGCAGACGCTGACCAGGGTGGCGCTGTCGATGACGTGGGTGCAGGCACTGGTTGTCCTGTTCCCCGCGAGTCTTTACGGGGAAGGGCTGCGCCGGGCCTTCGTGCAGATGTCGGCGGAACCGGATTCGCTGACCGGATGGCGGGGACGGGCCGGTCTGCTGGGCGTGGCGGCGGTGGCTCCGTTCCTGGTCCTGGTCGTGCTGCTGTCGGCACCGTATGTCGGGCCGCTGTACCGCGACGGCGGCTGGTCGCTGGTGTGGGGTGTCGTCGTCGCGTTCCACATCGTCTGGGTCACGGTGTCGACGGCGCTGCTCGGCGTCTTCGGCCTGATCGGCCCGGGCCGCATCGGCTGGCGGGCGTTGGCGGTCGGCGCGTTCGGCACCGGGTCGATACTCGCGGGCTTCCTGCAGGGCTTCGTGCTGTTCCTGGCGATCCCCATCCCGTGGTCGGCACCGTTCGGCGGGCTGCCCATCGTGGGGGCGGTGACGGCGCTGGCGCTGTGGCTCTACATCATGCACATCCTCGTGCTGTGCGGCTTCCGGGCGACCGTGGTGCTCGACCAGATGGATCGAACGTCCGGCTGAAAGAGCCGCTGATATTTGTCGGCGGTCGAATGTATGTTCGAATCATGGAGGTGCGGGAGGCGGTGGCGGCGTTACGGGACGCCGTTGATGCCGTGCTGTCCTGTGGCCTGGATCGGTCCACCGCTGCGGAGGTGACCGAGCTGCTCGATGAGGTCGAAGCCGCGGGCTGTCGGTTACCGATGGCGCGGCATCGGGGGTTGGCTCGGTTGCAGGTGGAGACGACCCCGCAGCAGATG
>NZ_VKAA01000039.1 GCF_007096635.1 Mycolicibacterium sp. 018/SC-01/001
GTCGGGCACCCTCGACGATGCCATCAGTCAGATCGAGGAGTTGTCGCGCAGCTCGGTGCGCAGACCGGGAGCACCGAGCTGCGCGACAACTCCTCGATCTGACTGATGGCATCGTCGAGGGTGCCCGACGGTAGCCCGGCGATCACCTGCGCGCGTTCGGAGGGCCGCATGTCACCGACGGCCAGCGGGCGGCAGCCGAGATTGTCGCGGGGCTGATCGGCACTGATGAGTGACAGTTCGTTGCGGGCGTTCAGGCAGCCCAGCAGATACGGCTCCTGGAGGGAGATTCCGAGAAAGGAGCCTTGAACACCGCGCAAGATCGAGACGACGCCGTCGTGTTCGCTGACGTAGTAGTTGTTGCGGACGATTTCCCGTGCGACCGCCAGACCGGCGAGCACCGCCAAGACCAGCACAGCCACCGCAAGATAGATGCGGCGTCGGGAACGTGGACGCGGGGGAGGCTCTTCGGGTTGCTGCACAACGGGTTTGGCGGCATTGCGTTTCGGGTTGAACGCCGACGCCCGACCGGCCGCGGTGTTGGGCGGCGCGCTCTGATCGTCGGCGCCGGAGACTGCGCCGGCCAGGATCGGCTGGGTCTGCCCGAAATCGTGATTGGTGACGTCGACGACGTCGGCGACGACCACGGTGACGTTGTCCGGTCCGCCTCCGCGCAGCGCCAGTTCGATGAGCCGGTCGGCACTTTCGGCGACATCGGCGATCTGCAACGCCTCGGCGATCGTGTCGTGGCTGACCGGATCGGAGAGCCCGTCGGAGCACAGCAGATAGCGATCGCCGGCCCGCGCCTCGCGCATGATCAGCGTGGGTTCGACTTCGTGTCCGGTCAGCGCCCGCATGATCAGCGACCGCTGCGGGTGGCTGTGTGCCTCCTCGGCGGTGATGCGGCCCTCGTCGACCAGGGTCTGGACGAAGGTGTCGTCCTTGGTGATCTGGCTCAGCTCACCGTCGCGCATCAGATAGCCACGGGAGTCGCCGATGTGGACCATGCCGAGGCGGTTACCGGCGAACAGGATCGCGGTGAGCGTGGTGCCCATCCCGTCGAGCTCCGGATCGGCTTCGACGTGGGCGGCGATCGCCGAGTTGCCCTCGCGCACCGCCGCATCGAGCTTGCTGAGCAGGTCTCCGCCCGGCTCGTCGTCGTCGAGGTGCGCGAGCGCGGCGATCACCAGCTGTGAGGCCACCTCGCCCGCCGCGTGCCCACCCATCCCGTCCGCGAGGGCCAACAGCCGGGCTCCGGCATAGACGGAGTCCTCGTTGTTGGCGCGGACCAGCCCCCGGTCGCTGCGGGCGGCGTATCGGAGCACGAGGGTCACGGGCGCAGCTCGATCACCGTCTTGCCGATTCGCACCGGTGTGCCCATCGGAACTCGTACTGCCGTTGTCACCTTCGCCCTGTCGAGGTATGTGCCGTTGGTCGATCCTAGGTCTTCGACGTACCATTCCGGACCTCGAGGAGAGAGTCTCGCATGGCGCGTCGAGGCGTAGTCGTCGGTCAGCACCAATGTGGAGTCATCGGCCCGCCCGATCAGCACCGGTTGGGTGCCCAGCGGAATGCGGGTGCCGGCCAGTGCGCCCTCGGTGACGACCAGTTGCCGGGGCACACTGCGGTCTTTGGTGGGCAGCAGTGTGCCGCGGAGCGCGAGCCCGCGGCGCACCATCACCGCACCGGTCGGCGCGTAGAGGTCCGTGCGCAGGATGCGCAGCACCGACCAGATGAACAACCACAGCAGGAGCAGGAAACCGACGCGCGTCAGTTGCAGTATCAGCCCCTGCATCTGACGTCCTCTCCGTTCGCGTCTTGACGGCCCCGCCACCATGCGCAGACGGCGGCCGACGTGATGCCACGTCACCGCCGTCTTCGCGTAGCAGTCCTCAGTGAACGCGAACGATGATCTCAGAGTGGCCCAGCCGGATCACGTCACCGTCGGCCAGCTGCCACTCCTGGACCGGCGCGTTGTTCACCGTGGTGCCGTTGGTGGAGTTGAGGTCTGACAATAGCGCCACTTGGCCGTCCCAGCGGATCTCGAGATGACGACGTGACACACCCGTGTCGGGAAGCCGGAACTGGGCGTCCTGACCGCGGCCGATGACGTTGGCGCCTTCGCGCAACTGATAGGTGCGGCCGCTGCCGTCGTCGAGCTGCAGGGTGACCGTCGATCCGGCGGACGGGTACTCGCCCTGTCCGGCACCGTAACCGCCGCCGTAACCACCGGCGCCGTAGCCGCCCTGGTCGGCCCCGTAGCCACCCTGGTCGCCGTACCCCTGATCGGCGTAGCCCGCCGGGGCCTCTCCGTAGCGGCCGTAGTCGGGTTGGCCGTACTCCTGGCGGCCGTAACCGCCGCCGTAGCCGCCCTGATCCGGGTAACCACCCTGGTCGGGGTAGGACGGACGGCGTCCGTAGTCGTAGTCACCGGCCGGAGCGCCGCCCTGCGGTCCGTAGCCGTGCGGAGCGCCCTGCGGGGGGCCGTATCCGCCGGGTCCAGGGCGGTAGCCCTGATCGGGGTAGCCGCCCTGCGGCGGCCCGTAGCCGGCCGGGGGCCGCTGGTCGTAGGACGGTGCCGGGTAACCCTGGTCGGGGTAGCCGCCCTGATCCGGGTAGCCACCCTGGTCGGGGTAGCCGCGCTGGGGGTAGCCCTGGTCACCGTGGGGCGGGTAGCCGCCCTGGTCTGCCGGCGGGTAGCCACCGTGCTCACCGGCGGGATAGCCACCCTGATCGGCGGGCGGGTAGCCGCCGCGATCGTCCTGGCGGGGGTAGCGGTCGTCATCGGGACGGGGGTAGTAGTCATCCCCGGGGCGCCCCGGCCCCTGGCCGCCGCGATAGGTCGGATTGTCGCTCATCGGTCGTACTCCTGGTTCTGCGTGGGACGAGAGATCTCGAGGTGGTGGGGCCGGTGCATCCGAGGTGGAGTCGGGATTGACCGCACCGCGCGCGCGGAACTGTCCGGTGTGCAGGCTGGGCGATTGTTCGAATCGGACAACCACATCACCATACGTTTGCCATCCCTGCTCATGGATGTAGCCCTCCAGGTGCTTGGCGAACGTGGTCGGGGTGATGTCCGGATCGGCACTCACCTTCTGATAGTCAGGCACACTGAGGGTAATGACGTAGTCGTTCGGCGCCAAAACGCGGCCGCCGTGCACTTCCCGGGCGCCGGTGTCGGCTTCGCGCCGCAGCAGGGACTCGACCTCGGCGGGGACGATGGACCCACCGAAGACCCGGGCAAAGGCATTGCCGACCGAATCCTCGAGCTTGCGCTCGAATCGATCGACCAGACCCATCTGTCCGCTCGCCTCCTCGACAGTGAAATGCCACCAGCGTGTCGGCTGGCAGCGATGCTTGCATGCATGCTATCGGCCACCTGTACCCCGTCGTGACTCTCAGAACTCTGAGAATCGCATCACCACTGGTCACAGCGTCGCGAGCAGCCGTTTTGGTGATCGGGCGCCCGCCGACGTACGGTTGGAGCCCGGGGTTGCCTGCGTGATAGGCTCCCCCGGTTGTTTCGGGCGAGTGGCGGAATGGCAGACGCGCTGGCTTCAGGTGCCAGTGTCCTTCGGGACGTGGGGGTTCAAGTCCCCCTTCGCCCACATTTGTGGTGAGTGGACTCATCGATGACGGAAAGCCCCGGCCCTCGGCCGGGGCTTTTCTGTCGGTTGCGCCAGAAGACATCACGAGGCGAGACCGGCGATGACTTCGGCATGCGGTGGTGGTCGACATCCTTGGTGGCAGAAATGCCGAGAGCACCGGAGGTGTCGCTCATGGTCATAGTTGCGGGTTACCTGATGGTCGAACCGGCCGAGCGCGCGGCCTATCTGGCAGGCTGCGCCGATGTGGTGACCGCGGCCCGTGCGACGCGAGGCTGCATGGACTTCGCGATCAGTGCCGATCTGATCGACCCCGGCCGGGTCAACATCTATGAAAGATGGGAGAACCAGCGAGCGGTCGAGATGTTTCGCGGGAGCGGGCCGAGCGGCGAGCAGGGCGCCGCGATCATTCGTGGCTCAGTGACCGAGCACGACGTGACGGGGACTCGGCAATTGTTCGGGTAGGCAGCCGGGTGGGTGCTGGACTTCGTCGTCGGGTCATACGAAGCGCGACAGACCTCAGTGTTCCCGTTCGACCTGATCGATTCGCCGCACCAGGGAGGCGGGCGCTTTGCGGCGGTAGGCGTCCTCGAGCAATTCTCGAAGCAGCCCGGTGGTCGCGTCCGTGACCGTCACCACCACGCAGGACAGCTTCGTGCCCCAGTAGAACTCGTCGCACACCGCAGGAAACTCTGCTACGGCTGATCGAATCCCGTTCTCGTCGAGCATGATTCGGATGTGCCGATCATCGGGCACCGTGGCGAAGATCTTCCCGCGGACTCGAAACGACGCGATGCCGTGATGGTCGACCTCGACCGCCTCGGGTAGCCCCAGCGCGATGTCCCGCGCCTGGTCGAGGCTGCTCATCGAAGGGGTGAATGGAAGTACCAGAGTTGCCCCTCGCAGTCGCGGGCACCCCACTCTCGCACCCCGTAGGGCTGGTCGACGGGTTCTTCGATCACCTGCGCGCTCGCGGCGACCGCTCGGCGGTAGTGCTCGTCGAGGTCGTCGACGACGATCACGGTCATCCCGGTCGCCGCCCCCAGTTGGGCGGGGGATCGATAACCCTCGGCCGCCGGGTGCAGCCAGATGGTGTGGTGACCGGCACTGACCTCCCCGTGCACGGCGGTCCCCGCATCGCCGAAGTGCAGCGGCCCTGCAGTCAGCCCCAGGACCCGCACCACATAGTCGTGAGCGGCAGCGACATCGTTGTAGACCAGCATCGATGTGGTTGCGCGCAAGGGGGAATCGAGCATGTTCATCTCCTCAATCGTCGAAAACAGCTGTTCTGCAGACAGCTCGTCGAGGTGGTCGAGAGCCGTAGCGAGTGCGCTCAGTCGGCTGGCCAAACGAGATGCGACCGTCGCGGTGCGACGGGTGTCGACGAGATGGCTGCGCACCACCTCGTCGAGTTGCCATTGCGGTTGATCGAGCACCTCAGCGATCCGCTCGAGGGGAAACCCCAGCCGCCGCAGCACGCAGATCCGATACAGGCGCTCGGTGTCGGCAACGTCGTAGAGTCGATGCCCGCCGGATGATCGCCGCGCCGGCACCAGCAGCCCGATCTGGTCGTAGTGGCGCAACGCTCGCACCGTCACACCGGTCAGCCTGGCCAACTCACCGACCCGCCAGACACCGTGGTCGGCCGACTCGAATGCACTCACCATGCCGACGCTAGAACCTCACGCAGCGTCAGGAGCAACCCCCGAGAAGAGAGCATCAGGCCGGTGCCGCGGGAATCAGCCGCCCCAGAACGGGAGTTGTCGGAGGCGTGACCGTGGGTGGGAGTGGTCACGGAAGGAGCCGGCCATGCCCATGGTTCGCATCGATGTCCTGACGACGTTCTCTGCCGCGGAGCGGCGTGCCATCGGCGATGCCGTGCACGCGGCCATGACCACGACGCTCGACGTCCCCGAGCGCGACCGGTTCCAGGTCATCAGCGCTCACGAACCTGACGACTTCGTGTTCGACCGGTCCTATCTCGACATCGAGCGGTCCGACCGTTTCGTCTGCGTGCACGTCACGCTCTCAGCCGGTCGCACGACGGAGGCCAAACAGAGCTTTTACGCCCGTCTCGCCGAACTCCTCGGCACTGAGGTCGGTCTGCGGCCCGAGGACCTGGCCGTGATCCTGGTCGAAAACGAGCGCGGGGACTGGTCTTTCGGGCGCGGTGAGGCCAGCTACCTGGTGCTCCCGCGCGAGCGGTGGCGCTGAACCCAAGCCATCTCTAGGCGGCCTGCGGGCTTGCCTCGCGGCGCCGGGCGTTACCGGCGCCTTACGTGTTGTCACCCCGCGGAAACATAAACGGTATACCGTTCGCCCTCAATCACCCGCTCGACCGGACCTGTGTCCGGGCGTCGCGGTTCGGCGAAGGGAACGGTACGGCGACCGATGACAGCATTGTCCAGCCCGCTGCTGAACCCGGCGACCAGTCCGCTCGATCCTCGCCAGCAATCCGTCGTGCAGCGCGTGTCGGATGCCGAACGTGCGCACATCCTGGCGCTGCCCAGCAACGACCCACTCGATCCCAAGCTGCGTCGCAGGGTCGAGGCGACCGGGCCCGAGCTCTTCGGACAGCCATCGGCCATCACGGCGACAATCAGCGGAAACGACGCCGCACTGACCGATGTTGCGCACCGGATGACGACGGGGATCCGCCGCGTCGTGCTCGTCGGCTGTGGCGATTCGCTCGCGGTGATGGTGGCCGCGCGGCAGGCTCTGGAGAACGCCCTGCAGGTGCCGTGCGAACCGATGCAGAGCCTGGAGTTCGCCTACTACCACTCCGCGGGCGTCGACGCCGAGACGGCAGTGATCGCACTGTCCAGCTCGGGCGAGACCACCCGCACGGTGGAAGCGCTGCTCGTGGCCCAACTACGCGGAGCGTATACCGTTTCGCTGACGAACACCGATGGGTCGACGCTGCAGACCGAAGCGGACAGGTCACTGAAGGTCGAGGCGACCCGCGTCGGCTGGCCGACCCAGTCCTCGACCGCGGCGCTGGCACTGCTGTTCGAGCTCGCCGTGCGAATCGGCGAGATCCGCAATCCGGCATCGGCTGCGCCGATGCGCGCCGCGCTCGACGGACTTCCTGACCTCATGGGCGAGACACTGGAACGTCTCGATCCGGTGATCGCTGCGATCGCAGCCGACGAGGTGCGCGCGGGCATGCAGATCGCGCTGTTCGCCGGTGCCGGGCCCAACCTGGCGACCGCGATCGTCGGCGCCGCCAAGGTCAAGGAGTGCACCACGTTGCACGCGATCGACATCCAGACCGAGGAGTATCACCACTACAACTCGCAGAAGGCGGGCGAGCCGCTCTTCCTCTTCGCCCCCTCGGGGCCGTCGGTTCCCCGGGCAGTCGACACCGGTACCGACGCGCTGCGCTGGAACGGCCGGCTCTACGTCTTCACCACCGACGGTGAAGAGGCCTTCGACGGGCTGGCCGGCACCGTCGTCCCGTTGCCCGCCATCGACGAGACGCTGTCGCCACTGGTGTACCTGCTGGCCGCCCAGCTCATCGGCTACCACCTGGGACTGGCCAGTTACGCGGCGGCCGCCGATGGCTGACACCCTGCTGTGCGTCGGCAACCTGACCATTGACGAGGCGATATCGCCGGTCGGCCCCTCCGTCGAATCCTTCGGAGGTGACGCGCTTTTCGCCGCGCTAGCCGCGAAACTCGCCGGCGGGCGACCGCGAATACTCGCTCCGCTGGGCGCGGACGCTCCACCGCAGATGCTGTCCGCGGTAGCCGCCGCCGGCACGGATCCGGACCTGCTGCCGCGGCGCGCGCGACCCACCGTGCACAACATCGTCCGCTATGACGTCGGCGGCGGACGCGCCTGGGAACTGGTCCACGGTGACGACCACTTCGACGAGCTGTCGGTCCGGCCCGGCGATGTGCCCGCGGACGTACTCGCAGAAACCTCGGCAATTCTGTTGTCTGCCATGGCACTTCCCGCGCAACTCGAACTCGCCGCCTGGCTACGTCCCCGCACCGCGGCGACGATCTACTTCGACCCGCAAGAGGACTACATCGCCGGCAACGAGGCGGCGCTGCGATCGGCCGTCGCGCGATGCGATGTTTTCCTGCCCAGTGAGGTCGAGGCCAGTCAGCTCGCGGGTACCGACGATCTCGCCGCGGCCGCGGCATCGTTCCTCGAGCTGGGCCCGCACACCGTGGTGATCAAGCGCGCCGACGCCGGCTGCCTGGTCGCCACCCGGCAGCGTCCCGAGCCGCTCACCGTCGCGACCCAGGCCGTCGAGGCCGTCGACAGCACCGGCGCCGGTGATGCCTTCTGCGGTGCGTTCGTCGCCGAGCACCAGCGCAGCGCCGACGCGATCGCGGCGGCACGAGTGGGCGCCGATATCGCCCGGATCGCCGTGTCCGGCAACGGCATCAGCGCGCTCATCGCCGCCCTCGAGGTGCCGCGATGACCCGGATCACCGTGATCAACCCCAACACCTCGACCGAGCTGACGGCCGGCATCACCGACGCTGCGCGAACGGTGGCAGGACCGGGAGTGAGCGTCATCGGGGTGAACCCCGACGTCGGTGTGCCCGGAGTGGAGAGCCACGCCGAGGAGGCCATCGCCGCGGTGGGCGTGCTGGATCAGGTTCGAGCGCATCAGGACCGAACCGACGCCTACGTCGTCGCCTGTTTTGGTGACACTGGCGTGGCGGCTGCGCGTGAGGTGGCCACCTGCCCGGTCGTCGGCATGACAGAGGCTGCCCTGCAGACCGCGTGCCTGATCGCCCACCGCTTCACCGTCATCACCTTGCCTGCGCGCACCGTCGCGCACAGCGACCGGGTCATCGAACACCTCGGGTTGGCCCACCGGTGCACTGTTCGCGCCGTCGACGTCGAGGTCGCCGATGTGATCGACGGATCCACCCATCTGCTGGAGGCGTTCGTCGACACGGCGCGCGCGGCGATGGCCGACGATCCCGCGGAGGCCGTCGTGCTGGGTTGCGCCGGGCTGGCCGACCTGGCCGAACCGATGACACAACGGCTGGGCGTACCTGTCATCGACGGCGTCGCCGCCGCGGTCGGTATCGCGACCGGCCTGGTCGCGATGGGCGTGACGACGTCGCGCGCCAACACCTTTGCGCCCGTGGATCTCCCGGCCTACCGCCTGGCCCAGCCATGACGATCCTGTTCCGCGACGTCCATGTCTACGATGTCGCCGCACCGACGGGGATGACGGGGCCGGTCGACGTCCTCGTCGACGGGCAGCGCATCGCGGCCATCGGCACGGGCCTCACCGGCTCACCCGAGGGCAGGGTCGTCGAGGGCGGCGGCCACCACCTGCTTGTCCCGGGTCTGATCAACGCGCACTTCCACTCGCCGGCGAATCACCTCAAAGGTTCGGTGCGCAGCCTGCCGCTGGAGCTGTTCATGCTCTACGAATCGCCCGCGGACCCGGCCCTGACGCCGACACCGCGCGAGGCCTACCTACGCACCATGCTGGGCGCCATCGAAATGCTGCAACGCGGGATCACCTGCGTGCAGGACGACGCCTTCCTGATGCCGTACCCGGACCCGCAGATCATCGACGCCGTCGCCTCGGCCTACCGGGACAGCGGAATCCGGGCCTTCGTCGCACTGGATCAACCCACCCTGACCGAAGCCGAAAAGCTGCCCTTCGTCGACGAACTCGATGCGGCCACGCGAACCCGATTCGACCACCCGGCGCCGATGCATGCCACGGCGCTCCTCGAGTGCTACGACTACCTGCTCGACACCTGGCACGGCGCCGCCGCGGACCGGATACGCGCGGCCGTCTCGATCTCCGCGCCACAGCGCGTCAGCCTCGACTACTTCGCCGCCCTCGACGATCTGGCCGAACGCCACGGCATCCCGTTGTACGCGCACATGCTGGAAACCAAGGTGCAGCGGGCGCTGATCGCGAACCAGCCACGTTTCGGCGGTCGCTCACTGATCCAATACACCGCAGCCGCCGGGCTTCTCACACCGCACACCAACGTCATCCACGCCGTCTGGGTCGACGATGACGATCTGGCCGCGATCGCGGAGGCCGGCAGCACGGTCGCCCACAATCCGATCTCGAACCTGAGGCTGGGTAGCGGTGTCCTGCGGTGGCGAGCCATGCTCGATGCCGGTATCCCCGTGGCGCTCGGCACCGATGAGGCGATCTGCGACGACAGCATCAACGTCTGGACGGTCGCCAAAGTCGCCGGCCTCATCCACAACGTCTCCGGCCTCGACCACGACGAATGGCCCACGCCGGCAGAGGTTCTGGACGCCCTGTGGCTGGGGGGTGCGCGCGCCACCGGCCGTAGCGACCTGGGAGCGGTGGCACCCGGCATGCTCGCCGACCTCGCCCTGATGGACCTGCACGCCGTCGCCTTCACCCCGCTCAACGATCTGCGCGAGCAACTGGTGCACTGCGAAGACGGCGGAGACGTCGTGCTGACGATGGTCGACGGCGCCGTGGTCGCCGAGGCCGGGCACGTCACATCGGTCGACGAGGCCGCCCTGCTGGCCGAGGTTCGGGACCTGTTCGACGCCAAGCGACCCGTCATCGAGGCAGCCAGAGCCGGTGCCGCCGACCTGTATCCCGCCTACCAGCACATCGTGCGCCGGGCCGCGGCCACCGATGTCGGTTTCACCCGCTGGCTGACCCCGGAAACGAGAACACGATGACCAACCCCGCACGGTACGACTACTCGGCGGTGCCGTCGCGCCCCGGCGGCGCGTGGCCGGGTGGCGCCCGGCTGGCCGTCATGGTGTGCGTCGGCGTCGAGTCCTACCGATTCGGCGACGGACTCACCGAGGACGTTCTGCCCGGGGTCCCAGCACCGGACGTCGTGAACACGGCCTGGCGGGACTACGGGAACCGGGTGGGCGCCTTCCGCATCTTCGACATGCTCGCCTCGCTGCAGATCCCGCCCACGGTGCTGCTCAACACCGATGTGTACGCCGAGGCACCCGAGGTGGTGGCGGCCGCACGCGCAGCCGGCGCGGAGATCGTCGGCCACGGTAAGTCCAATTCGGACATCCTGTCGGGGATGGACCCCGCAGCCGAGGGGACCTACCTGAGCGACGTCGCCGAGCTGATCGCGCGCCACGAGGGCGCGCCACCCGGCGGGTGGTCCAGCCCCTGGTTGACTCACACGCCGCACACGCTGGAGCTGCTCGCCGCGACCGGATACCGTTACCTGCTCGACCTGCGACTCGATGACCAACCGGTCTGGCTGCGAACCGACAGCGGCGCGCTGCTCGCCATTCCGTACAACGCCGAGATCAACGATTCGTCGACGATGATCGGCAAAGACGTGTCGGCGGACGTCTTCGCCGCGATGATCACCGACGAGTTCGGCGAATTGCACTCGGCTGCAGAGAATCAGCCGCTCGTCATGAGTATCGTCCTGCACTCCTTCATCACCGGGGTGCCGTTCCGGCTGGCCGCCGTGCGACGGGCCCTCACCCGTATCGCCGGCGCCGACGACGTGTGGTTCACCACCCCCGGTCAGATCCACGCCGGGGTGACCGGCGCACCTGATGTCTTCCCCGCGCCGACGAAGCAGGTCCAGGTATGACCGAAGCAACGGCCCCGGTCGCCGAGCTGCGCACCTTCTCGCTGTCGTTGGTGCGCAACGGTGTTCGCAACGAGGTGCTCGACAACGTCAACCTGGCCATCGCTCCGGGCGAAATCCTGGGCCTGGTCGGTGAATCCGGTTCCGGCAAGAGCATGCTCGCGATGAGCCTGCTCGGCCTGCTGCCGCACAACTCCGATCCGCACGTCGAGGGTTCCGTCACTGTCGGCGGCACCGACATGGTGCGCGCCAAGCCGGCCGAACTGCGTCGGGTGCGTCGGGACCTGCTCGGGGCGATCTTCCAGGATCCCATGACGTCGCTGAACCCGACCATGAAGATCGGTCGGCAGATCGGCGAGGTCACCCGCGATGACGACGAGTCGATCCGGCTGCTGGAAACGGTGGGGGTACGCGATGCCCAGCTGCGGCTGCGGGTCTACCCCAACGAGCTGTCGGGTGGGCTGCGGCAGCGGGTGATGGCCGCCATCGCCGTCGCCGGGCGACCGTCGCTGATCGTCGCCGACGAGCCCACGACGGCTCTCGATGTGACCGTGCAAGCTCAACTGTTGGCGCTGCTGCGCGAATTGCGCGACGACTTCGGGTGTTCGGTGTTGATGATCACCCACGATCTCGGCGTCGCCGATCAGATCGCCGACCGGTTGGCGGTCCTGCACCGCGGCCGGCTCGTAGAGGTCGGTGCCGCCGCCGACGTCGTTCGCACTCCGCGCCACGACTACACCCGATCACTGCTGGCAGCCCGGCTCACGCTGACCATGCCGCGCGACGACCGATTCGGACCTCCCGGAACCGCAACCGAAGCCGCAGTTCGTATCGATGCCGTGTCCAAACGGTTTCCGGTGAGACGACGGGGATTGTTCCGACGCGGCGCCACGACCGAGATGACCGCGGTCGACGACGTGACACTCGGCATCGCCGCCGGTGAAGCGCTGGCGATCGTCGGGGAGAGCGGCTCGGGCAAATCGACGCTGTTGCGGATGGTCGCCGGTCTGGAGGACCCCACGTCCGGCGCCATCAGGCTGGCCGGGGACGCGCAGATGGTGTTCCAGGACGCCGGGTCGTCGCTGACGCCGTGGCTGACTGTGGGTGAAACCCTGGGCGAACGCCTGCTGGGCCAGAACCTGAGCCGGGCACAGGTTCGTGATCGGGTAACCGAAGCGCTTGCCGGCGTGGGACTTCCGAAAGACGTGGCGAAGGCGTATCCAGGGGAACTCTCCGGAGGCCAGCGCCAGCGCGTCGGCCTGGCCCGGGCGACCATCATCCCGCCTACGGTCCTGCTGTGTGACGAACCCACGAGCGCGCTCGATGCATCCCTGGCCAAGAGCACGCTGGCATTGATCCGGGATCTGCGCGCCCGACTGGGGATGACGGTGCTGTTCGTCACGCACGACCTCGCCGTGGCCCGACTGATGGGCGATCGCATCGCCGTCATGCAATCCGGTCGCGTCGTCGAACTCGGGCCCGCCGAGCAGGTGATCGGTGACCCCCGCGAGGACTACACGCGCACGCTGCTCGCGGCGGTGCCCGAGATCGAAGGAGCCGCATCATGACCGCGATCCCGGTGGTGACCCGCGGCCGGACGCGACCGGTCTCCGTCGGTGGGGCGCGCTTGGCCAAGCCCGCGGCGCGGGTATTGGTGGGCGTGCTGGGTGTGACGACAGTCGTGGCGTTGTCGGCGCGCGCGCTCGCCCCGTACGACCCCGTCCAGCCGGTTGGCGCCATCAACCTGCCGCCGCTGAGCGCCGGCCATCTGCTGGGCACCGACGGCATCGGCCGAGACCTGCTGTCGCGCACGCTCATCGGCGTCCAGGTCAGTTGGCTCTCTGCGTTGGTGGTGGTGGCCAGCGGCCTGCTGATCGGCGGCCTGGTCGGACTGGTCGCCGGCGCCTCCGGCGGCTGGGTGGACACCGTGCTGATGAGGGTCACCGATCTGTTCCTGGCGCTTCCGGGGGCACTGGTCGCGATCGCCATCGTCGCAGCACTGGGTTCGGGACTGGTGCACACGCTCATCGGCGTCGCCATCGTCTGGTGGCCCTACTACGCGCGCATCATCCGTGGCGAGGTGAAGGCGCTGGCCGCCCGCCCCCACATGGAGGCTGCGCGTCTGACCAAGATCAGCCGGCGCCGATTGTTGTTGCGCCACTTGCTTCCCGGGGCAGTCCCGACCGCGGTCATCACCGCCAGCCTCGACATCGGCAACGTCGTGCTGCTTCTGGCCGCGCTGTCGTTCCTCGGGCTGGGGCAGCAGGCGCCGGCCCCGGAGCTGGGCGCCGACACGGCCAGAGCGCTGAGCCAACTGCTCAGTCAGTGGTGGGTGCCCGGCATCCCCGGAATCGCCGTGCTGGTGCTCAGTCTGGTCGCCAACCTCGGCGGCGACGCGATCCGCAATCTCATCCCGGTCCGGAGGTGACGGTGCTCGGCTTCCTGTCCCGCCGTTTGTCGGCCGCGGTGCTGATCCTGCTCATCCTGTCCCTGGTGATCTTCCTGCTCCAGCACGTATCACCCGGTGACCCTGCCCGGGCCTATGTGGGTGCGAACGCGTCACCGGAAACCGTTGCCGCGCAACGTCAGGCGCTGGGCCTCGACGATCCTCTCCCGACCCAGTTCTTCCGCTTCCTCGGTGGGTTGTTCACCGGAGACCTCGGCCGGTCGCTGCGCACCCGTCAGCCGGTCACCGCCGACCTCGCCACCTATCTGCCGGCCACGGTGGAACTGGTCGTCACCGCGTTCCTGCTCGCGCTCGTGCTCGCCGCGCTGTACGCGCTCTCCGGCGCGCTGCGCTGGCGGGGCGGTTCGGTGGGCCGCGGAGTCCTGCTGCTCCTCGCGACGGCCCCGCCGTTCCTCCTGGCGTTGGTCGGCATCATCGTGTTCTTCGGCCAGCTGGGCTGGCTGCCCAACCGCGGCGTCGGCGACTTCCAGGATCCCGGTCCGTTCGGGATGCAGGCGCTCGACACCCTGCTGCACGGGCAGACCGACGCGTACCTCGACGCGCTCCGGCACCTGGTCCTGCCGGCCACGGTGCTGGCCATCGCACCGGCGGTCGCGATCGGCCGGGTGCTGCGGTCCTCACTGCAGAGCGTCCTGGACGTGGACTACGTCCGCACGGCACGTGCCAAGGGGCTCAGGGAATCCCGTGTGGTGCTGACCCACGTGCTGCGCAATGCGATCGGCCCGGCGCTGTCGATGGGCGGTCTCCAGCTCGGCGTGATGTTCGCCGGCGTGGTCGTCGTCGAGCAGGTGTTCTCCTGGCCTGGCATCGGTAACTACCTGGCAGCGTCGATCCCGGTGGCCGACTTTCCCGCGATCGCCGGGGTCACGTTGGTGCTCGGCGCCATCTACGTGTTGTCCAACGTCGCAGTCGACCTGTTGCAGGCCGTCGCGGATCCCCGCATCGCCGCGGAATAGCCGTCACGAAGAACGAGAAGGAGTCCCGTCATGACGAAACGAATCTCCGGTGTGCTCGCGGCCTTCGCCGCGTGCGTGTTGGCCCTGGCCGGATGTAGTTCCGGCACACCGAATTCCACCGGAGGCGGCGGGACCGGTGCACCCACCGACGGCGTGCTGACGGTGGGCCTGCTCGGTGACATCGGTCAGCCCCCGGACCCGGACATCTACTACGCCAACAACGGCACCGCGATCATGATCAACGCCTACGAAGGCCTGGTGCAATACAAGAACAACACCCCGCAGGTGGAGATCGCGCCGCGGTTGGCCGAGTCCTGGGACGTCAACCCGGCCCACGACGTGTACACCTTCCACCTGCGCAAGGGGGTGAAGTTCCACGATGGCACCCCGTTCACCTCCGCGGCCGTCGACGTCGCATTCAAACGCCGCATCGCCGTCAAGGGCGGCGCCGCCTACATGGTCGAAGGCGTCAAGAGCGTCGCGACGCCGGACGACTACACCGCGGTGGTGACCCTCACCGAGCCCAACACCGCGTTCCTGAGCTATCTGGCGTCGCCGTTCGGCCCCAAGATGGAGTCCCCGGAAGGGCTGAAGGCCAACGCCGGCTCTGATGACGCGCAGACCTACCTGTCCAGCCACGACCTCGGCACCGGCCCCTACCGGCTGACGACGGCGCAGACCGGCGTGAAGTACGAACTGACGCGTTTCGACGACTACTGGGGACCCAAATCTCCGTTCACGAAGGTCGAATTGCCCGTCTACACCGATGAATCCGCGCTCGAGCTGGCGTTCGACAACGGCACCGTGGACACGATCGTCGCGGCACTCCCGTCGTCGAGCCTGGACAAGTACACCACCAAGGACGGTGTGTCGAACTACTTCCTGCCCACGCTGCAAGGCGCGTTGGTGACGGTGAATCCCAGCCACGAGTTCTTCAAGACCCCACCGGCGCGGGTCGCGTTCCTGAAGTCGATCGACCAGGCCAGTCTGGTCAAGCAGGTGCTCGGGAAACGCTCCGAGGTGGCCACCACCATGTACGCCAAAGGAATGATCCCGACGAACATTCCCGGCGTCGTCGACAAGCAGGCCATCTCCCACGACGCGGGCGCGTTGAAGGGGTACGTCGATTCCTTGCCCGCGGGGGCCACCAAGACACTGGTGATCGGATACGCCAACGGCAACGTCAACGCCCAGGCGATGACGAACATCGTCGTGGCCAACCTCCAGAGCGCCGGCCTGCAGGCCACCGCTCAGGGGTACGACACCTCGACGGTGTTCGGCTGGATCAACGATCCCGCCACCGGCCCGGACGCGTTCATCGACGGCAACAACGGTCCCGACGGCGGCGATCCCTACATGTGGGGCCACGTGTTCTGGGATGCCTCCGGCGGCATCAACTATTTCGGGTGCGAGTCCAAGGAGGTCAATCAGCTGCTCGAAGAGGCCAAGCGCACCGGCGACATGGCCACCTACACGCGCGCAGGCGATCTGTACGGTCAGACCGGATGCTTCCTGAACCTGTCCTACAACCAGGACTGGGTCGTCGCCCAGAAGTGGTTGACCGGCGTTCCCGAGAGCCAGAACATCGGCGCCAACGAACTCAACTTCTCCCTGTTGGGCATCGCCGGGTGACGTTCCCGTGGACGACACTGTGCGGATGAGCGAGCAACTCATCGCGCCGGAATCCGCTGCGGACACCCTCGGAGCGGGTCTGTCGTTGACCCAGCGGGTGTACGCCACGGTGCGCGAGCGCATCATCCTCGGCCAGTACCCGCAGGGCAGCCGGCTCCCCGAGCAGCGGATCGGGGAGGAGCTGCACGTCTCCCGCGTGCCACTGCGGGAGGCCGTCCCGCTGCTGGAACGTGACGGCTTCGTGCACTCCTACCCGCGCCGCAGCGCCGTGGTGAACCGGTGGGACACGACCGTGATCGACGAGCTGTTCGATGCTCGGCTGTCGCTGGAGGTCGCCGCGGCGCGCTACGCGGCGAGGCAGGTGGCTCGCGGCGGCTCGATGGATCAACTCAACCACGCCATCGACGAGGCGCACCGGGTGGTCGACGACGGTGATGCGTACGCGATTGCCCAGTGCAGCACGGCATTTCACGAGGCCATCGTGGCTGCCTCGGGCAATCGCCTGATGATCCACCTGATGGCGACGATCTCGGGCCGGATCACCTGGCTGTTCTACCTGAGCAGCGGCTTGCCGGCTGATGAAGCGTTCCACGACCACGTGCACCTGCGCGACGCCATCGCCTCCGGCAACGAGCGGCTCGCCGAATCGGTGGCGTACGCCCACATCGAGCGTGACCGGGAGCCGACGTTCGAGGCGATGCGGTCGGTGATCGGGGGGTGACGCCACCGAACCAGCCGTCAGGGATGCCAGAGTCCCCCGGGCCCGCCCCGCAACAGGCCAAAGCCCGGACCGCCGGGAGGCAGGCCGGGCGGGGGCGGTGGTTGGGCGCCCGCGGTTGCCGCCAGGCCGACACCCGCCGTGGTGAGTCCGGCGCAGAAGCGTCTTTCGTGCCGCAGCATCATGAGGCGACCGGCAGATCACCGGCGATCGGCGGATACCGGCGGCCGTCGATCACCTCGGCGATCGGGCCGAGACGGTCCTGAACGCGCTTCAGGACGGCGGCGCGCTGCGCGGGATCGTCGATGTCGGCGCCGATGGCCATGATCTGGTCAGCTGACTGCCCCAGCAGAATCCGGCTCAGGGATGCCGGCGTGGACGCGGTGACGGCCACCTGCCGTCCGTCCGCCAACAACTTCAGGGCCAGAGCGCGACCGCTGTCCGTGTCGGCGTGGGTGATGACGACGACACCGCGCCGTGCCGAGTGCTCAAAGATGTTGCTGTTCATGCATTTATTCAACGCCGCTGAACTGTGGATTCGACGTGCACGTGCTATGAAGCCGATCAGAAGGGATCAGGTCAAGGGCTGCGTCAGATCGTAGAGCGTCACCCCGTCCACGGTGACCGGAGTGAAGTTCTGCTTCACCCATTCCTTGATCCGGTTGGCCTGGGTGTCGCTGTCCATGCCGGGCGGGACGGGCATGTCGCTGTCCTGCCCGGCACCCCTGCCGAACATGGCGGATTCGATGAAGTAATGCACCCTGCGGTCATGGACGTACTGCTGGAACTCCTCCAGTGTCGGCGCGGGGTCACCGGAGCTGAACCCTCCCAGCGCCATCACCGGACGGTCGGTGGCCAACTGATAGACGCCGGCGTCGGTGGAGCCGGGTACCGCTGCGACCCAGGTGAAGGTGTCGGCGTCGGCCAGCAGAGTCGCCGCCACCGCATCGGAGACCGTGGTCTCCTGCATGGGGTTTCGACCGCCGGGGAAACCGTTGCCCGCGATGGTGGGACCAGCGGTGATGATGCCGCCGGTGTGGGATGTGCTCACGGTCTGCACGCAGTAGGAGAGCGGCCCGGCAAGCGCCGCGAAGATCGCAGCAGCCGCTGCCCACCTCCGAACCCGTCGACGGTCCCACCGCGGTGTCACGGTCATCAACAGCGCCGCCGTCGCGAGCGCGGCGAGACCGACGACCACCCAGCGAAGCCATCCGACGAACTCTGGTGTGCGGCTGAGCAGAATCCACGACCACCCACCGGTGACAGCTGTGACGAGCGCGAGAACAGCAACAGGCCAACGCTTGTCGCGACGCAGCCACAGATCTGCGGCGCCGATGCCGACCACAGCCGCGACGGCCGGTGCCAAGGCGACGGTGTAGTAGTCGTGGAAGAGGCCGGACATGAAGCTGAAGACGGCCGCAGTGCCGATGAGCCAACCACCCCACACCAGGTACTGCGCGCGCTGGTGATCGGTGCGCGGCCGGCGCCACGTGGCCACCACGCCGACGAGCAGCAGAATCAGCGCCGCGGGCAGTAGCCAAGAGATCTGGGCGCCCGATTCGGCGGTGAACATGCGGGTGATACCCGCATGACTGATGAAACCACCCATGCCACTGGGCATATCGTGCGGGAGCTCCATCCCACCGCCGGGCCTGTTCTGCTCTCCGCCGAGCAGACGTCCCAGGCCGTTGTACCCGAAGGTCAGATCGAGGAAGCTGTTGTTCTCCGAACCACCGATGTAGGGGCGGCTGTCGGGCGGCCACAACTCCACCAGGAGCACCCACCACCCGGTGGCCAGCACCATGCCGCCGAGCCCGGCGACCAACTGCACCAGCCGGATTCGCAGTCGCGGCGGCCCGGCCACGAGGTAGGCCAGGGCCAGGCCGGGGACCACGAGCAGAACCTGCAACTGTTTGGTCAGGAAGCCCAGGCCGAGGAGCGCACCGCACAGCATCAGCCATCGGGTGCGGCCGTCGGAGACCGCTCGCATCACCGCCCACACCGCGGCGATCATGAGGAACGTCAGCAGTGCGTCGGGATTGTTGTAGCGGAACATCAACGTGGCCACCGGCGTCAGCGCCAGGGCAGCACCCGCGAGCAGCCCTGCGGCCGGTCCGAAGTGCTTCGTGACGATGACGTACAGCAGCGCCACCGATGCGACACCCAGCAACACCTGCGGGAGTTGGATCGACCACGTGTTGACGCCGAAGATCCGCGCAGAGATCTCCATCGGCCACAGTGCAGCGGGTGGTTTGTCGACGGTGATCACGTTGGCGGCGTCGGAGGACCCGAAGAGGAACGCCTTCCAGCTCTTGGTACCGGCCTGCACGGCAGCCGAGTAGAACGCATTGGCCCAGCCGTTGCGGCTGAGCCCGACGCACCAGAACACCGCGGTGGCAATCAGCAGCGCGGCCAGGCTCGGACGCGCCCACCGTGGATCCGGTTGTGCCTCCTCGCCGATCGGCGGGGCAGGGCGATGCGCAGTGTCGGCGCTGGTGGTCATGGCGGTCCTTTCACGCAGCGTCTCGCTGTCGTTGCCATGGTCCGATGCCGCCATGGGAAGGGGATGAGCGCGACCTATCTGCTCGCTATGAACGCGCGCGGCAGCTACGGCAGCAGGCCGGCCCGTCGAGCTTTGGACACAGCCTCCAGGCGCGAGTGCGCGCCCAGCTTGCGGGTGGCACTGCGCAGATAACTCTTGACCGTCTCAGGTCTGAGCGAAAGTCGCTCGGCGACTTCGGCATTGGAACACCCGAGCGCAACCTGCGCCAGTACGTCGAGTTCCCGGCCGGTCAACCGAACACCCACCGGATCGCCCGTCCCCGAGAGCTTTCCGGCAAGCGCCTCCAGCTGGTCACGCAACTCGGGGCGTGACGCCGCCAGCCTGCGCAGCTCCGCATGCACCTCACGCACCCGTTCAGACGTCACGCCACCCACGGACCCGGCGTCGCGCAGCTGCAGACGCCGGTCGACTTCGTCACGGATGCGGAACTCGTCGGCCAGCCGGCGGCTCGATGCCACCATCAGCTCGGCGGCGCGACCACCCATCGGGGCACTCGAGCGGTAGGCGCCGTACAGCATCGCCCGGGGTGCGCCGCCGACGAGCACCGGCACGGCGAGCACCGACTGGATGCCCTCCGACAGCACCGGCCCGTCGTAGTCGTGAGTGATGGTCGACGCGCTGCGGTAGTCGGCCACCGACAACGGCCTGCCCGCGACCATGCTCGCCCCACCCAACCCCGAGTTGGATCGCACGATCAAGCCGCGCAGCAATCGGGTCCGCGTTCCCACGAACTCGCTCAGCAGCAGTGCGTTGCCGTGCACCTCACCACCGAAGAGCACCGGCAGGCCGCCTTCGGTCGCGAGCCGTCGCAGCTCCGACCGCAACGCATCGCGGTCGCGGGGCCTCAACAGCGAGTTCACAGGTTCCCCTCTTTCGGGGGTAGCGGGCTGGCGACTGTGACGTAGATCCTAGTCACCATGACGACCAACACCGATCTGTATCGCGCCGCCCGCGATCACCTCGTGGCCGTGATCAGCGACTATGACACAGCCGTCGACACCTTCTCGTGGCCGCTCATCGAGGGCAGCTTCAACTGGGCCACGGACTGGTTCGACGTCATCGCCACCGACAACGAGCGGCCCGCGCTCTGGATCGTCGAAGAGGACGGCGCGCAGACGTCGGTGACGTTCGCCGAGATGGCCGCCCGGTCCAACCGGGTCGCGACGTGGCTGCAGCGCCTCGGAGTGGGCAAGGGGGACCGCGTCATCCTCATGCTCGGCAACCAGGTGGAGCTGTGGGAGGCGATGCTCGGCGTCGCCAAACTCGGGGCGGTCATCATGCCCACCACGAGCGCGCTCGGACCCGCCGATCTGAGCGACCGCATCGAGCGCGGTGGCGCTCGGGCCGTCATCGCGAACGTGTCGGACGCGACCAAGTTCGAGACCGTCGACGGGGACTACACACGGATCGTGGTCGGCGGATCGAGCCCCGGCTGGCATTCCTACGCCGACGCCCACGTCGTCGAGGCGCAGCAGTTCACCGCGTGCACCACCGTGGGCGATCCGATGCTCGTCTACTTCACCTCAGGCACGACCAGCAGACCCAAGCTCGTCGAGCACTCGCAGGTGAGCTACGCCGTCGGTCACCTGTCGACGATGGCGTGGATCGGACTCAGACCAGGTGACGTCCATCTGGCGATCAGCTCCCCGGGCTGGGCCAAACACGCGTGGAGTTGTTTCTTCGCGCCGTGGATCGCCGAGGCGACGATCTTCGTCTACAACTACGCGCGGTTCGACGCGACCGCCCTACTCGGCCAGCTGCGGCGCGCGAAGGTCAACACGTTCTGTGCCCCACCGACGGTGTGGCGCATGCTGATCCAGGCGGACCTGGGCGACAGACCCGAGGGTCTGCGCGAGATCCTCGGCGCAGGCGAACCCCTCAACCCGGATGTCATCGCCCGCGTCGAGCAGGCCTGGGGTCTCACGATCCGCGACGGGTTCGGGCAGACCGAGACCACGTTGCAGGTCGGCAACACCCCCGGCCAGCCGGTCAAACCCGGGTCGATGGGCAGACCGATGCCGGGAGTGCCCGTCGCGCTCATCGATCCGCTGACCGGCGAGCCGGCTGACGAGGGTGAGATCTGCCTCGACCTGAGCCGGTCGCCGCTGAACCTGATGACCGGATACGTCGACGATCCCCAACGCAATGCCGCGGTGATGCGCGAGGGGTACTACCACACCGGCGACGTCGCCAGCCGCGACGACGACGGCTACATCACTTACATCGGCCGCACCGACGACGTCTTCAAGTCGTCCGACTACAAGGTCTCGCCGTTCGAGTTGGAGAGCGTGCTCATCGAGCATCCGGCGGTCGTCGAGGCGGCGGTCGTGCCGCAGCCGGATGAGACGCGGCTGGCGGTGCCCAAGGCATATGTGACGCTGGCCGCCGGATGGGCTGCCGATGCGGAGACAGCCCGCCAGATCATGGCCCACGCGCGGGACCACCTGGCGCCCTACCTCAAGGTCCGCCGCGTCGAGTTCTTCGACCTGCCCAAGACGATCTCGGGCAAGATCCGCCGGGTCGAGCTGCGCAGGCGCGAGGAAGAGGCGCACCGCGCCGGCACGGCCATCGACACCGAACATCGCTACGAGGACCTGCTGTGACACCGTCGTACCAGGCAGGGCCCACCGACGTCCCGATCCTCGAGGAGACCGTCGGCGTCAATCTCGAACGCACGGCCGCGCGCCACCCGGACAACGAGGCCATCGTCGACATCGCGCAAGGTCTGCGCTACACCTATGCCGAATTCAACGCCGAGGTCGACGTCGTCGCGCGGGGACTGATGGCCAAAGGCATCGAGAAGGGTGACCGCGTCGGTATCTGGGCGCCGAACTGTGCGCAGTGGACCATCGCGCAGTACGCCTGCGCGAAGACCGGTGCGATCCTGGTCAACATCAATCCCGCCTACCGCACCCACGAACTCGCCTACGTGCTCGAGCAGTCCGGTACGCGCCTCCTGATCGCCGCCACGTCGTTCAAGACATCCGATTACGTCGCGATGGTCGACGAGGTGCGCAGCGACGTTCCGACCCTGACCGATGTCGTGTTCGTCGGCACCCCCGACTGGGACCGGCTGCGTGACGCCGCCGGTGACGTCACCGTGGCACGGCTCGCCGAACGCGGAGCGTCGCTGAGCAATCGCGATCCGATCAACATCCAATACACCTCGGGCACCACGGGTTTTCCCAAGGGTGCGACGTTGTCACACCGCAACATCGTGAACAACGGCTACTTCACCACCGAGCTGATCCGATTCGGTCCCGAGGACAGGCTGTGCCTGCCCGTGCCGTTCTATCACTGCTTCGGCATGGTGATGGGCACCCTCGGCTGCACCACCCATGGGAGCACGCTGGTCATCCCGGCGCCGGGTTTCGATCCCGGGTCGACGCTCGAAGCCGTTGAGCAGGAACGGTGTACCGCCCTCTACGGCGTGCCGACGATGTTCATCGCGATGCAGAACCACGCCGAGTTCCCGCACCGAGACCTGTCGACACTGCGCACGGGCATCATGGCGGGCTCCGTGTGTCCTGTCGAGGTGATGAAGCGGTGCGTCAACGACATGCACATGGCGGAGGTAGCGATCGCCTACGGTATGACCGAGACGTCACCGGTGTCGTGCCAGACGCGCGTGGAAGACGATCTCGAACGACGCACCGCGACCATCGGCACGGCGCACCCTCATGTCGAGGTGAAGATCGTCGACCCCGACACCGGCCGGACGGTGCCGCGCGGCGAAGCAGGGGAGTTCTGTACGCGCGGCTACTCGGTGATGCTCGGTTACTGGAACGACGACGAAAAGACTGCTCAGGCAGTCGATTCCGAGGACTGGATGCACACCGGTGACCTCGCGGTCATGCGGGAGGACGGTTACTGCACCATCGTCGGCCGGATCAAGGACGTCGTGATTCGCGGCGGTGAGAACGTGTATCCGCGGGAGGTCGAGGAGTTCCTCTACACGCACCCCGACATCGAGGACGCCCAGGTCGTGGGCGTCCCCGACGCGACGTACGGCGAGGAGGTCTGCGCGTGGCTGCGGATGAAGCCCGGCCGTGACCCGCTGGATGCGGCCGCGGTACGGGATTTCGCACGGGACAAGTTGGCTCACTACAAGATTCCGCGCTACGTACATGTCGTCGACGAGTTCCCGATGACGGTCACCGGCAAGGTGCGCAAGGTCGAGATGCGCGAGCGCAGCGTGGAGATCCTGGGACTGTAGGACGGGGTGGTTCAGCGATCGGTTCAGCGGGGTTCGACCAGAAGTCGAATCGCGATGTCGTCGACCGGGACCGCCCGGTCGGCGAGCACGACCACCGCTGCATGCCGGGGGCGGTCGAGCGCGAGCATGCTCGTGAAGCCGCCTGTTCTGCCGTTGTGCCAGGTGATGTCGCCGTTCTCGGTGCGGTCGGTGAACCAGCCGTACCCGATCCGCCGCCCACCGCCGGCGCTCCAGCGCGGCTCCAGCGCACCGAGGCCAGGCGCGCGCCGGTCCAACAGTGCTTCGGCGAAGCGGGCCATGTCAGCCGAGGTCGATCGAACGCCCCCCGCGGGGGCGTATGCATTCATCGTCCATGCTCGGGCGGAACGTCCCTCGGCCGTGAAGCCCGTAGGCGCCCGGGGCGGCAGATCTCTCGCCGTCAGCGGGGTCGTGGAGTGGGTCATCCCCAGAGGTCTGAACGCTCTGTGCTCCAACAGCTCGGGATACCCGACACGGCTGTGCGCTGCCAGTGCCTGACCGAGCAGCGCCATGCCGAGGTTGGAGTACGCAACCTCGCCGCGCCCCGTACATATCGCCGCGCGTGCGTGGGTGAGCATCGTCGGTACGTCGGCGGTGTAGGGGTTGCGTCGGCGCGCAACGGCGAACACGGCTGCCGCGCGATCACGCAGGCGGGTCGAGATGCGCGGCAGTCCCGACCGGTGGCTGGCCAACTCGGAGAGTGTCGCATCGGCGACGGGGCTGCCACGGAGGTCGAGCAGCTCCCCAACAGTCGTGTCGGGCCGCAGGTCATCCAGATCGACGGCGTCGGCGAACATCTGGGCTGTGAGGGTTTTCGTCACAGAACCGATTTCGTAGATGGTGTCGGCGTCGGCGCCGAAGTGCGCTTCTCGACGGACATCGCCGCAGAGGTGCACGACGCTGACGCGCCCCAGGAGGCCGGCCGTGCGGATGTGCGGCTGCGCGAGGACGATCAGCTGTTCGTCGCCAGCAGTGTCGTTCGGCACACCAGGGATCAGACGGTGCGAAGGCCGACGTAGGTGTACCACCACTGGGCGTATTCTGCAGCCTGCTGGGCCTGCTGATGCAGGCGCTTACGTTCCGACGAATTATGGCTCAGGGCAATCCAATTGAAGATCAGCAGTGACAGCACGCTCCACCAGCCCACGAGCAGATTCTGGTTCTGAGCCGAACGGATGGCAGCCTCGCACTGCGCGTATGTACCGCGCACCGTCCGTCGCTGGCTGAACCAGAAGAAAACCGCGCCGGCATGCGTCATCACCGTGACCTCGAACAGCGGCACTGCAGGGGGCGGCGGGTAGGAGGCGTACGGATTCGTCTGGGATGCCGACAGCGTCATATCCGGATCACGTGCCGTCCGCTGGATCGCGTCGCGCATTCGTCTACCTCCCTGTCATCGTGCGTCGATTCTAGGGGTGGCAGCGCGGACCCGATCGCAGCAATTCGGTGCAGTCGAGGACCGAGGCGGTGCTCAGATGACCGATCCATGATGGCGGCACTGGTTGCCCCCATCGTGTTTGGCGTCGTACATCGCCTTGTCCGCAGCCGTGATGAGCTGGTCCAGCATCACGTCGAACGATTCCTCGCGGATCAAGCCGACGTCGATCAGAGCCGTACCGATACTTCCGGTGATCTCGCAGGGCAGCTGCTCGATCGCCGCGCGCACTTTCTCGTACCGCGCCGCCGCATCCTCGGTCGAGACGACGTCGGCGAACAAAAACTCCTCACCCCCGCTGCGCGCGATCACGGTCGTGGGCGTGGCCGTCGCACGCAGCGCGTCGGCGACCGCGACCAGGGCCTGGTCACCGGCCGCGTGTCCGCGGGTGTCGTTGACCGCCTTGAACCGATCGAGGTCGAGCAGCGCGGTCAGCAGGTAGCCGCCACGGCTGGGATGATGAAAGATCCTCGTCTGCACTATGTTTCGGAACGCGCGTCGATTCAGCAGCCCGGTCAGCGGATCGAGATCGGCGATCGCCAGATCTCCCCGCAACGTTCGGACCAGCGTGTAGAACGTCAGGCCGACACCGAAGCTGCACTGAAGGATCAGAAAGAGATCGACCACTGCCATCAGCGTCCGCCCCTGTGCTGCGACAGCGACTGTCTGGGCGACCGCCACCCCGGTGACGACCAGCAGGACACCGAGCACGACCCTGGGCGAGTGAAAGAACGCGGCGTAGCTGACGATCGTCGCGTAGGCGATGCAGCCCAGCAGTGCCGCCAGCGGATCCGGATAGGCCAGGCACGCCAGGGTGACCGACGCCATCGTGGCCACGACGTAGCCCAGCGACCATCGACGCGACGGCCAACCGCGCAGGAACAGCGCGGTGCCGAAGATCCCGCCGGCCACGGCGATCCACATCATCGTCTTGCCGATCGCGCTGTCCGGACCGCCGGCGCCGAACATCAGCATCAGCACGCCGGCCGTCATGGCGGCCGTCGTGGCCGCGAGCCAGAACTGCGTGCGGCGCCGTATGCCGCGAGTGTCGAGGAAATCGGTGGTCCAGTCGTAGTGCTCGACCGATCGCAGGAGGTTCTCCACGGACGTGCTCGACTACGTCCCGGTCGGTGGAGGTGGGCCGCCGGCGGCCGGCGGCCAGGGCGGCGGCGGGGCCTGCGACTGCGGGGAGGGCGGCCACGGCCCGGGCTGCTGCTGGGGCCAGTATCCCGAAGGGGGCGCCGGCTGCTGCGGCGGCCAGTATCCGGGCGGGGGCTGGTGCGGCGGCCACTGACCGGGCGGCGGTGGCTGCTGCTGGTAGTACGGGGACGGGTAGCCGCCCGGGTACTGCTGGTGCGGCGGGCGCTGGGAGCGGGACTTGCGGACCGCCCACACGATCAGCCAGATGAGCCCGCCGATCACAGCAATCTGCGCCATCATGTAGCCGACCCACCGCCCCGGGTGCTCCGGTGCGGCGAGCACGAAAGCCAGGTAACTGGTCGACACAGACGGATTCCCCCTTGTCGGCCCCCGCGTGGGCGCTTGGGCAGCTCACCTAGCATATGGCCCGGCAGGACCGTTGCGGACGGCAATTGATCTTCCACGTTAATACGTTGCCGGCGGCGCGGCCTCCGGCTTGACTGAGCACCGTGAGCGACGTGCTGAACGACCTGACGCGCAAACCCGACCGCCGGGGCGATCGAGCCCTGCTCGACAGCGTCTTCGACGAATGCCTGGTTGCCACCGTGTCGACCGTCGTCGACGGGCAGCCGTGGGTCATCCCCGCCCTGGTGGTCCGCGACGGCAATCGACTGCTGATCCACGGCTCGACAGGGGCGGGCGCGCTGCGCCACGTCGCCGGCGGCGCCCCGGTGGCAATCAGCGCGTTCGTTCTCGACGGGATCGTCATAGCCGAGCGCCAATTCGATCACTCGGCGAACTATCGCTCGGCGGTGGTACGCGGTACGTGTCGCACCGTCGAGCGGACCGACCGGGCTGCTGCGCTGGACCTGTTCACCGACACCCTGTTGCCGGGCAGGCCGGCGGAGTGTCCTCCGCACACGGCCAGCGAAGTGGCGGCCACCCTCGTGCTCGAGCTGCCGATCACCGGAGACAACTGGGTGGCCAAACACCGCAGTGGGCCGGCCGCCGCACCGGAGGGTGACACGTGGACGGGCGTCATTCCCGTGGCGCAGACCTTCGCCCCGCCCGAATCCGACTCCAGCCGTGCCGTTCCCGCCTCCGTCGCCCGATTCGTCGCGAGGCGCGAACTACCCTGACCGCATGACAGCAGGCCATGTCCTCGGCGGGGTGGTGCACGAGCTGCCCGACGACTTGAGGAGCGCGCTGGAGGAGAACTCCGTGGCCCTGCAGGCGTGGAACGACATCACGCCGCTGGCGCGCAACGAATTCATCTGCTGGGTCACCGACGCCAAGCAGGAAAAGACCCGGGCCCGGCGAATTCGGCGCACGCAGGAAGAACTCGAGGAGGGCAAGCGCCGACCGTGCTGCTGGCCCGGCTGCGCGCACCGCGAGCGCACCGGCAAGCCCTAACGACTGCGGCGGCTTTCCCGCCGATTGGCCTTCTTGATCTCCTCGACCAACTCGTCCTTGGTCATCCGGGAACGGCCGGTGATGCCGAGTCGTTTCGCCAGATCGATCAGGTGTTTCTTGGTGGCGTTCGCGTTGACGCCCTCCGCGGACTCCCCGGACGGTTGCGGACCACCGCTCTCCGCTCGTTCGTCGGAGGGACCGCGCTGGTCCTTCTCTTCCCAGTGGTCGCCGACCTTCTCGAAGCTGTGCTTGAGCGCGCTGTAGGCGGTCCGGTAGGCGCGTTCGCCCTCGCCGTACTCCTCGGCGGCCGCGTCATGTGCTTTGGCGAACGTGCGCTGTGCCTTGTCGTCGGACTTCTTCAGCGTGCTGGGCAACTCGCTCTGCTTCGCATCACCCGACTTGGTGGTCTTCGGCATCGCCCTCTTCCTTTCTCGAGAGGCGTGGTGATCTGCACGTGCGCTCGGATACCCGGACGCCGACCGACGACACGTCGGGAAAAGCGACTGACCTGGAAACCTGACGACGGCGAGTCCGACGAGAGTTCGAAAGACGTTGGCGCATCTGGTCGTTACGGCACAACCGACGCGTACGTCACCGGTTCCGGTCAGTGCTGCGGTTGGTTCGCCGAGTGGTCGGCGATCTTGCTCGCTGCGAAGTCCGCTGCCTGGTCGACCAGTCCGTCTGGGATGTAGCGGGCGTGCGCGCCGATGTCGTTGCCGTCCGAGCAGACGAAGTCGTTGGGCACGCACAACTCGACGGTCTTGGGCGCATAGAGCGATCCGATCTTGACCGTCGGCTGCTTGATGACGCCCATGAAGCGGTCCGACGGCGTCCCGAGGAGGGTGACGGCGGCGACGTGGTTGGCGATCGACGGC
This sequence comes from Mycolicibacterium sp. 018/SC-01/001, assembly GCF_007096635.1. Classification (GTDB taxonomy): domain Bacteria; phylum Actinomycetota; class Actinomycetes; order Mycobacteriales; family Mycobacteriaceae; genus Mycobacterium. The sequence goes on from NZ_VKAA01000039.1 coordinate 28,594, forward strand.
GACATGATCTGCGGTACGTCGGCGGGAGCGCCGTCGGGGATCGCGTCCGAGGTGACGAACCCCATGACGGCCGCACCCTGGGAGTAGCCGCCCAGCACCATCGAGGTCTTCGGGCATGCGTTCGCCGTGTTCTGGATCTGCGTGCTGGCATCGACGACACCCTGCACTGCGGTGGGGAAATCCGGGCTCGCCGGGTAATTGACGGGATACACGCCCACGGTCTTCGGGGCGACCCGCTGTTTCAGGTCGTCGACGAAAACGTCGCCGACCGCCCCGAGGCCGGGTGGTTCTGTGGTTCCCCGGGCGAACAGGACCTGCACGTCCGGACATCCGGGTGGTGG
>NZ_VKAA01000003.1 GCF_007096635.1 Mycolicibacterium sp. 018/SC-01/001
GCCCACACCTACATGGCAGCCGACGCGCTCGCGGCCGGGGCGGGGTTGACCACTTCGTCGACCAGGGCGACGACCTCATCGGCCGACGACGCGGTGCGCAGCGACTCGACGAACTCCTTGCGCACCAGTGCCCGCGCGAGGCTGGACAGCAGCTTCATGTGCTCCTGCCCGCCCGAGTCGGGTGCGGCGATCAGGAACGTCAGGTCGGCCGGGCCGTCGGGGGCGCCGAAATCCACTGCGGGACTGAGCCGGGCGAATCCGATGGTCGGGGTGTCGACATACGGGGAGCGGCAGTGCGGGATCGCGATGCCGCCCGGCAGTCCGGTGGCCGACTGCTGCTCGCGAGCCATCGCCGCCCCGACGAGCCCGTCGGTGTCGTTGGCGCGACCGGCCGCGCCCAGGGCGCCGGCCATCCGTTCGATGACGGCTTGCTTGTCTCCGTCGACGGCTATGTCGAGGAGAACCAGATCAGAGGTGATGATCGGCGTCGACTGCGACGACGCGGTGGAGCTGGTCATGATCACTACTTTCGTCTTCGGGCGTTACTGGGTGGCGGGAATCGGTGAGATCGGCGCGACGTGAACTGCGGCCAGGTCGATCTCGGCGGGTGAGGGCAGGGTGGTTCCGGGCAGTGCCGCGGCCGCGCTGCCGTAGGCGACGGCCATCTGCAGCCGCTGCGGGGGGACGGCGCCGCCGACTTCGGCGCGGACATAGCCGGCCAGCGACGAGTCGCCCGCACCGACGGTGCTGCGCGGCACGATCGGCGGCGGGCTCGCCATCCACGCGCCGTTGGCGTCGACGAGGACCGCACCCTCGGCGCCCAGGGTGGCCAGCACCGCGCCGACGCCGCGATCGACGAGCTGGCGCGCGGCGGCCACCACAGGCTCGGGATCGCCCTGCGCGACAGCCTGTTCGAGAACCTCGGGGGACAACCCGAGCACGCTGGCCAATTCCTCGGCATTGGGCTTGATCAGGTCCGGGGCGCCCCGATCGAGCGCGCCGACCAGGGCGGCCAGCGGGGCGTCGGAGGTGTCCACGGCGACCCGGCACCGGCGCGAGGCGAGCAGTGCGACGACGTCGCCGTACCAGGAGGCCGTCATGCCCGGCGGCAGGGAGCCGGACATCACGACCCAGTCGGCGTCGTCGGCGACGGCCAGCACCGCGTCGGTCAGCGCGGTGACCGACGCCGCGTCGAGCGTCGCACCCGGTTCGTTGATCTTCGTGGTGGTGCCGTCGGGTTCGGTGACGGTCAGATTGGTCCGGGCGGGCTCGGCGGCGGGCACCACGCGGAAGGAGACGGCTGCGGCCTGCAGCGCAGTGATCAGCGGATCGTTGGAGGCGGCCGGCAGCACGGCGAGTGCGTCGAGTCCCGCGAGCGACAGCGCACGGGCGACGTTGACGCCCTTGCCGCCGGCCTGGTCGGTCACCGAGGTCACCCGGTGCACCGCACCGCGGGTCAGCGGCGACGGCAGCGTCACGGTGCGGTCGATGCTCGGATTGGGGGTCACGGTGACGATCACAGCTGGCCTCCTGCGCAGACGATTTCCAGGCCCTGGTCGGTCAGCGCGGACCGGTCCGCCGCGCTGATCTCCGGGTCGGTGATGAGGGTGTCGACACTGGTGATGGGTGCGAAGCTGACGAAGTCCTCCCGGCCCACTTTCGACGAATCCGCGGCGACGACAACGTAATTCGCGGCGCGGACCATCGCGCGCTTGACGGCGGCTTCCTCGCTGTCCGGCGTGGAGAGCCCGTGCCGGACGCTGATCGCGTTGGTGCCGATGAACGCGATGTCGACCCGCAGGTTGTCGAGCACGCGCAGGGGCTGCTCACCCACGGCCGCCTGCGTGACGCCGCGGACGCGGCCGCCCAGCAGTTGCAGGGACACCGTCGGCATCGTGGCCAGGCGTGCGGCGATCGGCACCGAGTTCGTGACGACGACCAGTTCGCGGTCGGTGGGCAGGTGCGCTGCGATCCGCATGGTGGTGGTGCCGGCGTCGAGCAGCACGGTCGCGCCGCTGAGGGGGAAGAATTCGGCGGCGGCCTCGGCGATCGCGTCCTTGTGCTCGGAGCGCGTGACATCGCGCTCGCCGACGCCGGGCTCGACGAGGTGCAGCGCCCGCACCGGGACGGCCCCGCCGTGCACCCGCCGGACGATGCCGGCCTTGTCCAGGACAGCGAGGTCGCGGCGCACGGTCTCGGTCGTCACGTCGTAGGCGGCGGCCAGCTCGGTCACCGAGGCGCGGCCCTTGGCCATGACGAGCGAGGCGATGGCCTGCTGCCGCTCTTCGGGGTACATGGAGCTCCGTTTGTGTGGGGATGCGTGCGATTCGTTGTTGATATGTTTGGTTTTACTCTTGAACGTGTTGACTTGTCAACGTTTTCTTGTAATCTGGACCACATGACTGCGACGTCTCTGTCTAGCTCACACGTCACCGGCGCGCCGGAGGCCGGCACCGTCCTGCACGGCGTTCCCGTCGTGACCGGGGTGGCGTACGCACCCGTGATCCGGCCCGGGCGGCTGCCCGAGGTCGATGTGTCCGTGCTCCCCGAAGTCGCGGACGCAGACCGGCCGGCCGAGAAGGAGCGCTTCGGCGCCGCGGCCGCCACGGTCGCCACCCGGCTGCGCGAGCGCGCCGGCCACGCGACCGGCGCCGCGTCGGAAGTCCTCGCTGCGACGGCCACGCTCGCGCAGGATCGCGGATGGCTCGGCGCGGCGGAGAAGCGCATCAACGACGGTGCACCCGCCGTGCGCGCGGTCACCGGCGCGATCGACCAGTTCGTCGAGATGTTCACCAAGATGGGCGGCCTGATGGCCGAACGGGTGACCGACCTGCGCGACATCCGCGACCGCGTGATCGCCGAACTCAACGGACTGCCCGAACCCGGCGTGCCGCTGCCCGACGAGCCGTCGGTGCTGTGCGCCGAGGACCTCGCCCCCGCCGACACCGCCGGCCTGGACCCGGCGCTGATCGTCGCGTTGGCCACCACCCTGGGCGGTCCGACCAGCCACACCGCGATCATCGCGCGCCAGCTCGGCATTCCGTGTGTGGTCGCGGTCGTCGGACTCGACGACGTGCCCGCCGGGGCGACGGTCCTGGTCGACGGCACCCGCGGCACCGTGACCGTGACGCCCGACGATGCCGAGGCGCAGGCCGCTGTGGAGGACGCCGCCCGCGTGGCCGCCGCGGCCGCCGGCTGGACCGGTCCGGGTGCGACGGCCGACGGCCATCAGGTCGCGGTGCTGGCCAACGTGCAGGACGGCGCCGCTGCCCGGGCCGCGCGGGAGACTCCGGCCGAGGGCGTGGGTCTGTTCCGGACCGAACTGTGTTTCCTCAACACCGATGCCGAGCCGACGGTCGACGAGCAGGCCCATATCTACGGCGAGGTGCTCGACGCGTTCGCCGGGCACAAGGTCGTGATCCGCACGCTCGACGCCGGATCGGACAAACCGCTGAAGTTCGCCGGCCATCCCGACGAGGCCAACCCCGCGCTCGGCGTGCGCGGTATCCGCATCGCGGAGAACAACCCGGGGCTGCTCGCCCATCAGCTCGACGCGATCGCCGCGGCTGCCGAGCGCACCGGGCAGCAACCGTGGGTGATGGCGCCGATGATCGCGACCGCATCCGAGGCGCAGAACTTCGCGGCCGAGGTCCGCAAGCGCGGGCTGACCCCCGGCGTGATGATCGAGGTGCCCGCCGCCGCGCTGCTGGCCGACCGCATCCTCGAGCACGTCGACTTCCTGTCGATCGGCACCAACGACCTGGCGCAGTACACGATGGCCGCCGATCGGATGTCGGCCGACCTGGCCACGCTCACCGACCCGTGGCAGCCCGCCGTCCTCGCACTCGTCGCGATGACCGTGCGTGCCGGCGTCGCCGCGGGCAAGCCCGTCGGGGTGTGCGGGGAGGCGGCGGCCGATCCGCTGCTGGCCTGTGTGCTCACCGGACTCGGGGTGACCTCGCTGTCGGCGGCCGCTGCTGCCGTGCAGGGTGTCGGGGCGAAGCTCGCGCAGGTCACGCTGGAGCAGTGCCGGACCGCGGCCGACGCCGTGCTGGCGACCGCCAGCGCCGCCGAGGCGCGCGCGGCCGCGCTCGACGTCCTGGGCTGACCGCCGCGGGTCCCGGAATGAATCGGACCGCGGTCCGGTTCAATGAGACATGCCCGCAATCACCGCAGACACCCTGACCCTGCCCCGGCTGTCAGCACCCGCGCCCGCCGACACCGAACGCCCGGTGCGTTCGGTGACCACCGGCCCCCGCGGATACGAAGGCGAGGGCTTCCCCGTCGTCCGCGCGTTCGCCGGAGTCAACGCCCGCGACCTCGACCCGTTCGTCCACATGGACCAGATGGGCGAGGTCGAGTACCAGCCCGGCGAACCGCGCGGCACCGACTGGCACCCGCACCGCGGCTTCGAGACCGTCACCTACATGATCGACGGCCGCTTCGCCCACCAGGATTCGCACGGTGGCGGCGGCATGATCACCGACGGCGCCACCCAGTGGATGACCGCGGGTTCCGGCATCCTGCACATCGAGACCCCGCCCGCCGAACTGGTCGACAGCGGCGGCCTGTTCCACGGCATCCAGCTGTGGGTGAACCTCCCCCGTCGCGACAAGTTCGCCGCACCCAGGTACCAGTCCATCGAAGGCCCGCAGGTCGGGTTGGTCTCCTCGGAGGACGGCGGCGCGCTGGTCCGGGTGATCGCCGGTGACATCGGCGGCCACTCCGGCCCGGGCGCCACCCATACTCCGATCACGTTGGCGCACGCGACGATTCAGCCCGGCGCCCGTCTCGACGTGCCGTGGAACCGTGACTTCAACGCGCTCGTCTACGTACTGTCCGGCCGCGGCACCGTCGGATCGGTCGGCCACCCGATCGAACAGGGCCAGCTCGCCGTCCTCGGCCCCGGCGACCGCATCAGCGTCGCAGCCGCCGCGACCCAGGACGCTCACCGGCCCGCGATGGAGGTGCTCCTGCTCGGCGGCCAGCCGATCCGCGAACCGGTGTTCCAGTACGGCCCGTTCGTGATGAACTCCAAGTCCGAGCTCATCGAGGCGGTCGAGGACTTCAACGCCGGCCGGTTCGGCACCATCCCGCCGAACGCACTGATGCCGCACCGGTCACGCGGCTGAGACGGGATAGATCAACTCCAGTTCGCCCACCAGGGCAGCGACCGTCAACAACGGAAGCGCCGCCGAGATGCCGAGGCCGTCCCGCGCCGTCTCGCGCATCTCGGCGCGTAGCGCCCGCACGAAGTCGTCGCTGATCGGGGGACACGACCGCCCCGCGTCGGGGCGCCCCGCCACCCGGTCGCGGATCGTCCCGGCATGCGCTTCCACGACGGCGCGCACCGACGGGTACGCCGTCAGCGGCGGTGGCGTCGGAATGTCGGCGATCAGATCGGCCGCCGCGCGCAGCCGGATCGCCCGGTGAAACGATCGCACCACCGGTGCCCGGAAGTCCGAGTCGCCGCCACTCTCCGAAAGGTATTGGCGCACAGCGTCATCGATCACCCGTGAGGCCGCCAGTGCCCGGTGGCTGAGCGTCGCCACCTCGTCGTTGCGTTCCTCGTACGCGCCGCGGGTGATGCGAAGGACCGCCGCCCACAGGTAGTCGGCGAAGATCGCCCGCGCCGACGTGATGGCCCGGGTGACCGAGGCCGTGGCACCGCGGGGCCACAGCAGCAGCGAGACCACGACCCCCACCAGCGCGCCGACGACCACGTCCTCGACGCGGATCAGACCCACCTGCCAGCCCGTCGGCACGATCAGGTTGAAGAAGATCAGCACCATCATCGTGAACGCGGCCTGCGCCGCGGTGAACGAGGCGATCTCCGGGACGTAGGCCGAGCCGAACACCGCTATGGGCATCAGCACCCACAGCACCGCGGGGTCCACGCCCACCAGGCCGATCAGCAGTGCGCCGAGCAGGAACCCGATGCCCGTCCCGATGACCGCGCGCCACACCCGCGTCCCGGTCGACAACGCACTGCTGCGCAACACCGACAGCGCGCCCAGCACCACCCAGAACCCGTGCTCCACCGGGAAGATGTGCGTCACCGCGACCGCGATCGCCAGACCCAGCCCGGTGCGTACGCTGTTGCGCACCGCCACACCACGATTGGCGAGGAACCCCGACGTGATCTGCGCGGCCGCGGCGGCTTCGGGCAGGAGCCGGTCCGACGCACCCGTCGGGGGCAACCGCAATCCCAGCGCGCGCGCCCACACCGGACGGGCATCGGCTGCCGCCGACGCGGCGATCACCCGCGCTGTCGCGACGACCGTGGCCGCGATGGTGCGGCGCTGCAGCAAGGCACGCCCCAACGCGACGGCGCAGTCGTCGTCCGGGGCGCTGAGGATCTCGTCGAGGTCCTCCCGCCAGCGACCTTGTGCCCTGGTGCGCAAGGCCTCGAGTGCGATGTCCAGATCCGCGCGGGCCGCGTCCCGCTCGGACCGGCGAGAGATCCGCAGCACGGCGGCGGCGCACCGGAGCACGTCGACCACTGCATTCCGGTCGCGCAGCGTGACGCCGGTGTCCTGCCCGACCCGCTCGGCCACCCACTCGAGATCGTCGACCACGCGGACCAGCGCCCTGCTGCCCGCGGTCAGGCCGACGGGCCGGAAGTCGGCGCCCAGGAACGTCTCCCGCAACCGGTCCATCGCACGGCGCACGTCATCAGCGCTCGCCGTGCCCTCGATGCGGTCGGCCAGCGTGCGGCAGGCGCGCGCCGCGCGGCGGCGCAGCTGGCCGTGATGGCGAGGCGGCAGGAGGAACAGGGCGGCCGGCACGCACACCGCCAACGCGATCGCCCACCCCGTCAGCCGTTCGGCGATCGGACCGGGTGGCGTGCACGCCGGCAGCACGAACGTCAGCAGCGTGGCCCGCTGCCCGGCCGCCACGGTCTCGCTCAGCACCCCCGAGAACGTCACCGCCACCCCGAGTGCGAACATCAGCGCCACCGCAGGCCACGGATACGGCGCGATGAGCGTGCCGAGCGTGATCAGCACGAACCCGTTGAACCCCAGCCCGGCATAGGCCACGGCACGGTTCTGCCGGTTGCCCGGGAAGTCGGAGAACACCAGCAGCGCCACCGACCCGAACAGCGTGAAGAGCGTGGTCTGCGGGTTGCCGCCGCCGAGCAGGAAGCTCGTGCCCGCGGCGGTCGGCACGACGATGGCAGCCCGGACGGCGCGACGCAGCGCGTCGTTGTCCGGGTCGCGCTGATGCATGCGCCGGACGATGCGAGCGCGCACGTCCAGCGTCGGCGCAGTCGTCAATGTGAGAGCACCTTGACGGCGATCACCAGCAATCCCACCACGACGAGCGCGGCGACAGTGAGGATTTGCTGCCACCACGGCAGCCGAGTACGCCGCACCGCCAGCAGGGCGATCAGACCGAGTTCACCGACGAGGATCCACTTCGCCACCCACATCGCGGTGTCGGTGTCCAGCCATCCGACGCCCGCCGTCGCCAACGCCGCCAGCGGCAGCAGCGCGGCCTGCAGGATCTGTCCTGACGCCTGCAGGATCCGCCAGCGTTCGATGCCGCGCGGCGCGTGTTCGTGGACGGCCAGGTGAGCCACCCAGTCCGCCAGCACGCTGGCCGCCCACAAACCGCCCATCGTCACCGCGACGTCGAGCATGCGGTACCAGCCGCTGGTGTCGTCCTCGGTGTAGCGGGTCAGGACGACGAGCGTCGCCAGGCACGAGATCGCGCCGTACAGGCGTTCCCGAAGCATGGCCACGACGTGCTCGACGGGAGCATCGTCGACCTCGCTGTCGGTCGTGTCAGTCACCGTCGGGCACCGACGCGAACCGTCCGGCGTCCAGGCTCTCGAGCATTTGGGTCACCAGCCACTCCAATCCGTCCGGGTTGCGCGGCAGAAGCGCCTGCTCGTATCCGACGAGGAGGTAGATCGACCACGACGCGAACAGTTCAGCCTGTCGTCTGTTGCCCAATACTTGCAAAGCCGCCTCGAACACCGCGTCGAAACGGTGCCGGTCCACCGCCGCCTGGGCGTCGCGCACGTGGAAGTCGATCGAGCCCCACACGCGGATGGCCGCCTCGGCGCCGTGCGGCAGCGCCAGGGCCCCCTTCATCAGCCGATCCAGCCGGCGCCGCGGGTCGGGATCGGTGCCGACCTCCTCGACGCGGGCTGTCATGCTGTCCTGCCAATCGACGACGAGCTGCTGCGTGTAGTCCGACCAGCTGGCGAAGTAGTGATAGAACGACCCGCTGGTGACACCGAGCCGCTGGCACACCGCCGCGAGCTTGAGCCCCCCGTACCCGGCCTCGGCCAGCACGTCGAAGCCCGCCTGGAAGAACAACTCCCGAGACCCCACCGCCCCCATGGACACGACCATAGATCGACTCGCGCGACCCGGCCTGCCGTGGTCGTGAAAACTCGCTGAGAGGTTTGCTCAGATGACGCGATCGGGAATGTGGGCGAAGCCGTGCGGGTGACCTCGGTGACGTGTGGCACAATTTCGGGGTGCCTTACACGGCGAGTAGAGGCCCAGGTCGGCCCCCCGCAGCCAAGGCTGCCGAGACGCGGGAGCGCATTCTGCATGCCGCCCGCGAGGTGTTCAGCGAGTTGGGGTACGACGCCGCGACGTTCCAGGCGATCGCCATCCGCGCGGATCTGACCCGACCGGCCATCAACCATTACTTTGCCAGCAAGCGTGTGCTCTGGGGTGAGGTCGTGGAGCAGGCCAACGCGGTGATCGTCAGCACCGGAGTGTCGCGGGCCCGCGAACGCACCGGCCTCGTCGACCGGCTGGCGGCCTTCCTCGCGGCCACCACCCAGGTGGACACCGACGACCGCTCCGCAGCGGCCTTCCTCGTCACCTCGGTGCTGGAGACGCAACGGCACCCCGAACTCGTCAGCGACGAACACGATCCGCTGAAGAATTCGCGCTCCTTCGTGACGTGGGCGGTCAACGATGCGATCGAGCGCGGTGAGCTCAGCTCGGACACCGACGTCGACCACCTGGTCGAGATGCTGGTCGCGGTGCTGTGGGGCATGGGCTTCTACGCCGGTTTCGTCGGCGACCGTGCAGCGCTCGGTGCCGTCGTGCACAAACTCGAGCTGCTGCTGGCCAACAAGCTGTGGCATCTCGGCGCGTAGGCCGCCTCGCTGGTCGCGATAGTTAGACTTCCGAAGTATGAGTAGCTCGCGTACGGACAACGACACCTGGGACATCACCTCCAGCGTCGGCGCCACGGCCGTCATGGTCGCCGCCGCACGGGCGGCAGAGACCAGGCGCGCCGACCCGCTGATCCGCGACCCCTACGCCGAGACACTGATCGCCGAGGCCGGCGAGGGCGTGTGGGGACTGCTGCTCGACGACGACTTCGTCGCCAAGGTCACCACCTCCGATCCCGAGGTGGGCGCGATGTTCGAGAACATGAAGAGCTACCAGGCGGTGCGCACGCTGTTCTTCGACACGTTCTTCGCCGACGCCCTCGCCGCCGGTATCCGGCAGGTCGTGATCCTCGCGTCCGGGCTGGACTCGCGCGCCTTCCGGCTGTCCTGGCCGGCGGGCACCACCGTCTTCGAGATCGATCAGCCCAAGGTGCTCGAATACAAGGCCGCCACGCTGGCCGAACACGGTGTCAGCCCGAGCGCCGACCGGCGCGCAGTCGCGATCGACCTGCGTCAGGACTGGCCCGCCGCGCTGACGAGCGCCGGTTTCGACCCCGCGCAACCGACGGCGTGGCTGGCCGAGGGCCTGCTCATGTACCTGCCCGCCGACGCCCAGGACCGGCTGTTCGCGCAGATCACCGAGTTGAGTGCGCCCGGCAGCCGCGTCGCCGCGGAGTCGATGGGCCTGCACTCCGAGGACCGCCGCGAGCGCATGCGCGACCGGTTCGCCCGCATCACCGCACAATTCGACGTGCAGCCGATGGACATCAGCGAGCTGACCTACGACGACCCCGATCGGGCCGATGTAGCCGACTGGCTCGACGCGCACGGCTGGCACGCCACTGCCGTGGCCTCGCTCGACGAGATGCGGCGGCTGGGCCGCTACGTCGAGGTCGAGGACGCCGACAGCGGATCGTACTCCACCTTCACCACTGCCGTGCGGGACTGACCTCAGCTCCTGTTCACCAACCGGGTGGTTGGCTACGATTCGGGGTACTCGCCGGTCAGATCAAGGAGACCCTTCATGACCACCGATTCCGCCGTGCCCGTCGACGTGGGTACTGACACCCCTGACGTCGCCGCCACTGTCCGCAGGCTCCGCGAGACGTTCGCCTCCGGCCGCACCCGCAGCGTCGAATGGCGCAAGCAGCAGCTCTCCGCCCTCGAACGGTTGATGACGGAGAACGAGGCGGCGATCGCCGACGCGTTGGCCAAGGACCTGGACCGCACCCCGTTCGAAGCGTGGCTGGCCGATGTCGCCAGCACCGCGGGCGAGGCCAAGAGCGCCGCCAAGAGCGTGGGCCGGTGGATGAAGCGCAGCTACCGGATGCTCGAGCTCTCGCAACTGCCCGGGCGCGGGTGGGTGGAGTACGAGCCCTACGGCACCGTGCTGATCATCGGAGCGTGGAACTTCCCCTTCGCCCTGACGCTGGGCCCGGCCGTCGGCGCGATCGCCGCCGGAAACACCATGGTGCTCAAGCCCTCTGAGGTGTCACCGGCGTCGTCGGCGCTGATGGCCGAACTGGTCCCGCGATACCTCGACAACGACGCCATCGCGGTCATCGAAGGCGACGGCGCGGTCAGCCAGGAGTTGATCAGTCAGGGTTTCGACTACCTGCTCTTCACCGGCGGCACCGAAGTCGGCCGCAAGGTCTACGAGAGCGCGGCGGCACACCTGACCCCGGTCACGCTCGAACTCGGTGGCAAGAGCCCGGTGATCGTGTCGGCCGACGCCGACATCGACGTCGCCGCCAAGCGCATCGCGTGGACCAAGCTGATCAACTCCGGGCAGATCTGCATCGCCCCCGACTATGTGCTGGCCGAGGCGCCCATCCGCGATCAGCTCGTCGAGAAGCTGCGCGACGCGGTCGCCGAGTTCGAGGCGAACAACCCCAGCGGCAAGCGAGTCGTCAACGAGCGGCACTTCAATCGGCTCACCAACGCGCTGGCCGCCACCAAGGGCACTGTCGCAGTCGGTGGTGACAGCGACGCCGTGAACATCAGGATCCAGCCGACCGTCGTCGTCGATCCCGACCCGGCCGAACCCCTGATGACCGACGAGATCTTCGGCCCGATCCTGCCCGTGGTGACCGTCCAGAACATGGACGAGGCAATCCGTTTCGTCAACGCGCGACCCAAGCCGCTGGCCGCCTACCTGTTCACCAAGACCAAGGCGGTCCGTGAGCGTGTGGTCCGCGACATCTCCTCCGGCGGCATGGTGATCAACCACCTGCTCTTCCACTTCGCCACGCACAAGCTGCCTTTCGGTGGCGTCGGCCCCTCCGGCATGGGCGCCTACCACGGCAAGTTCGGCTTCGAGACGTTCAGTCACAAGAAGAGCGTGATGACCAAGTCGACCCGACCCGACGTCGGCGCCTTCATCTACCCCCCGTATACAGAGAAGGCGTGGAAGCTCGCCAGACGGCTTTTCTGAACAACGGGAAGGGATGGTCATGCCAGGAGTGCAGGATCGGGTCATCGTCGTCACCGGTGCTGGAGGCGGCCTCGGCCGCGAATATGCGCTGACGCTCGCTCGCGAGGGCGCCAGCGTCGTGGTCAACGACCTCGGCGGGGCGCGTGACGGTACCGGCGCCGGCCACAACATGGCCGACGAGGTGGTCAAGGAGATCACCGACGCCGGTGGTCGTGCGGTCGCCAACTACGACTCGGTCGCCGAGCCCGAGGGCGCGGCCAACATCATCAAGACCGCGGTCGACGAGTTCGGCAAGGTCGACGGCGTGGTCAGCAATGCCGGCATCCTGCGTGACGGCACGTTCCACAAGATGGAGTTCGCCAACTGGGACGCCGTGCTCAAGGTGCACCTGTACGGCGGCTACAACGTGATCCGCGCCGCGTGGCCGCACTTCCGCGAGAACGGCTTCGGCCGCGTCGTGGTCGCCACCTCGACCAGCGGTCTGTTCGGCAACTTCGGGCAGGCCAACTACGGTGCTGCGAAGCTGGGTCTCGTCGGCATGATCAACACGCTGGCCCAGGAAGGCGCCAAGTACAACATCAAGACCAACGCGATCGCGCCGATCGCGGCCACCCGCATGACGCAGGACATCCTGCCGCCGGAGGTCTTCGAGAAGCTCACACCCGAGTACGTGGCACCCGTGGTCGCCTACCTGTGCACCGAAGAGGTGCCCGAGACCGCATCGGTGTTCATCGTCGGCGGTGGCAAGGTCCAGCGCGTGGCGCTGTTCCAGAACAAGGGTGTGACGTTCACCGAGGTGCCGTCGGTCGACGACGTCGCGGGCAAGTGGGGCGAGATCACCGATCTGTCGGCCGCCGAGCGCGCGTCGTTCAACCTCGGCTGAGTCCTGCATGAAAGCGCTTGTTGCGCAGGAGTTGTCCGGACCCGCGGGGTTGTCCTTCACGGACATGCCCGACCCCGCGGGTGACGGGCAGGTGGTGATCGACGTGCGAGCGGCCGGGGTGTGCTTCCCCGATCTGCTGCTCCTGCGCGGCGAATACCAGATGCGGCTGGACCCGCCGTTCGTCCCGGGCATGGAAGTCGCGGGTGTCGTGCGGTCCGCACCCGGGGGGTCATCACTCGCTGTCGGACAACGGGTTTCGGCCTTCACGATGCTCGGGGGATACGCCGAACAGGTGGCCGTCGATGCGGGGAGCGTCGTGCCCACGCCGGACGACGTGGACGATGCCTGCGCGGCGGCGCTGCTGGGCAACTACTACACGATGTACTTCGCGCTGCAGCGGCGGGCAGCGTTACGCCCCGGCGAGACGGTGCTGGTGCTCGGATCGGGCGGCGGCGTCGGGACGGCGGCGGTGCAGATCGCGAAGGGGCTGGGCGCGCGCGTGGTCGCGATGGTGCATCGGGAGGCGGCCATCGGGTTCGTCGAATCCCTGGGCGCTGATGTGGTTCTGCCGCTGACCGACGGGTGGCTGGACGCCGTCAAACAGCACACCGACGGCCGCGGGGTCGACGTCGTGGTGGACCCGATCGGCGGGCCGGCCTTCGACGATGCCATCCGGTCGCTGGCCACCGAGGGTCGCCTGCTGGTGATCGGCTTTGCCGCGGGCGGCATCCCGACGGTGAAGGTGAACCGGCTGCTGCTGCGCAACGTCAGCGTCGTCGGGGTGGGCTGGGGTGAGTTCGTCAATCGGACTCCGGGCGCTCAAGCGGAGGTCGGCGCCGGCATTTCCGAGCTGGTGGCGCAGGGTCTGAGACCGCCTGCACCAGTGCGGTTTCCGCTGTCGGACGGGGCGCTGGCACTGCAGAAGCTCGGCGACGGCGAAATCCACGGCAAGCTGGTGCTCGAGACGTGATGAGCGCTTGCGCGAAGAACAGACGATGATGATCAGGGCGCTGGCGTTCGACGTGTTCGGCACTGTCGTCGACTGGCGCTCCAGCGTGACCCGCGAGCTCGCGGCGTTCGGCGCCCGCCATGGAATCGAGCGGGACTGGCCGGCGTTCGCCGATGACTGGCGGGCGGGGTACGTCCCGGCGATGGACCGGGTGCGTCGCGGGGACCTGCCGTGGACGCGTCTCGACGATCTGCACCGCGGGCGTCTGGTCGAGTTGCTCACCGACCGCGGGATCGACGTCGACGACGCGGAGATCGACGATCTGAACCGGGCCTGGCATCGGCTGGATCCGTGGCCGGACGCCGTCGCGGGACTGACCCGGCTCAAGGAGCGCTTCGTCATCACCACGCTGTCGAACGGCAACGTGTCCCTGCTGACGAACATGGCCAAGCACGCGGGCTTGCCGTGGGACTGCATACTGTCGGCCGAGATCTTCCGGCATTACAAGCCCGATCCGGAGGCGTACCTCGGCTGTGCGTCGATCCTCGACGTGGCGCCGGACGAGCTGATGCTGGTGGCCGCTCATCCGTCGGATCTGCAGGCAGCGCGAGGCGCCGGCCTGCGCACCGGATTCGTCTTCCGGCCCGCCGAGTACGGCCCGGAGCGGACCCTGCACCGACCTGCAGACGGCGAATTCGACGTCATGGCAGACGATTTCGGCTCACTCGCCGAGCAACTGGAGTTCTGAGAGGATTGTGCCCATGACCGTCGCACTGCCTGAAGATCTGATCGACCTGCTCGGCAAGCCCAGCCCGTGCTTCGTGGCGACGCTGATGGCCGACGGTTCGCCGCAGCTCACCGAGACGTGGGTGACGACCGATGGCGCCAACGTGGTGCTCAACATCGTCGGCGGGATGCAGAAGGAGAAGAACCTGCGCCGTGATCCGCGCATCGCCGTCAACGTCGCCGACCCCGACAACGTGTCGCGCTTCTTCGAAGTGCGGGGGCGGGTGACGTCGATGACGAGCGAGGGCGGCAAGGAGCACATCGACGCGTTGTCGCAGAAGTACCTGGGCATCCCGTACCCGTACTTCAGTGGTAACCCCGATGAGACGCGGCTCATCGTGACGATCGAGGCGGACAAGGTCAATTCGCCGATGGCGGGCTGAGACCCGGTGAGTGCCGCCGGCATCGTCCTCGTCGGGCTCGTGATCGCGGTGGGCCTGGTGGGGATTCTGGTGCCGGTCCTGCCCGGCGGGATTCTGGTGATCGCGGCGATCGGTGTGTGGGCGTTCGTCGAAGGTGGGGCGATCGCGTGGTCGACGTTCGGTGTCGCGGCGGCGTTCTTCGTGGCGGCCGCGGTGGTCAAGTACGTGTGGCCGGCGCGACGGATGCGGGATGCGCAGGTGCGGACGTCGGTCCTCGTCGTGGGGGCGCTGGCCGGCATCGTCGG
This sequence comes from Mycolicibacterium sp. 018/SC-01/001, assembly GCF_007096635.1. Taxonomy (GTDB): domain Bacteria; phylum Actinomycetota; class Actinomycetes; order Mycobacteriales; family Mycobacteriaceae; genus Mycobacterium. The sequence continues at coordinate 14,865 of NZ_VKAA01000003.1, forward strand.
CTTCTTCGTGATCCCGGTGGTCGGGCTGGTGATCGGATTTGTCGGCGGGGTGTTCGCGGCGGAGTTGGCGTCGCGGGGTGATCTCCGGCGTGCGTGGGCGTCGACGGTGCACGCGGTCAAAGGGGTGGCGCTGTCGGTCGGCGTGGAGTTGACAGGGGCGCTGCTGGCGACCGTGGCCTGGGCGGTCGGGGTGTACCTGACGGTGTGAGGAGCATGTGTGCTGGCGGCCCACTATCAGCGACAAAGTCGGTGTCTGGTTAGTGGGGCTGTGTTTCCGCCGACAAAGTCGCTCGGGGTGGGCCGGCGGGCAAGTGCGTCTCGCGTGGCGCCACGGTGTGGAGGCGTTGTCGGCGACGGTGGTGCGGGCGGTCGGGGTCTACCTGACGGTCTGAGGAGCATGTGTGCCGGCGGCCCACTATCAGCGACATAGTCGGTGTCTGGTTAGTGGGGCTGTGTATCCGCCGACAAAGTCGCTCGGTGTGGGCCGGCGAGCATCTGCGTCTCGCGCGCGACGCCGTGCGCTGTCGGTGCCTTGTCGGTGCGCTGTGCGAGCCTGCCGTCGTGTCCGAGCTCTACGAAATCCGCGGGATCGGCCTGCGTTCCGTGATCACCGATCACCTGTTCCGCGTCGGCCCGCAAACGATTCCCGATCTTCTCGACGCTCTAGAGCACCAAGGCTTCACCGTCGCCGGCCGGCCCGCCAAGACGGTCTCCGACGCGTTGCGCTGGGAACGGGAACGCGGCCGGGTCCGCCTCATCCGCCGCGGCAAATACGGCCCCGCCGAGATGCCGCGCACCACTGAGCAGCGCATCCGTCGCCGCGCCATGGAGCTCCGCGCCCGAGCCGGTATCGCCGCCGGCCGCGACGACGAACACTTCTGGGATCGGGTCGCGCTCTACCTCGACTAACTCGCGACTAACCCCTCAGCTGCTGCCGCAACCGATCCAGATCCGCAGAGGTGAGCCCGGCGGCCTCCAGATAGCCTGCGAGAGAACCGAACTGGTCATCCACGGTGCGCAGCGCCGCAGACAGATACTGCTCGCGCACACCCAGCACGGAATCCGTGAGCCTCGCCTCGGCGAGCTCGAGGATCTCCGGTGACTCCGCCGCCCGCTCCCGCAGGTTCGCAAGAATGCTCTCCCGCAGCTGCGGAACCGCGTCGTTGCTGCGCAGGTAGTCCGCCATCGCCGCGTCGGGATCCACCCCGGCAGCCTCCAGCACCACCGCGGTCGTGAAGCCGGTGCGGTCCTTGCCCGCGAAGCAGTGCGCCAGCACCCGCTGTCCAGAACCGAGCAGCGTGATCACCTCACGCACGGCCCGCTGTGCCAGCGGAGCGCTCGCGATCCGCCCGTACTCCTCGGTCATGTACCGCGCCGCCGCGTCGGCGACCGACTCGCCGTCCGGCTTGTCGGTCATCATCCGCTTGAATGCGTGCTCGTGCGGCGCCTCGTCATCCGACGCCGTCGTCTCGATGAACGGCAGATGGTGGACGGCCACACCCGGCGGCACCAGACCGGGACCGTGTCGCTCCAGCTCGCGCAGCGTGCGCAGATCGGCGACATCGGTGACGCCGTAGTGCTTCAGCGCAGCGCGCCCGTCGTCGTCGAGTTTCGACAACTCACTGGCGCGGAAGAACCGTCCCGGTGCGATGCCGGTCTGCTCGGCGACATCGCGGAAGTTCCAGGCACCCGACAGCTCGTCGCCGGCAAAAGCCACTAGCTGGTCACCGCCGCGGCCAGGGCCGACTTCTCGCGGCCGAGCTCGGCACGCGCGATGGTGCGCATGTGCACCTCGTCGGGGCCGTCGAACAGCCGCATCGCGCGGTGCCAGCCGTACATCCGCGCCAGCGGGAAATCGTCGGCGATGCCCGCGCCACCATGCACCTGAATGGCGCGATCGATGACGTCGCACGCCATCTTCGGCGCCACGGCTTTGATCTGCGCCACCAGCACCTGGGCGTCCTTGTGCTTGTTGCCGTGCTGGTCGATGGTCCAGGCGGCCTTGTGGCACAGCAGCCGCGTCTGGTCGATCGCATTGCGGGACAACGCAATCGACTCCCGAACCACACCCTGCTCGGCCAGCGGCTTGCCGAACGCGATGCGCTTCTGCACCCGGTCGATCATCAGCGCGAGCGCCCGCTCGGCGACGCCGATAGCCCGCATGCAGTGATGGATGCGGCCTGGCCCCAGGCGGGCCTGGGCGATCGCGAACCCGCTGCCCTCCTGATCGAGCAGGTTCGACGACGGCACCCGCACGTTGTCGAAGCTGACTTCACAGTGGCCGTGCTGATCCTGCCAGCCGAACACCGGCAGCGACCGCTCGATCGACACGCCAGGAGTGTCGACAGGCACCAGGATCATCGACTGCTGCTGATGGCTGGCCGCATCGGGGTTGGTGCGGCCCATCACGATCAGGATCTTGCAGCGCGGATCGGCCGCGCCGGAGATCCACCACTTGCGGCCGTTGATGACGTAGTCGTCGCCGTCGCGCAGCATCGTGGTCTCGATGTTGCGGGCATCGCTGGAGGCGACTGCGGGCTCGGTCATCGCGAACGCGCTGCGGATCTCCCCCGCCAGCAGCGGTTCGAGCCACTGCGTGCGCTGCTCCGGCGTCGCGAACAGGTGCAGCGTCTCCATGTTTCCGGTGTCGGGCGCCGCACAGTTGGTGACCTCCGGCCCGATCTCCATGCTCCAGCCCGTCAGCTCCGCCAGCGGCGCGTACTCGAGATTGGAGAGCCCCGACTCGGCGGGCAGGAACAGGTTCCACAGCCCCAGGCTCTTCGCCTCGGCCTTGAGCTCTTCGATCACCGGCGGCACCGTGTGATCGTCGGGCCCGGCCTCCCGCCGGTAGCGCTCGTAGGACTCCTCGGCGGGGATGACGCGCTCGACCATGAAATCGGTCAATCGCTGGTGGTAATCGGCCGCCTTGGCAGACATCGCGAAGTCCATGCCCGCCACGATATGACACGCGTAAAGAGCGACGTCGCGGGTGGCCGGAACCGGCCGCCTACTCGGCGCCGCGGCCCTGTCTGCTGTTGCGGTACGCCGAGCTGCGCAGCGCGGTGAGCCACTGCGGCAGCAGCACCACCTGGGCGCCGCTGCGCTGCGTCGGGTCGAAGGGTTGATCGCACTCCGGCTCGTCGCCGCACAGGGCGCGATCGAACCGCAGCATCGCCAACGGGGTGAACCGCTGCCCGCCGCGGGCCTGCTCGACGGCGAACTCGATGACGCCGGAAGCCAACCGGTCTCGCACGGCCCCCACCGACAGACCGTCGTCGGCGATCGGTGACGCCATGTGAGCACGCACCCAGTACACGCCGCCGCGATACCCCAGCGGCATCAACGTCGAATACTGCGCACCCGCCCACGAGCCCGCGGGCAACAGCACCACCCGCGCCGTCGACGACACCATCAGCACGTCCCACGGCACTCGTGCGTCGGCGTCCTGCTGCATCCGCCACGCCAGTCCCGCGAAATCGGGCAGCGAGCCGGGAGTGCCCGCCCCCTTGGAGATTCGGCCGACGACGTCACCGGACATCAGCGGCAGCCCGTCGCCGTCGCGCGCCACGCGGGTGATGGTCCCGGCGCACAGCACCCCGGTGGGATGGAACACGCGCCGCTCACGCAGCGCCGCACCGGCCTTGAGCGGCAGCGTGGTCAGGTCGGAGATGCTCACCTCGGGAGGTCTGCCCCGTCCACGGCCGGTCAAACCCGGATCGAACCGGCCATCGTTTGACCGGACAGGCCACGGGTACACGGCGCGCCATGCCTTCACTGTGGACAGACGGTCGTCTGGAAACCCCCACCTCGGCCGGCGTGATCGACTCGGTGAGCACCGCGGACGTCGTCGTCGTCGGAGCCGGTATCACCGGCCTGACCACCGCGGTGCTGCTCGCGCGGGCCGGTAAGTCCGTGGTCGTCGTCGAGGCTCGCCACGTCGGCGCGGCCACCACCGGCAACACCACCGGCAAGGTGACCGCGCTGCAGGGCAGCAAGCTGGCCAGTGTCGCAAGCAAGCACGGCAGCGACGTGTTGCGCGCCTACGTCACCGGGAACACCGAGGGCCGCGACTGGCTGATCCGGCACTGCGAAGAACACGGCCTGAGCTGTCAGCGTGAGGACGACCACGCCTACGCGCAGAACGAGCAGGGGCTGGGTACCGCGCGGCGCGTGCTCGCGGCGTGCACCGAGGCCGGGCTCGACGCGCAGTGGGTCGACGAGGCCGACGTGCCGTTCCCGTTCGCCGGTGGCGTTCGATTGCGCGACCAGGCGCAGATCGATCCCATCCCTTATCTGTCCAGCCTGGTGACCGAACTCGAGCGCCACGGCGGCATCCTGCTGCAGGGAGTCCGGGCCACCACGGTGTCGGGCACCGGGCCGCTGCGGGTGAAGCTGCGTCGCACTGCCGACGACCAGGACACCCGCGCTGAAGAGCACGCGATCACCACGGCGCGCTGTGTGCTGGCCACGGGGACGCCGGTGCTCGACCGCGGCTTCTTCTTCGCGCGCATGGAACCGAAACGCTCCTACTGCATGGCTTTCGACGTACCCGGCGACATCACCCGGTCGATGTACCTGTCGGTGGACTCACCGTCACGGTCGGTGCGCTACGCGCCGACAGCGGGTGGTGACAAGCTCATCGTCGGCGGCGCCGGCCACACCGTCGGTCGTGAGCCGCACCCGAAGAACTCCGTGGCCGAGCTCGCGCGCTGGGCGGCGCTGCACTTCCCCGGAGCCGTGCAGACCCACTACTGGTCAGCGCAGGACTACCACCCCATCGACGAGCTCCCCTACGTGGGACCACTGTTGCCGAAGATGGAGAACCTGCTCGTGGCAACGGGTTTCGACAAGTGGGGGATGACCAACGGGGTGGCGGCTGCCCTGGCCCTGTCGTCCCGCATCCTCGGCGGTCGGATGGACTGGGCGGAGGCATTCGCCAGCTGGAGCCCCCACGAACTCACCGGCATCCCTACTGCGCTGCAGCTCAACATGCAGGTCGGGCTCAACCTGGCGAAGGGATGGATCACCCCGCTGACCGCGTCCTCGGAGCGGCCCGCCGACGGGCAGGGTGTGGTGAGCGGGGCGCCGTGGCGAATGACCGCGACCAGCGTCGTCGACGGCGTGACCCGCACGGTGTCGCCGGTGTGCCCGCATCTCGGTGGCATCGTGAACTGGAACGACTCCGATCTGGCGTGGGAATGCCCGCTGCATGGTTCGCGCTTCGCCCCCGATGGCGCACTGCTGGAGGGGCCGGCGACGCGGGGCCTGACCGGACACTCGCAGGTGGCCGAATAGCTCAGGTACGCAACGTGTCTGACGGATTGGTTCCATAGATCTGCCGGTAAAGGGCTGCGAAGCGGCCGGTGTGGGCGAACCCCCAGTTGGCTGCGACGGCTGCCACCGTGGTGTCTGCCGGGTCGGACCGGCGCAGATCTTGGTGTGCCCGGTCCAGCCGGGTGCGGCGGACATACTCCATCGGCGTCACGTCCAGGTGCTTGCGGAACATGTACTGCAGCGCCCGGGGCGTCACGTGAATGCTCTCGGCCACGTCGGCCAACGCGATGTTGAGGTCGGCACTGTCATCGATGAACGACATTGCCCGCCGCAACAATTCGGGCTTCGCGTCGACGCGGTCGGTAGCCGTGGGCTCTGTCACGGCCGTCGACGGCAACGTGTCGAGCACCACCGCCGCGAGCATCGCCCCCGTCGTCGAGGCCACCAACGGAGTCGCGCTTACCCCCGCCGACATCGCGATGTCCTGCACATACGAGATGGCCCTGTCCAGGCGTCGGCGCGCCTCGGCGGACACGGGACGGTGGCCCGTCAACCGCACGCCCCTACCGTCGCCTGCCGGCCCCGCCATGCGGTCGAGCAGCCGGGTGTCGAACATCGTCAGGTCGTAGCGGGCGTGCACGACCCGGCCCGAGTACGGCAGATCCGGCGGGGAGAACAACGTCACGTCACCGGGGGCGAAAACGTCGGTCGGCTCACCGATGAAGTTCTCCTCGATGTGGCCGTCGTGCACACGGCACAGACAGATCCGCCCCAGCGGATCCGCGTCGTAGGACATCGAGAAGCCGAGATCGAGTTCGTCGAAGCTGATTTCGCCGAGCCAGCGGCGTTCGATACGCGCGGATGTCGTCTCGCCGCTGCCGGCTCCGATCGACATCTTGGTGTAGGCGCGTACCAGAAAATCCTCGGTGGCTGCCAGATCACGGCTCTCGAAATCGAGATCCTCGTGCGGAGTTGACATCACGAACCCCCGCCAGCGGCGGTGCCGCGGGGCCATGGCTTCGCCCCCTGTCCAACGGGGAGAGTACCCCAGGAAGCTCGTCGCTGAACCAAATGACCCGTGCTGCGGTGATGCTGTGGAATGCTGAGCGCCATGGCGGAGCGGGTCAGCGTGGTCGTCGGAGACGACCACCCGATGTTCCGCGACGGCATGGTCCGCGCCCTGCAATCCAGCGGAACCATCGAGGTCGTCGCCGAGGCCGACGACGGGACGGCCGCGCTGGCGGCGATCCGCGAACACCGGCCTCAGGTGGCGCTACTGGACTACCGGATGCCGGGCATGGACGGGGCCGCGGTGGCAGCCGCCGTGGTCCGCGACGCGCTGCCCACCCGGGTGCTGCTGATCTCCGCGCACGACGAGTCCGCGATCGTCTACCGGGCGCTGCAGGACGGCGCGGCCGGATTCCTGCCGAAGGAGTCGACACGCAGCGAGCTGGTCAACGCGGTGCTCGACTGCGCCAAGGGACGAGACGTCATCGCGCCGAGCCTGGCCGCGGGCCTGGCAGGCGAGATCCGGCGGCGCGCCGAGCCGGACGTCCCGACGCTCAGTCCGCGCGAACGGGAGGTCCTGGTGCTGATCGCCGGCGGCGCCAGCATTCCCGCGATGGCCAAAGAGCTGTTCCTCGCCCCGTCGACGGTGAAGACGCACGTCCAGCGCCTCTACGAGAAGCTGGGTGTGAGCGACCGGGCGGCTGCGGTGGCCGAGGCGATGCGCCGCAAGCTGCTGGATTGACCCGGCTGTGATGGAACGGCTGCGCCGCTGGCGGGACTTCCTGGCCGCCGAACCGGTGCGGGTCTCGGCGCTGCTTCGGCTGCCGATGATCGCGTTGATCGCTGTGCTGGTGTGGATCTGGGAGGTCGACCACTGGCTGCCGCAGCTCTACGCCGGCATTCTGGGCCTCTACGCGGTCGGTGCGGTGGTGTGGTTCGTGGCCGTACTGCGGGGCCCGGTGCCGCGCTGGGCGGATTGGACGTCGACCGTCGTCGACCTGGTCGTGATCATCGCGCTGTGCCTGGTCTCGGGAGGCGCGACCGCAGCGCTGCTGCCGGTGTTCTTCCTGCTGCCGATCTCGGTGGCGTTCCAGGACCGCCCGGGGCGTTCGGCGGTCATCGGCGCGGTGACCGCGCTCGGGTACCTCGCGGTGTGGATCTTCTACTCCAAACGCGACGACCGTATCGGCCTGCCCAACATGGTCTACACCCACTTCGGTTTCATGGTGTGGGTGGCAGTGGCGACCACGGCGCTGAGCTTCGTCCTGGCCCGTCGCGCGGCCCGGCTGACCGCGCTGCGGGAGGTGCGCCGGCAGCTGGTGTCGGAGGCGATGCAATCCGATGAGCGGCACAACCGCGAGGTCGCCGAGCACCTGCACGACGGACCGCTCCAGATGCTGCTGGCCGCCCGCCTGGAACTCGACGAGGTCCGGGAACGTCACCCCGACCCGGCGCTCGACCTCGTCTACACGGCGCTGCAGGAGACGGCGACCGGCCTACGGTCGACGGTGACCGAGCTGCACCCGCAGGTGCTGGCGCAGCTGGGCCTCACCGCAGCGGTGCGAGAATTGTTGCGGCAGTTTCAGACTCGTCACGACGTCAATGTCATCGCCGACCTCGACGAGGTCGGGCATCCGGTATCGCAGACGCTGCTCTACCGGGCGGCACGCGAGTTGCTCACCAACGTCGGCAAGCACGCCGCGGCCACGACCGTGCACGTCGACCTGGTGCGTCGCGGCGACCGCATCGTCCTGACCGTCGCCGACGACGGATGCGGCTTCGACCCCGGTGTGGTCGGCACGTCGCTCGCGGCCGGGCACATCGGGCTCGGCTCGCTGCAGGCCCGCTTCGACGCGATGGGCGGATCGATGCGCATCGAGTCGACCGTCGGGCGCGGCAGCCGCGTCGTCGCCACGTCGCCGCCGGAACCCGCTGCTTGATAGGTGGATGGTCGGCGCCGAACGCTGCGTGCACGTGGCGGCGACATCCCCCGGCGTCAGTGTCGCCGAAAGCGCCGGAGCGTCGCGGTCAGGATGTCGCCCCCGAAGGAGATCGCCGCCAGCACTCCGCCGAGCAGCACGGCGAACAGGATCCACAGCCACGGGTTCGACGATGTGTGCCCGAGTGCGACGCGGGGCGTGTCGTAACCGGACACGTCGCCCTCGACGGTCACCGCGTAGTCGCCCTCGGCGGCCACCGTGATCATCCACAGCCGCTGATGCGCCGGGCTCTCGTCGTCCCAGAGACGCCCACGGTCTTCGACGACCCGGGCTTCGGGCGCCGCCGGCGGCCCGGTGAGCCTCAGATCGAGCTCGGGGATCGACACGTCTCCGGAGTCGTTCTGAACGAATGCGGCGGCGACTTCGCCCGCCGGCAGATGCAGAATGCCCGAGCCCGGGACGGGGACCTCACCGTAGGCGTCGTAGGCCTCCAGAACATAGGCATACAGCGCAGACGCTGAGAACGTCGCCGCGAGAATCAGCGCGACACCAACCGCGGCACGCGCCACCCGGCGCCGCGCAATCATGGGCAGGCCGGGGACGACACCGACACGTCGAAATGCTAACGCGACTGCAGGTCCCGTGCGCGCCCCGCGTCGACCGATGAGACCCCTCGATCGTGGACCAGCCCGTCGACCGACCTACTACACGCTCACGCTCGACAGCGCGGTGTTGATCGCGTCGACGCGGTCCTTGGCGTCGCCGAACAGCATTTGCGTGTTCTCCCGGAAGAACAGCGGGTTCTGCACACCGGCGTAGCCCGACGCCATCGACCGCTTGAACACGATCACGTTGTCGGCGTTCCACACCGTCAGCACCGGCATGCCGGCGATCGGTGACCCCGGGTCCTCGGACGCTGCCGGGTTGACGGTGTCGTTGGCGCCGATGACCAGGACGACGGACGTGCCGTCGAAGTCGTCGTTGATCTCGTCCATCTCGAGCACGATGTCGTAGGGCACCTTCGCCTCGGCCAGCAGCACGTTCATGTGCCCGGGGAGGCGGCCGGCCACGGGGTGGATGCCGAAGCGGACCTCGACGCCGCGCTCGCGCAGCTTGCGGGTCAGCTCGGCCACGCCGTACTGCGCCTGCGCGACCGCCATGCCGTAGCCGGGCGTGATGATCACCGACGTCGCGTTGGCCAGCAGTTCGGCCGCGCCCTCGGCGTTGATCTCGCGGTGCTCGCCGTAGTCCTTGTCGTCGGCCGGGCCTGCCTCGATGCCGAACCCGCCCGCGATGACGGAGATGAACGACCGGTTCATCGCCTTGCACATGATGTAGGACAGGTAGGCACCCGAGGATCCGACGAGCGCGCCGGTGATGATCAGCAGATCGTTGCCGAGCAGGAAGCCCGACGCCGCGGCGGCCCAGCCCGAGTAGCTGTTGAGCATCGACACCACGACGGGCATGTCACCGCCGCCGATCGAGGCGACCAGGTGCCAGCCCAGCAGCAGGGCCAGGGCCGTCACGACGACGAGCAGCCACAGCTGCGGGTCGATCACGAACCACACCGTCAGCGCGGCGAACAGCACCAGTGCGCCGACGTTGAGCGCGTTCTTGCCCGGCAGCATCATCGGCGCGCTCTTGATCTTCGCCGACAGCTTCAGGTTGGCCACGATCGAGCCGGTGAACGTCACCGCGCCGATGAACACGCCGATCACGACCTCAGCGGAGTGGATGCCGAGCATGCCCTCGCTGCCCAGCTGCACCGCCTCGGCTCCGGCCAGGTCCCGTTCGACGTGCAGGTAGCCGTTCCACCCGACCAGCACGGCCGCCAGGCCGACGAAGCTGTGCAGCAGGGCGATCAGCTCCGGCATGCCCGTCATCTCGACGACCTTGGCGCGCCACAGTCCGATCGCGGCGCCGATGGCCATCGCGACGACCAGCAGGACCAGGCCCAGCGGCTCGATGTGACGGGCCAGCGCCAGCACGATCGTCGCGATCAGCGCGATCGCCATGCCGGCGATACCGAACGAGTTGCCGGCGCGCGACGTCTCGTGCTTGGACAGGCCTGCCAGCGCCAGGATGAACAGCAGGGCGGCGACGACGTAGGCCGCGGTGGCGGCGGTCTCCAGTGACATGGGTCAGCTCCTCGAGAACATGGCCAGCATGCGGCGGGTCACCGCGAAGCCGCCGAAGACGTTGATGCTGGCGAGCAGGATCGCGGCGAACGCGACCGCGGTGATGACGGGGTTGCCGTGCCCGATCTGCAGCAGGGCGCCGACGACGATGATGCCGGAGATCGCGTTGGTCACCGACATCAGCGGGGTGTGCAGCGCATGGTGCACGTTGCCGATGACGTAGTAGCCGATCACGATCGCGAGCGCGAACACCGTCAGGTGGACCTGCAGCGCGGCGGGGGACAGAGCGATCAGCGCGAACAGCACCGCCGCCGCGGCGAACGTGATGCCCAGCCGCCGGCCCATCGACATGGGTTCCTTGGCGGGCTTCTGCGCGACCGGCTCCGCGGCCTTCGCGGCGGGCGCAGCCGAGACCTGCACCGGGGGCGGCGGCCAGGTCAGCTCACCGTCGCGCACGACGGTCACGGAGCGCTGGACCACGTCGTCGAAGTCCAGGGTGAGCTGGCCGTCCTTCTCGGGGGTGACCAGCTTGAGCAGGTTGACCAGGTTCGTGCCGTAGAGCTGCGACGCGGTCGCGGGCAGCCGGCCGGCCAGGTCGGTGTAGCCGATGATCGTGACGCCGTTGTCGGTGACGACGGCCTTGTCCTTGACTGTGCCCTCGACGTTGCCGCCGTTGGCCGCTGCCATGTCGACGATGACACTGCCCGGCTTCATCGAGGCCACCATGTCGGCGGTGATGATGCGCGGCGCCGGCTTCCCGGGGATCAGTGCCGTGGTGATGATGATGTCGACGTCCTTGGCCTGCTCGGCGTAGAGCTGCGCCTCCCGCGCCTTGTAGTCGTCGCCCATTTCCTTGGCATAGCCCGTGGCGGACACCTCGGCCGCGGCCGGGTCAACGGCCAGGTACTCGCCGCCCAGGGACTTGACCTGGTCGGCGACCTCGGGCCTGGGGTCGGTGGCGCGCACGATCGCACCCAGGCTGCCCGCCGCGCCGATCGCCGCGAGCCCGGCCACACCGGCGCCCACGACGAGGACCTTCGCCGGGGGCACCTTGCCCGCCGCGGTGACCTGCCCGGTGAAGAACCGGCCGAAGCGGTGGGCCGCCTCGACCACCGCGCGATAGCCGGCGATGTTCGCCATCGAGGACAGCACGTCGAGCGACTGCGCCCGCGAGATGCGGGGCACCGCGTCCATGGCCAGCACCGTGACGGGCCGTGCGGACAACTTCTCCAGCAGTTCCGGCTTGAGTGCGGGGGAGATGAGGCTGATCAGCGTGGCGCCGTCGCGCAGCAGGGCGATCTCGTAGTCGTTCGGCGCATTGACCTTGAGGATGACGTCGGCGGTCCAAGGGTCACCGATGCCGGCTCCGGCCTCGACGTAGGCGTCGTCGGCGAAGCTCGCGGCGGCGCCGGCGCCGGACTCGACCTGTACCTGGTAGCCCAGCTTGAGCAGTTGGGTGACGGTGGCCGGGGTCGCGGCCACCCGGGTTTCCCCAGGAAGGGACTCTGTGGGTATCCCGATGATCATTCGATGTCGGTCCGATCTAGGTGCGCGGTCGGGCGGGCGAAAGCACGTCGCTGGACGTGGAGGATGTCAGTGTAAAGAGGCTTCCGTCGCTGCTCACAATCCGTATCGGGGTCTCCCCCGGACGGGGGAGGTCCGGGGGAGACCCTCGCCGGGTGACGCGCCGTGCCACGATTCCCACCGTTCGACGGGCGGTGAGCTGATGCCGACGACTGCTGCGGCGCTGTCCTACGACCCGGCAGATCCCTTCGTCGTCGCCGAGGTCGACCTCGACGAGCCGCGCGGCGACGAGATCCTCGTGCGCATCGAGGCGTCGGGCATCTGCCACACCGATCTGGTCAATCGCGCTGCCGGAGCGGCAGATCGGCCGATCCTGCTCGGTCACGAAGGCGCGGGGATCGTCGAGAGCGTGGGGGAGTCGGTCGACACGGTACGGCCGGGCGATCGCGTGGTGCTGACGTTCAGGTCCTGCGGGCGGTGTCGGACCTGCACGTCGGGCCGACCGGCATACTGCCGTGATGCGTTGCGCCTCAACGGTTTCGGGCAACGCAGCGACGGGTCCGCCCGCGTCACACGCGGTGGTACGCGGGTGCTCGACGGCTTCTTCGGCCAGTCCAGCCTCGCGGGGTACGCGCTGGCCACCACCGACAACACCGTGGTGGTCGGCGATGTCGATCCGGTCGTGGCGGCTCCGCTCGGCTGCGGGTTCCAGACCGGCGCGGGAGCAGTGCTCAACCTGATGCGACCTGCGCCGGGCAGCTCGATCGTCGTATTCGGCGGTGGCGCAGTCGGTTTGGCGGGCGTGCTGGCTGCGCTCTCGGCACAGGCGCAGACTGTGGTGGTGGTCGAACCGTCCCCCCAGCGTCGTGCGCTGGCCGAGAATCTCGGCGCCCACGCGACCTTGGCACCGGGCGATGACGTCGTGAGCGCCGTGCGCGACCTCACCGGGGGCGGCGCCGATCACGCGCTGGACACCACCGGCCGACCCGACGTCCTCGCCGATGCGGTCGCCGCCCTGGCGGTCGGGGGATCGGCGGTGACGGTCGGCTTGGGCGTCGGCGTCCCACAGATCGATCTGCGCGACCTGGTGCTGCGCGGCAAGACGGTGCACGGTTGCCTCGAGGGCGATTCGGTGCCCGCCACCTTCATCCCGCGCCTGCTGGAACTGCACGCGAGCGGTCGGCTGCCGATCGACCGGCTCGTCACCGCGTTCCCGCACACCGCGGTGAACGACGCGTTGGCAGCCCAGCACAGCGGTGACGTCGTCAAGCCCGTCCTCACCTGGTGAGCGGCACTTAAATTCGCGCTGAGCACAGCACTTTCGCAGGCTTGACGGCTCCGTCAGCATCTGCCGGTGTCTGTTTTCGTCGACATCACGCCCGAGGGCGCCCACACCGCGCCCCCGGTCGATGATGCGCGCTCGCCCGGCGGTCGGTGGCGTACCCGCCTGACCCGGGCGGCGCTGCCGCTGCTGTCGGTGGTCGTCTTCGGGGTGGTGTGGCAGCTCGCCGCCGCGAGCGGCGTCTGGAACCAGACGTTCGTTCCGTACCCGTCCACGGTGTGGCGGGCATTCCTGGACGTCTCCACCACGCACGACGGCACCCGCGGCTACGCCGGATACCTGCTGTGGGAGCACCTCTACATGACGCTGCGCCGGGTGCTCGCCGGCGTCGTGATCGGGGTGGCGCTCGGCGTCGTGCTCGGGTTGCTGATGGGTTCGGTGAGCTGGTTGCGTTCGGTGCTGGAACCGTGGCTGACGTTCCTACGTGCGCTGCCGCCGCTGGCGTACTTCTTCCTGCTCATCATCTGGCTCGGCATCGACGAGGCCCCCAAGATCACGCTGTTGGCGCTGGCCGCCCTGCCGCCCGCCGCGGTGGCCACCACGGCCGCGGTCGTCGCCGCACCCGTCGCACTGCAGGAAGCCGCTCGAGCTCTCGGCGCGTCTCGGCGGCAGGTGATCCGCGACGTCGTGATCCCGTCGGCGCTGCCCGAGACGTTCACCGGAATCCGGCTGGCCGTCGGGATGGCCTACTCGTCGGTGGTCGCAGCGGAGCTGTTCAACGGCATCCCCGGAATCGGCGGCCTGGTCAAAGACGCAAGCAACTACAACAACACCCCCGTGGTGCTGGTCGGCATCTTCGCGATCGGCTTCTCGGGTCTGGTGATCGACGGTCTTCTGCGCGCCGTGGAGCGGCGCGCGGTCCCCTGGAGAGGAAAGATATGAAGCTGAAATGGTCTCTGGCCGCGCTGATCACGGCACTCGTCGCGGTGCTGACGCTGAGCAGCTGCTCGGTCGACAACAGCGGGCAGGACGCGTCCAAGGAGACGATCCGCATCGGCTACCAGGCCTTCCCCAGCGGGGATCTGATCGTCAAGAACAACAAGTGGCTCGAACAGGCCCTGCCGGACTACAACATCAAGTGGACGAAGTTCGACTCGGGCGCCGATGTCAACACCGCGTTCATCGCCAAGGAACTCGACTTCGGTGCGCTGGGATCGAGCCCGGTCGCGCGCGGTCTGTCAGCGCCGCTGAACATCCCCTACAAGGTCGCGTTCGTGCTCGACGTCGCAGGCGACAACGAAGCTCTGGTGGCGCGCAACGGCACCGGTATCGACACGATCGCCCAGCTGAAGGGCAAGCGGGTCGGCACGCCGTTCGCGTCGACCGCGCACTACAGCCTGCTCGCCGCGCTGAACCAGAACGGGTTGTCGCCCAACGATGTTCAACTCGTCGACCTGCAGCCCCAGGCGATCCTGGCGGCGTGGGAACGCGGCGACATCGATGCGGCCTACACCTGGCTGCCGACGCTGGACCAGCTGCGCAAGACCGGCAAGGATCTGATCACGAGCCGGCAGCTGGCCAAAGACGGGAAGCCGACGCTGGATCTGGGTGCGGTCTCCGACGACTTCGCCGCCCGTCATCCCGACGTCGTCGATGTCTGGCGTCAGCAGGAGGCCCGCGCGCTGACGGTGATCCAGCAGGATCCGAGCGCCGCCGCCAAAGCCATCGCGGCGGAGATCGGCTTGACCCCCGAGGATGTCGCTGGGCAGCTCAAGCAGGGCGTGTACCTGACCCCCGAACAGGTGGCTTCACCGGAATGGCTTGGTGCAGAGGGTAAACCGGGCAACATCGCGGTGAACCTGCAGAGCGCCTCCCAGTTCCTGGCCGAGCAGAAGCAGATCCCCGAGGCGGCGCCGCTGCAGACGTTCCAAGACGCCGTGTACACGAAGGGCCTGCCGGGTGTCCTCGCGCAGTGATGTGATTGCGCTGCAATCGGTCTCGCATCGATACGGCAGAGGGCCGGACGCAGTGACCGCGGTGGGGCCCGTGGATCTGACCGTCGAACCCGGCTCGTTCGTGGTGCTCGTCGGCGCGTCCGGCTGCGGCAAGTCCACGCTGCTGCGGCTGCTCGCCGGGTTCGAGTCTCCAACCCAGGGAACGGTCGAGATCGGCGGCGCGCCACCGACTCCCGGTGTGACCGCGGGCGTGGTGTTCCAGCAGCCGAGGTTGTTTCCGTGGCGAACGGTGGGCGGCAACATCGAGCTGGCATTGACCTACGCCAAGGTGCCGCGGGAGCGTCGGGCTGAGCGCCGCGCCGAGCTCCTGGACCGGGTCGGTCTGTCGGGCCTGGCGAAACGTCGCATCTGGGAGATCAGCGGCGGTCAGCAGCAGCGCGTCGCGATCGCGCGGGCGCTCGCGGCCGAGACGCCGCTGTTCCTGCTCGACGAGCCGTTCGCAGCGCTCGACGCGTTGACCCGGGAGCGGCTGCAGGAGGACGTGCGCGCCGTGAGCGCGGAATCCGGGCGCACCACGGTCTTCGTCACGCACAGCGCGGACGAGGCGGCGTTCCTGGGGTCGCGGATCATCGTGCTCAGCCGTCGGCCGGGACAGGTCGCTCTCGACATTCCCGTCGACCTGCCGCGCTCAGGCGTCGACCCCGACGAGCTGCGTCGATCGCCGGAGTACGGGCGGTTGCGGGCTGAGGTGGGCCGCGCCGTCAAAGCCGCAGCGGCCTGACGGTTGTCCGAGCAGGTCTCGAAACGGCACCGATCCGGCATCGAGATCGACCGGACCGGTGCGCCCGCTGGGCTGTGAGCCGCACGATAATCGCGTGAACATGGTGGTCGAGCGGGGCCTGGCGAGATGCCCGAGATGCGTGTCGATGGCCGATTACGTCTTCATCGAGTCCGAGCCACACCGGATGCGGTACGAGGTGCGGTGTCGCAAGTGCGGTGAGCGCTACGCCGAGGACATGTGGCCCGCGCCCGGCACCGAACTGGTGCGGATCGAGCCTCCGCTGATGTGGCCGCCGGACCGCGAGCCCGTGCCGCCCCGGGATTGGGTCGGCGAGATTCGCGGCCATGCGTCGGCGGTGGTGGTGTGGAGCCGTGCCGAGCTCGACGAAATGGTGCGGCGCACTCGCACAATCGCGCCCAAACGTCGGTTTGGGCGAATGGTGGCGGCGGACTAGATCGACTAGACCGGCGGGTAGGACGGCGGCGGGTAGACCCCGCGCAGGATCCAGGCGAACCAGTCGAAGCCGTACTCGATTTCGTCGCTCGCGTCGTAATCGGGATTGGGATCCACCGCAACACCTCCGTCGGCCACACCTGCACGCTGCGCCCGAGTGTAGCCCCGATGCGACCTCGGTCACAGGGCGACGACCTAGACTGGACCAACCAGTTAGTCGACCGCGGACCAGCCGGTCCCTTCTAGAGTGAGTCACCATGTCTGAGACCGTTGTGCCATCCGGTAACGGGATGTCCCGTCGCGAGGAGTTGCTGGCCGTCGCCACCCGGCTGTTCGCTGCGCGCGGGTATCACGGCACCCGGATGGACGACGTCGCCGACGCGGTCGGACTGAACAAGGCGACCGTCTACCACTACTACGCCAGCAAGTCGCTGATCCTCTACGACATCTACCAGGGGGCCGCCGACTTCACCGTCGACGCGCTGCACGACGATCCGACGGCGTCGGCGCGCGAGACGATCTACCACTTCACCCGGCGGCTGCTGGTCGGTATCGCCGGCAACATCGAGCGGGCCGCCGTCTACTTCCAGGAAGGCCCCTACATCACCGAGTGGTTCACCGACGAGCAGGTGGCCTACATCCGGGAGAGGGAGACCCAGGTCTACGAGCACGTCCGCGACGTGATCGACCGCGGCATCGCCAGCGGCGAGTTCTACGACTGCGACTCGCATGTGCTCGCGCTCGGCTACATCGGGATGACCCTGGGCTCGTACCGCTGGCTGCGTCCGCACGGACGCCGCACCGCCCAGGAGATCGCCGTCGAGTTCAGTACCGCGCTGCTGCGGGGCCTGATCCGCGACGAAGCCGTGCGGGAAACCACCCCGCTGGGCGTGGACCAGGCCCAGGCTCAGCCGTCTACCTGACACGACCGTGCGTCCTACGCTGGGACGGTGATCGACGGCGAACACCCCGACCTCGCCGACGTCACCGTCGTCGAGGCGCTCCGCGGATTGGCGGACGCCACGAGGCTGCGCATCGTCGCTGCGCTGCTCGACGTCGACCGCGCAGAATGCGCGGCCGTCTACGGCCCGCTGGGCCTGTCGAAATCCAACGCGACGTTCCATTTCCGCGTGCTTCGTCAGTGCGGTCTACTCGAGCGGACCCGCGAAGGCCAGCGGCAGTACGCAGCTCTGCGTCGGCAGGAATTCGAGGACCGGTTCCCCGGCCTGCTCGCGGCCACGCTGGGTGCGTTCGCGTCGCCCCGTCCACCCGGATGACCCTGCCACCGAAGGTACAATCTCCGTTGTACCTTTGAGGTCTCGCGAAAGAGTTCACCGTGGCGCAACCGAGCGAACCGGCCGTCATCACCGGCCGCGACGTCCCCGACGAGCACCGGCGTCTCCGCTACGAGCTGGCGATACTCGACTTCCGGTTGCCTGACGCCGACCGGGCGATCGCCGGCATCGAACCGTGGGTCACCGCCGGCGACGCCCGCGGAACGCTCCTGGGCGCGTGGCAGGCCGAGCACGGGGTGCTGGGTCGGGTGTACGTCCTACGGGGCTTCGCCGATCAGGCAGAACTCGACGACGAACGCTCCCGGGCGCGCGCGAGCGCCGCTCCGTTCGGAGCCGCGGAGCACCTCAGTGACCTCACGCTCAACAGCTACGCCCCGTTCCCGTTCATGCCGCCGGTGCGAACCGGGGCCTTCGGCGCGATCTACGAGATCCGGGACTACCACCTCGTGCCCGGCGGCCTGCCGGCCACAGTCGACGGCTGGCGACAGAAGTTGCCCGGCCGGCACGCCGTCGACCCCATCACCGTCGTCATGTACGCCCTCGACGGTCCCGACCGCATCGTGCACATCTGGCCGTTCGCGGGCCTCGACGAGCGGGTAGAGGTCCGCCGCGAGCTGTTCGCTCAGGGCAAGTGGCCACCCCCGGGCGGTCCGGAGCACATCCTGCACGCGTCCTCCGCCATGGCCTGGCCGCTGCCCTTCTCACCCCTGCACTGACACCCCTGCACCTGACCGAGGACGCCATCCGGTCTGACGGGTTTCACGGCACCGGCGACGGGGTAACGGACGCCGCATGACGGCACCACGGATCTTCACCCGGCTGCACGCCTTCGTGCGCGCGGGTTACCCGGCCGCCGCTCCCCGCCGCGGCTACGTTCCTGCGCTGGCACTGCTGCCGCCGTCCACGCGGAGTGCCGCGCGCTGATCGACACCGTCGTCCGGTGGCTGCTGACCACCGGAGTGCACATCGCGCTCGCGGTGGTGTTCGCCGTGCTCGCCACCCGGGCGATCCGCTGGCTCGCGCGCCGCGTCAGCCGCCGGCTCACCGCCCACGACCGGCCGGACACGCTGCGCTCGGAGAGCGTCAAGCACCGGCAGGCCCTGGTCTCGGTGCTCACGTCGGTGGCGATCACGCTCCTCTACATCGGGGTCGCCCTCGAGATCGCGGCCCGACTGGGGCTGCCGATCGGCTCGCTCGTCGCCCCCGCGGCAGTGCTCGGCGGAGCGCTGGGCTTCGGCGCGCAGCGCATCGTCGGCGATCTGCTCAGCGGGTTCTTCGTGATCACCGAAAGGCAGTACGGCTTCGGAGATCTCGTCGAGCTCACGATCACCGGCGGCGGCACCGCGCGCGGCACCGTCGAGGCGGTCACGTTGCGGGTGACCAGGCTGCGCACCGGCGACGGGGAAGTCTACACGATCCCCAACGGCACGATCGTCAAATCCCTCAACCTGTCCAAGGACTGGGCGCGGGCCGTCGTCGACATCCCGCTGCCCGCGACCGCCGACATCGTCGCCGTGGGCGACGTGCTGCGCGACGTGTCGGCCCAGGCCATGCGGACCGAGGGTCTGGCGCACCTGCTCCTCGACGAGCCCCAGGTGATGGGCGTCGAGAGCATCGAGGTGAACACGATCAACGTGCAGATGGTGGCGCGCACGCTACCGGGCAAGCAGTTCGACGTGGGCCGTGAGCTACGGGCCCTGGTCGTACCCGCCCTGCGCCGCGAGGGCATCGCCGCACCCGCGTGAGGTGCGGTCCCAACTCGCTATGCTCAGCCGATGCCGCTGGTGAGTAAGACCGTGGAGGTCGCAGCCCCCGCCGAGTCGATCATGGCGATCGTCGCCGATTTCGAGGCGTACCCGCAGTGGAACGAGGAGATCAAGGGCTGCTGGATTCTCGCCCGCTACCCCGACGGCCGGCCGAGCCAGCTGCGTCTCGACGTGGTCGTGCAGGGGCAGGCGGGCACGTTCATCACCGCCGTCTACTACCCGGGCGAGAACCAGATCTTCACGATGCTGCAGCAGGGCGACCACTTCGACAAACAGGACCAGAAGTTCTCCGTCGTCGGCATGGGTGCGACGTCGCTGCTGACTGTCGACCTCGACGTCGAGACCACGCTGCCGCTGCCCAAGCCGATGGTGAAGAAGGCGATCAGCGACACGCTGGACTACCTCGCGGACAATCTGAAGGCGCGGGCGGAGCAGCTGGCTGCGACATAGGGCACGGAGCAGCTGGCTGCGACATAGGGCACGGAGCAGCTGGCTGCGACATAGGGCACGGAGCAGCTGGCTGCGACCTAGGGCGACCTAGGTGGCTGACCCCCACAGTCCGATCCGGTCGAGGTAACCGAGCAGGCGCGCCACCCCGTCGCTGAATTCGCGTTCGCTCAGCAGCACCACCGTGGCGGCGTCGCGTCGGCGCAGCGCGTCGATCAGCAGGTCGTGGCCGGCCACCGCGTCGGCACCCCACGTCGGGTCGTTCGCGAAGACTTGCGGCGGCAGGTAGCGGCTGGCGTGCAGCAGGAACCAAGCCAGCTTGATCCGCCCGGAGGCCCGGTTGACGGCGCGGTGGAACGCGAACTCAGCCGCCGCGACCTCGTCGGCGTCACCATGACGGACCGCCTCGGCAAGCGCGGTGTTGAGCACCGCCAGCTCGTCGATCTCGGCATCGGTGATACGCCGGGTCGTGGTGGCGGCCAGTTCCCGCGCGATCGTCGACTGCAACCAGAAGATGTCTTCGATGTCGGTGCGGGTCAGCGGCATCACGCGGTGTCCGCGGTGGCGTTCGAGCTCGACCATGCCTTCGCCGCGCAGCGTCCGCAGCGCCTCCCGCACGGGGGTGATGCTCACGCCCAGACGCGCCGCCGTCTCGTCGAGCCGGATATAGGTGTCCGGCCGCAGCACGCCGGTCATGATCTCCGTGCGCAGCCGGGCAGCCACCTCGTCGGACATCTGCTCGCGCCGAATCCTGCCGGACGGCCCGCCCGATGACACCGTCCTGACCGGAGCTGTCATGGCTGCGACGCCCTTTCGGCGGGTCTGCGCGACGGGTTGTCCCGACGCCGCCTGAGCCATAGTGTGACCGCGGCAACACAATGTTTGATCAAATATCAGCACCACGCAACACCAGCGACTCACGGACGACGGAGCGATGACGACCGATCTGGAGCAGCCCGAGCTGGCTCGCCGGCAGAACTGGGCCAATCAGCTCTCCCGGCACGCGATGATGCAGCCGCATGGCGTGGCGCTGCGGTTCCTCGGCGCCAGCACCACCTGGGCCGAGCTCGATCGACGGGTGTCCGCGCTGGCCGGGGCGCTGCATCGCCGCGGCCTCGGCGTCGGCGACCGCGTGCTGATCCTGATGCTCAACCGGCCCGAGTTCATCGAGACGACGATCGCGGCCACCAGACTGGGTGCGATCGCGGTGCCGGTGAACTTCCGGATGACCGCGCCGGAGATCGCGTTCCTCGTCTCGGACTGCACCGCATCCGTCGTCGTGACCGAACCCGTCCTCGCCCCGGTGGCCACCGCGGTGCGGGCTCTGGACCCCAGCCTGCAGACGGTCGTCGTCGCCGGCGGCGACACCGACGCGGCCGACGTGCTCGCCTACGAGGACCTGCTCGCCGAGGACGCGCCCTGCCCGATCGTGGACGTCCCCGACGATTCGCCGGCGCTGATCATGTACACCTCCGGCACCACCGGCCGGCCCAAGGGCGCGGTCCTCACCCACAACAACCTGTCGGGTCAGGCGCTCACGCACCTGTTCACCAGCGGCGCCGATCTGAATCACGACATCGGGTTCGTCGGCGTGCCGCTGTTCCACATCGCCGGCGTCGGCAACCTGGTCACGGGCCTGCTCCTCGGCCGGCCGACCGTCATCTATCCGCTCGGCGCCTTCGATCCCGACCAGCTGCTCGATGTGCTCGCCGCGGAGAAGGTGACCGGCATCTTCCTGGTGCCGGCCCAGTGGCAGGCGGTGTGTGCGGCGCAGCGCGCCCATCCCCGTGAGCTCTCGCTGCGGGTGCTGTCCTGGGGTGCCGCACCCGCCTCCGACACCCTGCTGCGCGCGATGGCCGACACGTTCCCCGGTGCGGCGATCCTGGCCGCCTTCGGGCAGACGGAGATGTCGCCGGTGACGTGCATGCTGTTGGGGGAAGACGCGCTGCGCAAGCTCGGGTCGGTGGGCACGGTGATCCCGACGGTCTCCGCCCGCATCGTCGACGACGAGATGAACGACGTGCCCGTCGGGCAGGTCGGCGAGATCGTCTACCGTGCACCGACTCTGATGGTCGGCTACTGGAACAACCCCGAAGCCACCGCAGAGGCGTTCGCCGGCGGGTGGTTCCACTCCGGGGACCTGGTCCGGCAGGACGAGGACGGCTACATCTGGGTCGTCGACCGTAAGAAGGACATGATCATCTCCGGCGGCGAGAACATCTACTGCGCCGAGGTGGAGAACGCGCTCGCGGCGCACCCGGACATCGCCGAGGCCGCGGTGATCGGCCGTCCGCACCCCAAGTGGGGGGAGGTGCCCGTTGCTGTGGTCGCCCTGCGAACTTCGCTGGCACGCGAGGGTGATGCGACGTTGTCGCTCGGCGATCTCGACACCTTCCTGACCGATCGGCTCGCCCGCTACAAACACCCCCGGGCACTGGAAATAGTCGAGGCGCTGCCCCGGAATCCGGCGGGCAAGGTGCTCAAGACGGAGCTGCGGACGCGCTTTGGCAATCCGTCCGCAGCAGGGCCCGAGATTGACGCTGGCGAAAGTGCCTCGCGGACAACGGTTTCGACGGGCCAGCAATGACATCGGCCGGAGGTGGACCCAGTGCTAACGGTTGAGGGCGCAATCCCGCCGATGCGGTACGAACCGTCCCCACCATCGGGTACAGTCCGGTGGTCCGTCTTACTACCGACCGGTAGGGAGACTGATCTCACACAGTTGGGGTTGGGGCTGGAAGGGAGCGTGCGACAGGTGCTGCCGGTGCGCTACATCTGGGACGGTCGCGTCGCGGGGACATCGCGGTGACGACGACTTCCAACCTGACGGGCTACGTGCGCGATCAGGCGAGGCCCGCGTTGACCGCCGTCGGCGGTTTCGTGCGGATGTGCGTCCTCGTCGGCAAAGCCACGCTGCGGCCGCCGTTCCAGTGGCGCGAGTTCATCCTGCAGAGCTGGTTCCTGCTGACGGTGGCATTCCTGCCGACCGTCGCGGTGTCGATCCCGCTGACCGTGCTGCTCATCTTCACGCTGAACATCCTGCTCACCGAGTTCGGCGCTGCCGACATCTCCGGTGCCGGCGCAGCCCTGGGCGCGGTCACCCAGCTCGGTCCGCTGGTGACGGTGCTGGTGGTCGCCGGCGCAGGGTCCACCGCGATCTGCGCTGACCTCGGCGCCCGCACCATCCGCGAGGAGATCGACGCCCTCGAGGTGCTCGGCATCGATCCCATCCACCGCCTGGTCGTGCCCCGCGTCATCGCGTCGACGTTCGTCGCGATGCTGCTCAACGGCGCGGTGATCACGATCGGCCTGGTCGGCGGCTTCATCTTCGGTGTGTACCTACAGAACGTCTCGGCGGGTGCGTACGTGTCGACGCTGACCCTGGTCACCGGTCTGCCCGAAGTGCTCATCTCGCTGGTCAAGGCGCTCACGTTCGGCCTGATCGCGGGCCTGGTCGGCTGCTACCGCGGGCTGACGTGCGCGGGGGGCGCCAAAGGTGTCGGAACCGCGGTGAACGAGACCCTGGTCCTGTGCGTGATCGCGTTGTTCGCGGTCAACGTCGTGCTGACCACCATCGGCGTCAAATTCGGAACGGGGAGCTGACATGTCCACTGGCGCCGTTCTGCGGTCCCGGTTCCCCCGCGGAGTCGCGACCGCCCAGAAGGTGGCCGGCGCGCCCGCGCGCGGTCTGGACTCGATGGGTCACGTCGCCTGGTTCGTCGTCACCGCGGTCGGTTCCATCGGGCACGCCATGCGCTACTACCGCAAAGAGATGCTGCGCCTGGTCGCCGAGATCGGCATGGGCACCGGCGCGATGGCCGTCATCGGCGGCACGGTCGCGATCGTCGGGTTCGTCACGCTGTCGGGGTCCTCGCTGGTCGCCATCCAGGGTTTCGCGTCGCTGGGCAACATCGGTGTCGAGGCGTTCACCGGCTTCTTCGCAGCGTTGATCAACGTGCGCATCGCCGCGCCGGTCGTCGCCGGCCAGGCGCTGGCCGCCACCGTCGGCGCCGGCGCCACCGCCGAGCTCGGAGCCATGCGCATCAGCGAGGAGATCGACGCCCTCGAGGTGATGGGCATCAAGTCCATCTCCTACCTGGTGTCCACGCGCATCGTCGCCGGGTTCGTCGTCATCATCCCGCTGTACGCGATGGCGATCATCATGAGCTTCCTGTCGGCGCAGGTCACGACCACGCTGGTCTACGGACAGTCGACCGGCACCTATGAGCACTACTTCCGGACGTTCCTGCGGCCCGACGACGTGTTCTGGTCGTTCGTGCAGGCCGTGATCATCTCGGTTATCGTCATGCTCAACCACTGCTACTACGGCTTCTACGCCAGCGGCGGCCCCGTCGGCGTCGGCGAGGCCGTCGGCCGGTCGATGCGCGCCTCGCTGATCGCGATCGTCTGTGTGGTCCTGTTCGCCTCGTTGGCG
Organism: Mycolicibacterium sp. 018/SC-01/001; assembly: GCF_007096635.1. GTDB lineage: Bacteria > Actinomycetota > Actinomycetes > Mycobacteriales > Mycobacteriaceae > Mycobacterium. The sequence goes on from NZ_VKAA01000003.1 coordinate 39,163, forward strand.
CTCTACGGCGTCGACCCGAACTTCAACCTGACGGTGTAGCTGTGACCGCACCCGTGAACAGCAAGCGCACGCCGCCCTACAAGCTGGCGGGAGCCGTCCTGGCGCTCGTGGCGGTCGTGATCCTGGTGCTGGTCTTCCTGCAGTTCCGCGGCGATTTCCTGCCGCGGACCCAGCTGACGATGATGGCCGCGCGGTCGGGTCTGTCGATGGACCCCGGTGCCAAGGTCACCTACAACGGCGTCGAGATCGGCCGGGTCGGCGAGGTCGAGCAGGTCACCGTCGGCGACGAGCCCCGCGCCAAGATCATTCTCGAGGTCAACCCCAAGTACCTCGATCTGATCCCGCAGAACGTCCAGGCGGACATCAGTGCCACCACGGTGTTCGGCAACAAGTACGTGTCGTTCTCGTCCCCGCCGAAGCCCTCACCACAGCGGATCAACAGCTCCGACGTCATCGACGTCACCAAGGTGACCACCGAGTTCAACACCCTGTTCGAGACCGTCGTGTCGGTCGCCGGCCAGGTGGACCCGATCAAGCTGAACCAGACGCTGACCGCGACGGCACAGGCGCTCGACGGACTCGGCGACCGGTTCGGGCAGTCGATCGTCAACGGCAATCAGATCCTCGACGAGATCAACCCGCAGATGCCGCAGCTGCGCCGGGACAACCAGCTGCTCGCCCAGCTCGCGGACGTGTACGCCGACGCCTCGCCCGACCTGTTCGACGGACTGCAGAACGCGGTCACCACCGCGCGCACGCTCAACGAGCAGCAGGGCAACGTCGACCAGGCGCTGATGGCGGCGGTCGGATTCGGCAACACCGGCGGCGACATCTTCGAGCGCGGCGGGCCCTACCTGCAGCGGGGCCTCAAGGATCTGGTGCCCACCTCGGCGCTGCTGGACAAGTACAGCCCCGCGCTGTTCTGCACGATCCGCAACTACCACGACGTCGAGCCGAAGGTCGCCGCGTCGCTGGGCGGCAACGGCTACTCACTGCGCACGCACTCCGAGCTGATCGGCTTGGGCGCCGGCAACGCGTACGTCTATCCCGACAACCTGCCGCGGGTCAATGCCAAGGGCGGACCCGAGGGCCGCCCCGGCTGCTGGCAGCCCATCACCCGCGACCTCTGGCCGTCGCCGTACCTGGTGATGGACACCGGAGCCTCGATCGCGCCGTACAACCACCTGGAACTGGGCCAGCCGCTGCTCACCGAGTACGTCTGGGGCCGCCAAGTCGGGGAGCACACGATCAACCCATGAAAATCACCGGAACCGCGATCAAGCTGGGGGCGTTCTCCCTGGTGCTGCTGCTGTTCACCGCGCTCATCATCGTGGTGTTCGGTCAGATGCGCTTCGACCGCACCAACAGCTACTCGGCGATCTTCACCAACACCAGCGGCCTGCGCTCCGGGCAGTTCGTCCGCGCTTCGGGTGTCGAGGTCGGCAAGGTCAAGGACGTGAAGCTGATCGACGGCGGCACGAAGGCCAGGGTCGACTTCGACGTGGACCGCTCGCTCGACCTGTTCGACGAGACCACCGCGTCGATCCGCTACCTGAACCTGATCGGTGACCGCTACCTGGAGCTCAAGCGCGGGGACAGCAACACTCGGCTGCAGCCCGGCGGCACCATCCCGGTCGAACGCACCGAGCCCGCCCTCGACCTCGACGCGTTGATCGGCGGCTTCCGCCCGGTGTTCCAGTCGCTGGACCCCGACAAGGTCAACACCATCGCGCAGTCGATCGTGACGGTCTTCCAGGGCCAGGGCGGAACCATCAACGACATCCTGGATCAGACCGCGTCGCTGACGTCCGCGCTGGCCGATCGCGACCAGGCGATCGGTGAGGTGATCAACAACCTCAACACCGTGCTGGCCACGACCGTCAAGCACCAGCAGCAGTTCGATGACACGGTCAAGAATTTCGAGACACTGATCACCGGACTCAAGAACCGCGCCGATCCGATCGCCAAGTCGGTGGCCGACATCAGTGACGCCGCCGGCACGATCGCCGACCTGCTGGCCGACAACCGGCCACTGCTGCAGCAGACCACCAGCAAGCTCGAGATCCTGCAGCAGCCGCTGGTCGATCAGAAGGATCAGCTCAATGACCTGCTGGTTCGCGTGCCGACCGCGCTGAAGATCATCGGCCGCGCGGGTGGCATCTACGGTGACTTCTTCAACTTCTACGCCTGCGACGTGACGCTCAAGCTCAACGGGCTCCAGCCCGGCGGGCCGGTGCGCACGGTCAAGGTGTGGAGCCAGCCCTCGGGTAGGTGCACACCGCAATGAGAGTCCTCGAGGGTTCCAACCGCGTCCGCGGCGGTTTGCTCGGCATCATCCTGCTGGTCATCGTGATCGGCGTGGGCCAGAGCTTCACCAGCGTGCCGGTGCTCTTCGCGACGCCGACGTACTACGCGGAGTTCTCCGACACCGGCGGCATCAACGCCGGCGACAAGGTCCGGATCGCGGGTGTCGACGTCGGCCTCGTGCGCTCGACCGAGATCTCCGGCGACAAGGTCGTCATCGGCTTCGGGCTCGGCGGGACCGAGATCGGCACCAAGAGCCGTGCCGCGATCCGCACCGACACGATCCTGGGCCGGCGCAACATCGAGATCGAGCCGCGCGGTGACGACCCGCTGCGCGCCAACGGCACGTTGCCGCTCGGTCAGACGTCGACGCCGTACCAGATCTACGACGCGTTCTTCGACCTCAGCAACTCGGCGTCCAACTGGGACACCAAGACGGTGCGGGACTCGCTGAACGTGCTGTCGCAGACCATCGATCAGACCTACCCGCACCTGAGCGCCGCGCTCGACGGGGTGGCGCGGTTCTCCGACACCATCGGCAAGCGCGACGACCAGATCAAGCAGCTGCTGAGCAACGCCAACCGGGTGGCCGGGGTGCTGGGCAACCGCAGCGAGCAGATCAACCAGCTGTTCGTGAACGCGCAGACGCTGCTCGCGGCGGTCAACGAGCGTAACTACGCGGTCAGCCAGCTGCTGGAGCGCGTCGGCAAGTTCTCCACCCAGGTCAAGGGTTTCATCGACGACAACCCCAACCTCAATCACGTGCTGGAGCAGCTGCGCACGATCAGCGACGTGCTCAACGAGCGCAAGTTCGACCTGGTCGACGTGCTGACCACGCTGTCGAAGTTCACCGCGTCGCTGGGTGAGGCGATCGCCTCGGGCCCCTACTTCAAGGTGATGCTCGCCAACCTGGCGCCCTACTGGATTCTGCAGCCCTACGTCGACGCGGCGTTCAAGAAGCGCGGCATCGACCCCGAGCAGTTCTGGCGCAACGCGGGTCTGCCCGCGTTCCGGTTCCCGGACCCGAACGGCACCGGCTTCCCCAACGGGGCTCCGCCGCCGGCACCGACTCCGCTCGAAGGCACCCCGGACAATCCCGGCCCTGCCGTCGTGCCCGGCTCGCCGTGCTCGTACACCCCGCCCGCCGACGGGCTGCCCCGACCCGGCAACCCGCTGCCGTGCGCCGGTCTGTCGGTCGGCCCCTACGGGGACAACCCGTACGGCCCGAACTACGAGGGTCAGGGCCCCAACGTCGCGACGTCGGCCCCGAACCCGAACGGCCCGCAGCCGGCTCCGGGTGTGCCGGCCGCCGCGATCCCGGGTCAGCTGTCGCCGAACGTGCCCGGCGACATGCCGCCGCTTCCGCCCGCCCCGCCCGGGGCGCGCACGGTGCCACTGGCGCCGCAGCCGTCACCGCCGGACTTCACCCCCGGTATCGCACCGCTGCCGCCGGCACTCAACGGGCCGCCGCCTCCGCCCGGTCCGGGTCCGCAGCCGGCCCCGGCGGGCCAGCCGCTGCTGCCGGGTAATCCACCGTTCCTGCCTCCGGGCTCGCAGGGTTAAGGGGGTGCAGAGCTAGATGTCGACGATCTTCAACATCCGAAACCTGAAGAAGCCGGGTGTGTCCCGAACGGCACTGGTGATCGGCACCGTGGTGCTGATCGCTGCGATCGTGGCGGCCTTCTTCGGCTACAAGGCCTATCAGCGGTTGACGAAGAACACCGTCACCGCGTACTTCACCCAGACGCTGGCGCTGTATCCCGGCGACAAGGTGCAGATCATGGGTGTCCAGGTCGGCAAGATCGAGGCGATCGAGCCGGACGGCGACAAGATGAAGGTGACCTTCAACTACGACAAGAAGTACAAGGTCCCCGCCAACGCCACGGCATCGATCCTGAACCCGAGCCTGGTCGCCTCGCGCACCATCCAGCTGGCCCCGCCGTACACCGGCGGCCCGGAGATGGAGAACGGCGCCGTCATCAACCTGGATCGCACGCAGGTGCCGGTCGAGTACGACGACCTGCGTGACTCGCTGGACAAGCTGCTGACCGACCTGGGTCCCACGCCCGCGCAGCCCAAGGGTCCGTTCGGCGACATCATCGAGTCCGCGGCCGACGGTTTCGCCGGCAAGGGCGAGCAGCTGAACAAGACGCTCAAGGGTCTGTCGGACGCGCTGTTCGCGCTCAACGAGGGCCGCGGCGACCTGTTCAGCGTGGTCAAGAGCCTGGCGTTGTTCGTCAACGCGCTGTACAAGAGCGATCAGCAGTTCGTGGCGCTCAACAACGACCTCGCCAAGTTCACCAACGCGTTCACCAACACCGACCGCGAGGTAGCCGACGCGCTGCAGGACCTCAACCAATTGCTGGCCACCACAAGGGATTTCATCGGCAAGAACGGTGAGGTGCTGGCCCACGACGTCGACAACCTGGCCGACGTGACGAACGCGATCCTGCAGCCCGAGCCCCGCGACGGCCTGGAGACCGGTCTGCACGTCTTCCCGAACCTGGGCGCCAACGTTGTCAACATCGCCGCGCCGAACCAGGGCGGCATCATGAGCGTGCCGGTCATCAATAACTTCGCGAACCCGATGCAGTTCATCTGCAGCGCGATCCAGGCCGGCAGCCGGCTGGGCTACCAGGAATCGTCGGAGCTGTGCGCGCAGTACCTGGGCCCGATCCTGGACGCGATCAAGTTCAACTACCTGCCGTTCGGCGCGAACCAGTTGCAGGCGGCGATGACGCTGCCCAAGCAGATCGCGTACTCGGAGCCCCGGCTGCAGCCGCCGCCGGGATACAAGGACACCACCGTGCCCGGCATCTTCTCCAGGGACACGCTGTTCTCGCACGGCAACCACGAGCCCGGCTGGGTGGTTGCGCCCGGTATGCAGGGCGTCGAGGTGCAGCCGTTCACCCAGAACATGCTCACGCCGGAATCCCTGTCGGAGCTGATGGGTGGCCCCGACGTCGTGGCTCCGCCGGCCCCGCCCGCGTTCGGTGTGAACAACGGCCGGCTGCCCGGCCCGCCGAACTCCTACAACGAGAACAACCCGCTGCCCCCGCCGTGGTACCCGCAGCCGGGTCCCCCGCCGGCACCTGCACCGGGTGTCATCCCGGGCGATCCGCTGGGGGCCATCACGCCGGCGGCACCGGCGGCCGGCCCTGCGCCCGCCGCTCCGTCGGGTCCATTGCTGCCGGCTGAGGCGGGAGGCTGACCGTGGGACGTATGGCGAAACTGAGCCGACGCGCTGTGGCGCTCGGCGCGGCGGCCGTGGTGCTGACCTCGTGCGGTTCGTGGAAGGGCATCGCGAACGTGCCGCTGCCCGGCGGTCCCGGCACCGGGCCCGACCACACCACGATCTACGTGCAGATGCCGGACACGCTGGCGCTCAACGTCAACAGCCGGGTGCGGGTGGCCGACGTCTACGTCGGTCGCGTGCGGTCGATCGAGTTGAAGAACTGGGTCGCCACGCTGACGCTGGACCTGGACAACACGGTGCAGCTGCCCAAGAACACGCTGGCCAAGATCGGCCAGACCAGCCTCTTGGGTTCCCAGCACGTCCAGCTCGACGCTCCGCCGGACCCGTCCCCGGAGAAACTCGAGACCGGCGACACCATCCCGCTGAAGAACGCGTCAGCCTTCCCGACCACCGAGCGCGTGCTGGCGAGCATCGCCTCGATCCTCACCGGCGGCGGAGTCTCGAACCTGGAGACCATCCAGAGCGAGATCTTCAACGTCCTCAACGGCCGGTCCGATCAGATCCGTGAATTCCTCGGCAGGCTAGACACATTCACCGACGAGTTGAATCAGCAGCGCAACGACATCACCCGGGCCATCGATTCGACGAACCGGTTGCTCTCGATCGTCGAGCAGCGCAACGACACACTCGACCAGGTGTTGACCGAGTTCCCGCCGCTGATCAAGCACTTCGCCGACACCCGCGATCTGTTCGCCGACGCGGTCGAGGCGCTGGGCCGGATCAGCAACGCTGCCGACGACGCGCTGTCACCGGCCAGCGGTGACCTGAACACGAACCTGGCCAACCTGCAGCGTCCGCTGCGGGAACTGGGCAAGGCGTCGCCGTACCTGATCGGCGCGTTGAAGCTGATCTTCACCGCACCGTTCAGCGTCGAGAACGTGCCGAAGGTTATCCGTGGTGACTACCTCAACGTCTCGATCCTGGTGGATCTGACGCTGTCGGCTCTCGACAACGGCATCCTCAGCGGCACGGGCGTCTCCGGCATGCTGCGCGCCCTCGAGCAGTCGTGGGGCCGCGACCCGGCCACGATGATCCCGGATGTGCGGTTCACTCCGAACCCGCACGACGCACCCGGCGGACCGCTGGTGGAAAGGGGTGAGTGAGCGATGCTGACCCGCTTCATCAAGATCCAGTTGGTCATCTTCACGGTGCTCACCGTGGCGGCGGTTGCCGTGCTGGGCCTGTACTACCTGCGCCTGCCGAGCCTGGCCGGGGTGGGGCAGTACACGCTCTACACGGAGCTGCCGCGCTCGGGCGGCCTGTACGCCACGGGCAACGTGACCTATCGAGGCACGCAGATCGGCAAGGTCACCGAGGTCGAGCCGACCGAGAAGGGCGCCCGGGCGACGTTGAGCATCAGCAACGACGTCAAGATCCCGGTCGACGTGACGGCCGAGGTGCACTCCGTCTCGGCGATCGGCGAGCAGTACCTCGATCTGGTGCCGGCCGCGGATACCAAGCAGTACCTCAGCCCGGGCCAGACGATCACGAAGAGCACCGTTCCGGCCGAGGTGGGTCCGGCGCTCGACGCGGCCAACCGCGGGTTGGCCGTGCTGCCCAAGGAGAAGATCGATTCGCTGCTGACCGAGACCTCGGCCGCGGTCGGCGGTCTCGGACCGTCGCTGCAGCGTCTGGTCGAGTCGACGACGAACCTGGCCCAGGGGTTTCGTGACAACCTGCCGCAGGTCAACGACATCATCGCCAACTCCGCGCCGATCCTGAACAGTCAGGTGCAATCGGGTGATGCGATCCAGCAGTGGTCGCGGAACCTGAACATCATCGCGGGCCAGACCGCCGAGCAGGACGGCGCGCTGCGCAGCGGCCTGCAGCAGGCGGCGCCCACGCTGGATCAGGTGAATGCGTTGTTCTCCGATGTCCGCGACTCGCTGCCGCAGACGCTGGCCAACCTGTCGGTGGTCACCGACATGCTCAAGCGCTACAACAAGGGCCTCGAGCAGGCGCTGGTGGTCCTGCCGCAGGGGGCATCGGTGACGCAGGCGGGCACGATCTTCGAGAACGAGGGTCTGATTCACTTCGGTCTGTCGGTCAACCTGCCGCCGCCGTGTATGACGGGCTTCCTGCCTGCGTCGGAGTGGCGCTCGCCCGCTGACACGTCGATGGCGCCGCTTCCGACGGGTACCTACTGCAAGATCCCGAAGGACTACCAGGGCAACGTGGTTCGTGGTGCCCGTAACTACCCGTGTGCGGATGTGCCGGGCAAGCGCGCGGCCTCTCCGAAGGAATGCCACAGCAACGAGCCGTACGTGCCGCTGGGTACCAACCCGTGGTACGGCGACCCGAACCAGGTGCTGTCCTGCCCCGCCCCCGGTGCGCGCTGTGACCAGGGCGTGGATCCGGGCCGGGTGATCCCGGCGCCGTCGGTGAACAACGGCATGAACCCGTTGCCGGCCGACAAGCTGCCGCCGCCGCTGAGCACCTCACCGGTCAGCGATCCGATCAGCCCACCGGGCTCGGGTACCGTCAGCTGCAGCGGGCAACAGCCCAACCCGTGCATCTACACTCCCGCGCAGGGCCCGCCCGGCAGCACCGCCGCGTACAGCCCCCAGAGCGGCGAGGTGGTCGGCCCCGACGGGGTGCGATACAACGTGAAGAACTCGAGTAACCCAGGAGATGACGGATGGAAGGAGATGCTGGCTCCAGCCGGCTGAACCCCCCCATCGACACCCCCGAGGACGGCGCCGCCGACGACAAGGAGTCGACGGTCGCCGAGCAGTCCACCGCTGAGGAGTCCGTTGCTGACGAGTTCGTCACGGACGAGTCTGCCGCGCCGGAGTCGGTCGACGAGGCTGCGCAGGACGATCCGCGTCGGCCGTCGCGTCTGAGCACCCGTTGGGTCGCCGGGCTGACGGCGGCCCTGCTCCTGTTGGCGGGTGGTGCTGCGGCAGGTGGTTACTACGCGTTGAAGGCGAACCAACGTGCCGCGGCGATCACCCGAAGCGACGATGCCGCGTTGGCCGCCGCCAAGGAGTGCGTGGCGGCCACCAATGCTCCCGACACCGCAGCGATGACGGTGGCGCAGTCCAAGATCCTGGAGTGCTCGACGGGTGACTTCGGAGTGCAGGCCGGGCTGTTCGGCAGCGTGATCGCCGAGGCGTACCAGGCCGCCAACGCCAAGGTCGCCGTCGACGACCTGCGCGCTGCGGTCGAGCGGCACAATCCGGACGGATCGATCAACGTGCTGGTCGCGGTCCGGGTGAAGATCACGAACTCTCAGGCTGCCAACCAGCAGGTCGGGTACCGGCTGCGCGCGACCATGGCCTTCGACGAGGGCCGCTACCGCATCGCCAAGCTCGACCAGGTCACCTCGTGACCATGGTCCTCCCGGTCACCGACTCGCCGCCCGACACCGACGTGCCGGAGGTCAACCGGGCCTCGTGGTCGTCGCGGGCCGGCGCTCTGCTGGTCGATGTGTTGCCGGGTGCGGCCGTGATCGTGACGACGGGCCTGTTGGCTCTCGCCTCGCCCGCCGACGGATGGGCCCGCTGGGCGTTCACCGGTGTAGCCGCGGTGGCGCTGTTCGCGACGGCGGTCAACCGGCTGGTCCTTCCGGTCGCGACAGGCTGGACGCTGGGCCGCGCGCTGTGCGGCATCGCAGTGCGCGACGGCGCGGGAACCGGTACCGGTGCGGTGGGCATCGGCCGGCTTGCGGTGCGGGAGCTCGCGCACCTGCTCGACACTCTGTCGGTTTTCGTGGGGTGGCTGTGGCCGCTGTGGGACCGCCGGCGGCGGACGTTCGCCGACATGCTGGCGCGCACCGAGGTGCTCGTCGTCGAGCGACCCGCGCGCAACATGCGGCGACTGGTCGCGCTGGTGCTGGTCGTGGCGGCTCTGGTGTGCGCGGCAGCCGCGGGTGTCGGTTACCTCGCGGTCTACCAGCACGAGCGGGCGGTCGATGCGGCGCGCGCCCAGATCGACGAGCAGGGGCCGCGCATCGTCGAGCAGATGCTCAGCTACAGCGCCGACACGATGGCCGCTGACTTCGCGCGAGCACAGGGGCTGACCACCGACACCTATCGCGAGCAGCTCATCGCGCAGCAGCAGGCCGCGCAGAAGGCAGGCATCAAGTCCAACGAGTACTGGGCTGTCAGCCATGCGGTGCTCACTGATCCGCCGGTCACGCCCGATCAGGCATCCATGCTGCTCGCGATGCAGGGTCAGCGCGGTGACGATCCGAAGACCCTGAAATTCATCACGGCCACCGTGCGCGTCGACTTCGATCGGGCATCGGACGGCCGTTGGCAGGTCGCGAACCTGACCGTGCTGAAGAAGCCCCAGATGAATCCGGCGGGCCAGTGAGCCCGCGGCGCAAGGTCGACGACACCGCGGCCGACTACTTCGGCCGCCGGCCCCGGCGGCCACGGCGCTGGGGTCTGCCGGTGGTGGCGGCGGTGGTGGCGCTGGTGGTCGCCGCGGCGATCACCGCGAGCACGCTGATGCTCATTCGCCACGAACACGACCGGACGGCGGCCGTGCGGGAGGCTTCTGCGCTGGGGTATGCCCGCGAGTTCATGACCGAGTACATGACCCTGGACCCGTTCAACGCCAACGCCTATGCGGACCGGATCGCCGCGCAGGCGACCGGAGAATTCGCCAAGAGCTTCAAGGAGAAGCAGAACGAGATCCTGCTCCAGGTGGCCCGCGGAGAACCGACCACCGGCACGGTGCTCGCCGCGGGCGTGCAGCGCTGGAACGACGACGGCAGCGCCGACGTGCTGATCGCCACGAAGGCGACCTCGACGTCGCCCGACGGCAAGACGACGATCGAGAGTGGCAGCCGCTGGATCGCCACCACGATCAAGGAAGGACAGCAGTGGAAGATCAGCAACCTGATTCAGGTGATCTGACCACCGAGGACCCGGCATCCTCGAGCGATCCCGCCGGCCCGCCGCGCCGCCGCCGATTCTTCCGGCGCAGCCGGCCGGCAGCCCCCGCGGCGGAGGACGCCGAGGACACGGTCGAGCGGCTCGAGCCCGAGTCGACGGCCGTGGAGCAGCCGCTGGATCAGCCCCGCAGGCCCGTCGGGAAGGCTGCGCGCTCCCCGAAGCAGGACACCGAGCCCGAGGACGCGGCGCCCGAGGGCGCGGCGTCGGAGGACGCCGCGTCAGAGGCAGACACCGCAGCCGACGAGCCTGCCGTGGAGATCCGGATGGTGGAGCATCGTCCGGCAGGGCGCGGGCTCGTCGCGGCGGCCGTCGTGGCCTCGGTGCTGTTCGTCGGTGGCGGCGCCTTCGCGGGCGCGATGGTGCAGCCCTACCTGGCCCAGCGCGCGCTGAACACCACGAAGCTCGAGATCGCCCGCACCGCTACCGCGGCGATCACCGCGCTGTGGACCTATACCCCGGACGACATGCCCGCCCTGGCTGACCGCGCATCGCGGTTCCTCGGCGGCGACTTCGCCGCCGACTACCGCAAGTACATCGATGCGATCATCGAGCCGAACAAGCAGGCCCAGGTCACGAATACGACCGAGGTGGTCGGTGCGGCCGTCGAAAGCGTGTCGCCCGCGCTCACTCCGACCGACGCCACCGCGATCGTCTACACCAACTCGATTTCGACGAGTCCCGTCACCAAGAACATCCCGTCGCTGCGCTATCTGTCCTACCGCCTGACGATGAAGCGCGACGGCGGGGAGTGGCTGATCACCCGGATGTCGACGGTCACGTCGTTCGACCTGACTCCGCAGCTGTAAATCGCTTGTTCCACGTGAAACGTCACGCGCACGCGCCTGACGGGTTCTTTCGGTGCGAAGCCGTTGGGCTGCAATGGCTTTCGGCCGCCGACGGCGGTGTGCCGGCAGTACGGGTGGTCGCGGTGGACGAGGGCTCGCTGACGCTGGAGCGCTTGACGTCGGTGCCGCCCGAGCGAGCGGCCGCGCTGACCTTCGGCGCCCGGTTGGCGCGCACACACGGAGCCGGAGCCGACGGTTTCGGCGCCCCGCCCCCGCAGTGGTCGGCGCCGTCGGGATTCTTCGGTCCGCTCGAGCAGCCGCTGCCGATGAGTTACAGCCGCGACACGTCGTGGGGACGCTTCTATGCCGAGCACCGGCTCGCGCCGATGCTCGAGCGTGCGCGGCTGACGGAGGACACGCGCGATGCAGTCGATGCCGTCATGTCCCGTTGTGCGGCAGGCGATTTTGATGACCCCGTGGAACAGCCGTGCCGGCTGCACGGCGATCTGTGGAGCGGCAACGTGATGTGGACCGCCGACGGCGTGGTGCTGATCGACCCGGCGGCGCACGGCGGGCATCGGGAGAGCGACCTCGCGATGCTGGCCCTGTTCGGGTGTCCGCACCGCGACGCGATACTCGAGGGCTATCAACAGGTCCGTCCGCTGTCAGCGGGCTGGCCTGAGCGCATCGGTCTGCACCAGTTGTATCCGCTGCTGGCGCACGTCGTGCTGTTCGGTTCGGGTTACGAGCGTCAGACGCTGGCGGCCGCCCACAGCGCGCTGGCGGCTAGTTGAACGCCAGCCACGCGGGCTGCGCGCGCTCGTGCGAATCGCACAGCACCGCCATCGTGTCGCAGGAGCCCTGCGGGGAGCCGGCGCCGGCCCACATGCCGCCGGTGTCGCGGCGCAGCACGATGGCCGTCGACCCGCCGCCGTCGAGCAACACCGCTGTGTCGCTGCCCAGGCCGCGGAACAGGTCCTGGATCTGGTCGGGCGTGTAGCTGCCGCCGGAGAACACGTACATTTCGTCGCGGTCGCGCACGTAGGCGATCGCGGTGCGCGCCGCGCTCGGTCCGGGGTCGTTCATCTGCCCGGTGTCGCCGGGGGCGAGCAGGTGCATGCCGGCGACGGCGACGAATCGGGTGCCCTTGTCGAGCAGGCCGGCGATGACGGGGGAGGCCGCGTCGAAGTCGGTGTCGCTCGTCGGCGGGATGACGAACGGGGCGCCCTGCACCGGCAGGATCATCGTCGACAGCGCCATCCAGTTCTCGTTGCCGCCCGAGAGCCCTTGCTTGCCGGCGTAGGCGAGCGTGCCCGTCACGGCGGCGTTGGTGCGGCCGAGGTTGCGGGTGTTGTCGACGTAGGCCCCCAGCGGCGAGCTGCAGCCGGTGGACTTCCACGAGCCGCCCTGCTGGCCGCGCACGTCGAAGAAGTTCGCGTTGATGGCGATCGTGGGCTGGCCCAGCACCTGCCATGCCTGCAGCGGTGAGTAGGTCTCGGACGCCTGCAGCAGACCCTCGGCGGTGCGGGCGCGGGGATCGCGCTCACAGCGGGCCTGGAATCCGGTGTGCGAGTCGGCCAGCAGCCGCGGGGCCAGTCGGGACGAGGCGGCCTTGATGATCATCAGCCGGCCGCCGTTGGTCATCTCATAGGAGCGGCCCGAGGCGTCGAGCATGGGCGCGGGGAAGCCGGGCCCGAAGTTGTAGACGAGATAGGAGCCCTTGGTGGTGGCGATCGCGGCGGCCAGGAGCTCCCGAGCACTGGCTGCCGCGGCGCCCGGCGCGCTGATCCCCGCGGCCACGAGCGTGCAGATGGCCGCTGCCGCGGCGCCGCGAAGTCGCCGTCGGATGTTTGCGGCAGGAGTCGGCAATTACGGCTCCTTTGACAAGGGAAAAGACCCGGCTGGTCAGAACAACAACAATAATCGCAGGAGAAACGGTGTCAACTTTCGTCACAGCAGCATCACAGGATGGTTCCGCGAAGGTTGCTGGCGGGTTTGCTGCGAAGTCGCGGACGGGTACCCGCGCACCATGCCCACCGTGTCCCGAACCTTCACCGTCAATCCGCCGCCCACGGTCGTCGTCGACTACCTCAAGGACTTCGCGCACGCCGAGCAGTGGGATCCGGGCACCCAGCGCTGTGAGCGCATCGACAGCGGCCCGGTCGCCGAAGGCGCGTACTGGCACAACGTCTCGAAGATCCTGGGCGTCACCGCCGAGCTGACGTACACGCTCGACGAACTGACCGACCACAAAGTGGTGTTCGTCGGCGAGAACGGCTCGTCGACTTCGGTCGACACCATCACCGTCGAACCCGAGGGCCCCGGATCGATCATCACCTACGAGGCGGAGCTGCACATGCACGGCACCGCACGGCTGCTCAACCCGGTGATGAAGTTGGCGTTCGAGAAGATGGCCGGCGAGACGGAGAAGCAGTTGGTCGCCGTGCTCAACGGTCTCGCTCAGGCGGGCGGAGCCAGCCGGTAGATCGCGTCGGCGGCATCGTCGGTGATGTACACGGCGCCGTCCGGACCGGCGACCGCCGCGACCGGCCGGCCCCAGCGGGAGCCGCCGTCGCCCTGGAATCCGCCGACCAGGGTCTGCTGGTTCTCGAGCGCGCCGTCGCGCCACGGATAGAACGACACCTCGGGCTCGCGAGGCGGCTGACGATTCCACGAGCCGTGTACGCCGATCAGCGCGCCCTGCGCATACGGCGCGGGTAATGCGCCGTCGACGAAACTCAGGCCGAGCGGCGCCGAGTGCGCCCCCATGCTCTGCTCGACGGGCGGCAGTGCCGCGCAGTCCAACTTGTCACCGTTCGGATTGGTCTGGACGTCCCTGATGAATGGCAGGTCGGCGGGCCCACCATCGGGATTGCAGTAGGGCCAACCCAATTCGCGGCCCGGTGTGAGGCGAGCGATCTGCTCGCGGGGATGTTCGCCGACGTAGGCAGGATCGACCTGGCCGGTGCTGGGGTCCGCGACGTTGTCCCGTCCGTTGTTCGCCGTCCACACCGCGCCGTCGGGTGCGACGGCCAACCCGGTGCCGTTGCGGACACCGGTGGCAAACGGTGCAGCCGGTCCGCCGCCGGGCGGGACCCGCATGATCGTCGCCCGAGGCGGGGTGGCCGTCCGGTCGCCTTCGGAGATGTTGCCGGTCGAGCCGATCGAGAAGTACACCGCGCCGTCCGGTCCGACGGCCACGCTCTTGAGGGCATGCGAGTACGCGCCCCGCAGGTCGGGGCTCTTGGCGTCGGGCAACCCGCCCGCGACCACCCGCGGGTTCGTTGCGGCGCCGCCCGCGTAGTCGTAGGCGTCGATCTGATCGCTCTGCGCGACGTAGAGCGTCGAGCCGGCCATCGCCAGGCCGTGGGGTTGATCCAGACCGTCGAGCAGCACCGACTGTGTTGCCCCCGCGCCGCCCGGCGTGAACCGCAGCACCGTGCCCGAGCTCGGGACCGACACCAGCAGCGTTCCGTCGGGCGCCCACAGCGCCAGCCGCGGCCGAGGGGTGCGCGCCCACACCGACAGCTGCCATCCGGTCGGCACACGCACCTGCCGTGGCTGGTCGAACGGCGCCTGCGCCATCCCGGGCGGCACCGCGACGTCGACGGTGCTCATGCCCGATGCCGGCGGCGCCGACGTCGCCGTCGGCTCGGATGACGGCGAGGGCGACGCCGACGATGACGGCGCGGGCTCCGGCGCGCTACTGCATCCGGCGATGAGCGCGGCCGCGACGAGCAGCGCGCCGACGTGGCTAGGCCGCGGCGAGACCGGCATGCATCTCCCAGACGAGGATCTCGGCCGCGTCGGTCGCGGTGACACGCTGGCCACCGGAGGCGGTGAAGCGCACGGCGTCGCCCTCGTGCAGCGGTCCGGCGCCTTCGAGCACCACCTCGCCCCGCGGGACGAACAGGTGCAGGTAGGGGGCATCGGGCAGTTCCACGGTCTGCCCCGGCTGGAGTCGGGCGCCGTGCAGGGCCGCGTAGCGGTTGGCGATCGTGATGGCCGCGGCGTCGCGATGCTCGGGCATGCCCGAGGCGATCGTCACGAGACGGCCACGCAGCAGCTCGTCATCGATCTCGAGCTGCTGGTAGCCCGGGGTGATGCCCGATTCGTCGGGAACCACCCACATCTGCACGAAATGCACTGGCTCGCTGTGGGTTTCGTCACCGGTCAGGGTCCACGAGTCGTTCTTCTCGGAGTGCAGGATCCCGCGTCCGGCCGACATGCGCTGGGCCAGACCCGGGTAGATCACGCCCGAGTGCCCCGTCGAGTCCTGGTGCACCAGCGAGCCGCGCAGCACCCAGGTGACGATCTCCATGTCGCGGTGCGGGTGGGTGTCAAAGCCGGTACCGGGCTTGACGATGTCGTCGTTGTTGACCAGCAGCAGCCCGTGGTGGGTGTTGTCGGGTTCGTAATGGCCGCCGAACGAGAACGAGTGCTTGGAGTCCAGCCAGGCGATCTTCGTGGCGGCGCGGTCGGCCGAACGGCGGATGTCGACGACGCTGCGGGCGGTGCTCATGGGAATCACTCCTCGGGAGTCCTGGCCAGCCTAGGTGGCTGCTCTGCGTCCGACAACATGTATGACACGTCATGTATTCCGTAGAGTGGGGTGATGGAATGGCTGACCCCTGAGCAGCAGCGCATCTGGCGCGATTATCTTGCGATGGCCAGCCTGCTGCACACCGCGATGCACCGTCAGCTGCAGTCCGACTGCGAGCTCTCGCTGTCGGACTACGACGTGCTGGTCGCACTGTCCGAACGGGGTCCTCTGCGCATCACCGAACTCGGGGAGCTGATCGGGTGGGAGCAGAGTCGGCTCTCCCATCAGCTGCGCCGGATGCGCGGATGCGGACTCGTCGAACGTCAGGGTGACGACGACGACCGCCGGGCGGCCACCGTCGCGATCACCGACGAGGGTCGCTCGGCTCTGGAGGTCGCCGCGCCCGGTCACGTCGATCTGGTCCGCACCGTCGTGTTCGACGGACTCTCGCCCGCCCAGCAGCGCGCGTTCGGCGCCGCGATCGCCCGCGTGCTCGAGCGGCTCTCACGCTGAGTCACTCCTCTCTAGCTCTTCTGGTCGGACTCCTCAACGCGGCTCGTGCCTCGCCGCTTGATCGTCGTCCTCCACGAAGGCCCGCAACCGGTCGATGCGGCGGTCCCACCGCTGCGACAGCGTCGCCAGGAGATCCTGCGCCGCGGCGAGCGACGTGGTCTGCACCGTCCAGATGCGTTCTCGCCCGCGCTTCTCGCTGCGCACCACTCCCGCGGATTCCAGCAGCGTCAGATGCTTCGTCGCGGCCTGCCGGGTCACCGGAACCGCCTGCGTCACCGCCGACGTCGAACACGGTCCGGTGTCGCAGAGCCAGAAGACCATGCGCAACCGGTGCGGATCCCCGAGCGCATCGAACAGCGGGGCCGCCTTCTCGGGGCTCGCCAGCGGAGTCACGCCCACTGTGGCGCCGAGAGGTACTGCCCGATGAGGCGGAGCTGGGTGGCCCAGCCGCCGCTGTTGTCGGAGAAGGCCGCGGCGCGGCGGGATTCGGGCAGGGCGTCGAAACCCGATTCGACGATCTCGAGCAGCACGCCGTCCTCGACCTCGCTCAGGGTGAACTCCACCAGCGTGGTCAGGTCCGCGAACTCCGGCTCGGGCAGCGGATTCCAGCGAAACGCGAAATAGCGCGGGGGAGCGACGGCCACGACATGAAGCGGGAAGGCCACTCCTGCGAAGTCCTCTTGCTGGGCGGCCACCTCGTCGTCGACGGCGGTCGGTGTCATCACCCCGGTCACGGTAATGCCCGCGACGAACGGGCCGTCCACCGTCATGCCGAACCACGTGCCGAACTGATCGGATTCGCTGATGGCCCGCCAGACGCGGTCCAGCGGGGCTCGCAGCACGGCGCTCTTCTCGATACGGTCTGTCATGACAAGCAACCTCCTGGTTGCCTGATACGGTAAGCCGATTGTCGGCAATAAGCAACCTTTGAGTTGCCTTTTACAGGTGTGCCGGCAGACCGAAACGCTCGAACAGATCGTCCTCTTTGAAAGCGACCACGTGGACGATGCCGGTGGTCCGGATGTCTAGAACGTGCAGCTGGAACGCTTCGTGCACACCGGTCTGCGGGTTGCGCATGTACAGCGCGGCGACCGGTTGCCCGTTGGCCGTGGTGCGCAGGAAGCGCATGTCACCCGGGCCCTCGGCGGGGCAGTGGTGCTTCGACAGCGCGATGATGTCGGCTGGGCCGCGGTACCAGCCGTCGAACGGCGGCATCTCCCACACCGCGTCGGCCGTGAGCAGGTCCGCCAGTCGATCGATGTCGTAGGTCTCGAACGCCGAGATGTAGCGGTCCAGCAGCGCTGCCGTCTCCGGCGAGTCGGGCTCCACGGGCTCGTCGTCGCGGGTGGGAGCGACCTCGTCGAGCTGGGCCCGGGCGCGTTGCAGGAGGCTGTTGACCGCCGCGGTGGACACCCCGGTGGCCTCGGCGACCTCGGCGGCCCGCCACTGCAGCACCTCCCGCAGCACCAGCACCGCGCGTTGGCGCGCCGGCAGGTGCTGGAGTGCCGCGATGAACGCCAGCCGCACCGATTCGCGGGATTCGACGATCGCCGAGGGGTCCGACGGGTCGGTCCCGGTCGGGTCTGGCAGCGGCTCCAGCCACCTGATCTCGTGGGGCTCGTGCAGCTCGCCAAGCGGGTCGGACGCGGGCTGACCCAACCCGCTGGGCAGCGGCCGGCGGTTGCGGCCCTCCAGGGCGGTGAGGCAGGTGTTGGTCGCGATGCGGTATAGCCAGGTGCGCACCGACGACTTGCCCTCGAACCCCTTGTAGGCCTTCCACGCCCGCAGATACGTCTCCTGGACCAGGTCCTCGGCGTCATGCAGCGAGCCGGTCATGCGGTAGCAGTGCGCGAGCAGTTCCCGCCGATAGCGCTGCGCATCGGCGAGAAAGGCATTCTCGGCGCTGCTGTCATCGACAGCCAACACGGTCACGGTCCCCGAGCTTAACGAGCAGCACCGACGAAGTCAGCCATGCTCGGCTGCCGGCGCCGCAGGCTCTCGCTAGTCTGCCGTGCATGCCCGTGACGCGAACCGAACACAGCTTCGACGGAGTCGGCGGCGTGCGCATCGTCTACGACACGTGGACCCCCGACGGCCAGCCGCGCGGTGTCGTGATCCTCGCCCACGGCTACGCAGAGCACGCCCGCCGCTACGACCACGTGGCAGCCCGCTTCGGCGAGGCCGGCCTGCTCACCTACGCCCTGGACCACCGGGGCCACGGCCGCTCCGGCGGCAAGCGGGTACTGCTGCACGACATCTCCGAGTTCACCACCGACTTCCACACGCTGGTGACCATCGCCGGTGACGAACATCCCGGGTTGCCGCGGATCGTGCTCGGCCACAGCATGGGTGGGGCGATCGTGTTCACCTACGGCGTCGAACATCCCGACGACTACGCCGCGATGGTGCTCTCGGGTCCAGCCGTCGCCGCGCAGTCCTCGGTGCCCGCGGTGAAGGTGGCCGCGGCCAAGCTGCTGGGCCGGATCGCCCCCGGTCTGCCGGTGGAGAACCTGCCCGCCAGTGCAGTCTCCCGCGACCCCGAGGTGGTGGCCGCCTACCAGGCGGACCCGCTGGTGTACCAGGGCCGGCTGCCCGCCGGCATCGGCCGCGCGCTGATCGGTGTGGGCGAGACGATGCCGCGCCGGGCCGCGGCGATCACCGCGCCGCTGCTGGTGGTGCACGGCGACGCCGACCGGCTCATCCCGGTGCAGGGCAGTAGGACGCTGGTCGAGTGCGTGGGGTCGGCCGACGTGCACCTCAAGGAGTACCCGGGGCTGTATCACGAGGTGTTCAACGAGCCGGAGAAGGCGCTGGTGCTCGACGACGTGACGTCGTGGATCGAGTCGCAGCTGTGACGCGCTCCGGGGTGAGAAGCCTCGTCGCGCTGCTGCTGGGCGTGCTGCTGCTGAGCGCGCCCGCATGCTCGTCGAAGGGCGCCGAACAGGCGCCGTCCTGGGTCGACGAGGACGTGTCGTTCGACGCCGACGGGCTGACGATCTACGGCACCTACCGGCACCGCAGCGGTGACGAGCGGGGCCCGGCGGCCCTGCTGATCTCCGAGAGCGGAAACACCGACCGCAACGGCGACAACCAGGTCGCCGGCCCCATCGGGAACATGCGGCAGCTGGCCGAGTTGCTCTCCGACCGCGGCGTGGCCACCTTGCGTTACGACAAGGTCGGCACCGGCCGGACCGGAATCGGGCCGTACAAGGATCATCCGAACGACGTCGTCAGCTCGGTCTACACGACCGGCGCCAAGGCGGCGCTGCGGTTTCTGGCCGGCCGGCCCGACGCCGATCCGGGAAGGCTGTCGGTGTACGGGCTGGGTGAGGGCACCATCCACGCGCTGACGCTGGCCGGTGACACCGCCGCCGACGCGCCGAAGGTGCACTCGCTGGGCCTGTTGCAGCCGCTGCCCGGCCGCTACCTCGACATCATCACCACCCGCGTCACGGCAGGCGGCTCGCCCGAGACGGTCGCGGCGTGGAAGGCCGCGGTGACGCAGATCCGCACGCAGGGCACCGTGCCCGCCACGCTGCCCGACGGGCTGAACGCGATCGTCAACCCCGGCAACATCAAGGCCGTCGTCGACGCCGACCGGATCGATCCGCTGGCACTGGCCGAGCAGGTGCCCGCGGGCACCCCGGTGCTGCTCACCTGCTCGGATTCGGACAATCAGGCCAACTGCGCCAATGCCAGGCCCCTGATCGACGCGCTCGGCCACACCGCTCTGACGGTCACCGAGCTCAAGGGCGTCAACCATGTGCTGCGCGACGACCCGACCGACAATATCGCCAACTACGCGAAGAAGGATCCGCTCTCGCCGCAGCTGGTGTCCGCACTCGACAGCTTCGCCACGCGCTAGCTGTGGATGAAAACGGTTGTGGGGATGGGCGATACTGGTCGGCGATGACGTGTCTGCCGCCCGGCCTAGGTTTCCCGGCATGAGTACCGACGAGAAGATGCTGGCCCGGATCGCTGCGCTGCTGCGCCAGGCCGAGGGCACCGACAACGCCCACGAGGCCGAGGCGTTCATGGCGGCCGCCCAACGGTTGGCCACCGCCACGTCGATCGATCTGGCGGTCGCGCGGTCGCACAGCGCGCAGCGCACCGCCGCGCAGACGCCGGTTCAGCGCACCATCACGATCGGCGAGCCCGGCGCCCGGGGGCTGCGCACCTATGTCCAGCTGTTCGTGCTGATCGCGGCCGCCAACGACGTCAAATGTGACATCGCCTCGAATTCGACGTTCGTCTACGCCTACGGGTTCGCCGAGGACATCGACGCCACCCATGCGCTCTACACCAGTTTGGTGCTGCAGATGGTGCGCGCGTCGAAGGACTACATCGCCTCCGGCGCCCACCGGCCGACACCCACCATCACCGCGCGCATCAACTTCCAGCTGGCGTTCGGGGCGCGGGTCGGGCAGCGGCTGGCCGAGGCGCGCGAGCAAGCCCAGCAGGAGGCCACGCGCGGTCCGGCGAGCCAGCCCGGTACCGCGATTGCGTTGCGCAACAAGGATCTCGAACTCAAGGACTACTACCGGCAGTCCTCTCGGGCGCGCGGCACCTGGCGCGCCACCAGCGCGACGGCGGGGTACTCGTCGGCGGCGCGCCGCGCCGGTGACCGGGCCGGGCGGCGGGCCCGGCTGGGCGGGGAGACGGAGCTGGCGGGGGCACGCACCGCGCTGGAACGGTGAGCAGAGACACCCAGCGGGCGAAGGTGTATGCCGCAGAGCAGTTCGTGCGGACGATGTTTGACCGGGCGGCCGAGCGCAGCACCCGCGTGGTCGACTTCTTCGGCACGCAGCTGACACTGCCTCCGGAAGCGCGGTTCGCCTCTGTCGAATCCGTGCAGGCCTACGTCGACGACGTGCTGGCATTGCCGTCCGTCCGTGCGGCATGGCCGGACGCGGGCGCGTTGCGGGTGCGCCCGCGCCGGGGCGCGACGGCGGCGCACGTCGAGCGCGGCGAGGGCACGGCGATCATGGCGGTGCCTGAGGACCGAACCCGTTGGGCACTGAGGGAATTGGTGGTTCTGCACGAGATCGCCCACCACCTGTGTGACGCCGAGCCCGCGCACGGCCCAGAGTTCGTCGAGACGCTGCGCGAGCTGACCGCCGCGGTCATGGGGCCGGAAGTCGCCCACGTGCTGCGGGTGGTGGGCGCGCAGGAAGGCGTGCAGGGCTGACCCGAGCCGTCAGCCCGCGAGTACCGTCGCAGGCGTGACCGATCCGGACTGGGTGTCTCTCGACGAACTGTTCACCGAGCTGCTGCACAGCGAGGACGACGTACTGCGCTCGGCCCGGGAGGCCGGGGTCGCGGCGGGAATGCCGGCCATCGAGGTGTCGCCGCAGCACGCCGCGCTGCTGTCGCTGTGGGTGCGAGTGGCCCAGGCGCAGCGCGTGCTCGAGATCGGCACGCTCGCGGGCTACAGCACGATCGCGCTGGCGCGCGCCGTCGGCGCGGACGGCTCCGTGGTGAGCCTCGAGTTCGAGGCGAGGCACGCCGAGGTGGCGCGGGCCAGCCTGGAACGCGCGGGGGTCGCCGATCGCGTGGAGGTGATCGTCGGCGCGGCCCTGGACACGCTGCCGACGTTGACCGACCGGGCTCCGTTCGACCTGGTGTTCATCGACGCCGACAAGGAGAACAACGTCGCCTACGTCGAGTGGGCGATCCGGCTCGGCAGGCCGGGCACGGTGATCATCGTCGACAACATCGCCCGCTCGGGCCGGGTGCTCGATCCGCGGCCCGACGATGCGCAGGCCCGCGCCGTGCGGGACATGCTGACGATGATGGGGGAGCACCCGCGGCTGGAGGCCGCCGCGATCCAGACGGTCGGCACCAAGGGCTGGGACGGTTTCGCCGTCGCGCGCGTGAGTTAACCCCAGGCCGTGTGGTCGAGCACCGTGCCCCGGTGCATCACCCTGTCGCCGACGACGCCGTCGTGATCGGCCTTGTGCATCACGCAGCGGTTGTCCCAGATCACCACATCGTGCGGCTGCCACGCGTGCCGAAACACGTTGTCCGGCCGCGTGGAATGGTCCAGCAGAGCGGCGATCAGTTGCGCCGCCGCCTCCGGTGACAGGCCGCTGACTTCACGGCACCGCTCCCGTGTCGACAGGTACAGGGCCCTGCGGCCGGTCAGGGGATGCCGCAGTGCCAGCGGGTGCCGCGCCGTGGTCTCGGCATCACCGTCGAGGTCCAGACCTGTGACGACATGCGTGGCGACGCGACTGCGGACCTGCGCCAGCAGCTGGCGCGGCAGCGTGGCGTAGGCGGTGTACTGGTTGGTGAACAGCGTCTGCCCGCCCTGCTCGGGCACCGTCACCGCCCGCAGCGCGGTGTACGCCGGCGGTGTGCGCAGATAACTGGTGTCGACGTGGAACGACGACCGCGGTGGACGGCTGCGCCCGACGTTGGTGATGACGTTGAGCAGCGGGGCGTCGGGAACCGGCGTCTCGCCCGTGGTGAAGACCAGCGTGCCGAAGCTCTCGAGGAACTGCACGAATGCGTCGTCGTCGACGCGCTGGCCGGGCAGCACGAGCACGCCGTGCACCGCCAGCAGCGCACGCAGATGCGAGACGACGGTCGGATTCAGCGGCCCGACTTCGACGCCGCGCACCTGCGCACCGACGGGGTCGCGGGTGCTGACCTCGAGCGTCATGCGGCCTCGATCCTCGCCCCTGTGGACAGGGTGTCGAACAGGTCCAGCACCGAATAGTCCTGCGCTGCAGCCATCTTCGCGATGACGCTGGACGGTGCGAACGAACAGTAGGGCCCGGCCTCGAGGAACCACGGCTGCCCGTCGGGATCGATGCGGAAGTCGAAGAGGCCGTAGTGCCTGCATCCCAGCGCGGTGAAGCACGCCCGCGCCGCGTCGAAGACCGCGGCTTCGATCGGGTCGCCGGGCGCCACGATCCACGCCCGCCCGCCGTCACCCGCCGTCAGGCGCAGATCCCCGGACCCGGAGCGGCCCAGTTTGTCCGCGGGCAACCGGATCGGACCGCCGAGCGCGTATTCCTCCAGCGGCAGGCACACGAGGCGTCCACCGAGATCGAGGACACCGCAGCGGACCTCGCGTCCCAGCGGAATGAACGTCTCGGCCAGGACGTCGCCGCCGTGCGCGGCAGCCGTCGCGATGGCGGCGGGCAACTCGCTGTGGTCGGTGACCAGCGAGACACCCACCGAGTTGTCCGACCGCGCCGGTTTGACGACGAGCGGCAGCGGCAGATCGACCTGATCGGGTGTGGTGATGAGCCGCCCGGCGGGCACCGCCACGCCGTGCGCCGCGACGAGCGCGCGGGCCACGGCTTTGTCCGCGGTGTTGGCCATCACCTCGGCGGTGTTGCCGAGGAACGGCAGCCCCAGCACGTCAAGCAGCGCGCGGTACGACGTCATGCCCGGCAGGCAGAACATCTGCGGCAGAACGACATCCGGTCGCAGCCCGGCCAGTCGGGTGATGCCGGCAGCAGGTGTCAGCGGTTCCGCGGCGGCCAGGCTGGTCGCGTCGAGACCGTCGGGGAACTGCCAGGTGCCGCCGGGCGCCACGTAGGCGAAGCGCACGTCGTGCCGTTGGGCCAACGCCTCGGCGCTGGCACGTGCGTACAGTCGCGACAGTTCGGCGTGGAACTCGTCGACGGGTGAGCCCACGAGCTGAACGATGCGGCGGCCCATGTCAATCCCCGCCGGTCTCGACGAGCTTGCCGATGTTGAAGTCGATGCGGCTCCAGCCTCGGCGGTTGCGCAGGTTGTCGATCAGCAGGGCGGGGATCTGCAGGTGGTAGACGCCGAGGTAGGGCAGCGGATCCCAGCCGGCGAAGATCGCATCGCGGCCACGCGCGATCACCCTCAGCCGTCGCAACCGGTCCGGTCCGCGCAGCAGCCGCCACAGTTCGTGGTAGATCCAGTAGGTCGGTGTCGAACCCGGCCGCGGTGTGATCGTCGGATGCCCGTCGGTGAGGTAGGCGTGCGCGACATCCGTGTGATCGTGGAACATCGTGATCGCGCTGTGGGTGCGCGGATTGCACTCGATGGCGTAGGGCTGTCCGTCGGAGCCCTCGATGAAGTCGAACGAGATCTGCCCGCTCACCCCGGTCGCGGACGCGAAACGGTCGACCCACGAACGGATCTCGGGCTTGTCGACGAAGCCGTAATTCAGCTGCACCGGCGATGACTCACAGCAGCCGTACACGGTGACGTGACCGCCGCGCAGCGTCGCGTGCGTGCAGTACTCCTGGCCGTCCACGTACTGCTGTAGCAGCCAGGGGTCGGCGGGGGAGATGCCCAGCGAACGCGCGAAAGCACGGTTGTGATCGGGTGTTTCGCGCCGCAGCCTGGTCAGGTCGGTGCGGCCCACCGGGTTGTAGGCGAGGCGTTTGAGCACGTACTCCTGGCCGGGAGCGAAGTCGAAGCTCTCGATCTCGGTCGCGTCGCTGATCAGCCGGCCCTCCGGGACCGGCAGCTGCAGCGACGCGCACAGTGTGCCGAAGTCCTTCTTGTCGTCCAGGGTGGCGATCAGGGCTGCCGAACCGTGCAGGACCTCGCACCGGTCGCCGACGAGCTCGGCCACGGCGGCCTCGGGCACGCTGGCCGCGGGGCTCGACACCGGGACGAAGACGTCGACGCCTTCACCGATGATGATGTCGGCCAACGCCTGCGGATACCGTGGGTCAGTGGCGTCGGGCAACAGATGGAAGGCGGCGACGGCACGGGAGAACTGATGCCCGGTGAACCGGTACTTGTCGGACTCGGCCAGGATCACCCGGTGGCCGGCCAGGTGGAAGGCCCGCGCCAGGTGCAGGGCCTTGGTCATCTTGCCGCCGCTGACGAGCACCGTCTTCGGTGCGTCGGCCGTGCGCACGGCGGGCCGGGCAGGGCGGCGCAGCAGTGCGCCCGCGGTGATCGCCAGATCCACGGGCAGGGTGGCGGTCAGGCCGGCGAGAACAGCGAGGGTGCGGGCGGCGTCCCGTGATCGGGCGGGACGCCGCACCGCACCCGCCGGGGCGGCCCGGTCTGTGGGGTGCGCGGCGAGTGTCATCGCGGCGTCGTCGATGTCACTGGCCGGATCAGCGTGAGACCGTCGCGGACGGGGATCAGCACCTGCTCGGTCCTCGGATCCGCGGCCAGCGCGCGGGTGAATCCCGCGATGGCCGTGCCGTTCTCGGTCGTCGCGTCGGTCCACGGTTGGCCTTGCATCAAGGTGTTGTCGACGGCGATCACCGCGTCGGGTGCCAGCAACGGGGAGTCGAGCAGGGCATCCAGGTAGCCCTGGTACCCGCTCTTGTCGGCGTCGATGAACACGAAGTCGAACGGTTCCTCACCGGCCGCAGCGAGCCGGTGCAGCGTGTCCAGCGCCGGCCCCTGCTCGATGCGGATGCGGTGGCCGATCCCGGACGCCTCGAAGGCGGTGCGGGCGAGGCGAATTGCGGCGGGGTCGATCTCGCACGCCACCACGATCCCGTCGTCCGGCAGGGCCTCGGCCATCGCCAGCGCGGAGTAGCCGGTGAACATGCCGATCTCGAGGACCCGCACCGCCGAGCTCATCCGGACCAGGAACTTGAGCAGCTGACCCTCGACGTGGCCGGACAGCATCTCCTGTTCCAGACCGTCGTGCCACGCCTCGGCGCGGGTCGTGCGGGCCAGTTCGGCCAGTGCCGGGGACTCCGCCGTCGTGGCCGCCGCCACATAGCGGTCCAGTCCCGAGGCGAGATCCCTGATCCGCGTGAGCTTCTCGGCAATCGAGGAGTCGCCCGTCTCACCGAGCCGCGCACACAGCTCGGTGAGTTCGGCGGCGAGGATCGAGACCGGCGTGACCGGCCGCGGTGCGGTGACGGTGTCAGGCATCGATGGTGGCGTAGGTGAAGGCGTCCACGCCGTCGCCCCCGCGATCGTACTCGGCGCACAGCTTCTTGTGCAGCGTCAGTGTGTCCACGAGCTCGTCGACCGTCACGTCGTTGAGGAAGCGGCAGCTGCCGATCGGATCGGGCACCGCGGCCCGCAGGATGCCGTCGCGGGTACGCAGAATGGCCGCGGTCGCCGTCTCGAGCAGTTCGGGCGTCAGATAGGGCGAGTCCAGCGACAACCCGAGCGCGCTCATCGTCGTCAGCACCCGGTCCCGATCACCCGCGGTGAGCAGGCCGCGCCGCTCGGCAAGCGTCACCGACAGCGCCATGTCGATGTTGATCGCATGACCGTGGAAGAACGGGGTCGGTGGTGTCAGCTCCAGTGTGGGGCTCCACGTGTGCCCGAACGCGATCACGCGATCCAGGTCGATCTCGTGCAGGTTGGGCGCTTCCAGCTCGAGCATCGTGGCGATCGCCTCGTAGGTGAGCCGGTGCGCGACGGCACGCAGCTGCTCGTCACCGCCCAGGTGGCCGAACCGGGTGGCGAGCAGCTCGGGGCCGAAACGTTCCAGCATGTCGAAGATCTCGGCGTTGCCGACCACGGAGATCTTGATCAGCTCGGCCATGCCGTTGCGGATCTGATCCTCCGGCAGCGTCTTGAGGAAGGAGAAGTCCAGGAACACCTGCCGCGACGCGTGGTAGGCGCCGAGCCGGTTCTTGTGATGACCGTGGTTGACCGCGACCTTGATCGACACGCTCGCATCGATCAGACCGATCAGCGTGGTCGGGATCCTCAGGTACGGCGTGTTGCGGCGGTAGCTCGCGCACGCGAAACCCGCGACGTCCGTGGTCAATCCGCCGCCGACGACGAGGACGGGCTCGGTGCGGACCAGTCCGTACTCGTCGAACGCGGTGACGATCCGTTCGAAGGTCTCCAGCGACTTCGCCGTCTCGTGGATGTGCACGCCGATGACGGTGAGCGCGATCCCGTAGTGGGCGAAGTAGGCGTCGATGCTGTCGCGGTAGAGGTCGTAGACCACCTCGTCGATCACCATCAGCGTGCGGCCGTAGGGCAGGTAGGCCTCGGCGAGTTCGCGGTTGGCCACGTCGAAGACGCCGTTGACGTAGGTGAGGTCGTAGGAGATGCGCTCGTAGCCTTCGACGTGAAAATTGCGGTCGGAGGCCGTGACTCGGGCGGTGAGGTCGCTCATGGAAGGTTCCGTTCGGGTGCTCAGGCGGCGGCCAGGGAGACGACGCGGTCGGCGTCGAGCTGGTCGGCGATGTCGGTGGCGTCGGCGAACTCGGCGCCGGCGGTGTTGGCGTTGGGGAAGGCGATGCAGCGCAGCCCGGCGGCGCGGGCGGCGCGCACGCCGCCGACGTTGTCCTCGATGGCGACGGCGTCGGCGGAGTCGAGGCCCAGCCAGTCCAGCGCGAGGACGTAGGCCGCCGGTGCCGGCTTGTTCTCCTCGACGTGGTCGTCGTAGACGATGACGTCGAACGTGGTTGCGTCGACCTGAGGATCCAGCGCGGCCAGCAGCGCGTCGACGTTGGCTTTCGAGGTCGTGGTGACGAACCCGAGCTTGTGTCCGGCGGCCTTGGCGTGCTCGATGGTCTCGCGCACCCCGGGCCGCAGCATCAGCGCGACCTCACCGAGCAGCTGCTGGAAGATCTGCGATTTGGTGGCGTGCACGGCAGCGGCGTCGACGTCCTGGCCGCGCTCGGCCGCGAAGTCGGCGATGCGCTGCGCGCCGCCGTTACCGCCGAGCATGCTGCGGTACTCGTCCTGCGACCAGTTCCAGTCCAACCCGTGCTGAGCGAACGCATCGTTGAAGGCCTGGCGCTGCAGTTCCGAGGTGTCGGCGAGTGTGCTGATCGATCCGAAAAGAATGGCGGGCATGGGAATCCCCTTCGCAGAGAGAGTTTTTCGAGCATGGCTCCCCGGGCGCCGGGTCTGGACGCGGATCGGAGGAAAAGCTGTCGATTGACCGTTTCTGGATCTACAGTTCATTAGTACACAGCGAAGCCACTATTGAAAAGGCTGTCCATCGATTCAGAATCTGACGCATCGGTGACACACCCACGACACATCGGGACGGACGGTGACACCGTGCCCAGCAGTGCGGAGACCCCCAGCGAGGACGCGCGCGTCGCCCGCACGCGCGCCGACGTCGCACGCGCGGCACTCGAGGTCCTGCGCTCGGACGGCTTTGACGAGCTCAGCCACGCCCGGGTGGCCGACCGCGCCGGCTATTCGAAGACCACGCTCTACACGCACTGGCCTTCGCGCCTGGACCTGCTGCGCCTCGCCCTCGACGCACTGGGACAGCTGCCCCATCACGAGCCGACCGGTGACCTGCGCGCCGACCTCGTCGCCGAGCTGCGCACGTTCCGGGGACACATGGCCGACCTGCGCCTGGACCGGGTGCTCTGTGGCCTGTCCGACGAGGCCGGAACGCAGACCCCGCGCCTGCGCGACCGGATCACCGCCGAGGCGCAGCGCGGTCTGCGCGCGGTGCTGGCGCAGCGATATTCGGGGGTGCGGCTGGACGCTGCACTGTCGATGCTCACCGGCGTCGTCGCCGGCCCGTCCCTGATGCTCGGGGCGCTGCCCGACGACGCCGCGCTGACCGCGGCGGTGGACCTGCTGCTCGGAATGGGTGAAGATACCGTGCGGTGAGGGGTTATCTGGGGTACCGGTCCGGTGACGAGGACACCGCGTGGGGCGGTTTCTTCGATCCGCACATGGCGGCGTTACCCGACCACGTCGTTGCCGCCCTGCACCACGGCCCGCAAGCCGACGAATTGCTCCTCGACGTCGCCCGTGCCGCAACCCTCGTCGACGGCGCCGACCTCGTCACCGACACCGGTTACGCGCGGTCACGCACCGGCGGGTGCACGGTCGCCGTCCGCACCGACATGCCCGGCGTCACGCCGGCGATGTGGGACTGGTGGTTCGGCTGGCACGGCAGCGACACCCGGCGCTACAAGCTGTGGCACCCCCGCGCGCACGTGTCCGCCCGGTGGGCCGACGGCGGCGGCGACGGTCACTACCTCGGACGTACCTCGCTCGTCGAGGAATACCTGGGCTCGGCGTTCACCAGGGCGGCCATCCGCTTCGTCGCCCCGGGCGACCTCGGGCTGCCCGCGCAGGAGCGCACCGGCGCGGTGGCGATCTGCGCGCGGCTGGGGTCGGCCGACCTGCCCGTGGACATCGGCTGGCTGGTGCATCACGTCCGGGCCGTCGACGGGGGTGCGCAGATGCGTTCACACTTCTGGCTGGGCGGCGCGCACGTGCAGTTCCGACGGCCGATCCCGCTGTCAGGCAGGATCATTCGGCCGGTCGCCGGAATGCAGCTACCCGATCCGCGGGACCTGCTCGTGCACTGCGCGCAGGAGATGAACCACCTCGCCGGTTTCCTCCCCGACCTCCACGCGCGATTCGCCTGACGCCGTTCGGGTACTCCGCGACCCGTGTGGACAGTGAGCAGACGCATTCCCGCGCCCGCCGACACGGTGTGGCAACTCCTGACCGATCTCGACGCCTGGCCCATGTGGGGCCCGACCGTGGCGGGCGCCGAACTCGCCTCCGGCGGCTTCGAACTCGGCGCGGCCGGCCGGGTGTGGACACCCGTCGGAGTTCCCTTGCCCTTCACCATCACCGAATTCGACCCCGGCCGGACGTGGGCATGGCGCGTCGCGGGCGTGCCGGCGACGCGCCACGGTGTCGAGCCGGCGCCGGGTGGCTGCCGGGCGTGGATGAGCGCACCGGTGTGGGCGCCCGCCTACCTTCCGGTGCTTGCTGTGGCTTTGCATCGAATCGGTGACATGGCGGTTGATTCCGGCGCAAAAGGGTAATTCTCCGCCGGTCGGATTCCTGCTCAGCAAGGAGAACATCATGATCGGAACCATCATCGGCGCCATCGTCGTCGGGCTGATCGTCGGCGCGCTGGCGCGGCTGGTCATGCCGGGCAAGCAGAACATCGGCATCATCATGACGATCGTGCTCGGTGCCCTCGGCTCCTTCCTGGGTTCGTGGGTCACCTACAACCTGGCGGGCTACTCGAACGCAAACGGCGGATTCGCCATCATCCCGTTCCTCGTCGGCATCATCGTCGCGGTCGTGTTGATCGCGGCATACCTCGGCATCACCGGCCGGCGCGCCACAGGGCCTCGCGTCTAGATGGCGGTCACCGAAACGCGCGAGACGGTCATCGACGCGTCGCCGGAGGAAATCCTCGAGGTCCTCTACGACCTCGAGTCCCTCACGGAGTGGTCATCAGCACACCAGGAAGTCGAGATCCTCGAACGCGACGACGAGGGCAGGCCCAAACGCTCCCGTCAGGTCGTCAAGATCGTCGGCATCAGCGACGACCAGGTGCTCGATTACTCGGTGCACGACGACGGCGTCAGCTGGACACTGGTGAAATCCCAGCAGCAGCGTGCGCAGGAAGCCCGGTACACGCTGACGCCCGAGGGTGACAAGACCCGCGTGCGGTTCGAGCTGACGGTCGATCTCACCGTTCCGGTGCCCGGCTTCCTGGTCAAGCGCGGCGCCAAGGGACTCATGGAGACGGCGACCGACGGTCTGCGCAATAGGGTGGAGTCCCAGAAGGCGGGCTGAGTTGTCGGGCCGATCGGACGGCAGGTCGGTACCGTAGGGCCACCGAGAACCCCTGCCCAGAGAGATCCGTGATGGACCGCAACGGTGGTGACGTCGTCGTCGAGACGTTGACCGCGCTCGGTGCCACCCACGTCTTCGGCATCCCGGGGCAGAACGCGCTGGGCCTGTTCGATGCCATACGGCGCAGCGACCTGACGTTCGTCAGCTCGCGCGTCGAGAACAATTCGGCGTTCGGCGCCGACGGGTACGCCCGCGCCACCGGCGAGGTCGGTGTGCTGTTCCTGTCGACCGGGCCGGGTGCGCTGACCGCGCTTGGCGCGCTACAGGAGGCGTACGCGACCGGTGTGCCGGTGCTCGTCATCGCCAGCCAGGTGCCCCGCGCGTTCCTGGGTCTGCGTCGCGGCGCTCTGCACCAGCTCGACGATCAACCGCGCAGCGCGGTCAACGTCACGAAAAGCACCGCCGTCGCGCGGACCGGCGCGCAACTGCCGAGCCTGCTCGCCGACGCGTGGGAGCTGGCGCAGTCCGCGCCGGCCGGACCGACATGGGTGGAGATCCCGCAGGACATCCTGCTGGAGCCGACCGACGTGCCGCCGGTCAGGTCGGTGGACGTGACCGTCGTCGCCCGGGCACCCCGCGGCGACGTGGTCGCCGAAGCGGCCGCCCTGCTCGACGGCGCACAGCGTCCGGTCATCCTCGCCGGCGGCGGGGTGCGCCGATCGCGCGGCGGGCCCGAGGCGTTGGTCGATCTCGCGGAAGCTGTTGACGCGCCGGTGGTTTCCACCGTCGGCGGCAAGGGTGCGATCGCCTTCGACCACCCGCTCTCAGCCGCATCCTGGATCGAGGACCGGCACACCACCGACCTGCTCGCCGACGCCGACGTGCTGCTTGCCGTCGGCACCGCGATGGGCGAGGTGACGAGCAACTACTTCACCCTCGCGCCGCGAGGCCGGATCATCCACGTCGACGCCGAATCCCGCGTGCTGGCGGCGAATCACCCCGCGCTGGCCGTCCACGCCGACGCCGCGTCGGCGCTGACCGCGATCGGGCAGCGCGTCACCCGGCGGGCCTCCGGCGACGGG
This sequence comes from Mycolicibacterium sp. 018/SC-01/001, assembly GCF_007096635.1. GTDB lineage: Bacteria > Actinomycetota > Actinomycetes > Mycobacteriales > Mycobacteriaceae > Mycobacterium. The sequence goes on from NZ_VKAA01000003.1 coordinate 71,013, forward strand.
GCCGGCCGGGCACGTGGCCTGCGTGACGCCGTCGAGGCCCGCCTCGCCGCCCAGGACGTCACGGCCGAGCTCGGCCTCATGTCGGCGCTGCGATCGGCGACTCCTGCTGCGACGCAGACCTTCTGGGACATGACGATCGCCGCGTACTGGGCGTGGTCGGCATGGGACCCGCTCGACGGCGCGTTCCACTGCGCTCAGGGCTCGGGTGGGCTCGGATTCGCGTTCCCCGCCGCGGTGGCCGCGGCCATCGGAACCGGCGAGCCGACTCTCGCCGTGTCCGGCGACGGCGGAGCGATGTACTCGATCGCCGAGCTGGCCACCGCGCGGCAGCACGATGCGGATGTGACGTGGCTGATCGTCGACGACGGCGGCTACGGCATCCTGCGCGAATACATGACCGACACCTTCGGTCAGGCCACCGCCACCGAGCTCGTCCGACCGGATTTCGTCGCTCTGGCAACGAGTTTCGGCATCCCCGCGACCGCAGCCACCCTCGACACCGTCGGGACCGCCGTCAGCGCAGCGCTGCGCGAACCCGGTCCTGCGGTCGTCGTCCTGTCCGCAACGCTGCGGATGTTCGCACCCACCTGAGAGCAGACGGGAGAACACCATGGGCAAGCCGCTCGACATCGCGATCATCGTGGTCTATCTGGTGGCCATGCTGGCCTTCGGGTTCTGGGGCAGGACCAGGACCAAGGATTCGGCGGACTTCCTGGTCGCGGGCCGGCGGCTCGGCCCGACCCTCTACACCGGAACGATGGCCGCCGTGGTGCTGGGTGGGGCGTCGACGGTCGGTGGCGTCGGATTGGGCTACAAGTGGGGCCTGTCGGGCATGTGGCTGGTCGTCGCGATCGCCGTGGGCCTGCTCGCGCTGAGCCTGTTCTTCGCCGGCCGCATCCAGCGACTGCGCGTCTACACCGTGGCCCAGATGCTGACGCTGCGCTACGGCGTGGACGCCACGTCGGCGTCCGGCATCGTGATGGCGGCGTACACGTTGATGCTGTCGGTCACCTCGACGATCGCGTACGCCACGGTGTTCAATGTGCTGTTCGCGACCGACCGCACCGTATCGGTGATCATCGGCGGTGCGGTGGTGATGCTGTACTCGGCCATCGGCGGCATGTGGTCGATCACGCTCACCGACATGGTGCAGTTCGTGCTCAAGACGATCGGCATCTTCGCGCTGATGCTGCCCTTCACCCTGAGCAAGGCGGGCGGTTTCGCCGGCATCCGCGAGCGTGCGGGCGACGCGGTGTTCGACCTCGGCGCGATCGGATTGCCGACGATCATCACGTTTTTCGTCGTCTACAGCTTTGGCATGCTGATCGGTCAGGACATCTGGCAGCGGGTGTTCACGGCGCGCTCGCCGCAGGTGGCCAAGTGGGGCGGCACAGCCGCAGCCCTGTACTGCGTCTGCTATGGCATCGCGGGGGCGATCATCGGCATGGCGGCGGCGACGTTCCTGCCCGAGGTGGAGGTCCGTGACGACGTGTACGCCCAGATCGCGGAAACCATTCTGCCGGTGGGCATCAGCGGTCTGGTGCTGGCTGCGGCCGTCGCCGCGATGATGTCGACCGCGTCGGGAGCGCTGATCGCCACCGCGACCGTCACCCGTACCGACGTGAAACCGTTGGTGCAGAGGCTGTTCGGCCGGACCCCGGACACCCGGGACGGGGTCGACGACGTGCACTCCGACCGGCGCTACGTGGTGGTGCTCGGGGTCGTGGTGATCGTCATCGCCGCGCTGCTCGATGACGTGGTGGCCGCGCTGACGATCGCCTACGACATCCTCGTCGGCGGGCTCCTGGTCGCGATCCTCGGCGGCTTCCTGTGGAAGCGCGCCACCGGCGCCGGCGCGCTGTGGTCGATGGCCGTGGGCACCGTGGTCACGATCGCCACGATGGTCGTCGTCGGCGACGTGCTGGCCAACGAACCGATCTACTACGGGCTCGCGTCCAGCCTGATCGTGTACGTGGTCGTGAGCCTGGTGACCCCGCGCACCGACACAGCGGTGCTGGCCGAATGGGACACCCGGCTCGCCGGCCGGCAGGAGATCGAGGCCCGGTAACCGTCTCGGCGCAATTTTGCGAAAGCGCATGCGCAAGCGCTTGCCTACCGCTTAGGCTCCCGTCCAACCGCGGCGCGTCGGGCGTCGCCCGGGGACAAAGGAGTCCATATGGTCGGCATGCGCAGGGGCGCCGTGTTCACGATCGGATCGGTGGTGATGGCCGGTTCGCTGGTGCTGGGCATGACCGGATGCAGCGGCGGCTCGGGGTCGGACAGCGTCAAGGTCGGCCTGATCACCAAGACCGATTCCAACCCGTACTTCGTCAAGGTCCGCGAGGCCGCCCAGGCGCAGGCCGACAAGGACGGCGCCCAGCTGATCGCGCTCGCGGGTGCCTTCGACGGTGACAACGAAGGCCAGGTCACTGCGATCGAGAACATGGTCGGCCAGGGCGTCAAAGGCATTCTCATCACGCCGAACTCGTCGACCGGCGTTCTCGACGCGATCAAGCGGGCCCGCGACGCCGGCGTCATCGTCATCGCGCTCGACACGGCGACCGACCCCGAAGACGCCGTCGACGCGACCTACGCCACCGACAACAAGGCCGCGGGCGTCAGCCAGGGCAAGTGGGTCAAGGCAGCCATCGGCAACGCCGCCCCCCAGGTCGTCATGCTCGACGGCACCCCCGGCGGCACCGTCGACACGTTCCGCCACGACGGCTTCCTCGAAGGCTTCGGCATCACCAACAACTCGCCCGAGATCGTCGGCCAGGAGAACACCAACGGCGACCAGACCAAGGCACAGACCGCGATGGAGAACATCCTCCAGCGGGCACCACGCATCAACGCGCTGTACACGATCAACGAGCCGGCTGCCGCAGGCGCCTACCAAGCCATCCAGTCCGCGGGCCGGGCCGGCCAGATCACGATCGGCTCGATCGACGGCAGCTGCACCGGTGTCGCCGACGTGAAGGCCGGCAAGATCGGTGCCACGGTCATGCAGTTCCCCGCCAAGATGGCCGAACTCGGCGTGCAGGCCGTCGTCAAGTTCGCCAAGGACGGCACCAAGCCCAGCGGCTTCAACGACACCGGCTCGCAGCTGATCACCGACAAGCCCATGCCCGGCATCGAGTCCAAGGACACCGCCTGGGGCGAGCAGAACTGCTGGGGCACCGCCGGGTCATGACGAACGGCGTTGCACCCCAGACGAAGGCACCACAGACGAAGCCGCCGCTGTCGAGTCGGCTGACCGCGGCGAACCTGCTCCGCGAACCGCTGCTGGGCCCGCTGGTGGCCCTGGTGCTGGCGATCGTGGTGTTCAGCGTCATCTCGGACTCGTTCCTCGAACCGCAGAACGTGTCGCTGATCCTGCAACAGTCCGTCGTCGTCGGCATCCTCGCGGTCGGGCAGACGCTGATCATCCTGACCTCGGGCATCGACCTGTCGATCGGCGCCGTCGCGGTCTTCGGCACGATCGTGATGGCCCAGAGCGCCGGCGCCAACGGGCCGGTGGTCGCGCTGGGCTCCACGCTGCTGGTGTGCGTGGTGTTCGGCGCGCTCAACGGCGGCCTCGTCACCGCGCTGCGGCTGCCGCCGTTCATCGTCACCCTCGGCACGTTCACCGCGATCCAGGCGGCCACCCGACTGCTCGCCGGGTCGGAAACCTACCGGGTGCCGCCGGGGCCGCTGACGTTCCTCGGCACGTCGTTCCGCGTCGGTACCTTCTCGACGACGTACGGTGTCGTCGCGATGCTGCTGGTGTATGCCGTTGTCTGGTACGCGCTCTCGCAGACCGCGTGGGGCAAGCACGTCTACGCCGTCGGCGGTAATCCACAGGCATCGGATCTGTCGGGCATCAAATCCGGCCGGGTGCTGCTGTCGGTGTACGTCACGACGGGCGTGATCGCCGCGATCGCGGCCTGGGCGGCGTTGGGCCGCATCCCCAATGCCGATCCGAACGCCTACCAGAACGCCAACCTCGAGACCATCACCGCCGTGGTGATCGGCGGCACCAGCCTGTTCGGTGGCCGTGGCGGCGTGGTCGGGACACTGGTCGGCACCCTGATCGTCGGCGTCCTGCGCAACGGTCTCACCCAGGCCGGGGTCGACAACCTCTACCAGAACATCGCGACCGGCATCCTGGTGATCGTCGCGGTGGCCGTGGATCAATTCACCCGCAGGAGGTCCCGATGACCCCGGTTCTGGAAGCGCGCGGTCTGGTCAAGAAGTACGGGAACGTCACCGCGATCAACGGTGCCGACTTCGAGTTGCGCGCCGGTGAGGTGCTCGCCGTCATCGGCGACAACGGCGCCGGCAAGAGCAGTCTCATCAAAGCGCTTGCCGGAGCCGTGATCCCGGACTCGGGTCAGATCCTGATGAACGGCGAGCCGGTGTCGTTCAAGAACACCCGTGACGCCCGCGCAGCCGGCATCGAGACGGTGTATCAGGACCTGGCCGTGGTCGCCGCCCTCGACATCGCCTCCAACCTGTACCTCGGCCGCGAGGTCCGGCGAAAAGGCGTCGCGGGCAGCGTGTTCCGTCGGCTCGACATGCCGCGGATGCGGGAGGACGCCGCCCGGCACCTGGCCGATCTGAAGATCGGCATCAAAGCGGTCAGCCAAGCCGTCGAGACGCTGTCCGGCGGACAGCGCCAGGGCGTGGCGGTCGCGCGGGCGGCGGCGTTCGGCCGCGGGGTCATCATCATGGACGAGCCGACCGCCGCGCTGGGCGTGCGGGAATCGGGTCAGGTGATCGACCTGATCACATCCATTCGCGACCGCGGCATCCCGGTGGTGCTCATCAGCCACGACATGCCGCACGTCTTCGAGGTGGCCGACCGCATCCACATCCATCGGCTGGGTCAGCGCGCCGGTGTCGTCGACCCGAAGAAGCGGTCGATGTCCGAGGTGGTGGCCCTGATGACCGGTGCGGAGGAGCCGACCGATGAGGAACGCGCCGGCCTCTGAGCCGCGGGGGGTCTTCGTCGGTCTGGCCACCCTCGACGTGATCCACCGCATCGCCGAACCGCCCGCAGCCAATCAGAAGATCACCGCGGCAGCGCAATTCGTCGCTGCCGGCGGCCCGGCCGCCAATGCGGCGGTGACGTTCGCCGCGCTCGGCGGCACCGCGGTGCTCGTCACCGCACTCGGCGCCGAGCCGGTCGCCGACCTCGTGCGCAGCGATCTGGTCGCCCACGGGGTCGAGGTCATCGACGCCGCCGCGGGGACGTCGCGTCCGGTGCCGGTGTCGAGTGTGTCGGTGGTCGAGGGCACCGGCGACCGCGCCGTGGTGTCACTCGATGCGGTCGCCTCCGACGTCGCGGCGCCTCCGGCGCTGGACACCCTGATCGCCGGCGCCGACGTCGTCCTCGTCGACGGGCACCACCCCGCGATCGGTGTTGCCGCAGCCCGCTCAGCCGTCGCGCAGCAGGTGCCCTGCGTCGTCGACGCGGGCAGGTGGAAGCCGGTGATGGCCGATCTGATCCGCGAGGGCTCGGACATGGTGTGCTCCGGTGACTTTCGCACCCCGGGCACCGACAGCCCCGAGGTGACCGCCCGCGCCCTCCTCGACGGCGGGGCCCCCACTGTGGTGATCACCGCCGGCGCCGAACCGATCCGGTGGTGGTCGGCGGGAGACTCCGGCAGCGTGCCCGTCCCGCGCGTCGAGGTGCGCGACACCCTCGGCGCCGGGGACGCCTTCCACGGGGCATACTGCTACTTCGGTGCGGCCGGCGTGGTCCGCCTCGACGAGCGCGTCGCCGCGGCGGCACGTGTCGCCGCGCTGCGGTGCTCGGTGATCGGGCCGCGGGCCTGGCTGGCGGAACTCCCCTCGATCGAAGGCGGCAGCGGTGACCATTGAGCACGACATCGATGACGCCACCGTCGAGCAGCTGATCGGGTGGGCGCGCGCACTGGTCACACCCGGCACCCGCCGTATCCTCGGATTGACCGGGGCACCCGGAGCCGGAAAGTCCACGGTTGCAGAGCAACTGGTGGATGCGCTCGGTCCCGACGACGCGGTGCTCGTGCCGATGGACGGGTTCCATCTGGCCAACGAGGTGCTGATCGACCTGGGTCGCCGCGACCGCAAGGGCGCACACGACACGTTCGACGACGACGGGTACGCGCGGCTTCTCACCGCGCTACGCGACCAGCGCGACGGTGATCCCGTGATCTACGCGCCGCGGTTCCGGCGGGAGATCGAGGAACCCATCGGCTCCTCGATCCCGGTACACGCCTCGACCCCGCTCGTGGTCACCGAAGGCAACTACCTGCTCCTGGATTCCGGGGCGTGGCCGGCCGCGCGAGCTTGCCTCGACGAGGTGTGGTTCCTCGCGCCGGACACCGATGTCCGGCACGAGCGTCTGGTCCGCCGGCACGAGGCGTTCGGGAAGACCCCGGAGGAGGCGGAGTTCTGGGCGCTGGGTTCCGATGAACGCAACGCCCAACTGATCGAGTCGACGTCCGCCCGCGCCGACCGGATTCTTCGGCTGTCATGATCAGGCTGCCATGACCACGATGGGCGACGTCGCGCGGCTGGCGGGGGTGTCGGCGTCGACGGTCTCGCACGTGATCAACGGGACGCGCCGGGTCGACATCGGGACACGGCGGCGCGTCGAGGCGGCGATCGCCGAGACCGGGTACCGCCGCAACGGCGTGGCCCGCTCGCTGGCGGCGGGGCGCACCCACACCGTGGGGCTGTCGATTTCGGCACTGACCAACCCCTATTTCGGCAACCTCGTACATGCGGTCGAGAGGGCGCTCTCCGAAGCCGGATACGTGCTGATCGTCGGCGACTCCCATGACGACGCCGAATCGGAGAAACGGGTCACCGACTCGCTGCTGGACCGGCAGGTCGACGGGATGATCGTCGCCCCTGCCGCGGGTTCGGAGCGGGTGACGCTGCCGACGATCGTGCGCACCGGGACCCCGCTGGTGCTGATCGACCGTGCCGTCGACATCGACTGCGACCAGGTGGGTCCCGAGAACGTCGAATCGGCCCGCACGCTCACCGAGCACCTGATCGACCACGGGCACCGACGGATCGCCGTCGTGCGCGGCATCGCCGGAATTTCCTCGACCGTCGAACGATTCGACGGGTACGCGGCGGCGCTGGCCGCCCGCGGCATTCCGCTCGATCCCGCTCTGGTGATCGACGGCGAGTCCAGCACCGACGTCGCGCAGCGGGCGGTCCGGGCGGCGATGGCCGGTCAGGACCGGCCCACCGCGCTGGTGTCGATGAACAACGCGATGACGATCGGCGCCGTCAAAGCGCTACGCGGCCTGGGGTTGTCGATCCCGTCCGACGTGGCGTTCGCCTGCTACGACGACTTCGAGTGGTCGGATCTGTTCGAGCCCAAGCTCACCGCCGCGGCCCAGGACGTGGAGACCATCGGCGCCACCGCGGCGCAGCTGCTGCTGCGCCGGGTCCGCGCGGAAGACGCTGCGGCGCAGCGCATCCAGGTGCCGACGGCCTTCCATCGCCGCAACTCGTGCGGGTGCCTGCCCTAGCTGCGTGGGCGGCAGGGTCTAATGTTTTTGATGTTGGCGAGGGTCGTCAGCCACGGTGCGTCACGGAAAGCGCTGAACATGCACCGTCCGGGTGCCAAGTGCTAACGAAACAATGGCATGACGATTACAGGGGAATCCCTGATGTCCTAGCGTCTCTCAGCGGATAGATTGGTTCCGATGTGCGGATCGGAGGACGCGGGTGCCCGGTTCCTGGTCGAGTGGTACCAGGCGTCACTAGCTTCGATGCCGCTCGCCCACACGGCAGGTCGATTGATGGCCAGTATCGCGAAAGCCCGGCGGGCTGGCTGCACAGTGCAAGTCGCTTCGATGATCGCGGTTCCTAGCGATGAAACGGTATTTTGCGCCTTCGTCGCAGAGAACGCCGAGATAGTCAGTCGAGTGTGTCACGACGCAGGATGTCCGCCGGACCGAGTCACCGGCGGTGTGGACACTTTCATCAATTTCGCGGTGCGCTGTGACGGGAATCAGTAAGCATTCGGCGATGGTCCGGCGTCGTCTCTTGCAGACGGCCACCGCGCTGCTAGTTGAGCGCGGGAGTGAACGCCGGCTTTGCGGTAAACATTTGAAAGATGCATCTCTACTGTTTTCGGCGAAACGCTGAGCGCAGTAGCGATTTCTCTGTTTGAAAAGCCCGCGGCAGCCTTCTCAGCGACCTGTCGTTCAGCAGGGGTGAAGGTGTTGCTTCTGTTCGAGCGACTTGCCAAGCGCCGCAACTCGGCATGTGCGCGGTCTGCCCAGAGGGGGCTACCTAGTTCGTCGAAGGCCGCTGCCGCAGCAGTCAAGGTGGCGATCGCCTCCTTGGGACGGCGCCGGCGGCGTTGAATCTGCCCCAACAGCAACTGGGTACGGGCATTTTCGAATGGCATCGGCAACTGGTCATGGTGTGCAAGAGCCTGCAGCGCTGAATGTTCGGCAACCTGAAGATCGCCGCTATGAGCCAACAGTTGGGCGCGCCCGCGTGCTCCTACTGCGAGCATCCACGCGCGACCCAGCCGCGCACCGTTTGATTGCAGTGCCTCGACTAATGGTGTCGCCCGATCGGTCTGGCCGGTGTGAATGAGAGCCTCGATAGCATCCGGCAGGTAGGCGCCCCTCACGATCTCGGTGTCGTGGTCCGAGTCGAAGGATGCCAGCAGTGGCTCCAGTGTCTGCAGCGTCTCGCCGTAACGCCCGCTGGACACTTGGGCGAAGGCCAGGCTCATCAGTGGGGGACCAGCCAGGTAGGTCATGCCGCTCGAGCGGGCCGCCTCTGCGGCGGCGGTTGCTGCCTCGTATGCATCGGCGAGGCGCCCCGTGTAGGCAGCTACAGCGGCCAGGCTGGTTTGCGCGTCGATCAGCGGAAGTTGGCCCCCGATCTGTTGGGCGTGCTCGAAAGCATCGGATGCGGTCCGCGCCGCATCGGCGTAGCGACCCAACCAGATATCGATCACCGTCTGTAGGCTGGCCGCCCAAACCACATCGACTTCGTTGCCGCGCTCACCGCAGCGGCGAGCGATTTCGGCCATCGAGGAGCGTGCGTCATGCAGCTGGCCCGTCCAGGCGCAGTTGATGGCGAACACTGCACTGGCTTGAACCGTCGCGGGGGCATCGGTGTCGGGGTCTTCGTCGGCCAACGCCGTTGCAAGCGCAGCCTGATCGGTGCCCAGTCCGTACATGAAGCTCACGTGCACCCATAGCGCGGCAGTCTGACTGCGCAGAGTTGGAACTCCTAGCGCCATGGCGTCGCGGTATGCGCGGCGGGCATGGGCGACACAGGTGGTCATATCGCCGGTCAAGCCGATTGCCAGCGATAACAACATTAGTCCTTGAGCCCGCAGGACAGTATTGTCGCCGGCTTCCTCGACCGCGCGGGCTAAGACGTCGGCCGCGCTGGCCAGCCCGTGGCGGTACCCGCGAACGCCGCCTTGCACCATCAGCGCGATCGTGCGCAAGGTGCCCATCGGCAACTCGTCGACCAGTGGCCCCACGATCCGCTCCGCGGCCTCGAGTGCTCCTGCGCGAAAGTGGTAGTCGGCCGCGCGCAAGCGCCGCACCGGGCTGCGACCGCCGAGGTTGATGGCCAGCTCAACGAGCTCAGCAGCGGAGCTGTGCGCTCCACGCGAGGCCGCTGATTCGGCGGCCTCGTCGAGTGCGTTCAGTGTTGATTCCTCGGCGGTCACCGCGGCCAGCGCCAGATGACGGGCACGTGTCTCGATGTGGTCGTCAATTCCAGCGAGCGCGCTGTGTACAGCCCGTCGATCAGCTGCGCTGGCCCGGGCGTACACCGCGTGGGCCAGCAAGGGGTGGGTGAAACGTATGCGGTCTCCATCGAAGACGACGAGGCGCTCCTTCTCTGCGCCGTGCAGCAGCGCCACCACCTCCTCGACCTCGCCACCATGGACAAGCGCCAAATCGCTCATTTGCGGCGATGCCTGACAGGCACAGATGAGCAACAGCCGGGAGGCATGGGGGTCGATAGCGTCCAGCCGTGCCCCGATCAGGTTGTCCAGCCGGGCAGGCAAGGCAGGAAAGGTCGACATCATGACATCCCGGCTGCGCGCTAATTCGACCCCGTAGAAGGGATTTCCGCCCGAGAGCGCGTGGATGCGCGTGATCAACGGGCGTGATAGCGCCGCCCCCAGTTCGCTCATGATCACCTTGTGCAAACCACCAACAGACATCGGTTGCAACGCAATCCGAGAAACATTGGCCTTTGCGGGCAGCGCTATCCAGTCGGTGTTGGACTCTCCGGTCTGCCCTCCGTTACGCACCGTCGCGATCACTGCGATCCGACGCTTGACTCGCCGCAACGCGAAACCCAGCACAGCCCGGCTGGAGGCGTCGATCCATTGCGCGTCATCGATAGCCACGAGCACAGGCCGTGAGTCGGCGAGCGTATGCAGTACCGACAGGAACGCGGCCGCGGCAGCGCGCTCGTCATTCGTCGGGCCCTCGGATCCTCGCAGCAGCACCCGGTTCAGAGATGCCCGCTGCACCGGGGGGAGGGTGTCCAATGCACCGGTACCCACACCGCCAAGCAAGTCAGCGATCGCGGCGAACGCCATCCCTACTTCAGCCGTCGCGCCACCGGCCGACATGACAGTGAACCCCGCGCTGGCAGCAGCGCCGACGGCGGCCTGCAACACGGTTGTCTTCCCGATGCCGGCCTCGCCCTCCAAGATCAAGCCAGCCGGTCCATTACGGACACACTCCAGCAACGACTGCACCGCTGCCCGTTCTCGGTTTCGACCTACCATCCCCCCGGCCACGCACAGCATTGTGACAGCGGGGACGACGTTACGTCGGGCATCCGGGCAAGCCCATACCCCCACCACGCGCTTTGGGTCAGTCGCGACTCGACCCGCAAAGCCCTGCACTGGCGCACCGCAGCATAAAATCGACATCCGCGCCGCAGCACCTCAACCCGGCTCCAGCCGCCAACCGCGAGTAGAGGTCGGCAAGTAGCGCCCCGAACCCATACTTTCAGCAAATACGGGGAAAACCCGGTATCCCGGATCGTCATCGATGCCCTACCGTCAGCTCACCGACGCTCGACGCAGAGAACATGCGTGCACGCGGCGTCAGAATGATCTGGGGGGATCACATGGCTGGACAACGTCGCATCCGATTGGTTAGCGACCCGGCGGGAGGTCGCGCTGCGGGGGGAGCGGTCGTAGCCTATGCAAAGCACGTTGGACGGGTGGGAGCCCTAGCTGTTGCGTTGGGAGTGGGAATCGGGTTAGGCGTGTCGCCGGGCTTCGCTCAGGCAGATGATGCCACCAGCGCCGCAGGGTCTGTTAACACGCCACATCGAACCGACTCTGCCGAAGAGTCGGCGGTCTCGAACAATGAGCCGCATTACGGCAGCAGCAACACCAGCGAGGAGCCCAATCGGCTTCAAGCTTCTCCGACTCATGAATCGACGAGTCACGACGCGGACGCTGTCGACGCGAAGGATGACTTAAACGATGGGGGCCGGGGCGGACACGCCGCCTCCGACGACGAGCCCACCCCCGGCAACAGCGACGACCACGAACTCACCGCCGAAGACGCTCGCTCAGCGGACCGACCCCACGGGCACACCTCACCATCGTTGCGGAGCGCACCGTCGCGCCAACAGTTGCCGCACAAGCAATCTAGGACATCTTGGGAGGATGGCCGGCCGGTCAGGCTGAGCGAGCACCAAAGCGCCGATGTCCATGTTGCTGTTGAGCCCACTACTACAGCGAGCCAACCTATAGCCATCATCCCGCGCTCCGACGGCGATGTCCGCATTAAAGATCGCGCGGCATCATCGCCAAGGCCGACTGTTGCCACCGCCGTAAAGTCGGTGTCGCTGCCGGCTGCTACGGGCGGAAACTCTGATACGCCGGGCTCCCCTGCCGCGGGACCTATGGCTCTCGCCCTGGCCGCCGCCTCGACTCGACGGCCGAGCAGTGCCGGCAACACAGCACCCACCGCCAGTTTGGCCTATACAACCGCACCGAACTTGCTCACCGGCAGGGTCCTCGGGCGGGTCAGGGCCCGTGATGCGGATCGCGATCGCCTGACCTACGTAGCGACCGAACCCTTAAAAGGAACCGTTTCCATCAATACAAACGGGATCTTCGCCTACACGCCGTCGCCGAACGCCCGACACGCTGCCGCATCCACGAATGCAACGGAAGCTGATAGGACTGATACCTTCGCCGTCGCTGTCACCGACGGGCAGGGTGGCTCGGTGTCGGTGCCTGTCACAGTTCTCATCCGCCCTATCAATTCAAAACCACAGGCCCGCAACCATTCTGACGCACCTGATGCCGACTCGGGCACCGTCACGGGCACCATCACAGTCGTCGACCGAGACGGTGATCCCATTACCTTCACAGCCCCGAATGTCACCGACAAAGGTGCCGTCACCATCGACACAGATGGCTCATACACCTATGTCCCCACCGCCGCCGCCAGGTCCGCAGCAAGAAATCCCCTCCGCCGCAACGACATCTTCACGATCACCGTCAACGACGGACACGGTGGCACCGATACCGTCACCATCCCCGTCACGATTCTTCCGGCCTTGACCAACGCGGCGCCCACCAACGGATCCGCATCTGCTACAAACCCCGACAATGACGGCAGAGTCGCAGGCACGGTCATCGCCACCGACCCTGATCGAGACCCGCTGACCTACGAGCTGGGTGCAACTACTCCCTTACGCGGCAGCGTGATAGTCGACGGTGATGGAACCTTCACCTACACTCCGACAGCTGACGCCCGGCATACCGCCTCGGCTACGAACGCACCCACTGCCGTCACCCAGGACTACTTCACCGTCGCCGTCTCCGACGGCCGCGGCGGCTCTCTTGTCGTCCCTGTCACGGTAACGATCAGTCCGAAGAATTCAGCACCGTCAGCCGATTATTCTGTGGGACAGCCGGACCCGGTGACCGGCGCCGTGACGGGACAGATCACCTCCACGGATCCCGACGGGGACACTCGCACTTACAGCGGAGCTATCAGATCGGTTAAAGGCGGCGGTGTTCAGATCAATGCTGATGGAACGTTCATCTACACCCCCACTACGGAGATGCGCACCGCTGCAGCTGACCCGGGCGCGACCGAAGAGGATCGAACAGACAGCTTGCTGGCCGTCGTCGACGACGGCCACCTCGGCGGCGTAACGCCGCTCACCCTCGCCGTGAGGATCTTGGGCTCGACGCCAGGTGAAAACCGCCCACCACAACAAGCTTCTGACCCGACATACGATCTGCCCAATTCACAGACTGGGGCGGTCGTCGGCAAGTTCAACGTCATTGATCCTGATGGCGATCGGCTCTTTTACACCGTCGCACCCATCGGAGACAGCAGCCTCGACGACGGCACATTTGAGATCGATAATACGACGGGGACGTGGACCTTTTTCCCGAGGTCCGAGCGGATGCACGAGGCGGCCGCGTCCGTTGGACGCCCAGACACCTACTCCTTCCGGTGGACAGCCAACGACGGCCGAGGCGGAATTTTAGAGGGAACCATCACTTTGCCGGTGGCGGGGCGAAACACAGACCCGGTAGTCGCACCATCACCCACCTATCACCGTGACACGGCAACCGGTGACATCATCGGTACAGTCGGGGCTGGCGATTACGACGGTGACTACGTGGCTGTGGTCGCAACCACCGACTCCGATTTGGGTACCGTGACAGTCGATTGGATCGGTGGGAATCTCTTCCAATGGCGCTACGCGAGCGCACCAGGCAGCGACGCCGAAGCATGGCGGGACATCCTGTTCACCGCAACTGACGACCACGGCGGAATCGCCCTCTCCCGCAACAACGTGAGCTTTCAACCAGCCGCCGTCACCCGGTCAGCTGAGGAGGCGCTTGCGACCGGGCGGACCAACACGAAGCCCGACGACCTCGCGACGGGAGCGATCAGCGGAGTCGTTAGCGTCGGCACACACCCCGCGGGATCGGTCACCTACCACGCCAGCAGCCCCGCCAGAGGATCGGTGGTCATAGACCCCGCGACCGGCGCGTACACCTACACACCCAGTTTGCAGGCTCGTTACGACGCGGCGGCCGATTCAGAAAGCAACCCCCGCGGCAACGTCGACACCTTTACGGTCACAGTCAGGGGGACGGACGGCCTGGTTCAAGAAACCATTGGGATCGTTGTTCCGATTAGTGACCTCAACCGCCCTGCCGTCGCATCGGTCACGATCACCGAGCAAAACAGCTATACGGGACTGACAAAGGGACGCGTTACAGCGACCGACCCCGACGGTCACGATGATGGCTTTGCGTTCACAGTGTCCAGTAAGAGCACAACAAGAGTGCGCGACTTGGTCTACTCCACAACGCCGCTGGGACGAGTCACAATTAACTACTTCGACGGCACATTTGAGTACACACCGACCGTCGCCGCGCGCGTCTTGTCAGCCGAAAGGAACGGTATTCGCGACGTCTTCTATGTCACCGTAGAAGACGGCTACGGACACAGGGTTTATCAGCCAGTATCCATCTCCATCGCCCCTGTGATTTACGCCCCACCACCGACCGACCCCACGCGGCCCCCCGCCGGACCCACCCGTGTGGCAACGCTGCGCGACCTTTTTGAATCACCGGGATTCATGAAAGAGGTGGATAGCGTAGGCAGTGCCAGGTGCAGGTCGGGCGGCTGTGGGGTCACAGACGGTGATTGGATCCTCGACGGTTACACAAGCACGCTCATCGATGAGACCGTCCACCCTTCTCGCACTTTCGGCGGTCGAATCGGACAAGCGTCCTACGACGTTGAAGTGCACACCAAGTACCGCCGCTACGTCGAGACTGAAGCGATCACGACGACCCAGCCCCCTGAAGGCACTGAGGAATACCTCATCACGTGGGTCAAAGGTATCGACGATTACGCCGGGGATCGGCGCATTACGAGCGTGACCGCGCTCAGTTCCGGGTCTACCTATACCGCACAGAGCGTTCTCCAGCTGCGCGACCTTGAACACCTCATTGTCTGCACGAACGGGTGCGCAGGAGGTACCGCTTCATTCACCGACGGCGAAGCGCTCCCCGTAGCGGGACCCGTCTGGGACACCGATATCGTCGACCTAGGGCTAGTGGCTGGCGCTATGGTGGTGCGCTTCAGCGCAGGGACGTTCCCGATGGGGCTGTTCCCCCTCACTTCCCCCCCGGGGCAATTCGACCCAATATTTGAAGAGCCACTCCAGCATATGCAGGAAGAGGGTTGGGACTTGCAACGCAGTCAGTGCGTGGGTCACGGCTCTCTGGAGGCGGCGCAGTTCGTGGTCTTCTATCGGCCAACTGGAAAAGGCGGCGGTTTCGCCGGCTTCGCATCGAAGATTCCCGGCAAAATAAACTCCACAACGCGTGAGCAGTTCGCCGCTGCTAACGACGATTTGGATGCATTGTGGTCTTCGTGCGACTCGATACCGTCTAACGGTGATAACGACAATTAGCTGCAGACCGCGCCGACGGCCGCCGAACCGACCAGCTTGGTGTACTTGGCCAGCACGCCCGTCTCGTACACCGGGGGCAGCGGCGTGAATCCCGCCTTACGCGACTCGAATTCGGCCTCGTCGACCAGGAGGTCCAGCGTGCCCTTGGCCACGTCGAGGCGGATGCGGTCGCCGTCGCGGACGAACGCGATCGGTCCGCCGTCGACGGCCTCCGGCGCGATGTGGCCCACGCACAGCCCCGTCGTCCCACCGGAGAACCGGCCGTCGGTCATCAGCAGCACGTCCTTGCCCAGCCCGGCGCCCTTGATCGCGCCGGTGATCGCCAGCATCTCCCGCATCCCGGGGCCGCCCTTGGGGCCCTCGTAGCGGATCACCACGACGTCACCGTGGGTGATCGTGCCGTCCTCCAGCGCGTCCAGCGCGGCGCGCTCACGCTCGAAGACCCGCGCGGTGCCCTCGAACACGTCGGAATCGAAGCCCGCCGACTTCACCACGGCGCCCTCGGGCGCGAGCGAGCCGTGCAGGATCGTGATGCCGCCGGTGGGGTGGATCGGGTTGTTCATCGCGCGCAGCACCTTGCCATCCGGATCCGGCGGCTCGATGTGGGCCAGGTTCTCCGCCATCGTCTGACCGGTGACGGTCAGGCAATCCCCGTGCAGCAGACCAGCATCGAGCAGTGCCTTCATCACCACGGGCACGCCACCGATCTCGTCGACGTGCTTCATCACGTGGCGGCCGAACGGCTTGACGTCGGCGAGGTGGGGCACCTTGTTCCCGATGCGCGTGAAATCCGCCAGCGTCAGTTCGACGCGGGCCTCCCAGGCGATGGCCAGCAGGTGCAGCACCGCGTTGGTGGACCCGCCGAACGCCATCACGACGGCGATCGCGTTCTCGAACGCCTCCTTGGTGAGGATGTCGCGGGCGGTGATGCCGCGGCGCAGCATCTCGACGACCGCGGCGCCGGAGCGGCGGGCGTACTCGTCGCGGCGCGAATCGATCGCGACCGGAGAGGCGCTGCCCGGCAACGACATTCCGAGGGCCTCGGCTGCAGAGGCCATGGTGTTGGCGGTGTACATGCCGCCGCAGGCGCCCTCGCCGGGGCAGATCGCGCGTTCGATGATGTCGACGTCCTCGCGTGACATCAGGCCGCGCGCACACGCGCCGACGGCCTCGAACGCGTCGATGATCGTCACTTCCTTCTCGGTGCCGTCGGTCAGCTTCGCCACACCGGGCATGATCGAGCCGTTGTAGAGGAACACGTTGGCGAGGTTCAGGCGTGCGGCCGCCATCAGCATGCCGGGGATGGACTTGTCGCAGCCGGCCAGCAGCACGGACCCGTCGAGGCGCTCGGCCTGCATGACGGTCTCGACGCTGTCGGCGATCACCTCGCGGGAGACCAGCGAGAAGTGCATGCCCTCGTGGCCCATCGAGATGCCGTCGGACACCGAGATCGTGCCGAACTCCAGCGGGTAGCCGCCCGCCTCGTGCACGCCGGCCTTGACCGCCTGCGCCAACCGCTGCAGCGACAGGTTGCACGGGGTGATCTCGTTCCACGACGAGCCGACCCCGATCTGCGGCTTCACCCAGTCGTCGTCGCCCATGCCGACGGCGCGCAGCATGCCGCGGGCGGCGGTTTTCTCGAGGCCATCGGTGACGTCGCGGCTGCGGGGCTTGATGTCTGGGGACGCCGGGGTTTCGGGGGAGGGCATGCCGACGATTATGCGCCTGGCGTTTCACCCGGCCAAAACATATATGGATACCCCCGTGGGGTACGGGTAAGGTGGCGCCATGACGAATGCCAGCGATGCCGCAGACGACGGCGCGCACGGCTACTCGGCGCAGAAGGAGAACTACGCCAAGCGGCTGCGCCGCATCGAGGGCCAGGTCCGCGGGATCGCGAAGATGATCGACGAGGACAAGTACTGCATCGACGTGCTCACCCAGATCAGCGCGGTCAACAGCGCCCTGCAGTCGGTGGCGCTGGGCCTGCTCGACGAACACCTGGGCCACTGCGTGTCGCACGCCGTGGCTGCCGGAGGAGACGAGGCCGACGCCAAGCTCGCCGAGGCGTCCGCGGCGATCGCGCGGCTGGTCCGCTCCTAGCTGGGCGGTTCGTAGGTTTGGTACCACCACCACTGGGCGCGTTCGCCGGTCGGGCCGGGGCACGGTGCGACGTCCGGGGGCGGTCGGGTTGGTGTGCGGGCCAGCGACGCGGAGGTCAGGGCTCGGCGGGCGGCGTCGGTGACGACGAGTTGATCGGCGGGGCCGGTGATCGTGATGAGCCCGCGGTGATGCGCCCGATGGTGATACGGGCACACCAGGGCGAGGTTCCACAGTTCGGTGGGGCCGCCGTCCTCCCAGTGCACCAGGTGGTGGGCGTGCAACGCCCTGGTGGCCCCGCAGCCGGGGACCACGCAGGTGTGGTCTCGGTGCTCCAGCGCGCGGCGTAGCCGCCGGTTGACTGTGCGGGTCGATCGGCCCGCGCCGATCACCCGGCCGTCGCGGTGAAACCACGCCTCGCAGGTGGCGTCGCAGCTCAGGTAGCGGCGGTCGGCGTCGGTGAGCACGGGGCCCAGGTGCAGCTGGGAGATCCGGGTGTCCACGTCGACGTGCACGACGACGGTGGTGCGTTGCCCGTGCGGTCGCGCGGCGGCCTCGGCGTCCCAGCTGGCGTCGACCAGCCGCAGGAACGCCGCCGCGGTGGTCGGCATCGGGGCCTGCCCGTCGGGGTCGGCGGCGGTCCGTTCCGCTACGAGCGCGTCACGGTGCGAGGCGAGCGCTGCCTCGAATGCCGCGTGCGGGAGCGTGATCTGCCAGTAGGTGTAATGCTCGTCGCTGCGCGAGGAGATCGACACCTGGGGCCCGGGATCCGGGACGGGCGCCGGCTCGGGGTCCGCAGCGGGCTCGGGCTGGGGTTCCGGGGTGGGTTTGGGCTGCATCTTCAGCGCCGTGCGCAGCTGGGTCACTGTCGCGGACTGGGCCAGCGTGGCGAAGTGCTGGTCGGAGCCGGGCAGGCCGTGTTCGGCGATCACCCCGACCTGGTCGACGGAGAACCGGCCCTGGGCCAAACCCTCGACACAGGAGGGGAATTCGTCATACCGGTGCGCGATCGCCGCGATCGTGTGCGCCCGCGCCGGTGACACCCCGGCCTTCCAGGCCAGCCACCCGGCCGTCGACCGCGCCCCGGCAGCCGCCCACAGCTCATCCCGGTCGATCTCGGCGGCGATCTCCACGATCCGGGCATCGATCGCGTTGCGCTGTCCCGTCAGCTCCGCCAACTCCTCGTGCAGCACCGACAACCGCTCATCGATGGCCAACGAACTGATCGGAGACATGCCCCCAACCTGCCCGCCGCCACCGACATCCACGCGCTCACCAACGCCCGACGCGCGACTACCTGGGGACGAAATCGGCTCTGGGGACAACTACACCGGGGGCACGTCCTCCGGCCGCTCTATCGGGATGTCGATGCCCCGCTGACGCACCCGGCGGTGCTCCATGTACAGCCAGCCGATGCCGGCGGTCAGCCCGACCGCGGCGATCACCAGCGCGACCACCGCCAATCCGCTCCTACCGACCGCGAACCCGCAGAGTGAAAGTGCGAAAGCGATCAACCCCACCGCGATCATCGAATGGCCCGGCCAGTTGGCCGCATCCTTGAGGGTCTCGCCGGCCACCGGACCCAGCGGCGCGGCCCGGTCGGGCCCTGCGTGCTTGTCGTGTGTGTCCATAGTCGTCAGTCGTGGTCAGGCAGCGCAATCCGAACGTCGCCGCCGTGTGGCTCTGCTCACTTACGCGAAAGCCACTGGTGAAGGCGGTCGTAGATCTCCGGATGGTTGAGCAGATCGAAGTGGTGCAGACCGGTCAGCACGAGTCCTGCGTCGTCCTCGAACGGCAGTCGGCGCTTGCGGCCACGCCCCGAGGCACTGGCCGGCCGCACCAGATAATCGCCAACGACCATGCCCAACGCCGCCGGCGCGGCCGAGGTCGCGACGAAGTGGTAGCGGGCATGAGGCAGGAACGGCACCTCGCGGCAGCGGTCCCGCAGGAATTCGTCGGGGTCCGCCTCGGCCCAGTCGTCGTTGAGGACGGCGCCGAAGCGCAGGTCCTTGATGCCGTCGCTGCGCAGGTTCAGTAGCTCCGCAATGGCCCGGGTTTCGCGCAACCGGATCATCAGCCAGCTGGCGGCGTTGACCGTTTTCTCCAGGTCGGCGCCCATGTGCGGGGAGCCCAGGCACACCACCTGGCGGGTCGCCCGGCACCAGCGGCGATTGCGCTCGGCGGCGTAATGACAGGCCGAGCGGGCCACCAGCCCGCCCATCGAATGCCCGATCAGCGCGATGCGGCTGACCGGAACCGGCCACACCTCCAGCAGCCGGGTGAGCAGATCGTCGAGTGCCCGGCCGTTCGTCGAGATGTGCTGACCGGTGTTGTAGCGGATCTCGATCGGCGTGTAGCCCAGGTCGTCGTGCAGGCGTTCCCCGTACCAGGTCGACGGGGCGCCGGTCGACGGGCGAGGTGGACGATGCCACGACGACTCCGTCTGGCACAGCCCGTGCACGAACACCGCGAGCTTGTCGGTCGGCTCTGCGAATGCGGCGGTGATCGCCGCTGGGGTCAGGGCGACGGCGCGGCCGTCGACCCGGATCGCCATCGGGGCGGCGAACTCGTTGCCCCGGTCGGCGAGCTCGTCGCCGTAGATGCCGTTGAGCGCGGCGATCGCCTCCGCGACACCCGGGCGCTCGTCCAGCGGTGGATCGTCGTCGAACGCCAGGCCCGCTGCGGCGAGTTCCGCGACCTTCGGGGGCACCCGAGCACCGGTGACGTCGAGCGCGTCGTACACCGCGCCCGCGATCGCGTCGTGCACGATCTCTACCGGCCGGGCAACCGGGCCGATGGACGTGAACACCCGGCTCGCGATCCCCGTGTGCATGCCGCGGACCAGGCTGTTCAGTACGGTCAGGCCTTCTGCCGCCACCTCGCCGAGGGACTGCATGTCGGTGGTACGCATGCCGGCTCCCCCCTTCGGTGAACAGTTGTACTTACCCGAGGGTAAGGTGCTGTCGCCGTCGAGGCAACGTGGTCTCGAGTGGTCAGTGCCCGAGCGCGTCCTCGATGCGGGCCACCTTGGCGGTGAGCTGCCCGGTGTGGCCCGGTCTGATGTCGGCCTTGAGGACCAGGCTGACGCGCGGCGCAACGGTGGCCACGGCGTCGACCGCCTGCTTCACCACGGCCATCACCTCATCCCACTCGCCCTCGATGTTGGTGAACATGGCATTGGTCTCGTTGGGCAGCCCGGAGGCGCGCACCACCCGCACTGCTTCGGCGACCGCGTCGCCCACTCCACCTGAGTCGTCCCCCGACAGGGGGCTGATGCTGAACGCGACGATCATCGGTGCAGCCTACGGGCCCGGCGAGTAACGCCCGGACCCGGCGAGACGATCATCAGTGCAGGTCAGGGTCGCCACAGGGGTGGCCGCTCGGGGGTCTGCAGCCCGCTGGCCAGGCGAATCGTTCCCGGCGCTGTGACACACTGAATGCAGTCGCGGGACTGGAGGTACTTGCATGCGGCAGGCAAACAAGAGTCGGTTGATCGCCGTGGTGTCGGTGTTGACCGTGGTCGCGAGCATGCTGCTCAGCGCCCCGTCGGCACTCGCGCAGCCCGACGTGGCGCCGCCGCCGGCACCCGCGGATCCGTTCGCGCCGCCACCGCTGCCCAACCCGCTGGCGTTCCCGAACCCGTTCGCGCCCCCGGCTCCGGCCCCCGCCGTCACGCCGACGGCGGCCGATCCGTTCGCCGTCATCCCCGGCCAGCCGATGCCGATCCCGGAAGGCACGCCCGCGGGGCAGAACCCGACACCGTTCGTCGGGCAGCCGCCGTTCGTGCCACCGTCGTTCAACCCCACCAACGGCTCCATCGTCGGCGCGGCCAAGCCGATCTACATCAATTTCCAGCGGCCCATCGCCAACCGGCAGATGGCCCAGGACGCCGTGCACATCTCGTCGGTGCCGCCGGTGCCCGGCCGGTTCTACTGGACCAGCGACACGCAGCTGCGTTGGCGGCCGCAGGACTTCTGGCCGGCCGGCACCGTCGTCAACATCGACGCCGCCGGGACGAAGTCCAGTTTCACGGTTCCCGAGCAGCTGGTCGCCACCGTCGACGACACGACGCACACGATGACCGTCGTCCGCAACGGCGTGGTCGAGAAGACCTTCCCCGTCTCGATGGGCAAGAGCGACGGCAAGCACGAGACCAAGAACGGCACCTACTACGTGCTGGAGAAGTTCGCCGACATCATCATGGACTCGTCCACCTACGGGGTGCCGGTCGATTCGGCCGAGGGCTACAAACTCAAGGTCCAGGACGCGGTACGCATCGACAACAGCGGCATCTTCGTCCACAGCGCCCCGTGGTCCGTCGGCGATCAGGGCAAACGCAACGTGAGCCACGGGTGCATCAACCTCAGCCCCGCGAACGCCCAGTGGTTCTACGACAACTTCGGCAGTGGTGACCCCGTTGTGGTCAAGAACTCCAAGGGCGGCTTGTACGACCAGCCCGACGGTGCGTCGGACTGGCAGATGTTCTGACGTCCTGACCTGACCGGCCGCCACCGGCTCCGCGCCGTGCCACGATGGGGGCAGGCGAAGGGTGGGCGCGGATGCCCGATGACGGCAAGGCGGTGGTCCGCACCGCCAGTGTGCTGCTGTTGACGCTGTTCGCCCTCGTCGCGCTCCGCGGCGTGGTACCCGGTGCTCCGCCCCCGACGCCCGACGACGATCCGGGCGGGACGGGCTCGTTGCCCGCGGTCGTGATCATGCTGGCCGTGTCGATGGCGGCGATCCTCGTGTCGGTGCTCGCACGCTCCGGGCGGCCGCGTCACCCGTCCTCAGCGAGCGAGCCGCCGCGTCGCGATCGCGGTGACGCCGGTGCGTTCCCGTGGCGGCTGCTGCTGATCCTGGCGGCGGCACTGCTCGCCTGGCTGCTGATCGTCGTCGTGCTGATGCGGTGGACGTCGACGATCGACCCGCCGGAGCCGGCCGCGCCCACGCCCGCCCGAGCCCCGGATGTCTCCGCGCAGCCCGGCGGAGCCGCCCCCGACCGTGACACCGGCGGCAGTGTGTTCGATCTGCTGATGGGCACAGCTGTCGCGCTGTTCGCGCTGTCCGTCGTCGCGTCAGTGGCCACGCGCCGGCGCCGCACCGCGGCTGCGCCCGCCGTCCTCGACGGACCCGCCCCGAGCCCGCAACCACCGCCCGGTCCCGATCTGGCCCGCGCGGCGGAGCGGGGCCTGGCCGAGGTGGGCGATCGCAGCCGTGACCCGCGAGAGGCGATCATCGCGTGCTACGTCGCGATGGAACAGGAGCTGGAGAAGTCGCCGGGCACGGTCCCGCAGGCCTCCGACACCCCGTCGGAGGTGCTCGCCCGCGCCGTCGCCCGCCGCGCCGTCCACGCCGACAGCGCCGCGCAGCTGGTCGAGCTGTTCGAAGAGGCCCGCTTCAGCCCCCACGTCATGAACGAGGGCCACCGCGACGACGCCGTGCGTGCGCTGCAAGTGGTGCAACGCGAACTGCAGGGGGTGACGTGACCAGGATCGTGGCCGCCGGCGTCGTGCTCGTCGTCGCCGTCGAGGTGCTGGCGTTCGCGCTCGCCGATCGCGCCGTCGTGGTCGCCGTCACCGGCGCCGCGCTGGCCGCCGCGCTGCTCTGGATCCGCTGGCACCTCACCCGGCGCGTCGACGCCGACGCCGACAACGCCGGTGACGCGACATCGACGTCGTTGCAGCGCTGGCTTTCTCGCACCGAGACGCTGATCTCGTGGGCCGACTCGACCCGGGCCGACTGGGACCGCCGATTGCGCCCCATGCTGGCGCGCCAGTTCGAACTCGCGGTGGGCAGTCGCACCCGCGGCGGCCGGGACAGCATCGACGCGACCGGCCGGATGCTGTTCGGTGAGCATCTGTGGTCCTGGGTGGACCCCGACAACATCTCGCGGACGGGAGCCACCGAGCCGGGCCCCGGCCGTGAGGTGCTCGACGAGATCCTGCAGCGGCTGGCCCGGCTGTGAGCACGCCGCTGGCCACCACCACCGCCGCATGCGACGCGGTGCTCGATGAGATCGGCCGCGCGGTCGTCGGGAAGCGCGACGCGCTGACGCTGATCCTCATCACGATCCTCGCCCGCGGTCACGTGCTCGTCGAGGATCTGCCCGGACTGGGAAAGACGTTGATCGCCAAGTCTTTTGCCGCGGCCCTCGGGCTGCAGTTCACCCGCGTGCAGTTCACACCGGACCTGTTGCCCGCCGACCTGCTGGGTTCCACGATCTACGACATGCAGTCGGGCCGGTTCGAGTTCCGGCGTGGCCCGATCTTCACCCATCTGCTGCTCGGCGACGAGATCAACCGCACCCCGCCCAAGACCCAGGCGGCGCTGCTCGAGGCGATGGCCGAGCGACAGGTGAGCATCGACGGCGTGACCCACCGGCTGCCCGAGCCGTTCCTGGTGCTCGCCACCGACAACCCGATCGAATACGAGGGCACCTACCCGCTGCCCGAAGCGCAGCTGGATCGCTTCGCGCTGCGGCTGGAGCTGAAATACCTTTCGGCACAGGAGGAGACGACGATGCTGCGGCGGCGGCTGCAGCGCGGCTCGACCCCGCCGGCGGTGACCCAGGTCGTCACGGCCGACGAGTTGCTGGCGATGCAGGAGTCGGTCGAGCTGGTCACGGTGCACGACGACGTGCTCTCCTACGTGGTCGCGCTGGCCTCGGCGAGCCGCAATCACCCGCAGGTCGCCGTCGGCGCGAGTCCCCGGGCGGAGCTGGATCTGGTGCAGCTGGCCCGGGCCCGTGCCCTGCTGCAGGGCCGCGACTTCGTGATCCCGGAGGACGTCAAGGCGCTGGCAGCACCCGTGATGGCGCACCGGATCAGCCTGCGCCCGGAGATGTGGGTGCGCAAGGTCGCCGGCACCGACGTCGTCGAGGACCTGCTGCGTCGCACACCGGTGCCCCGGGGCACATCGTGACGTCCGTCGAGTTACGTTGGCGTGCATCATCATTGACGCGCTCAGTGGCAACGAGTGCGGCACTCGCCTTCGGCGCCGCGGTGCTGACGGGCCGGTGGGAGCTGGTCGCATTCGCCGCTCCGCTGGTCGCGGTGCTCTGCTCGCTGGGCTGGCAGCGTCCCGTCCCGGCGGTGTCGGTGCACGGCGACCCGCCGTCGCACCGGTGTTTCGAAGGAGACCGAGTGCATCTCACCCTCGGCGCGGCCGCCGACGACGGCAGCGCCGTGCAGATCGGCGCCGACGCGCCCGCGGGGATGACGCTCGACGCCGTCGACGGAGGACCGACGCCCACGGTGGCAGTGCAGGCAGCGCGGTGGGGTCGCTACGCGATCGAGGTGACCGTGCGTGTCCCCGGGCGCGGCGGGCTGCTGGAAGGAACCGGCTCCGCACCCGCCGCGCACGTCTATGTCTTTCCCGTCGCGCCGCCGCAGTCGACCGCGATCCCGCGCACCGAACTGCTGGACCGGCTCGGCACTCACCTGACCCGCCACACCGGGCCGGGGGTCGAGTACGCCGACATCCGGCCCTACGTGCCCGGCGACCAACTCCGGACGGTCAACTGGCCGGTCAGTGCCCGGCGCGGCGCCCTGCACATCACCGAGCGGCTCACCGACCGGGCAGCGGACGTCGTGGTGCTGTTCGACACGTACCCGCAGCCGCCGGGACCGGCCACCGCCGCGACCGAACGCACGGCCCGCGGTGCGGCGCAGGTGGTCCAGAGCGCGCTGCGCTACGGCGACCGCGCGGGACTGGTCGCGCTCGGCGGGCGCACCACCCGCTGGTTGGGCGCAGACATCGGCGCCCGGCAGTTCTACCGCATCCTCGACACCATGCTCGGTGCCACGGGCAGCTACGAGTCCGGCACCGGCACGCTCGCCCCGCGACCCGCATTGCCCACCGGAGCGATCGTCGTCGCGTTCTCCACGATGCTCGACACCGAATTCGCGCTCGCGCTCATCGATCTGCGGCGGCGCGGGCACCCCGTCATCGCGGTCGACGTGCTGCAGGGCTGCCCGGTCGACGGCGCGAAGGACCCGCTCATCGACCGGGTGTGGACCATGCAGCGCGCGTTCATGTACCGCGACATGGCGACCGTCGGCGTCGACATCGTGGCCTGGCCCGACGACGCCTCGCTCGATCAGGCGATGGCTCTGCTCGGTGAGCGCGGACGATGATCGCGAAAGCGTTGCTGCCGTTGGCCTTTGCGGCCGTGATGATCGGCGCGGCGCTCGGCGATGGACGGGGGTGGGGGCAGGCCGCCGCGGCGCTGGCCGCGGTCGCCGTCGTCGCGGCGATCCGGTGGCGCCCCGCGGCCTCGCTCGCGGTCGCGGCGACCGTGGTCGCCGTCGTGCTCACCGGGACTCCGCCACTGGCCGTGGCCCTGTCCGGACTCGCGGCGACCGCCTACCTGGTCACGCTGTATCGGGCCGCGACGGTACCGACGATGACGGCTGCGGTCGGCTTCGCGGCGGCCGCGGCGGTCGTCGTCGCGGTGCCGGTCGAGCTGCCCTGGGTGCCGTTGGCCGCGCCGCTGGTGCTGCTGGTCGCCTACCTGGTCGCGATGCGGCCGTTCGTCGCGCCCGCTCGGCCGGCGTCGCGCGGCTGACATCTCGGCGGCGCCCGGCGCGCCGTGCCGTACCGTCGTGGCGTGAGCCGCGCCCTGGACATCCCGGTCTCCGGCGGTCCGTACGCGCTCGCGCAGGGGCCGGACGGCGCCATCTGGGTGACACTCACCCACAGCGGCGAGATCGCGCGCATCGCGGCGGACGGTGACCTCGACGTCCATCCGGTACATCCCGACAGCAAGCCGTCGATCATCGTGGCAGCGCCGGACGGCGGCATCTGGTTCACCCGCACCGGCGACGACCGGATCGGGCGCCTCGGGCTGGACGGTGCGCAGCGCGAGGTCGAATTGCCCTCCGGGAGCGGCCCTTTCGGACTGTGCGTCGGACCTGACGGGGCGCTGTGGTTCACCACGATGACCTCTGGCACGGTGTGTCGGATCGGCGCGGACGACACGGTGGACGTGGTAGCCGTGCCCGGCGGCACGCCGTCGATGATCACCGCCGGTCCCGACGGCGCGATGTGGTTCACGCTGAACCAGAAGAGCGCCGTCGGGCGGGTGGACATGGGCGGAAACGTCAGCATCCGGCCCACACCGACTCCGGCGGCAGGGCCGGTCGGCATCACGGCGACACACGACGATGCGGTGTGGTTCACCGAGATCCGGGCCGACAAGCTGGGCCGCATCCCGATGAACGAGGCGATTCAGGAACTCCAGCTGCCGGGTAAACCCCACGCCGTGGTGGCCGACCAGGCCGACGGGGTCTGGGTCAGCCTCTGGCAGAGCGGCCAGATCGCCCACGTCGGCGCCGACGGCGAGGTCGTGACCATCGACCTGCCCGCAGGCAGCGAACCGCACGGACTGGCGGTGGCCGCCGACGGGGCGCTGTGGGTAGCCCTGGAAGCGGGATACGTCCTGCGGCTGCCCGTCAGCTGATCAGTTCCAGATCCGCACGCGCCGTTCGGGTTCCAGGTACAGCTCGTCGTTCTCGCTGACGTCGAAAGCCTCGTAGAACGCGTCCATGTTGCGCACCACACCGTTGCACCGGAACTCCGGCGGCGAATGCGGATCGATCGCCAGGCGCCGGATCGCCTCGGCCTCCCGGGCCTTGGTGCGCCACACCTGTGCCCAGCCGAAGAACACGCGCTGCTCACCGGTCAGCCCGTCGATCACCGGCGCCGGCTTGCCGCCCAGCGACAGGCGGTAGGCCAGCAGCGCGATCGACAGCCCGCCGAGATCGCCGATGTTCTCCCCGACGGTGAAGGCGCCGTTGACGTGGTGCGACGGATCGAGCCCGCGCGGGGTGAACTGTTCGTACTGCTCGATCAACGCCGTCGTGCG
The DNA here is from genome assembly GCF_007096635.1 of Mycolicibacterium sp. 018/SC-01/001. Taxonomy (GTDB): domain Bacteria; phylum Actinomycetota; class Actinomycetes; order Mycobacteriales; family Mycobacteriaceae; genus Mycobacterium. The sequence continues at coordinate 98,443 of NZ_VKAA01000003.1, forward strand.
CGCCCCGAATTCGCTGCGGTCCTCATCGGTCCACCAGTCCACCAGGTTGCCGTCACCGTCGTACTTGGCGCCCTGATCGTCGAACCCGTGCCCGATCTCGTGCCCGATCACCGCGCCGATACCGCCGTAGTTGGCGGCGTCGTCGGCGTCGGCGTCGAAGAACGGCGGCTGCAGAATCGCCGCGGGAAAGACGATCTCGTTCATGCCGGGGTTGTAGTACGCGTTGACGGTCTGCGGGGTCATGAACCATTCGTCGCGGTCCACCGGGCCGCCGAGCTTGGCCAGGTCGCGGTCGTATTCGAGCGCGTGACCACGGCGATAGTTGCCGTACAGGTCGTCGCGGGCGATGACCAGCGTCGAGTAGTCACGCCACGTGGCCGGATAGCCGATCTTCGGGGTGAACTTGTCGAGCTTGGCCAGGGCCTTCTCCCGCGTCTGCGGGGTCATCCACTCCAGCTCGTTGATCGAGACCCGGTACGCCTCACGCAGATTGGCCACCAGCTCGTCCATCCGCGCCTTGGCCTGCGGCGGGAAGTGCCGCTCGACGTAGAGCCGGCCCAGCGCGTCACCCATCAGCGACTCGACCACCGACACGCCACGCTTCCAGCGGTCGCGGATCTGCTCGGTGCCCGACAGGAGCTTGCCGTAGAACGCGAAATCCTCGGCGACGAGCTCGTCGGTCAGCAGCGCCGCCCGGGCGTGGATCAGCCGCCAGCGCAGCCACGTCTTCCACGTCTCGAGGGGCTCGCTCGACCACAGCGCCGCGAACGCGGTCAGGTAGTCGGGCTGGCGGACGACGAGTTCGGCGGCCCGCTCGGGCGCCACGCCGAGCGCGCCCAGCCAGCCGGTCCAGGGGAAGCCCGGCGCCTCGGCGCCGACGTCGGTCAGCGTGCGCAGGTTGTAGGTCAGATCGGCGTCGCGGCGCTTGACCACGTCCCAGTGCGCGGCCGCGATCTTGGTCTCCAGCTCGACGATCGCCGACGCGCTCTCGCTGTGGTCACCGCCCAGGACGAGGGCGAACATCGCGGCGATGTGGCGCGGATAGGCGGCCAGGATCTCGGCGTGCTGCCCGTCGCGGTAGTAGGACTCGTCAGGCAGACCGATGCCGGACTGCGTCAGGTGCAGCAGGTAACGGGTCGAGTCCTTGGAGTCGGTGTCGACGTACACGCCCGCGCCGCCGCCGACGCCGGTGCGCTGCAGCGCTCCCAGGACACTGGCCAGAGTCTCGGGACTGTCGGCCTCGTCGACGAGCGCCAGCTCCTCGAGCAGGGGGGCCAGGCCGCGCTCGCGGATCGTCTGCTCGTCCATGAAGCTGGCATACAGATCGCCGATCCGCTGCTGATCGGTCCCCTCGGGCGCCTGAGCGTCGGCTGCCTCGGTGATGAGGTCGCGGATCTGCTCCTCGGCGCGATCGTAGAGGGTGCGGAAGGCGCCGTCGGTGGCCCGATCCGCCGGGATCTGGTACTCGGCGAGCCAGCGGCCGTTGACGTGACCGAACAGATCGTCCTGCGGCCTGGCGGCGTCGTCGACGTAACGCAGATCGATACCGGACTTGAGTGATGTCGCTTCTACCGTCACCCCGACATCCTTCCAGAACCGCCCGGGTACCCTCACCGGCATGCCCGATGACCGGCCCGAATCCACGGCGGACCGGGAGGAGACACCCCGCACCCTGACCGGGTACGGCATCGCCTCGGCGGTGCTGGCCGTCGTCGCCGTCGCGGCGATCGTCCTGGCGGCGATGATCTGGGCCGGCCACCACGGCGAGACCGACGAACGTGCCTACCGCACCCGGGTGCTGCAGGCCGCCGCCGACTGGACGGGTGTGTTGATCAACATGACCGCCGACACCGTCGACACCGACCTCGCCACGCTGCACGACGGCACCGTCGGCCAGCTCAACGCCGACTTCGAGCAGACCGTCGAGCCGTACCGCAAGCTGGTGCGCACGCTCAAGGCCCGCACCACCGGGCAGATCAACGCCGTCGCGCTGGAGAGCGTCTACCACGCGCAGCCCGGCGCGCCCGCCGCGCCGCCGCCGCTGGAGCTGGCCGGGTTCGCCAGCCGCACCGACACGGTGCTGGTGGTCGCGACGTCGATCAGCGAGAACGCCGGCACCGACAAGCCGCAGACCGTGCGGTGGACCCTGCGCCTGGATGTCTCCGACGTCGACGGCAAGCTGCTGATCTCGCGGCTGGTGCCGATCCGATGAGGAACCTGTTGCGCGTGCTGCTGTTCGACGCGCTCGCCCCGCTGGCGGTGGTGGCCGCGCTGATCTACATCGGCATGGCGCTGGCGTGGCCGCTGTGGTGGGTGTCGGTGTGCTCGGTGCTGTGCCTGCTCGTGGTGCAGGGCGTGATCGTCGACGTCGTGTTGGCCCGCCGCGACAAGGTGACCGTCGGTACCGACGACGACGGACCCGGGCTGCGGCTCGCGGTGATGGGGACCGCGGCCGCGGCGGTGGTGGCCGCGGTGGTCGTCGGCTACACGCAGTGGACCGTGCCCGACCACACGCTGAACTCCGACAGCGTCGAGGTGACCGGCATCGCGAGCAGTGTGGCCGAGGCGTCGGCGACGTTCACGCCCGCAGATCCGACCGCCTCGATCGACCGTGCCGCGCAGATGATGTCGCCGGAGAGCGCGGAGCGGTTCAAGGCCGACTTCGCGACCGTGGCCAAGGACCTGGGCGGGCGCAACGTCTCGGCGCAGGCGAGCACGGTGTCGGCGGGTGTGGAGGCCATCGGCCCGGCGGCGGCCAGCGTGGCGGTCGTGCTGCGGGGCACGCAGACGTCCCCGGGCAAGCCGACCGACAGCGCCGTGCTCGCGCTGCGGGTGTCACTGTCGAAGACCGACGGCCGCTGGCTGGTCGAGGACGTCTCGCCGCTGCACTCCCGCTGACGCGTCAACAACCGCCGGCGAGAGGCCAGGGCTGCGATCGGCGGCTTTTCACGACCCGGAATGCTATTCCGCGGTGAAGGGGCTCAGGAGGAGGGCCGCTGGCCGCGCATCTTCGCGAACCTCTCCGAGAGCCGGCCCATCCGGATCATCAGCGACGCGGGCGGGCTGACCGTGCCACCCAGATAGGCGGCGAAGTCGGTGGGGGCGACCCCGATGCGCGAGGCGAACTCCCGCTCGCCCAGCCCCGAGCGTTCCAGCAGCAGCCGGACATGGCGGCCCACCTCGGCGCACTCGTTGGCCTCGAGGTGTTCGCGGGTACGGGTCAGCACCTCGGACATCGCCTTCGACACGCCGTAGGGCTGCGCGGTCTCCAACACTTCCTCGACCTGGCGGGCGGTGCGGCCGTACGGGTCGCGCTTGATCGCCACCACGATGCGCTGCCACACGGCGAGGTCGTCACGTTCGAGTGCGGCCCGGATGGCGGCCGTCGGCCAGAACTCGACAGGCCGGTCGTCGGGGTGCGTGCTGCGGGCGGGTCCGCGCTCCGCCGGAGAACGCGGTTCCGACGACACAGTCACCTCGCCTCCTCCAACATGGCCACCGCCACCGATAGGCACCGCTGCCTGACTCCGGCCCACTCGGCCTCGCCGTCGGCGCCCGATGCTGCGCTGTCGGGCCCGTCGGACGGCCGGGGATCGGCCAGGCGGCGCACGAGCTGGGTGGCCACCCAGTGCTCATGCGCCGGTTGACCAGAGTAGTACCGGTCCATACCGGTGAGCACTTCCGCCGCGGTCTGCGTGTCCATCGAGGCGACCAGTTCGGCGAACTCGGAGTAGTCGCGGGCGCTGTTGCGCTCCATGATCAGGAAGCCCGTCAACCGCAGCGTCTCGGCGCCGGTCGGGATCTGCAATCGGTCCCCGGTGGGCAGCAGCACGTTGGTGGTCTCCAGCGGACTGGTCCGCTCCAGCGGCGGCCGGCCGGGGTGCTCGCTGCCGTTCACCGGCTGCTCCCGGGCCCGTTCGACGGCGAGCGCGTCGAGCGCGACGTCGAGGCGCCCTCGCCACATCGTGACCGGATGCTTGGGTAGCTTGACCGCGACGGTCTTGCCGTGCGCCCGATTGCTGATCGTCGCCGGCACCCGGCCCTCGGACTTCAGCCGTCCCGGCATCAGCTTGCCGCACGGCTGACATCCGCTGAACGCGAGCGGATCGGCCACGGTGATCGCCTGCGGCACAAGGGTTTTGAGCTTGGCGGCGGATTTGACGACGGTGCGCAGGTCGGCGCCGGAGGGCGCGAGAGCGGAGATGTCGTCGGGGATGATGATGAGATCCCCGATGTCGGCCTTGGGCAGCGGCTTCTCGAAGTCCACCGACGGCAGCACCCGGTCCAGCCAGCGCGGCAGCCACCAGTTCCACTCGTCGAACATCGCCATCAGCGCGGGCACCAGCACCAGGCGCACCACCGTCGCGTCCACGGCGATCGCGACCGCGCACGCCACCCCGAGCTGGGCCACCAGCGGCATACCCGCGAACGCGAAGCCGATGAACACCGCGATCATGATCAGCGCGGCACTGGTGATGGTGCGCGCGCTCGTCGACACGCCGTAGGCGACCGCGTCGCGGGTGTTGCCGGTCTGCAGGAAGCGCTCCCGAATCCGGGTGAGCAGAAAGATCTCGTAGTCCATCGACAGGCCGAAGGTCAGCGCGAGCACCAGCGGCGGGATCGTGCTGTCCAGCGACGAGAGCTGCTTGAAACCCAGATCCGTCAACCAGCCCCACTGGAAGACCGCCACCAGGCTGCCGTACGCCGCCGCCACCGACAGCACGGTCATCACCACGCCCTTGAGCGCCAGGAACACCGAGCGGATCGACACCAGCAGCATGACGAACGCGATGAACGCGACGAACGCGAACACCAGGGGCTGGACCTGGGAGACCCGGTCGTCGAAGTCCTTGATCAACGCCGTCGGACCACCGACCGAGATCTGCGCATTGCCGCCGGCGACGGCGGGCAGCTGCGCGCGCATCCAGTCCACGGTGTCGCGTGCGCCCATGTCCTCGGGGTCCACCGACAGCACCGCCGACAGCAGCGCGCTGCGGTAGTCGCTCCCGAACACCGCGGGCGACACCGAGACGGTGTTGGGCCCCTGCGCCATCCGCTGCCGGATCGCGTCGAGCAGCGGCTGCTTGGCCGGCACCGACGCCGCATCGCCCCCGGGGAATGTGACCAACACCCGGACCGGGCCGAGCGCACCGGGACCCAGCGCCTCGGCCGCGGCGTTGACGCCACCGCGGATCTCGTGCGTCGGCTCGAACTGGCGCTGCATGCTGTTGCCGAGTTCCATCGAGAACGACGGCGCGGCCAGGGCGAGCAGCATCGCCGCCGCAGCCAGCGCCGAGAGCCACGGCCGGCGCATCACCCCGCCGGTCCAGCGGGTCCAGAACTTCGACTGCGTCGCCTCGACCCCGCGGCCCCAGTGCAGGTACGACGAGCGTCGCGCGGCCCGGCGGCCGAACGCACCCAGCACAGCCGGGGTCAGCGTCGTCGACGTCAGCACCGCGACCGCGACGGCGAGGATGGCTCCGGTGGCCATCGAGCGCAGCACGGGGGTGTTGATCAGGTAGATGCCGGTGACCGACGCGATCACCGTCAGGCCCGACAGCACCACCGCCAGGCCCGACGTCGCCATCGCGGCATCGGCGGCGTCCTCGGGTTCGCGCCCGGCGCGCAGCTCCTCGCGGAAGCGCATCAGGATGAACAGCGAGTAGTCGATGGCCACGGCGATGCCGAACATCGACACCGTCGTGGTCACGAACACCGACATCGTGGTGTACATCGACAGCCAATAGACCAGGCCCATCGTGACCGCCACCGTGCACACACCCAGCAGCAGCGGCACCGCAGCGGCGGCGAACGAGCCGAACACCGCCAGCAGCACGATCAAGACGATCGGCAGATTCCAGCGCTCGGCCTGCGCGATGTCGTGCTTGGTGGCCAGCGTCGCGGCGGCGCCGAGCGCACCCTGTCCGATGACGTAGAACCGGACCTTGCCGTTCTGCGTCTGGCCCGGATCGTCTCCGTCGATGCCGACTTTCTGGCGCAGCTGTTTGGCGATGTCGACCGCGCCGGTGTTCTCGAACCCGAGCTGCAACGTGATGACGTACGGCCGATCCGGCTGCGGCGGCGGTTGGCCCGGGTTGGGCATGACGGTGACGCTGGGCACCTCGGCGGCGATCTTCTCCAGGTACGCCACCGCGGCGTTCATGTCATCGAACGTGGCGTCCGGCCGGGGTGCGGCGACGAGCGCCAACGGGGAGGCGCCCTGATCGGGGAACTGTGCTTCCAGCTGCCGCTGCACGTAGAGCGACTGCGAGCCCTCCACCTCGAAACCGCCGCCGGTCAGGTTGCCCGACTGGTTCATCGCCAGGTAGATCGAGGGGACGAGTAGCAGCAGCCACACCGCGAAGACCGCCCAGCGGAATCTGCGCAGGTTGCTGCTCACGCGCATCATGAACTGCTGGATGGGACGTCCCCACTTTCTCCCCGGCCTTTCGTAGCGAAAGGGTACCGCAGCCGATTGTGCGGAGAACGGCGCGAACGCCGCCGCCAGAGATGCGTCATCCAGCTTTGATGCGGGCCGCTCGAGCGCGCTCGATTGGGCACCCGGCGGCGGTGATGGCACGATGGCTGCGTCGTGGGCTAGATGATGTCCGTCGGTCGGGGATCTTTGCTGTTGACCGTAGGAAGGCGCGCGGTGTGCTCAGGCGCGCGCGGGCCGTGAGGAGTTCGCCATGTTCGCAACCACGAAGATCGCCGCGCGCCGGGCGGGTGCCGCCGCGGTGACCGCCGTCGCCATCGGCGGCGCGGCGGTGCTGATGACCGGTCCGGGAGCGCCCGCCGGGCAGGCCGCGCCCGACCCGTGCGCGGCCAGCGAGGTCGCCAAGACCGCAGGTGCGGTGGCCACCAACACCGGCAGCTACCTCGACACCCATCCGCAGACCAACCAGGCGCTGACGTTGATCGCCAAGCAGCAGGGTGGTGCCCAGTCGCTCGGGGCGCTCAAGTCCTATCTCGATGCCAACCCGCTGGTGCAGTCGGATCTGCAGCGTTTGCAGCAGCCGCTGGTGTCGCTGGCGGCACGATGCCAGCTCCCGGTGACGTTGCCACAGGTGCTGGGCCTGATGCAGGTGGCCGCGCCGGGCGCCGCCGCGGCGGCGGCTCCGGTGGCATCGCCCGCAGCACCGGCCGCGCAGAGCATGGGCGCCGGCGCCGCGGAAGCCGCTCCCGACACCGGGTCGACGACCCCGCCTCGATGAGGGCTTTTCTCATCAACCGTTAACGGCTCGGCAGGAAAGTCGGTTACCGGTCTGCTTAGCTTCCTAGGATGGTGCGCAGACCGGCCCGCCACCGGAGCCGGCTCACACCTAATGCTGAAGGAGACGTCATGTTGATCTCGGGCCCCATCCTGCGCCGCACTGTGGCCGGCGCACTGGGCGCGGGCGCGGTCGCCGGCGCCGTGTTCGGCGCGATGCCGACGGCATCGGCGCAACCGGCTCTGCCGCCGAACTGCACGGCAGCCGACTTCGCCGGGGTCGCCTCCGGCGTCTCGGCGTCGACGTCGGCCTATCTGTTCACGCATCCGCAGGTCAACGACTTCTTCACCGGACTGCAGGGCCTGCCGATGGATCAGCTGCGGCCCAAGGTGGTCGAGTACATGGACGCCAACCCGCAGGTCAAGGCTGAGATGACCGGGATTCGGCAGCCGCTGATCGACATCAAGAACCGGTGTGGCTTCTCGGAGCGCGACACCAACGGACCCCTCTACCCGTAGGCGCCATGCGAGACAGGGTGGATGCTTCGCCCTCGCGTGGGGGGGAGCTGTCCGCCCAGGACGGCGCGGGTCGGACGGTGCTGATGGTGGACGACGACCCGGACGTGCGGACCTCGGTGGCCCGGGGTCTGCGACATTCCGGGTTCGACGTCCGGGTGGCGGCGACGGGCAAAGAGGCGCTGCGGCTGCTGTCCAGCGAGTCCCACGATGCGCTGGTGCTCGACGTGCAGATGCCCGAACTCGACGGGGTCGCCGTCGTGACGGCCCTGCGTGCGCTGGGCAACGACATCCCGATCTGTGTCCTGTCGGCGCGCGACACCGTCAACGACCGCATCGCCGGGCTGGAGGCGGGGGCCGACGACTACCTGACCAAACCGTTCGATCTCGGGGAGCTGGTGGCGCGTCTGCATGCGCTGCTGCGCCGTGCGCACCACTCCGATCCGGGGTCGGACACGATGACGGTCGGATCGTTGACCATCGACACGTCACGCCGGCTGGTGTTCGCCGCGGGTGAGCGTATCGAGCTGACCAAGCGGGAATTCGACCTGCTCGCCGCGCTGGCCGAGAACGCCGGGGTCGTGCTGAGCCGGCAGCGGCTGCTGGAACTGGTGTGGGGCTACGACTTCGACGTCGACACCAACGTCGCCGACGTGTTCGTCTCCTACCTGCGGCGCAAGCTGGAGCGCGACGGCCTGCCGCGCGTCATCCACACCGTGCGGGGCATCGGCTACGTGCTGCGGGAGGAGCCGTGATCGGCCGGACCCCGGACCGTCGGTGAGGCTCCCGCGCGCTCTCCGGTCGGCTTCGCTGCGCACCCGCGTCGCCATCGCGTCGGCCGCCGCCGCGGCCGCGGTCGTCGCGGTGTTCACGATCCTGACCTCGCTGGTGCTGGCCAACAACGACGCGGCGCAGCTCGATCGGCGGCTCGACGCCATCGTCGACGCCAGCGTGTATCCCGAACAGCTGACCGACCAGCGGCGCGGGGTGCTGCAGACGGGCCGTTCGCGCTCGTCGGGGCAGGTGGTCTACCAGCGCGGGTTCCAGCTGCCCGCCCTGCCGCCGGGGACCGAGACCGTCACGGTCAACGGTGTCGAGTACCGGGTCCGGACGCTGCCCGTCGACCAGAACGGCGGCGTGCTGATGTCGATCGGCATCCGCGCCGACAGCATCCTGCTCAACCGGGCCCGGGTCCCGCTGGCCATCGCCATCGGTGTGGTCACGGTGCTGATCGCGGCCGGACTGGGGTGGCTGCTGGCCGGTCCCGCGATCCGGCCGTTGCGCCGCCTCACCGAACACACCAAGAACCTGGGCCAGGGCTCGGAGACGATGCCGGAGGTGCGCGGGGTCCGCGAGGCCGAGGACCTGTCGGAGGCGATGAGCGCCATGCTGAACCGGCTCGCCGCCGCGCAGCGCGCCACCAGCAACTCCCTGCAGGCCGCTCAGGACTTCGCGGCCAACGCCGCCCACGAACTGCGCACCCCGCTGACCGCGATGCGCGCCGATCTGGACACGTTGCGCATCCACGATCTGCCCGCCGACGAGCGCGCCGAGGTGGTGGCCGACCTGTCGCGGGCGCAGCGCCGCGTGGAGGGCATCATCACCGCACTCGGCCAGCTCGCATCCGGCCAACTGGCCCAGGCGGAGGATCGCGAGGTCATCGACGTGACCGACATGCTCGACCGCGTCGCCCGGGAGAACATGCGCGTCAACCGCGACGTCACCATCGAGGTGCACGCCTCCGACACGCTCGGTTTCGTCCTCGGTTGGCCGGGTGGCCTCCGGTTGGCCGTCGACAACCTGGTGCGCAACGCGATCACCCACGGCCACGCGACCCGGATCGTGCTGACCGGCTACCGGCGGGACGCCATGCTGACGATCGTCGTCGACGACAACGGGCGCGGGCTGCCCGTCGAGGAGCACGAGACGGTCCTCGGCCGCTTCTCCCGCGGCAGCAACGCGGCGCCGGGCGGCTCAGGCCTCGGCTTGGCGCTCGTCGCTCAGCAGGCGGAGCTGCACGGCGGCTCGATCGCGCTGTCCGACGGACCACTCGGTGGTCTGCGTGCCACCCTCACCGTCTCGACAGAGCCTGTGCCGCACCACGATTCAGAGGACTGACCGGGCGATCGCGCGCCAGCCCAGCAGCAGTGCCGCGGTGGTGAGCGTGGCGACGACGATGAAGCTGACCGCCGTGCCCTGCCCGCTGGCCTTGCGCGCCAGCATCCCGACCACGACCGTCGCCACCCACACCACGACGCCTGTCGGCAGCAGCGCGATGGGGCGCTGCCAGGCGCGCACGAGCAGCCACCCGAGCGCGGTCCCGGTCAGGAACGGCCACGCCGTCTGCGCCACCCCGGCCAGGGTCACGCCCTCGGCGTGACTGCGCCGGCCGATCGCGCAGAACACCAGCACGCACACCACGTCGGCGGCCAGCGCCGCCGGTGCGCGGCTACCGCGTCGCATAGGTCATCAGGTCGTCCTGCAGCGGCATGACGTCGCGCTGCGGTGTGGCCGCCGAGGCAGGTGGCATCGGCACGGGCCGCCCGGCGGTCAGCGGGTCCTGCGAGTTCGGCACCCGGCCCTGCAGGTCGAACGACGAGAACACGAACGGCAGACCGTCGGAGCGCAGCGGGTCCGGCGTGCTCATCACGTGGAAGTGCAGATGGGGGGCGTCGGTGTTGCCGGTGTTGCCGAGGTGGGCCAGCGATTGCCCCGTGGTGAGCCGGTCGCCGGGCTTGACCGTGATGCTGCCGGTCTGCAGGTGGGCATACAGCGCATAGTTGCCGCCGCCGAGGTCCTGCACGACGTGGTTGCCCGGATACTGGTCCAGCGTCAGTCCTTTCGGCGCGGCGAACGGCGTCTCCTCGGCCATCCCGTCGACGACCGCGACCACCGGGCCGTCGGCGACGGCGTGCACGTCGGTGCCGTAGTACGGGTAGCCGCTGAGGTCGGACGGGGCGCCGGTGAACAGTTTGCCGTCGGGCATCAGCTGCAGGTAGTCGATCGCGAATCGCTCAGCGACCCAAGTGCTTCCGTTGATCGGATTGAGGGCGCCGCGATGTCCGGAGATGCCGCAGCAGCCGTCGCCGTCGAGCCAGTTCGGCCCGGACAGAGGCGGCGCGATGCTGATCGGCGCCCGTTTCTGCACGGTCACCGGCGCGACCTCCTCGACCAGGGCGGCCGGCACCAGCGGCGGTTGCGGACGGCGGACGGACAGGCCCAGCGCGTGGATCAGCCGCTCGGGCGCCGGGGTGCCGGCGGGCAGCGTGACGTCGAGCCATACGTGCGCCGTCTGTGCCGGACCGAGAACGCCTGTGGGAGCCGAACTTCCGAGCAATCGCGTGACCGCGGTGAGACGGTCGGCGGGCAGGGTCAGCAGCAGCGTGTCGCCGGCGCGCACCTCGAGCGACGTGAGCGTGACGTCTTGCGAGAGCGTGTTGGTCAGCGTGAGCTCGTAGACCAGGTGTGTCTTGCCGTCCGTCGCGGGCACCGGGATCGGTTCGGCCACCGCCTGGGCCAGGACGGGGGTGAGCATCGACGGCGTCGCGGGGGCGGGACTCGGGGCAGCCCCGGTCGACGTCGGTGTCGATGTCGGTGTCGACGTCGCACTCGACGGGGTCGCGGACGAGGAGCCGGCGGTGTTCGGGCCGGGTGCCGACGAACACGCCGCAGTGACGGCAGCGACGGTGAGGATGGCGAGCGTGCGGGGGAACCTCATGAGGCCTGCTGGGTCTCCTCGGGTGGTGGCGGGTGCGGCGCATCGGGGTCCGGGCTGAACTGCGGGCAGAGCGGTTCGACGGCCGCGGGCGCGACCGTGTCGGCATCGGTGTCGGCATCGGTGTCGAGGTCGCCGTCGGTATCGGTCTCGACCTCGGTGCGGAACATGAAGAAGAACACCACCCAGCCGATCGCGGCGATGAAGATCCAGCTGATCAGGCGGTAGATCAGCATCGCCGAGATGGCCGAGGCCAGCGACATGCCGCTCGACACCAGGCCGGGCACCAGGACCGCTTCCACCACCAGCAGCCCGCCGGGCATCAGCGGGATGGACCCGACCGCCCGCGCGGCCGCGTACGCGACGGTCACGCCTGCGAGCGAGGGGTGGCCCCCGGTGGCGTAGCACGCGGCGAGCAGGCAGCCGACGTCGGCGATCCAGTTGAACAGCGACCAGCTGAACGCGACCGAGAGGTCCCGGCGGCCCAGCTGCACCGATTCCAGCTGTTCGAGGATCTCGCGCCACTTCGTCAGCCCGGTGTCGGTGGGCCGGCCGCGTGCGGAATTGAACCAGCTCAGCACCCGCACGCCGATGCCGTCGATCAGTTCGGGACGGGTCGCCACCGCCTGCGCCAGCAGGATCAACGCCAGGAACCCGCCCAGCGAGAAGATCAGCGACAGCGGGTTCTTGCTGGCGCCGAGCAGGAACGCCCCGCCGAGACCGAGCAGCGCCAGGCCGACGACCTGAAGCACGCCGGACATGACCAGCTGCCACGACGCCACCAGCGGGGAAGCGCCCCACAGCCGCTGCTGGCGGTAGATGAAGGTCGCCGAGAGCACCGGACCACCCGGCATCGTGGTGGACAGTGCGTTGCCGGCGTAGAACGCGGCCTCGCTGCGCCACTGGTGCACGCGCACGCCCGCCGACGCCAGCAGCGTCCGCTGGATCTGGGCGAAGCTGTGCATCGAGCCCATCGCCGCCAGCGCGGCGACGACCACCCACCACCAGTTGGCGGAGTAGATGCTGGTCCACGCCTTGGCCAGCTGATCGCGCACCAGCACGAGTTCGACGGTCAGCACGATCACCGCGACGACGATGAGGACCCATCGCAGCCACCAGTACTTGCCCCGGGCGGGCCGCTCGGGGCCGGCATCGGCCGCCGGCGGCTCCATCGGAGGAGCGTCGTGTGACACGCCCTACAGGGTAAGGCGTTGACCCGCCGGGACCCGCGCGGCGAAGCCGCGTCGAGAAGTGCCGTTACGCTACCGGAATGTCTGCGCGTCCGTTTGTGGACCCGTCCGCCGACGAGTCGGTCAGCCCGCTGATCCGCAAGGGTGCCGCGTGGGCGTGGCGCCTGCTGGCCATCTTCGGGGCGCTGTTCGCGGTGCTCTGGGTCGTGCTGCAGGTCGAGGTGATCGTCGTCCCGGTGGCGCTGGCCACGCTGGCCGCCGCACTGCTGATGCCCGCCGTCGATTTCCTGGATCGCCGGGGAGCGCCGCGCGGCGGGGCGGTGGCGTTGATCCTGCTCGGCGGTCTGGCCCTGGTCGGTGGCCTGCTCAGCTTCGTCGTCAGCCAGTTCATCGAGGGCACGCCCGGGCTGGTCGACCAGGTCACGCGCAGCATCGACGGCCTGCGCCGCTGGCTGATCGACGGACCGCTGGGCCTGAGTCGGGAGCAGATCGACAACGCGGGCAACTCGGCGATCCAGGCGCTGCGGGACAATCAGGAGAAGGTCACCAGCGGTGCGCTGTCGACGGCCGGAACCATCACCGAGATCCTGACCGGCGCGCTGCTGATGCTGTTCACGCTGATCTTCCTGCTGCACGGCGGCCGCAACATCTTCGAGTTCGTCACGCGGATCTTTCCGTCCGCCACCCGTCAGCGCGTCCGCGACGCGGGCCGCGCGGGTTTCCACTCGCTCATCGGCTACGTGCGGGCCACGTTCCTGGTGGCACTCGTCGATGCGCTCGGCATCGGCGTCGGACTGGCGATCATGGGTGTTCCGCTGGCGCTGCCGCTGGCGTCCCTGGTGTTCCTCGGCGCGTTCATCCCGCTGGTCGGCGCCGTGGTCACCGGCTTCCTCGCGGTCATCGTCGCGCTGCTGACCAAGGGTCTGATCTACGCGTTGATCACCCTCGGGCTGATCCTGGCGGTGCAGCAGCTGGAAGGCCACGTCCTGCAGCCGCTGGTGATGGGCCGCGCGGTGTCGATCCACCCGCTGGCCGTCGTGCTGGCGATCGCCGGTGGCGGCGTGCTGGCCGGCATCGTCGGCGCGCTGCTCGCGGTGCCGATCCTGGCGTTCCTCAACAGCGCGATCCGCGTGCTGGTCGCCGAGGATCCCGACGAGGTCCACGCCGCCGCCGAGGCCGACGACGGCCCGGTGCTCAGCGCTGAACCCGACGACGTCGACTAGAAGTCGAACCGAAGCCGAGTAGAACCAGCGGTCAGAGCCGACCTTCGCGGCGCAGCAGCTCCTGCGCGCTCAACCCGCTGCCGCCGCGCCGGGGCGCGTCACCCTCGGGCCGGGTGTTGAGCTTCTCCGTCGCCGTGTCCGCATCCGAGCCCCGTGCGGTGGGGATGGCGCGGGTGGCGTCGTCCTCGTCCTTCGGGGTGTCGTCCGCACGCTGCGCGGGGATCGCGGTCGTCGGGTCGGGATCCGCGATGGCGCGGGTCGGCGCCCCGGACGGACGCGCCGGCGGAGCGGCCGGTGCCCCGCCCGAACCGCGGAGGTCACCGAGCCACGACTCGATCTCGCGTTCGTCGCGCTGCGGCTTCGGCGACGGGCCGGTCGGCGGACGCTGCCCGCGCTGGGTGACCGCGTCGGTCGCGCTGGAGACGGCATTGCGGACCGCGTTCTTGGCCACCGACAGCCGCGTCGTCTGCGGTTCCTCGTCACGTACCGGCGGACGGACCGGGGCGCCGGGCAGGCGCGTGGTACCGGCCACCGACGGGCCCGGGTCTGGCCGCTGCGTGGGGATGCGGGTCGTCACACCCGCACGGTCCGGGGCGGGATGGCCGGGGTCGTGCGGCGGCAGCGGCCGTGGCGGCGCCCCCACCGGCGCTCCGGCGCCGACGAGTGCCTCGGCGGGCGCGGTCTCGCGGACCAGGGGCCGCTTGCGCTCGTCGGGCAGCTCCGTCTCGCCGAGGCCCAGCTTCTCCTGGACACGCTTCATCCAGCGCGGTGCCCACCAGCAGTCGTCGCCGAGCAGCTTCATGATCGCGGGCACCAGGAACATCCGGATGATCGTCGCGTCCAGCAGCAGCGCGATCAGCAGGCCGAACGCCAGGTACTTCATCATCACCAGGTCGGAGAACACGAACGCCCCGGCGACGACGGCCAGCACCAGCGCGGCGCCGGTGATCAACCGGCCCGTGGTGGCCGTACCGATGCGGATGGCCTCCGCGGTCGACATGCCGCGTTCGCGCGCCTCCACCATGCGGGAGACGAGGAACACCTCGTAGTCGGTCGACAGACCCCAGATCACCGCGATGATCAGGCCGATCATCGGCGCCATCAGCGGCTGCGGGGTGTAGTTCATCAGGCCGGAGCCGTGGCCCTCGACGAACATCCACGTCAGGATGCCCATCGTCGAGCCCAGCGTCAGCGCGCTCATCAACGCGGCCTTGATCGGCAGCACCACCGAGCCGAACGCCAGGAACATCAGGACCGTCGTGGTCAGGATCAGCACCACGACCATCAGCGGCAGCTTGTCGAACAGGCTGTGGATGCTGTCCTGCTCGAGTGCCGGCGTGCCGCCGACGGAGATCTCGAGACCGCGCGGCGGCATGATCGACCGCAGCTCCTCGATCTTCTGCGGTGCATCGTTGCGGCTCACCAGGCCGTTCTGGATCGTGCGGACCGACGGGTCCTTGGACCCGCCCTCCTGCACGGACCGTTCCTGCCACATCTTGGACGGATCGTTGTCCGGGTCGGTGAAGCCGCTGATCGTCATCGCCTTGGCGCGCACGTCGGCGAGCTGCTGGTCGGTGACGGGCTGACCGTCCTGCCGTTCGACAACGATCGTCAATGGTTCGGTGCGGAAGCCGGGGAAGGTCTTGTCGAAGTCCTCCTGCGCGATGCGGACCTTGTTGTCCGGTGGCAGGTACTTCTCGCTGATGCCGCCGAGCGCGAGCTGGCCCAGTGGGATGACCAGCAGGATCATCACGATCAGGATCGGCGCCGCGAAGGCGATCGGCCGTTTCATCACGACGTTGACCAGCCGGCCCCAGAAGCCCTTCTCCACTTCGGCGCGCGTCTTGGTCTTCTGCGTCTTGGCGGCCAGCCACTCCAGGTAGACGCGCATGGGCTTCCAGTTGCGGAAGAACGGCACGCGCAGCAGCGTGCGGACGCCGAGTGCGTCGACGTTGCGGCCGAGGATGCCCAGCGCCGCGGGCAGCACGGACACCGACAGGATCGCGGCCAGCATGACCGACGCGATGATCGCGTAGGTGATCGACTTGAGGAAGCCCTGCGGGAACAGCAGCAGCGGCACCGAGGACGCCACGAGGATGACGGCGGAGAACATGATGGTCCGTCCGGACGTCATGACCGCGCGTCTGACCGCGGTCTCGACGTCGTAGCCCTCGGCGATCTCTTCTCGGAACCGACTCACCATGAACAGGCCGTAGTCGACGGCGATGCCGAGCCCCATCAGCGTCACCACCGGCTGGGCGAAGAAGTGCACCGGCATGAACTCCGCGGTCAACCGCATGATGCCCAGCGCGCCGGCGATCGTCAGACCGCCGATGATGCCGGGCAGCGCCGCGGCGACCACGCCGCCGAACACGAAGAACAGCACGACGCACACCAGCGGGATCGCGGCCACCTCGGCGCGGCGCTGGTCCTCGCCGATGGTGCCGGTCAGTTCACTGGCCAGCGGGTTCAGGCCGGCGAGCTGGATGTTGCCGCCGTTGACCTTCTCCAGATCGGGCTCGATGGTCTGGTAGTTCTTCAGGATCGTGTCGTCGTCGTCGCCCTTGAGCGGGATGCTGACGAAGGTCTTGGAGCCGTCCTCGGTCTTCATCTGCTGGACGGTCTCGGAGGTGGTGTCGGGCGCGCGCAACCAGCCGACCCAGCTGACCACCTGGTCCTTGTGGTCCTCGACGACCTTGTTGAGTTCGCCGACGACCTTCTTCTGCCAGGCCGGATCGGTGACCTTCTCGCCGTCCGGCGGTGTCAGGATCGCGACGACGTGACTCGTGCGGTCACGTCCGTACACCTCGTCGGAGATCACCGACGCGTGGACGGACTGACTGCCCTCGTCATAGAACCCACTCTGGGTGACGTGCTGTCCGAGGCTGATACCAAAGACGCCGCCGCCCAGGCACAGTGCGACCATGACACCGATCACGATGTATCGGTACTGGTACACCGTTCGACCCCACCAGGCGAACACGGTTAGCTCCTCACCATCTGCGGATGTGTGGTCGTCGGCACGGGGCCGCCCCGACCAGGCTTCAGTTGTCTAGACACGCGACGCCAGCAGCGA
This sequence comes from Mycolicibacterium sp. 018/SC-01/001, assembly GCF_007096635.1. GTDB lineage: Bacteria > Actinomycetota > Actinomycetes > Mycobacteriales > Mycobacteriaceae > Mycobacterium. Next base: position 115,373 of record NZ_VKAA01000003.1, read on the forward strand.
GGCCAGCGGCCGGAACGGCTGCAGCCACGCGCCCTCGTCCGGGAGCGAATCCAGCCCGATTCGCGGTAGCGGTTCCCGAAAGACACCGGGGATGTCCTCCAGGTCGACGAACTCCAAGGTATCCGACGCTAACGCCCAACTGGCATGTTCGCGAAATCCGAGGACCTGTACGGCGACGCCGTCGCGGGCGACGTCCTCGAGCGGGAGCCGGAACGCCTGTCCGTCGGCCGACGCCACGATCAATCCGGCCAGCCCCTCACTGCGGCGCAGCGCGATGTGGGCGAGCATGTCGGAGTCGACGTCGCTGTCCTCGTCGATCTTGGGCTTGGCGAACACCGCGAACCCGACGTTGCGCAGCGCCTCCACCCACGGCCGGACGACGTCCGCGCTGCCGGGCGCGATGTTGGTGAACACCGTGGCCTCGGGTTCCAGCGACGCCGGGGCGCCGGACGCGGTCTGCGACAGGTCGGCGGTGCGGGCCAGCAACCACCGGCCCAGCGCGTCGAAGCGGGGCCGGTGCGCCGCGGTGGGGCGGCCGCCGAGGATCGCGCCCAACCCCATGTCGAGGTTGGGGGCGTCCCACACCAGCAGGACCCGCGCAGGTGCGGTCTCGCCGCTCTGGTCGCCGGGGATGTGGTCGGTGACCTCGCCCGCGGCGGTCATGACCTCTCCCACAGCAGCTCGGCGACGTCGGGTCCGGCCAAGGCCTTGCGCTCGTACTTGGTCACCGGCCGGTCCGTGCGGATCGGCAGTCCGGGAGCGTCGGGGCTGATGCGGCGCAGCCGCGGTTCGGCGTCGCCGACCTCGGCGATCTGTTCGGCGTATCCGGCGTGATCGGTGGCGGCGTGCAGGATGCCGCCGGGCCGGAGCCGATCGGCGATCAGCGCGACGGTGTCGGGCTGCAGCAGCCTGCGCTTGTGGTGGCGCGCTTTGGGCCAGGGGTCGGGGAAGAAGACGCGCACCGCGGTCAGCGATTCGGGGCCGAGCATGTGGGCCAGGACGTCGACGCCGTCGCCGCGGATCAGGCGAATGTTGGGAACCTGTTCGCGGTCGATGGCCGACAGCAGCTGGGCCAGCCCGCGCCGGTAGACCTCGACGGCGATCACGTCGAGGTCGGGCTCCTGCTGGGCCATTGCCAATGTCGAGGTGCCGGTCCCGCACCCGATCTCCAGGATCAGGGGGGCGTGCCTGCCGAACCAGGCGTCGGTGTCCAGGGGAGCCGGCAGTTCGTCACCGCTTCTGGCGAGCAGGCCGAGTTCGGGCCAGCGCTCGTCCCAGAGGGCCTGTTGGCGGTCGGAGATCGTGGATCTGCGGGCGCGGAAGCTGGTGACCCGGCGGGGGTGGTGGGCGGCGGGCGCCTGCATCGATCCATCGTCGCTCATCGCGGAGTCACTCCCTGCATCGTGTTACAGATTGATACCCAACAGTTGCCTTCGGCCGGTCGCCGGCGAAATTGGTGCGTCGAGCAGGCCGATTCGGATGCCACGATCGCCTGACGGGGCGGACCGGGTGCCCCAGGAGGGGGTGGCGGGCCCATGTCGGCTGAGCTGGCTGAGGTGGTGGCCACGATGGCCGCCGAGGGGGCCGATCCCGAGGTCTCGGCGGTCGAGCGCCTGTTGCGTGCGCCTGTCAGCGTAGCCGTGCGCGGCCGCGCCGGGGTGGGCCGCGGCACCGTCGCCCGCGCGTTGGGCGTCCGGGTGGGCCCCGACCCGCCGATCCCGGGTGCGACGGCCGACGTCGACGTGCTCGTCGTCGCCGAAGCGGCGACCGACGACGACCGCGCAACCGTCACGGACTCCACGGTGGTGGTGCTGAACAAAGCGGACCTCGGGGGCGCCGCCGCCGGTGGCCCACTGGGTGCCGCCCAGGCAGCGGCCGCCCGCATTGCCGCGCGACTGCGCGTGCCGGTGGTGCCGATGGTCGCGCTGCTGGCGGACGTGCACATCGCCGACGACGATCTCGTCGCGCTGCGGACGCTGGTCCGGACGCCGGCCGACGTGTCCTCGGTCGACACGTTCGTCACCTGTGCGCACCCGGTTCCTGCGGGTGTGCGCGGTGAGTTGATCGACAGGCTGGACCGGTTCGGGCTGGCGCACGCGATCCTGGCCGTCGCGGAGGGGGCAGGTCCGGACGAGGTGGCCGCCAGGCTGCGTGCGCTCAGCGGCGCCGACCCGGCGCGCGCGATGCTCCACCGGGCCGCCGCCGCGGTGCGGTACCGGCGCTGCGTGCGGGCGGTGCACGCGGTGCGGGTGCTGGCCGCGGATCGCGGTGACGAGCGGCTCGCCGAGCGCCTCGACGGTGACGACGTCGTGCTGGCGGTCATGACGGCGGCCGTCGATGTGGTCGAGGTGTCGGGGGCGGCGGTCGATCGCGGGGACGACATCGGCGCCCACACGCGCCGGGCGGTGCGCTTCCACCACCTGTCGCGTGGTCCCCTCGATGCGCTGCACCGTCGCTGCGCTGCCGACATCACCCGCGGCAGCCTGCGGTTGCTCGAGGCGCGCGGTGGCTGAGCCGAGGAGCGACGACACGGTGCTCGTGGCCGGAGCGCCGGCGGCGGGCGTGACGGCCGTCGCCGAGCGGCTGCGTGACCGCGTGCCCGACTGCCGGGTGGTCGAGGCGGACGAGCTGTCCCTCGGCGAGACGCCGCTCCTCGTCGTGTGGGTGGTGTCGGCGACCGCGCCGCTGACCGCCGCCGAAGCGGCACGCACCGCTGCCCGCACGGCACGCACCGATGCGGTCGTCGCCGTGGTGAACAAGATCGACGACCACCGCGCCTGGCGGCAGGTGCTGGCCGTCAACCGGACCCGATTTCCCGACGCGACGTGGGTGGCGGCGGCCGCTGCGCCTCGGCTCGGTGCGGCCAACGTCGACGACGTCGTGGCCGCGCTGGCTGCGCACCGGGCGGACCCCACGCTCGTCCGCCGCAACGCCGTGCGCGCTCGACAGGCAGAGCGGGCGCAGCGCGCACAGCAGCTCGGCGAGCTCAGGCAGCTCCGCGTCGAGGTGCTCTCCGCCGCCCGTCAGCGCTGCGTCGCGGTGCGCGCCGAACTGCTCGCCGAGGTGTCGGCGATGCATCATGCGCGCGACGTCGAACGCGCGGTCCGCGACCGGTGCCGCGAGGTCCGGGCCGACGTCGACGCCCAACTCGACGACGGGGTGGCCGCGCTCACCGCGCTGCGGGTCCCGCGGACCTCTCCCGGGGAGAGCCCGCCGATGCTGCCCCCGCCGTCGGGCCGGCGTCTGGAGTCGCAGCTGATGATCGTGCTGGGCGTGGGTTTCGGCGTCGGGGCAGCGCTCGTCGTGGCCCGGCTCGCCGCGGCGCTGACGGCGGGGCTGGGTTGGGCGTCGGCACTGGGCGCCGGGGCGGGGGTGGCGCTGACGGTGTGGGTGGTGCGGGCACGCAGGCTGCTGGGGTATCGCACCCGCTGGGAACGGTGGACCGGCGACGCGGTCGCCGCGTTGCGGATCGAGCTGGAGGACGCGGTCACGCGCCGGTTGATCGCGGTCGAGGCCGCCCATCGGACCGGTGCGGACGACGGATTTCGTGGTTACCGATCGGTAGGTGGCCCACCTGGACCGATCGAGACGTCATCTGAATCGTTCCTGTGAGTGATCGGACATCATCCTGGATTTCCCCGGGTATGTCACCCGCGTTAACCTCGAAGGTCAGGAGGGTCGGCGGCCGTCTGTGAGGACCGGATTCCGGTATTCCGCTCGGCACACTTCCCTCCCGGGGTTTTCATTCGGGGTTCACCAGGCCAACGCGCAGGAACAGTGCAGGAGACGACTAGCCAATGACCGCAGCGACCATTCCAGGACTGGATTCCGCACCCACGAAGCACGAGGGGTTGCTCGCCTGGGTTCGGGAGATCGCCGAGCTGACCCAACCCGATCGCGTGGCGTGGGCCGACGGCTCCGAGGAGGAGTACCAGCGGCTGTGCGATCAGCTCGTCGAGGCCGGCACGTTCCAGAAGCTGAACCAGCAGAAGAAGCCGAACTCGTACCTGGCGCTGTCGGACCCGTCGGATGTGGCGCGCGTGGAGTCGCGCACCTTCATCTGTAGCGAGCGGGAGATCGACGCGGGGCCGACCAACAACTGGATGGACCCAGGCGAGATGCGCGCCCTGATGACCGACCTGTACCGCGGCAGCATGCGCGGCCGCACGCTGTGGGTGGTGCCGTTCTGCATGGGCCCGCTCGATGCCGAGGACCCCAAGCTCGGCGTGGAGATCACCGACAGCGAATACGTGGTGGTCTCGATGCGCACGATGACCCGGATGGGTGCGGCGGCGCTGGAGAAGATGGGCGACGACGGCTTCTTCGTCAAGGCGCTGCACTCGATCGGTGCGCCGCTGGAGCCGGGTCAGGCCGACGTGCCGTGGCCCTGCAACGACACGAAGTACATCACCCACTTCCCCGAGACCCGGGAGATCTGGAGCTACGGATCGGGGTACGGCGGCAACGCGCTGCTGGGCAAGAAGTGCTACTCGCTGCGCATCGCTTCGGCGATGGCGCACGACGAGGGTTGGCTCGCCGAGCACATGTTGATCCTCAAGCTGATCTCCCCGGAGAACAAGGCGTACTACATCGCCGCGGCGTTCCCGTCGGCGTGCGGCAAGACCAACCTCGCGATGCTGCAGCCCACGATCCCGGGCTGGCGGGCGGAGACCGTCGGTGACGACATCGCCTGGATGCGCTTCGGCAAGGACGGTCGGCTCTACGCCACCAATCCCGAGTTCGGCTTCTTCGGCGTCGCGCCCGGCACCAACTGGGACTCGAACCCGAACGCGATGAAGACGATCGCCGCGGGCAACACCGTGTTCACCAACGTCGCCAAGACCGACGACGGGGACGTGTGGTGGGAGGGCCTGGAGGGCGAGCCCGACCACCTGATCGACTGGAAGGGCAACGACTACATCCTGCGCGAGACGGAAACCAAAGCGGCGCATCCGAATTCGCGCTACTGCACCCCGATCTCGCAGTGCCCGACGCTGGCGCCGGAGTGGGACGACCCGCAGGGTGTGCCGATCTCGGCGATCCTGTTCGGCGGCCGCCGCAAGACCACGGTGCCGCTGATCACCGAGGCCCGCGACTGGCAGCACGGCGTGTTCATCGGCGCCACCCTGGGTTCGGAGCAGACCGCCGCCGCCGAGGGCAAGGTCGGCACCGTGCGACGCGATCCGATGGCGATGCTGCCGTTCCTCGGCTACAACGTCGGCGACTACTTCCAGCACTGGATCAACATCGGCAAGGAAGCCGATGAGTCGAAGCTGCCGAAGGTGTTCTTCGTCAACTGGTTCCGCCGCGGCGACGACGGCCGCTTCCTGTGGCCGGGCTTCGGCGAGAACAGCCGCGTGCTGAAGTGGGCCATCGAGCGCATCGAGCACCAGGCCGACGGCAAGAGCACGCCGATCGGCATTGTGCCGACCGCGGCGGATCTCGATCTCGAGGGTCTGGACGTGTCGGCGGCCGACGTGGACGAGGCGCTGACGGTCAAGCCCGAGGAGTGGCGCAAAGAGCTGCCCCTGATCGAGGAGTGGTTCGAATTCGTCGGCGAGAAGCTGCCGACCGGCATCAAGGACGAGTTCGACACGCTGAAGACCCGCCTCGCCGAGGCCGACTGATTCTTCCGCGAGCGCGCGCGTTTGTACGTTGACGCGCCGCTCGGTGTGGCATTGTGCGAGCGCTCGCGGGCTGTGAGAGCGCGCTCCGAGCCTGCTTGACACGTGTCAAGTGTGTCGTCGTATCCTCTGGTCATGCAGATCCGCGACACCGCTGTTGCCACGCCTGACAAGCCCGCGATCATCATGTATCCGTCCGGCACCGTGGTGACGTTCGGCGAGCTCGAGGCCAGGGCCAACCGGCTGGCGCACCTGTTCCGCGAGGCCGGTCTCGTCGAGGGCGACGCGGTCGCGATCGTGATGGAGAACAGCCAGCACATGCACGCGGTGATGTGGGCCGCGCGCCGCGCCGGGCTGTACTACGTCCCCATCAACACCCACCTGACCGCCGCGGAGGCGGCGTACATCATCGACAACAGCGCGGCCAAGGCGATCGTCGGCTCCGGCAAGCTCGCCGACGTTCTCACCGGGCTGGAAGCCGAACTGCCGAACGGTCTGCCGCCCGTGCGCATCATCGCCGACGGTTCTTTGGACGGCTGGCAGAGTTACCCGGAATGTGTTGCCGCGCAGCCGGATACGCCGATCGACGACGAGATCGAGGGTGATCTGCTGCAGTATTCGTCGGGTACCACAGGTCGGCCCAAAGGAATCAAACGAGCACTGCCGCACGTCCCGCCGTCCGAGGCGCCGGGGCTGATGGCGGCGCTCGTGCAGTTCTGGATGCACCCGGACGCCGTGTACCTCAGCCCTGCGCCGCTATATCACACCGCCCCCTCGGTGTGGTCGATGCAGACGCAGGCCGGCGGCATCACGACCGTGGTGATGGAGAAGTTCGACGCCGAGGGTGCTCTCGACGCGATCGCGAAGCACAAGGTCACGCACGGGCAGTTCGTGCCGGTGATGTTCACCCGAATGCTCAAGCTGCCCGAGGAGGTCCGCGCCCGCTATGACGTGTCGAGCCTGCAGCGCGTGATGCACGCCGCGGCGCCGTGTCCGGTCGACATCAAGAAGCAGATGATCGACTGGTGGGGGCCCATCGTCGACGAGTACTACGCATCTTCAGAAGCACACGGGTCGACGCTGATCTTCGCCGAGGACTGGCTGACCCATCCGGGGTCGGTCGGCAAGCCGATGGGTGGTGCGGTGCACATCCTCGACGAGGACGGCAAGGAACTGCCGCCGGGCCAGCCCGGGGAGATCTATTTCGAGGGCGGCAACGACTTCGAGTACCTCAACGATCCCGACAAGACCGAGAAGTCCCGGGATCCGCGCGGCTGGAAGACGGTGGGCGACATCGGATATCTGGACGAGGAGGGCTTCCTGTACCTCACCGACCGCCGGCACCACATGATCATCTCCGGCGGCGTGAACATCTATCCGCAGGAAGCCGAGAACCTGCTCGTCACTCACCCGCTGGTGATGGATGCCGCAGTGTTCGGCATCCCCGACGAGGAGATGGGGCAGCGAGTCAAGGCGGTGGTGCAGACCGTCGATCCCGCCGACGCCACCGACGAATTCGCCGACGAACTGATCGCGTGGCTGCGAGATCGGCTGGCGCACTACAAGTGTCCGAGGTCGATCTCCTTCGAGGCGCAGCTGCCGCGCACCGACACCGGCAAGTTGTACAAGCAGGAACTGATCGCGAAGTACAGCTGACTCAGCGCTGCCGCGCCGGGCGGATGATCAGCTCGTTGACGTCCACGTCCGCGGGTTCACCGATGGCGTAGGCGATTCCGCGTGCGATCGAATCCGGCGGGATCGCGGCGGCGCGATAGTCGGCCATGGCTGCGGCCGCGGTGGTATCGGTGATGGTGTCTGCCAGTTCGGACTCGACGACGCCAGGCGAGACCGTCGTCACCCTGATCGAGGGATCGAGCTCCAACCGCAGGCCCTCGGTGATCGCCCAGGCCGCGTACTTGGTGGCGCAGTAGACAGCGGCGGTGGGCACCACCTCGTGCGCACCGATGGATGCGACGGTGACGAAGTGGCCGGCACCCTGGCGCTGAAAGTGCGGCAGTGCGGCGGCGATGCCGTGGAGCAGGCCGCGCACGTTGACGTCGATCATGTGGTCCCACTGGTCGACGAGCAGCGCGTCGAGGCGAGACAGCGGCATCACCCCGGCGTTGTTGACGATCACGTCGAGCCGCCCGTGCGCGGCGACCGTCGCGTCGACGAACGCCGCGGCCGCCTCGCGGTCGGTGACGTCGAGCGCGCGGACCTCGATGCTGCCGCCGGCGCTGCTGACACGCTCGGCGAGCGCCTCGAGGCGCTCGGTCCGCCGGGCCCCGGCGACGACGTGGTGGCCCTCGGCGGCAAGTCGCTGCGCCACAGCTTCGCCGATCCCACTGCTGGCCCCGGTGACGATGATGATCTTCGAATCGGTCATGACCCCAGCATCACGGCTGCAGAAGAGCGCAACCAGGGTGCGGTACACCCTGTCCGAGTGCCGATGCGGTGAAGCTGCTGGCCACCATCGCCGCGACGGGCTTCAGAACCGTCCGGACGAGACGTGTCGGCCGAGTTCGGCCCTCGACCGGATCCCGAGTTTCCGGTAGATGCCCGCGAGGTGGAACTCGACCGTCTTCGGGCTCACGAACAGCGCCGCCGCGACCTCGCTGTTCGTCATCCCGGATGCCGTCAACCGGGCCACTCTCTGCTCTGCGGTGGTGAGCGTGCCCTTGCCCGTCATCTCAGCGCGTGCGCGTGCTGCCCAGAGATGCATGCCGAGCTGCTCGAACACCACCAGTGCTTCCGCACAGGACCGTTGGGCCGACGACTCGCGACGACTCTGACGGTGAATCGCCGCCTGAACGAGAAGCGTTCGTCCTCGCTCGAAGGGCATCGCGAGCCGGTCGTGTTCCACCAAGGCCTGATCAGCGGCCTGCAGTGCCGCATCGGTCAGGCCCCGCGCGGCGTGATGCATGCTCCGGCACCTCCGGCCCACGGCGAGCATCCACGGGCGTTCCAGCCGTTGGCCATTGCGCTCGAGCATGTCGATCAACAGCTCCGCTTCGGTGAGATGCCCTGTGGCGATGAGGGCTTCGACGGCATCGGGAATGAATGCCGCGTTGCTCATCTCCGTGGTCCGGGGAGCAGCCTTCACCCGGGCGATCAGGGGTCGGAGCGCCGTGAGCGCCGCGTCGTAGTTCCCCAACGACACCTCGAGGAACCCCAGAACGGTGATCGGCCAATCACGCATCGCCTCGAAGCCACTGCGTGCATTGGCGGCCAGGGCCTCGGTGAGGTCGGCTCGTGCTTCTTCCTCACGGCCGGTGTGAGCCCGGGTGGCCGCGCGAATGGTCAAGGCGATGAATCGAGAGACGTTGCCGCCCAGCAACTCTGAACGCTCTACCGTCGCTTCCGCCAGCTGCTCGGCGTCGTCGAGCGACCCCATCCAGATCGCCACGAAGCAGGCGTGGAACGACACGAAGACGAGCTCGCTCTCCGCGCCGCGCTCCTGGCAGGACCGACGGATGGAGTCGAGCTCGGCGCGAGCGCGGGCCAACTGTCCGGACCAGCCCAAGAGGAGGGCGTTCTGCATCGACGGCCGGAAGGCGATCGGTACGTCGACGGCCGGGTTGTCCAGCTCCAGTGCGCGGCTCAGGTCGGCCTCGTCGATTCCCTCGCCCTGGAGGAACCGAACCATCGCGCGCATGCCGAGGATCTGACCGAGGAGTGCTGGCGGACTCCCCGAACGCGTGGCGACCAGGACTGCTTGGTCCACCGCATCGGCCGCATCGGCGATGCGGCCAACGTTGAGCAGAGCGAACGCGAATGTGGCCAGCATCGGGGCCCGCAGGAACTCCTGCCCGTCCACTTCTTGCAAACCCCGCTCGAGAATCTCTGCGCCGCGAGTGAAACTGTTGTCGAAGAGCTCCACGACGGCCAGCGTCATGAGTGCCTGAGCGCGAAGCGTGCCCGGATCGGAGTCGGCGATGGCGTGATTCAGAAGATCCCGCGCCCGCGCGGAATCGCCGGCACCCATGTGATGGCCCGCCGCGCGCACACGGCGCTCGACCGTGTCACCCCCGGGGCCGAGGTTCAGTGCCAGATCGAGGAGTTCAGCTGCCGCCGCAGGCGCGCCGCGCTTGCGCGCGAACTCGGCGGCCTGATCGATGATGTCGAGCGTCTGCTGGGTGGCGCTCGTTGCTGCAAGTGCGAGATGTCGCGCCCGGCTCTCCGGTTCGGTGACCAGATCGGCCAGCGTCGCGTGCATGGACCGTCGTGGCGCCGCGCCGGCGCCGGCGTAGACACCTCTGGCGAGCAACGGATGTGCGAACCGGACGTGCCCCTCGGAAATCTCGAGAATGCCGGCTGTCTCGGCGCCCTTCAGCATCGCGAGCAGAGTGTCCGCGTCGTCTCCCACCGCTCGACTGATCAGGTCGACTGTCGGGGCGGCCGCGCAGGCCACCGCCAGGAGCGCGTGGCGTACCCCTGCGTCGAAGCTGCTGATACGGGCGTGAACCGCCTCGGCAAGCGAGGCCGGCATCGACGTGGGGTCCACGACGGTGCTGTCCACGGATCGCGCGAGCTGGAGGCCGTAGAACGGATTACCCGCGGAGAGCTCGTGGATTCTGCGCACGATCGACCGCGGGAGATCGCGGCCGATTCGCTCCGCGATGAGAGCGTGGAGATCGCGTATGGGCAGTGGCTGCAACGACATTCGCTCGATCGCATCGGGTGTGGGCAGTTGTAGCCACGCGGTCGCGGCGACGCTGTCACGGTCGGTCCGCGCAGTCACCAGCACCGCGACACGTCCGGTGAGTCGCCGCAGCGCGAAAGCGACCGCGTGTGTACTGGATGTGTCGAGCCAGTGCAGGTCGTCGACGGCTATCAGGAGCGGACCGTCGAGGGCCAGCTGCCGAAGGACTGAGAGCAACGCCGCCGCGACAGCGCGTGGATCGGTCGGGGTCTCTCCGAGCTCTGTGCGCAGGAGCGCGCGGTCGAGAGCGTGCCGCTGCGGATCCGGCAGGGTGGACCAGACGTCGGGTTCGAGCTCGCCGAGCAGGTCGCTCAGCGACGAGTACGACAGCGCTGTTTCCGCCGACCCCGGGCGTGCGGCGAGGACGCGGAACCCGCGCTCCCGGGCCAGTGCCACCCCTGCGAGCCACGCAGTCGTCTTGCCGATTCCGGGCTCGCCCTCGAGGACCAGCGCCCTGGGCCGGGAAACATCCGACAGGAGTCGAGTCACCGCACGCGCCTCGGCATCACGACCGATCAGACCCCCGATGCCGACCATGCAACCATGATCTGACAACGGATGAGGCGGCGCTTGTCAGCGCGGCGGTACGTCACAAACCGCGTCCCATCCTTTCCTAGGGAATCACCTAGTTACCAGCCGTTCCGGCGACCAATAACGTCACGCACGTGCCATCGGGGGCGGCACCGGCAGCATCGCTGCTTTCGGCTCGCGCACTGGGATGGTCGACGACAGCTACCACTGATCAGGAGTTCAGGATGCGACTTACACCCGCCGCTCACAGATTCACCACGCGATCGCAGGTGACGATTTTCGCCGGAGCGGGACTGACAGCTGGTGCCCTGCTGCTCTGCGGCCCAGCAGCTCTCGCCTTCGCCGACTCCCCGACGATCGTGACGCAGTGTTCCCAGATCGCAGCCGTGTGCGACACCTCGGGCAGGAACGTCGCGCCCGCGAAGCTGCCGGCGGCCATCGCAGCGGCGCAACCGCGAGGTCCCGTTGTCCGTCTGTTCGGTAACGGTGCCGACGCTGCGGCCGACTGTGTCGGCGCCGCATGTGATGGTGGCCGCGGCGGCCTGCTCTTCGGTAACGGCGGGGCAGGAGCCAACGGCGGTGCGGGCGGCGATGCCGGCCTGTGGGGCAACGGTGGTCGCGGTGGCGACGGACTCGCCGGTCAGGCCGGTGGAGATGGCGGTCGCGGCGGCCTGTGGGGCGGCGACGGCGGCGACGGCGGGAACGGCGGGGCCGGCGGCGGTGCCGGCGGCAAGGGTGGCAGCGCCCGGCTCTTCGGCAACGGTGGGGCCGGCGGCAACGGCGGGGTCGGTGCGACCGGTGCTGCCGGCGTGAACCCCGGCCCGCTGGAACCTGCGACCACGGCAGGCCGGGGCCAGGATGGAGCTCAGGGCCCGACAAGTGGCGACAGCTCGTACGGACAATCAGGCGGCGCCGGTGCCAATGGCGTGCCCGGTCAGGCCGGCGGTGACGGCGGTGACGGCGGTTATGCCACCACCGTTGACGGGTTCAACGCCTACGGCGGCGACGGCGGGCAGGGCGGTGTCGGCGGTGCAGGAGCACCCGGAGGCAACGGCGGACGGGGCGGGGAGGCCCTGGTTTCTCGCGGGATTCTGGCCAGAGGCGGCAAAGGCGGTGACGGCGGCATGGGAGGAACCGGTGCGCGCGGCGGGGACGGCGGCGACGGCGGACGAGGGCTCGCAAACGTCGGTGCGGAGGTTCCCGGCGATGGCGGCAACGGCGGCAACGGTGGAGCCGGCGCGGCGGGCGGCTCCGGCGGCGGCGGTGGGGCCGGGGGTGCCGGCGGAGATGGTGGCGTGATCAGCGGTCGCGGTGGAACCGGTGGAAGCGGCGGAGACGGAGGGACCGGTGGAACCGGCGCCAGAGGCGGAGACGGCGGAAGTGGCGGCGGAGGCGCAGATGGCGGCGGTACACCTGGAAAGGGTGGGAAGGGCGGCCTCGGCGGGTCCGGTGGCGCCGGTGGCGCAGGCGGTGCTGAGGGGGTTGGCGGTCGCGGCGGCATCGTCGGCGGTCGCGGCGACAACGGTTCCCGCGGTACCACCGGCAGTCAAGGTGAGCAAGGCGCACGAGGGAACGACGGCGCCGACGGCTGAGCGGCCCGTCGTGAACTACCCCGAGCGGTGCAGGGTGATCCGGTAGGTGTACTGCTCGGGCAGAAAGTGGCTGACCGCCAATTCGACGGCGCGGCCTTCGGTGTCGCGGTAGAGCCGGTCCACCCGCAGCATCGGATGGCCCTCCGGGCATCCGACCGCGGCGGCGGAACGGTCGTCGGCAGCACCCACCGTGATCGACTGTGCCGCTTCGGCGATGGGGCTGCGCAGATGCGGCTCGAGCAGTCCGATCACCGTCTGCCTGCTCTGTGCCCCGGTACGCAGATCGGCTGACGACGTGACCATCGCCGCCACCTCGGGAGGTAGGTGAACGATCGTGTGGCCGAACGGTATCCCGTCATGTAGTCGGCGAAAGACGACCGTGTGCACGACATCGCCGTCGAGGCGCAGGCGGCTGGCCGCGTCGATGTCGACGCGGCGGCGCAGTCCGTCGAGAACCTCCATCGTCGTGTCGTCGGACAGGCTCATCAGATCCTCGATCGAGCCAAGCCTGCGCAGGTACCGGCGGCCGTCACCACCGGCGTAGGTGCCCCGGCCGGGCACCCGGTACACCATCCCGTCGGCGACGAGGTCCTGGAACGCGCGCCGTACGGTCTGGCGCGAAAGGCCATGCAGCTCCGACAGTTCCGATTCCGTCGGCAGACGCTGCCCGTCGGCGTACCGGCCGCTGCGGATCTCGTCGCGCAGCTGATCACGCAACACCTGGTAGGCCGGCGCAGGTTTCATCTAGATGCCGCCGCGGGCGACGAGCTGGCCTGCGATGACGTTGCGTTGGATTTCGTTGGTGCCTTCGCCGACGATCATCAGGGGGGCGTCGCGGAAGTAGCGTTCGACGTCGTACTCGCATGAGTAGCCGTAGCCGCCGTGGATGCGCACTGCGTCCAGCGCGATCTGCATGGCGGTTTCGGAGGCGAACAGTTTGGCCATGCCGGCTTCCATGTCGGCGCGATCCCCCGCGTCGTAGCAGTCGGCGGCGTGGAGGGTGAGTTGGCGGGCGGCGGTCAGTTTGGTGGCCATGTCGGCCAGGTAGTGGCCGATGGCCTGGTGTTTCCAGATGGGTTGGCCGAAGCTCTCGCGGTCCTGGGCGTAGGCCAGTGCGTCGTCGAGCGCGGCGGTGGCGACGCCGAGGGCTCGGGCGGCGACCTGGATACGGCCGGTCTCGAGGCCTTTCATCATCTGCGAGAACCCTTTACCGGGTTCAGCGCCGAGAACGGCGGTCGCCGGGACGCGGCAGTCGTCGAAGGACAGTTCGCAGGATTCGACGCCTTTGTAGCCCAGCTTGGGTAGGTCCCGCGACACCGTCAGACCGGGAGTCGGGTTCTCGACCAGCACCACCGAGATGCCGCGGTGTTTGGGCGTGGCGGTGGGATCGGTTTTGCACAGCAGCGCGATCAGGCCGGAGCGGCGCGCGTTGGAGATCCACGTCTTGGCGCCGGTGATGACGAGGTCGGCACCGTCGGGGCGGGCGGTGGTGGTCATGTTCTGCAGGTCCGAGCCGCCACTGGGTTCGGTCAGTGCCATCGTGGCCCGCAGCGCCCCGCTGGCCATCGCGGGCAGGTAGGTCTGTTTCTGCTCCTCGGTGCCGAACAGGGCCAGCAGCTTGGCGACCACGGTGTGCCCGCCCATCGCCCCGGCCAGACTCATCCAGCCGCGCGCCAACTCCTGGGTGACCAGCACGTAGCAGCGGGTGGACACCGGGGTGCCGCCGTATTCCTCGGGGACGGCCAACCCGTAGATGCCGATCTGCTTCATCTGCTCGATCCACGCCTCGGGATAGGTGTTGGCGTGCTCCATGTCCCGGACGCTGGGCCGGACCTCGCGATCGACGAACGACCGAACCGTATCGACCAGCATCACTTCTTCATCACTGAGCATATGTACGGCCATATCGACGATGTTGACACACCGAGTTGCCTGATGCCAGCATGCGGGGGTGAATTTGTACGGCCAAATGACGGGCGGGCCCTTCTTCGACGATCTGCACGTCGGCCAGGTGTTCGAGACGGCCCCGTCGATGACGTTGACCTCGGGCGCGGCGGCGATGCACCAGTCGATCCTCGGCGACCGCATGCGCCTGCCACTCGACGCCGGGCTGTCGGCTGCCGTCACCGGTACGACGGCGCCGCTCGCGCATCCCGCGCTGGTCTGCGATGTGGCGATCGGGCAGTCCACCCTCGTCACACAGCGGGTCATGGCTAACCTGTTCTACCGGGGGTTGACGTTCCATCGCTTCCCGGTCATCGGCGACACCCTGGCCACCCGTACCGAAGTGGTTGGGCTCAAGCAGAACTCGGCCCGGCCCGGCCGGCCGGTCACCGGACTCGCCGCCTTGAGGATGACGACGACGGACGGTGACGGACGGCTCGTGCTCGACTTCCACCGCTGCGCGATGCTGCCGTGCAGTGCCGACACGGTCGACACGGGTCACCACGACGACATGGACGTCATCGGCACAGGGGCCGCGTCCCCGGCCGATGCGGTAGCCGGGTGGGATGTGGCCGCGTTCCAGTCCCGCGTTCCCGGCGCCGGCGTCGTCCCGGTCGCCGGAACGGTGCAGCGCAGCACGGCCGACGTGGTGAGCAGCGCTCCCGAACTCGCCCGTCTGACACTCAACGTCGCCGCCACGCATCATGATTCGCGGGTCTCCGGCAGGCGGCTCGTGTACGGCGGGCACACGATCGGGCTGGCGCTGGCGCAGGCCACCCGGCTGCTGCCGAACCTGGCGGTCGTCACCGGTTGGGAGTCCTGCCAGCACACCGCACCGGTGCACGAGGCCGACACCCTCTACAGCGATCTCACCGTCGAGGACGTGACCCCGCGCCCCGACGGCAGGGGTGCCGCAGTGCGGTTGCGGTCGGTCGTCTACGCCGTCACCCAGAACGAGGCAGATGACGAGCCCGACCGCGCGGTCCTCGACTGGGTGTTCACCGGCGTCGTGTTCTAGACCTCACGCCGCAGGCGCCCGAAAAGCGGTCCGCAACAGCTCGCATTGGCTGGCGAAGAACCTCTGCGAGACTTCGGCTTTGGGCGCGACGCCGTCGAACCCGTGGAACGCGCCCGGCACGACCATCACGTCGCAGGGCACCCCGGCATCACGCAGCCGCTGCGCGTAGGCCAGATCCTCGTCGTGGAAGAGGTCCAGCGTGCCGACGCCGATCCAGGCCGGCGGCAATCCGGTGAGATCGGTGCGCCGCGCCGGGACCGCGACGTGGGGATCGGCGTCGCGCAGATAAGCCTGCCACCCGAAGCGGTTGCTGGTCTGATTCCACAGCCGATGGCCGGGATTGTCCAGACCGGCGCGTCCGACGGTGCGGTCGTCGAGCATCGGATACACGAGAAGTTGTGCTGCCACGGGGATTTCGTTGCGGTCGCGAAGCAGAAGGGCCAGTGCGGCGGCCAATCCGCCGCCGGCGCTGGCGCCACCGATCGCGACCCGGCCGCGATCGACGTCCGGTAGCCCGGCCAACCACGACAGTGCGGTGTAGCAGTCCTCGAGCGGTGTCGGATACGGATGTTCCGGTGCCAGGCGGTAATTCACCGCGGCGACCGTGGCACCGAGTTCGCGTGCGAAACGGCGGCAGAGCTCGTCGTCCTGGGCGGCGTCGCCGATGACGTAACCGCCGCCATGGATCCACAGCAGAGCCGGTCCGGGGGACGAGATGCCCGATGGCCGGTGCAGGCGCACCGACACGCCGGAGCCCAGCGTGAGCACCTCGACATCGGTCGGCGCCGACCGCCACAGCATCCGCGACGCCGCCCGCACGAACGGCAGCGTCACCGGAGTGATCATCTGTTTGGGCAGCAGCCGTGCGCTGCGCCGCAGCTCGGGATGGAATTCGGCGACGGGCTTGGGGCGGGCCATCGCACCAGTATGCGGAGCCGCTCGATGAAGCTGCTGTGACCTGGTGTTTCTGTCGTCAATATGTCACAGGCGGACTACAGGTCGAAATCAGTAGACAACTGCACGCAAAATGTCAGTTTGGGGGGCAGGCTTGGGGGTACGGTAAGCGCCATGACCGAACGGCCGGCTATCCGGTATCCCGGGCCCACGCTGACCACGCGTTTGCAGTGGCTGCTCAAGGCCGGTCCGGGTGACTACCTGCTGGCTGCGAGTGTCGCCAGCGCTAACCTGCCGGTCATCGGAAAGCATCTCGAACCGCTCGGCGCGCTGACCGCCGCCGGTATCTGGGGTGCCCGGCATGCCCCCGACTTCCTGAACGCGACGGTCAAGAGCCTGTTGGCCCCCAATGACGCCGAGCTCAAGCAGCGCGAGCGGGACTGCACCAACGAGGTGACCCAGGCCGCGCTGCGCAGTGTCGTGTCGGCCAAGGACCTCGACATCGAATGGCCGGCGGCCGAACGCACCCCGCCCGTCTGGAAGATGCGCGAGCACCGGCGCAACGTGCACCGGACCTCGGTGCGGTACGGGCCCCGCCCGACGCAGCTGCTCGACGTCTGGCGCCGCGACGACCTCCCGACGCAGCCGGCTCCGGTGCTGCTGTTCGTCCCCGGTGGCGCATGGGTGCACGGCAGCCGGATGCTGCAGGGCTACGCGCTGATGTCCCACCTGGCCGAGAAGGGCTGGGTCTGCCTGTCCATCGACTACCGCGTGGCACCGCACCACCCCTGGCCGGCGCACATGGTCGATGTGAAGACCGCGATCGCGTGGGCACGCGCCAATGTCGACAAATTCGGCGGCGACCGCGATTTCGTCGCCATCGCGGGAGCCTCGGCGGGCGGGCACCTCGCCGCGCTCGCCGGCCTGACGGCCAACGACCCCGAGATGCAGTGCGAGCTGCCCGAAGGATCCGACACGTCGGTCGACGCCGTGGTCGGCATCTACGGCCGTTACGACTGGGAGGACAAGTCCACCGTCGAGCGGGTCCGCTTCGTGGACTTCCTCGAGCGTGTGGTGGTCCGCCGGTCGATGGCCAAGCACCCCGACATCTTCCGCAAGGCGTCGCCGATCGCGCGCGTCCACGCCGATGCACCGCCGTTCCTGGTGGTACACGGCACCGGCGACAGTGTGATCCCGGTGGCGCAGGCTCGCGATTTCGTCGAGCGGCTCAAGGGCGTGTCCCGGTCGATCGTCAGCTACGTCGAGTTGCCGGGCGCCGGACACGGTTTCGACATGACCGACGGTGCGCGCACTGGTGCCGCCTCCACGGCAATCGGGTTGTTCCTCAACCACATTCACCGAAATCGCAGCCTCATCGGGGCCAAAGAGGTTATATAGACACCTCGGACGAGAGGTGTCGGCACGGTGAAGAGGCTTCGCGGGTGGGACGCTGTTCTGCTGTACAGCGAGACGCCCAACGTCCACATGCACACGCTGAAACTGGCGATCATCGACCTCTCCGATCTGGGCGGGGTCCGTTTCGGTGTGGAGGAGTTGCGTACCGTCATCCACGGCCGGCTCTACAAGCTCGACCCGTTCCGCTACGAGCTGATCGACATCCCGTTCAAGTTCCACCACCCGATGTGGCGGGAGAACGTCGAAGTCGACCTCGACTACCACGTCCGGTCGTGCCACGTCGATGCGCCCGGTGGTCGCCGCCAGCTCGACGAGATGGTGGGAAAGTTGGCGAGTACGCCGCTGGACCGCAGCCGCCCGCTGTGGGAGATGTACCTGATCGAGGGTCTGGCCGGTGGCCGGATCGCAGTGCTGGGCAAGATCCATCACGCGCTGGCCGACGGGGTGGCGTCGGCAAATCTGCTGGCCCGCGGCATGGACCTGCAGGAGGGCCCGCAGGCCGACCGTGATTCTTACGCCACCGAACCCGCGCCGACGCGCGGCGAGCTGGTGCGCTCGGCGTTCGCCGATCACGTCCGCCAGATCCGGCGGTTACCGTCGGTGGTGCGCTACACCGCAGAGGGGGTGCGTCGTGTCCGCGCCAGCCAGCACAAGTTGTCACCGGAGCTGACGCGGCCGTTCACGCCGCCGCCGACGTTCATGAATCACATGCTCGACGCGACGCGCCGGTTCGCGACGGCGACCCTCGCGCTGGCCGACGTCAAGGAGACCGCCAAGCACCTCGGAGTCACCATCAACGACATGGTGCTGTCGATGTCCGCGGGTGCGCTGCGAGAGTTGTTGCTGCAGTACGACGGTCACGCCGACCATCCGCTGCTGGCGTCGGTGCCGGTGAGTTTCGACTTCTCGCCGGACCGGATCTCGGGAAACTACTTCACCGGTGTGCTGGTGAGTCTGCCGGTCGAGGTCGAGGACCCGCTGGAACGGGTGCGCGTGGCGCACGATTCCGCGGCCGCCGGCAAGGAGAGCAACACGCTGCTGGGCCCCGAACTGGTCAGCCAGTGGTCGGCGTACTTCCCGCCGGCCCCCGCTGAGGCGATGTTCCGGTGGCTGTCGGCCAAAGACGGTCAGAACAAGGTGATGAACCTACCGATCTCCAACGTGCCCGGGCCTCGGGAGCGGGCCAAGGTCGGGGGTGCGCTGGTGACGGGCTTGTACTCGGTGGGCCCACTCACCGCGGGCAGCGGCCTGAACATCACGGTGTGGAGCTACGTCGACCAGCTCAACATCTCGGTGCTCGCGGACGGCAAGACCCTGAAGGACCCGCACGAACTCACCGACGCGATGGTCGCCGCGTTCCTCGAGATCCGCCGTGCTGCAGGGCTTTCCGAGCAGCTCACCGAGATCGACACCGCGCTGGCGCCGTAGCCGACCGGGCTGCGGTCAGGCTCTGGCGCGGGTGGCCTGCACCCAGGACAGGAATTCCTCGACCGCCTGCGCGGTGTAATGCGCGCGCGGTGACCCGTAGTAGAAGTCGAAAGCGTGCTGTGCGTGCGGGATCTCGGCGTAGACGACCGGCGAGGAGGACACCTCGCGCAGCGCCTTGGCGAATTCCTGTCCCTCCCCGACGGGGATGATCGAGTCGTCCTGCCCGTGCAGCACGAAGAACGGGGGTGCGTCCTCGCGCAAACGCAGGATCGGCGACGCGTCGCGATAGACGGAGCGGTCGGTGCGGAACGGCCTTTTGACCACCCACTTCTGCAGGAAGCCGATGAACTCTCTGCGGCCGCTGCCTTCTGCGGACACCCAGTCGTAGCGGCCGTAGATCGGCACGGCCGCCACCACGGAGGTGTCGGCGTCCTCGAAGCCGGGCTGCCACGTCTTGTCGTCGGCGGTCAGTGCCGCCAGCGCTGACAGGTGGCCGCCGGCTGAGCCGCCCGAGATGGCGACGAAGTCGGGGTCGCCGCCGTAGTCGGCGATGTTGTCCTTGATCCAGGCCAGCGCCCGCTTGACGTCGACGATGTGATCCGGCCAGGTGTTGCGGGGGCTGACCCGGTAGCCCATCGACACGCACACCCAGCCGTGGTCGGCGAGGTGGCTGAGCATCGGGTAGGCCTGCGGCCGGCGCATCCCGATCGCCCAGGCGCCGCCCGGAACTTGAAGCAGCACAGGCGCTTTGCCGTCACGGGGCAGGTCGGGCCGGCGCCAGATGTCGGCGCGGTTCGCCTCCCCGTATGGTCCGTAGGCCACGGTGGCGGCCTTCTCGACGTAGCGGCGCCGCACGAAGTCGTTGGGCGGAATGCCGATCATCCGGCGTCGACGGGCCTTCGCCTTGTCGGCGATGGCCTGGTAGTCGTCGCCGAGCGCATCCCGTAGCGGGTCTTCGAAGTGCGGCTGGGATGCGATGTTGCGACGCTGGATCAGCCACAGCAGGCCCCAGGCAATGGCTGTGAGCAGCAACGCGATTCGACCACGGGTGCCGCGGAAATCGCCCCGCAGGCCGCGGCGCACCGCGTCGGCCATCGAACCGAGCATGTAGAGCGCCGACATCTCCGAGGTGGGCCAGCCGAACGCGAACACCCCGATAGTGAGGTAGCCCTCCCGGGCCAGTGGTCGGACTCCGTTGGCTGCGTTGAGCAGCTCGGCAACGGCCCGCAGCAACGGGCGGGGCTCACGCATGCTCGATGCGCTCCTGGAGATCCTTGCGGGAGATCTTGCCGGTGATGCTGCGGGGGAGCTCGTCGAGCATCGTGATCTGGCGCGGCACTTTGTAATTGGCCAAGTTGTCCCGCACGTGCTGCTTCAAGGTGTCCGGGGTCGCGCCGGCCCCCGGCGTCAGCACGACGAAGGCGACCAGCCGCTGGCCGAACTTCTCGTCGTCGGCGCCGAGCACCGCGGCCTCGGCCACGTCGGGATGTGACGTCAGCGTCTTCTCCACCTCGATGGGGTAGACGTTCTCCCCGCCGGAGACGATCATCTCGTCGTCGCGGCCCACCACGAACAGCCGCCCCTCGTCGTCGAGGTAGCCGACGTCACCGGAGCACATGTACCCCTCGTGGAAGTCCTTCGTGGTGCCGGAGGTGTAGCCGTCGAACTGGGTCGAGTTGCGCACGTAGATGGCGCCGGTCTCGCCGACCGGCAGGTCGCGCAGGTCGGCGTCCAGAATACGGATCTGCGTGCCCTCGGCGGGCCGGCCCGCGGTGTCCGGTGCGGCCCGCAGGTCGCGCGGCGTCGCGGTCGCGATCATGCCCGCTTCGGTCGCGTTGTAGTTGTTGTAGATCACGTCGCCGAACCGGTCCATGAACGCGGTGACGACGTCGGGGCGCATTCGGGAGCCCGACGCTGCGGCGAAGCGCAGGGAGCGGCCGCTGTAGCGGTCGAGGACCTCGTCGGGCAGTTCCATGATCCGGTCGAACATCACAGGGACGACACACAGTCCGGTCGCGCGGTGCCGGTCGACCAGATCCAGGGTGGCCTCGGGGTCGAACTTGCGACGGGTGATGATCGTGCACGCCATCGTCGCCGCGAACACCAGCTGGGAGAACCCCCAGGCATGGAACATCGGGGCCACGACGACGACGGGCTGTTCGGCCCGCCACGGGGTGCGATCCAGGATGGACTTGAGCACGCTCGGGTCGCCACCGGAATGGCTGGCACCCTTGGGAGTTCCCGTGGTACCGGAGGTGAGCAGGATGGTCCGGCCCTTGGCGGCGGCCCGTTGCGGCTCCTGCCCGGCGTGCTCCTCGATCATCGACTCGACGGTCTGCTCGTGGCCGTCGGTGTCGGTCCACGCGACGATCCTCGGCGTGTCGGGGCTGTCGGCGAGCGCACGGTCGACCGTCTCGGTGAACTCCTCGTCGTAGACGAGTACCAGTGTGCGCCCGTCGCTTTCACGGGAGACGACCTCGGCCAGCGCCGGTCCGGCGAAGGACGTGTTGAGCAGCAGCACGTCGGCGCCGATGCGGTTGGCCGCGATCATCGTCTCGACGAAGCCGCGATGGTTACGGGCCATCAGGCCGACGACGTCGGGTGCGCCGCCGGGCAGCGCCTGAAGCGCTGCGGCGAATGCGTCTGCGCGCCGGTCGATCTGGCGCCACGTGAGCACGCCGAGTTCGTCGACGAGTCCGGCCCGGTCACCGCAGCGCTGGGCGGCGGCGGCGAATCCGGATGTGACGGCCATGTTCTCGCGCTGCATCGCCGCGGCGATCCGCAGGTATTTATCCGGCCGCATCGGGGCGATCATGCCCGCGCGCACCATGGTCGAGACCATCCCCACGGTGCCGGTGATCGGATCGAGGAGGCCCATCAGCCGATCACCGGCAGCCGGCGCTGGGCCGCCAGTTCGTCGAGGGCGCGCTGCATGACATGCCGGACGTGCGCGTCCACCTCGTCGATGTCGGGGTTCTCACCGAATTCCGCGACGATATCGATCGGCGGCAGCACCTGCATGGTGATCTTCGCCGGTAGCGGCATGTTGAGTGGCACCACCATCGACAGACCGAACGGGAAGCCGAACGAGATGGGCAGGATCTTGGTGCGGAACGCGCGAGCGATCGGGCCCAGGGCTTTGGCCACTCCGGTGCCGCGGGAGAGGAACAGTTGCGCTTCCTGCCCGCCGATGCCGACGGTGGGCACGATCGGCACGCCGGAGTTGAGCGCGGCCTTCACGTAGCCGGTGCGTCCGCCGAAGTCGATCTTGTTGGCGGACAAGGTGGGCCGGTACACGTCGTAGTCACCGCCCGGGAACACCACCACGACGCCGCCGGACCGCAGCGCCTCGTCCGCGTTCTGATGATTGGCCGGGATGAATCCGGTCTTCTTGAAGAACGCCCCGGTCGGGCCGACCATCAGCATGTCGTGGCTCAGCGTGTAGACCGGGCGATCGAAGCCGAACTTCTCGTAGAAGCCGCTCGCGAACACGGGGACATCCATCGCGAACAAGCCGCCCGAGTGGTTGGAGACCACCAGTGCCCCGCCGGCCGGGAACGTGTCCAGTCCGCGGACCTCGGCCCGGTGGTAGCCCTTGAGAAAGGGGCGCAGCAACCCCATCACGCGCTCGGTCAGCACGGGGTCCCATTTGGTGATCTCCGACGGCGTGATCTCGGTCGAGTCCACGGAACCCCCTACGCGATGACTGGAACGTGTTCTAGTTTTGGCCAGTCTACCGAAGGCGTGGCCGGCGCCGTGCCGACCATCCTGTCACTGTGGAGGAGCCGAGAGGTGGCTCTTCACCGTCTGCGTCAATTCGTCGGCGAGGATCTCGTTCTCTCCGGCGAACAGCCCGTCGAGGGCGAGCCGGGCGACGACTGCGGGATCGGTCTTCTGGTCGGCGGGGATGTAGCTGACCATGTCGGTGTCCATGTAGCCGACGTGCAGCGCCGCGACGTGGATTCCGCGGGGCGCCAGCTCTGCCCGGACCGCGTCGGTGAGGGCCCAGCCTGCGGCCTTGGCCGCCGAGTACGCGCCGCTCGTCGCGGGGTGGTACCAGGACAGCACCGACAGCACGTTGAGGATGCGCCCACCCCCATTGCGCTCGATGACGGGAACGAAGGCCCGGGTGACGGCCAGCGTGCCGAAGTAATGGGTCTCCATCTCGAGCCGGATGTCCTCGAGCGGGCCGTCGAGAAGCCCGGCTCGGGTGGAGACGCCCGCGTTGTTGATGACGACGTTGACGTCGCCCGCGGTCTCGGCGGCGCGGCGCACGGACTCGGGGTCGGTGATGTCGAGCTGCAGCGGGATAGCCCCGGGCAGGTCGACGGTCCCGGGGTTGCGGGCCGCGGCGTACACGGTCGCGCCGCGTTCGAGGAGTTGTTCGGCGAAGCGGCGGCCGAGGCCGCGGTTGGCGCCGGTGACGAGTGCGGTGATGTGTTCGGTGGTCATGTCGTCCTCCTGAGGTCGGTCCAGCTAGGTATAGCAGACTCAACTCAGATGGGTGGCCGAAAAATCCCTGACGCAAACGTCAGCGGGAGGATCGCCCCGGCGGTAGGTTCATGACCTGTGGCGGGACCCGGTCGGGGGTTCCCGCCACACTTTTGTCTCGGCCCCGCGGGACAGCAGGAATCGTCATGGTCCCGGTGATGACCGGCGGCGATACTCGATCTCATGACGGAACCCTCGGGGCGCGATCGGCTGCGCGAACTCCTCGACGCGGTCACCGACGTCGGCAACGGCGATGTGGGGGCGATGGCCCGCAGCAGCCACGCGTCGGAATTCCACTTCTCCCGGGAGGTGCGCCGGCTCACCGGCGAATCTCCGGCGGCGCTGCGGCGGCGGGTCATGCTCGAGCGGGCCGCCTGGCGGCTCCAACGCGGCGACCCGGTCTCGGCCGTCGCGGCGGCGGAGGGCTGGTCGTCGGCCGAAGTGTTCTCCCGCGCGTTCCGCCGCACCTACGGTCGCCCGCCCTCGCAGGCCGCCGACGTGCACTTCCGGCTGCCCGCCCCCAACGGGCTGCACTTCCACCCGCCGCAGTCGCTGTGGATCGACAGTCCCGTGGCGGTGCCGTCCCAGCCGGATGTCACCGCGCTGATGATCGAGCACGACCTCGCCGACAGCGCCGCGTTGCTCGGGGCGGCGGCGCAGTTGGACGCGCAGCAGTGGCCGGCGCCGATCCGTCCCGGTCAGATCGTGCTGGACTGGGACGGCCCCGAACCGAGCGTCGCAGCCGTGCTCGGGGCGATCGTGTGGAGCAAGCAGGTGTGGCTGGCGACCATCGCGGGGGAGGACTTCCCGTCCCGGAACGCGACGCAGCACACCAGCGCCGCCGCGCTGGCGACTCTCCATGAGGACATCGGAAAGCATTGGCGTGCAACGATTGCTGACTACACCGCGGCAGGCCGGCTGGGTGACACCGTCATCGATGCGCTGTGCGAACCGCCCGAGTCGTTCCCGCTGTACGGCATCGTCGCGCACGTGCTGACCTACTCCGCGCATCGACGCGAACTCGCCCGCGCCATGCTCGCCGAGCACGGCATGACCGCCGGTCGTGGCGACCCACTGGACTGGATGAGGAGCTGACATGGCGTGTATCTACTTCACTGCGTCGAGCCTCGACGGCTTCGTCGCCGACGAGAACGCGGGCCTGGACTGGCTCGTCACCCGCGACATCGACTCCGACGGGCCGTTCGCCATCGAGCCGTTGCTGGCGTCGGTCGGTGCGCTGGTGATGGGTGCCAGCACCTACGAGTGGGTCCTGGCCAACCATTCGGGGGAGTGGATGTATCCTCAGCCGTCCTGGGTGATGACCCACCGTCCGGAGATCGTCGACCCCGCCCACCCCGTGCACACGTTCGCGGGCGAGGCCACCGAGCTGTTCCCGACGCTGATCGAGGCCGCCGGGGACCGGCATGTCTGGGTGGTGGGCGGCGGAGAGGTGGCCGCGCAGTTCGTCGGCGCAGGCCTGGTGGACGAGATGATCGTGACCTACGCGCCGTGCACGCTGGGCGCCGGGGCGCGGGTGTTGCCGATCCGCTCGGAGTGGACGCTGGTGGACACCGCCCGCAACGCCGACTTCGTCTGCGCGCACTGGCGTAAAGCCTGACGGCAGCGCCGTTTCGGCATAGTCTGACCCACCATGGGCCACTACCGCAGCAACGTCCGCGACATCGAGTTCACGCTGTTCGAGACGCTGGCGCTGGACAAGGTGCTCGCCGCCGGTGACTTCGAGGACCTCGACGGTGAATCGGTCCGGCAGATGCTGCACGAGGCCGCCAAACTCGCCGAGGGGCCGCTGGCCGAGGCGTTCGCCGAGACCGACCGCACGCCTCCCACGTTCGATCCCGCCACCCACGTCGTCACGATCCCCGAGCCGTTCAAGAAGACCTTCCGCGCCTGGCGCGACGGCGAGTGGTCACGCGTCGGCATGGTGTCCGACATCGGCGGCGTGCCGGTGCCGTCGATGGTCGAGTGGGCGATCAACGAGTTCGCCCTCGGCGCGCAGCCCGCGGTGTTCCTCTACTCGGCGGGCCCCAAGATGGCCGACATCCTCTACGCGATCGGCAATGAGCAGCAACGGCATTGGGCCTCGCTGATGATCGAGCGGGACTGGGGCGCGACGATGGTGCTCACCGAACCCGACGCCGGCTCCGACGTCGGCGCCGGCCGCACCAAGGCCATCGCGCAGCCCGACGGCACGTGGCACATCGACGGCGTGAAGCGGTTCATCACCAACGGCGACGGCGACGACCTGTTCGAGAACATCGTGCACATGGTGCTGGCCCGGCCAGAGGGCGCCGGCCCCGGCACCAAGGGGTTGAGCCTGTTCATCGTGCCGAAGTTCCACTTCGACCCGGAGACCGGTGAACTCGGTGACCGCAACGGCGTCTACGTCACCGGCCTCGAGCACAAGATGGGGCTGAAGGCGTCGGCCACCTGTGAGCTGACGTTCGGTCAGCACGGCACCCCGGCGGTGGGTTGGCTGGTCAACGACACCCACAATGGCATCGCGCAGATGTTCAAGGTCATCGAGTACGCGCGAATGATGGTCGGCACGAAGGCGATTGCGACGCTGTCCACCGGCTACCTGAACGCGCTGGAGTACGCGAAGTCGCGTGTGCAGGGCGCTGATCTGACGCAGATGACGGACAAGGCCGCGCCGCGGGTGACGATCATCCACCACCCCGACGTGCGGCGGGCGCTGCTGACTCAGAAGGCGTACGCGGAAGGGCTTCGGGCGCTGTACCTCTACACCGCCGCGCACCAGGACCCGTCGGTGGCCGCGCTGGTGTCCGGCGCCGACGCGTCGATGGCAGCCCGGGTGAACGATCTGCTGCTGCCGATCGTCAAGGGGGTGGGTTCGGAGCGGGCCTACCAGTGCCTGACGGAGTCGCTGCAGACTCTCGGCGGGTCGGGCTTCCTGCAGGACTATCCGCTCGAGCAGTACATCCGCGACGCCAAGATCGACTCGCTGTACGAGGGCACGACTGCGATCCAGGCGCAGGACTTCTTCTTCCGCAAGATCGCCCGCGATCAAGGCGGTGCGCTGCTGCATGTGGTGACGCAGATCCGGGCGTTCCTCGACAACGCGTCGGCTCGCCCCGAACTGGCCGACGGCCGCGCGCTGCTCGCCACGGCTGTCGCTGACGTGCAGGCGATGGTCGCGGCGATGACGAAATACCTGATCGATTCGCAGCAGGACCCGCGTCAGCTGTATCGGGTGGGACTGGAATCGGTGCCGTTCCTGCTCGCGGTGGGTGACCTGCTGCTGGGTTGGCAGCTCTTGCAGCAGGCCGAGATCGCGCTGACCGCCCTGGACGGGTCGCCGAGCGCACGCGATCGCGACTTCTACACCGGCAAAGTGGCGACGGCGCTGTTCTTCGCCAAGAACATGCTGCCGACGCTGACGGCGCGGCGGGCGATCCTCGAAGCGGTCGACCTCACCGCCATGGACGTCCCCGAATCCGCGTTCTAGGGTCCCGTTTTTCCGGCGACCAGACGCGAACTCGAGCTTTTCGCGGCGTGTCGCGCTCGAGTTCGCGTCTGGTCGCGAGAAGAAGGCGACCCGTCGGGCCTCGATGAGTTCCTGCTGCCGCACCGGTCTGCATCCGCGTGACCGACGAAACCGACATCCGCACCGTCATCGACCGCTGGGTCGAGGCCATCCTCGCGCGTGACATCGACGGCGTCATCGCCGCGCACACCGATGACATCGTGCTGTACGACGTGCCCCGACCCGACGAGGGCGTCTACGGCATCGACGCCTACCGGAAGACCTGGCCGGAGTTCTTCGAGTGGGTCGCCGGCGGCGCCGTGTTGGAACTGGTCCGTCTCGACGTCATCGCCGACGGCGCAGTGGGCTACGCGTTCGAATTGTTCCGCGCCGGCATGCCTGAGGACATCGCGGCCCACCCGGAGCGGAGGCTGCGCAGCACGTTCGGAATGCGGAGGATCGACGGTGCGTGGGTGATCGCCCACGAGCACCACTCGATGCCGCACACCGCCTAGTCGCGACCAGACGCGAACTCGAGTGCGACACGCCGCAAGAAGCTCGAGTTCGCGTCTGGTCGCGGGAAAAACTAGGCCGGGGTGTAGCCGAACGGCAGCAGGATCGACTTCGGCTCGCAGTACGACTCGATGCCCTCGGTGCCGTTCTCCCGCCCGATGCCCGAGTTCTTGTATCCGCCGAACGGGGCGCCCGGGTCGAAGGCGTACATGTTCACCGCATAGGTACCGGTGCGGATCCGCCGCGCGATGCGCAGCGCCCGATCGTTGTCGGTGGTGTACACCGAGCCGGCGAGTCCGTAGACGGAGTCGTTGGCGATGCGCACCGCGTCGTCCTCGTCCTCGTACGGAATCACCGCCAGCACGGGCCCGAAGATCTCCTCCTGGGCGATGGTCATCGAGTTGTCGACGTCGGCGAACACCGTCGGCTGCACGTACCAGCCGCTGTCGAGGCCGGCAGGCCGCCCACCGCCGACGACCACGCGGGCGCCTTCCTCGACACCCTTGGCGATGTAACCCTCCACGCGTTCACGCTGCTTTTCGCTGATCAGCGGCCCGATCATCGCGGCCGGATCGGTCGGCAATCCGGGGACCATGCCCGATACCGCCGCCGACAGCTTCTCGACCACCTCGTCGTAGCGCGAGCGTGGCGCCAGGATCCGGGTCTGCCCGACGCACGCCTGCCCGGAGTTCATCAACCCGGAGAACACCAGCATCGGCAGCGTGGAATCGAGGTCGGCATCCTCGAGGATGATCGCCGCGGACTTTCCGCCCAGCTCCAGCGTGCACGGCTTGAGCTTCTCCGCGGCGATCTTCGCGATCTCCTTGCCCACCGCCGACGAGCCGGTGAACGTGAACTTGTCCAGCTCCGGGTTGTTGGTCAGCGCCCGGCCGGTCTCCGGTCCGCCCGGCACGATCGACAGCACGCCCTCCGGCAGCCCGGCCTCGGCGAAGGCCTCGGCCATCGCGAACACCGACAGCGGGGTCTCGGCCGCGGGCTTCAGCACGATCGTGCAGCCGGCCAGCAGCGCCGGGCCCAGCTTGTTGGCGGCCAGGAAGAACGGCACGTTCCACGCGGTGACCGCCCCGACGACGCCGACCGGCTCGCGCACCACCAGCGTCTGGCCGTAGATGCCGTCGCGGATCTCCTGCCAGGTGAACTTGTCGGCAGCCCCGGCGAAGTACTGGAACGCCGACATCGCGGCGCCGTACTGCATCATGTCGACGATCGTCGGGGGCTGCCCGGTCTCGGCGGCGAGCAGGAACTTCAGCTCGTCGGCCCGCTCCTCGAGGATCTTCACCGCGCGGGCCAGCACGTCCTGGCGCTCAGCGGGCGACATCTGCGGCCACGGGCCTTCGTCGAACGCCTTACGCGCGGCCGCGCAGGCGGCGTCGACGTCGGCGGCAGACGCCAGCGGGACCTTGCCGACCAGCTCACCGGTGGCAGGGGAATGCACCTCGATGACGTCCGAGGTGGCCGGCTCGACCCACTTGCCGCCGATGAACAGCTTGTCCCACTCGGTCCGGAATGCGGTGCTCTGTGTCATACCCGTCACACTACCCAGGGAAAGCACGAAGTAGAACCTGTTGCAGTTCGTGGATTCAGCCCGGAGACAACACCAGCACCAGGTTGCTCACGACGAACTCCCGCAGGCCCGGTACCTGCGTCACGCCCCAGGCCCATCGCGGGTGGTAGCGCGGAAATGCGGCCACCAACGCACCGGTTTCGCGTGCCCAGCGCAGCCCGTCGCGCGTGTGCACGGCGAACAATGACGAGCCGTAGTCGTTCTTGGGCCGGTGGCCGTGCCTGCGGGCGTATCGGTCGGCGGCGCGCTGTCCGCCCAGGTAGTGGGTCAGCCCCATCTCATGGCCCCCGAACGGCCCGAACCACACCGTGTACGACAGCACCGCGAGGCCACCGGGCCGCGTCACCCGCAGCATCTCGTCGCCGAGCCGCCACGGCTGCGAGACGTGTTCGGCGACGTTGGAGGACAGGCACACGTCGACGCTGTCGTCGCGCACCGGCAGCGCGGTGCCCGAGGCGCGCACGAACGTCCCGGCCAGTCGGTGGCTGCGCGGCGCCGCGGCATGCATCTCCCGCGGGTCGGGTTCGACCCCGATGTAGCGCATCCCGGCGTCGGTGAACGCCGACGCGAAGTAGCCGGGGCCGCCGCCGACGTCGAGGACGGTCCGGCCGGTCGCGGCGGTGCCGGTGACGCCGCACCACAGATCGGCGACGAGGTCGACGGTGTCGTCGGCCAGCGCTCCGTAGAACCGATCGGGGTCGCTCTGCTCGAAGCGGAACGCCGAGAGCAGTCGCAGCGAGCGCGCCAGCGTCGCCCGCCGGGCGAACAGATCCGTAGCGGCCACGCGGCAACCCTAGAGCCAGCCGTTACGCTGAGACCGATGTCCGCCCCCGTGAACTCCGTGTTGCTGCTGTGCTGGCGCGACACCGGACACCCGCAGGGCGGCGGCAGCGAGACCTACCTGCAGCGCATCGGCAGCCAGCTGGCGCAATCAGGAGTGCGGGTCACGTTGCGCACCGCCCGCTACCCCGGCGCCGCGCGCCGCGAAGTCGTCGACGGAATCGAGGTCCAGCGCCACGGCGGACCGTATTCGGTCTACGTGCGGGCGGGGCTCGCGATGGTGGCAGGCCGCCTGGGTGTGGGCCCGCTGCGCCACGCCAAGCCCGACGTCATCGTCGACACGCAGAACGGGCTGCCGTTCCTGGCGCGGCTCGCGTACGGCCGCCGTGCCGTCGTGCTGGTGCACCACTGCCACCGCGAACAGTGGCCGGTGGCCGGACGGGTGAAGAGCCGGATCGGCTGGTTCGTCGAATCGCGCCTGTCGCCCCGTCTGCACCGGCGCAACCAGTACGTGACGGTGTCGCTGCCCTCGGCGCGGGACCTGACGGATCTGGGCGTGCGTGCCGATCACGTCGCCGTGGTGCGCAACGGAGTCGATGCCGCACCGCAGGACTCGTTGACGGCGCTCCGGTCGGCGACGCCCCGGGTGGTGGTGCTCTCGCGGCTGGTGCCGCACAAGCAGATCGAGGACGCGCTCGACGTGGTGGCGCGGTTGCGCGACCGCATTCCCGGACTGCACCTGGACGTCGTCGGCGGCGGCTGGTGGTCGGCCCCGCTGCTCGAGCATGCCGTCGCGCTGGGTGTCGCCGACGCCGTGACGTTCCACGGGCATGTCGACGACGCGACGAAACATGCTCTGCTGCAACAGAGCTGGGTGAACCTGCTGCCGTCCCGCAAAGAGGGGTGGGGGCTCGCGGTGATCGAGGCGGCCCAGCACGGGGTGCCGACGATCGGGTACCGCTCGTCGGGTGGGTTGACCGATTCGATCGTCGACGGCGTGACGGGGGTGTTGGTCGACGACGTCGACAGTCTGGCCGACGGTCTGCACCGGTTGCTGACCGACCACGTGCTGCGTGAGCAGCTCGGTGCGAAAGCTCAGGTGCGCAGCGCTGAATTCTCCTGGGAGCAGAGCGCGCACGCCATGGCGGCTGTGCTCCGCGCTGTCCGGAGCGGTCGGCGGGTCAGCGGCCTGGTCTGACGCCGGTCTACGGTGACGGTGGGCCGATCAACGACGCGAGGCCGGCGAGCGCGACGTCGACGGCGGCGTCGAGTCTGGCCTGCGGGACTCCTGCGGCGGCGTCGACCGCGAGACCCTGTCCGATCGTGACAGCGAAACCCGCCAGCGCCGTGGCGTCGATGTCCGCTGAATCATCGGCCGCTGCAAGCGCTTTGGCGATGGCGTCTTCGATGCCGCGGCGGTATTCGGCGAGCAACTGCGGTATGCGTGCGTTGGTCGGCCCGCATGAGATGCCGCCGTGGATGGACAGACACCCCGGCGCGGTCCCGGCGCGCACGGCCTTGGCGGTGTCTCTCAGGTAGGACTCCAGGATGTCGTAGGCGCGCGGCTGTGCGAGCAGGTGACGGAGATGGCCGTGGTAGGTCTGGCGGTAACGCTCCAGGGCGCGGATGAAGAGTTCCTCTTTGCTGCCGAAGACGGCATACAGGCTCGGCTTGTTGATGCCCATCGCGTCGGTGAGTTCCGCCAGCGACGCGCCTTCGAAACCGAGACGCCAGAACACGGCGATCGCGCGGTCGAGCGCCTGCGTCTCGTCGAATGTGCGCGGCCGGCCTCCTGCGTGCCGTTGCTCTGCGCCCATGGGATCGATTCTAGGTCCCGACCGAGCGTTCTACCGATCGGTACAAAACTGGTAGGGTCGCCTCGAACTGATCGGTACAAAACTGAGAGGACCCTCGTGTCGACCCTGAAGGAAAAGACCGCACTCGTCACCGGAGCCACGTCCGGGATCGGGCTCGCCGCAGCACAAGCCCTGGCGAAGGACGGCGCCTATGTGTTCCTCGTCGGGCGGCGGCAGGACGCCCTCGACGCCGCCGTCGCCGACATCGGCGCAGATCGAGCGTCCGCCATTCGCGCCGATGTCACGGTCCAGGCCGATCTCGACCGAGTCGCGACCACCATCGAAGCAACCGGACGGCGACTGGACGTCGTCTTCGCCAACGCCGGCATCAACGAGTTCGCGACACTGGGGAACCTCACCTGGGAGCACCACAGGACGATCTTCGACACCAACGTCGGCGGGATCATCTTCGCTGTCCAGACCGCCCTACCGCTGCTCAGCGAGCGGGCGTCGATCATCCTGTGCGGGTCCAACGGCGACGTGAAGGCCGCCCCCGGGGCGAGCGTCTATGCCGCGTCGAAGGCGGCGATCCGGTCCCTCGCGCGCAGTTGGGCCGCAGAACTCGTCGACCGCGGGATACGCGTGAACGTCGTGGCTCCGGGTCTCACCGAGACACCGGGCCTGAGCGATCTGTTCGCCGGCTCCGATGACGCGCTGGCCGATCTGACCGCCACCGTGCCGTTGAAGCGCCGTGCGCGGCCGCAGGAGATCGCCGATGTGATCAGGTTCCTGGCGTCCGACGGCAGCTCCTACATGACCGGCTCGGAGATCTACGTCGACGGCGGCGTCAGTCAGTTCTGACACGGCCGGCTAAGGGACTCTCACCGACGCGAAGGTGATGCTCCCGATGGCACCGTCATGCCAGACGAACGCCGGCGCAGTCAGTCGGCGCGCACCGCATCGCACATCCACACAGAAATGAGGCAGTCCCCGTGAGCAGCATCAGCATCATCGGCGTCGGTCACATGGCCACCGCCCTGGCCGGCCGCGCCCTCGGCGCCGGTGACACCGTCGAGATCCTCGGTCGCGATCCCGACAAGGCGCAGCAGCTGGCGGGCGCGCTGGACGGGGCGACCGTCGGGACGTTCGGTGCACCGCCGGCAGGGGACATCGTCGTGCTGGCGGTGCCGTACGCCGCGGCCGCGGCCGCGGTCGGCGCGTTCGGCACGGCGCTGGACGGGAAAGTGCTTCTCGACATCACGAACCCCTTCGCTGCCGACCTCTCCGGCCTGGTCATCCCCGACGGCAGCTCCGGCGCCGAAGAGACCGCCACAGCGGCCCCGGCCGGCACGCGTGTCGTGAAAGGGTTCAACACCCTGTTCGCCGAGATCCTCGCATCGGCACCGGATCCGGATCCGGATCGACCGCTCACCACGTTCCTCGCCGGCGACGACGTCGACGCGAAAGCGCAGGTGTCCGCGTTCGCCGAGAACCTCGGACTGCGTCCGCTCGATGCCGGGCCCCTGGCGATGGCCCGTGCTCTGGAGTACGCCGGTCTGCTGGAACTCAATCTCAAGATCCGCGGGCTCGAGAACACCGACTTCGTTCTCGGCATCACGGTCGTGAACTGACGGGCCCGGGTTCCCAGTGAACACCGGCACAGCCGACGCGATACCCGTCGCGACCTTCGACGACCTCACACCGGATCGGCCATTTCCCGTCTCGGTCAAAGGTGTCGACATCGTCCTGATACGCCGAGGTGACGGCGTGTCGGCACTGTCGGGGCGGTGCCCACACCGGGGCGCGCTACTAGGCGACGGGCACGTCGACGGTGACGTCATCGTGTGCGGCCTGCACGGGTGGCGCTACCACGCCGAGACCGGAGTCTCTCCGGTGAACCCGTCGGTCGTCCTCGCCACGTTCCCCGCCTGGGTGGCAGACGGTGTCGTGTACCTCGACGACACGGCTGTCGAGGATGTGATGCGTACGGGCGCGGTGACTTTCGACGACGGCTACCAGGGTCGCTGGATCACGCCGGCCGACTCGGCCGAGGAACCGTTCGTCACCCAGATCCACGAACTCGCAGCACGGGGTCTGGAACGGGTGGGCCATCACGGACCGATGGCGGCGATGGGCGTGCCCAGGGATCAGCTGCCGAAGTGGGAGTCGATCCAGCTGGTGACCGGACAACTCGCGCGCATGCCGCTGCTCGAGGACGAGCCGGTCACCACGCACACCGTGATCGGTCCGGCGGCCGGGCGTCCCCTGGTGCTGGACATCCCGTTGTTCGTCAGCGACATGAGCTTCGGCGCGCTCTCGCAGGAGGCAAAGGTCGCCCTCGCCGCGGGGGCGGAGCTGGCGGGCACGGGGATCTGTTCCGGTGAAGGCGGCATGCTTCCCGAAGAGCAGCAGCACAATTCGCGCTACCTCTACGAACTGGCGTCGGCGCGCTTCGGCTGGAGTCGTGAGCATCTGCTCAAGGTGCAGGCGTTCCACTTCAAGGGCGGCCAGGGCGCCAAGACGGGGACGGGCGGGCACCTACCCGGCAGCAAGGTCACCGGCAGGATCGCCGACGTGCGGGGACTCCCGGAGGGCACCGCGGCGATCTCCCCGGCGCGGTTCCCCGACTGGACGAGCCTGGATCAGTTCCGCGACTTCGCCGCGGAGGTTCGAGAGCTGTCCGGCGGAATACCCGTCGGATACAAGATGAGCGCACAGCAGATCGAACGCGACATCGACGCGGCTCTCACGATCGGCGTCGACTACATCATCATCGACGGACGTGGCGGCGGAACCGGCGCCGCACCACTGTTGTTCCGCGACAACATCTCCGTGCCGACCATCCCCGCACTCGCCCGGGCGCGGCGACATCTGACCGCATCCTGCGCCGACGACGTCACGCTCGCCGTGACGGGAGGAATTCGCACCGCGGCGGACATGGTCAAGGCACTCGCCCTCGGTGCGGACGCCATCGGCCTGTCGAATTCGGCGTTGCAGGCCATCGGTTGCGTCGGGATGCGTGCCTGCAACACCAACAGCTGCCCCGTGGGGATCGCCACTCAGCAGCCCCACCTGCGCGAGCGCCTCCCCGTCGCCCTTGCGGCCCAGCGCCTTCGACGATTTCTGCAGTCCAGCGTGGAGTTGATGGTCGTTCTCGCCCGAGCGTGCGGCCACCGCACCCTCTCCGATTTCACCGTGGAGGACCTGGTGACCTTCGACCGTGACGTCGCCTGTCTGAGCGGAGTTCCCTACGCCGGTGTGGTGCCGCTGTGACCGGCGACGAACCACACGTCGGTCCGGACACCCCGGACATCCCGGACATGTTGTGGCACAGGACTGTTGCGGCGGACTCACTCGCCGAGGGCGAGGTGACGGTGTGCCCGATCGGTGTCAAGTCGGTCGCGCTGACCAAGCTGAACGGGCAGTACGGCGCCATCGACAACCGCTGCCCCCATCAAGGCGGCCCGCTGGGGCAGGGCACCGTGGAGAACGGCAAGATCCGATGCCCCTGGCACGGGTTCGACTTCGACCCGTTCACCGGCGAGGCGGCGGGCGGACCCGATTTCGACGTCAGGACCTATCCGGTCGAGGTCCGCCACGACGGTGTCTACGTCGCCACGCCTGCACCCGCACCGCACGTGCGCACGGTCAGCGATGTACTGGTCGACACGATGATCAACTGGGGCGTCGACACCGTGTTCGGAATGGTGGGTCACTCGAATCTCGGGATGGCCGAGGCCATGCACCGCGCCGAGGCCCAGAACACGCTGCGCTACATCGGTATCCGTCACGAGGGCGCGGCGGCCTTCGCAGCCTCGGCCTACGGGAAGCTCACCGGCCGTCCCGCCGCGTGTTTCGGGATCGCCGGACCCGGCTCGACGAACCTGCTGACCGGGCTCTACGACGCGAAAGAGGACCGCGCCCCCGTGCTGGCCCTGTCGGGGAACGTGGACTCGTCGGTCGCCGGCAAAGGTGCCTTCCAGGACATCGACCTGCTCGCTGCGTTCGCCGACGTCGCAACCTACTCGGCGATGGTCCGCTCGGGATCCGACCATGCCGAGTTGATGACGATGGCGCTCAAGCACGCGATCCTCGGCCGCGGGGTGGGTCATCTCGTGCTGCCCGACGAGGTGCAGGTCCTCCCCGCTGCGGGTCTTCCGGCCTCGGGCCCCACCGGGCGCATGCCCGATCTGCGCGTCCGTCCGCCCGCACCTGTACTCGCCGCGGCGCTCGACCACATCGCAGCCGCCACCCGCCCGGTCATCGTCGTCGGCGCTGGGGCGAAAGCCGATATGGCCTCGGTCCTCTCACTCGCTCAGCGCTTGAACGCTCCGGTGCTGACCACGTTCAAGGCCAAGGGCCAACTCTCCGACGAGCATCCGCTGGCGTGTGGTGTCCTCGGCCGGTCCGGAACCCCTGTCGCGTCCTGGATGATGAACAAGGCCGATCTCCTGCTGGTGTTCGGCGCGTCGTTTTCCAACCACAGCGGTATCTCGCCGTACACGACGACCGTGCAGGTGGACACCGATCCTTTGATGCTCGGCCGGTTCCGGCCCGTCACGGTGCCGGTGCTGGGCGATGTCGGGGTCACCGCCGACGCGCTGAGCGCTGATCTGCGCACCCACGCGGCGATCGTCGATCAACGCCCCGAGATCGCGGAGCGCTGGGCGGTGTGGCGTGCGGAGAAAGCGCGACGCATCTCGGTGATCACCGGAGCCGGGCGAGTGTCTGCTGCGAGGGTGTTCCACGAGCTGAGCCGGCTGGCACCCGAAAACGCCGTTATGACAGTCGATGTCGGCAATCACGCCTACGCGTTCGGACGATACTTCGAGCCGACCTCACAGGCGGTTCTGATGTCGGGCTATCTCGGGTCGATCGGCTTCGGTTTTCCGGCCGCGATGGGGGCGTGGGCGGCGTCGCCGGAACGCCCTGTCGTCGCCATCACCGGCGACGGCGGTTTCGGCCAGTACCTCGCCGAGATCACGACAGCCGTGAAGTACGACATGAACATCACGCACATCCTGCTCAACAACGGGGAGCTCGCCAAGATCAGCGACGAGCAGCGCGGCGCCGAGTACGCCGTCTGGCAGACTTCGCTGCTGAATCCGAATTTCGCTGCGCTGGCGCGTGACTGCGGCGCCTACGGCAGACGAGTCGTCGATGGGGAGGACGTCGCCGGTGCCATCACCGAAGCCCTCGGCCACCGCGGGCCGGCCATGGTGGAGATCATGACCGACCCCCGGTCGCACTGACTCGCGGCGACGGCGATGGTCGGATTCACCGCAGGGGCAACTCCTTGAGCTGCCGGCGCGATGTGATGCCGAGTTTTCGAAAGATGTTGCGCAGGTGGGCTTCGATCGTGCGAGGGCTCAGGAACAGTTGGGCGCCGACCTCGCGGGAGGTCGCTCCGGTCGCGACCAAGCGTGCGATGGTCAGTTCCTGAGCGGTGAGTGCGTCGGTCGGCTGGGCGCTGCGCTTACGGGGGTGCTCACCGGTGGCTTTCAGCTCGCGTGCGGCACGGAGGGCGAACGGTTCTGCGCCCATGTCGGCGAGGAAGGCGTGCGCGGTGCGCAGGTGCTCGCGTGCCTCATGACGGCGACCTTCGCGGCGGAGCCATTCGCCGAAGACGAGGTGGGTTCGCGCGAGGAAGACGCCCATCCGGCAGTTCTCCAGTCGCTCGATCGCTTCGCGGTAGTGCAGTTCTGCATCGGGGCCGGTACAGGTGAGGGCGCGCGAGCGCGCTGCGACGCCGAGCGCCCACTCGGTGCCGCTGGCGCGCGCTCTGATGTCCAGTTCTTCCATTGCGTCAGAGGCGGTTTGCGGATCGCCGGCGCGCGAGGCCGCCTCGACCAATTCGAACAATCCCATCCCTCGGATCGACAGCTCGTAGGTATCGCAAGCTTGTGTGGCTGCCTGCAGGGCAGCCGGGTAGTTACCGCGTCCGTTGTGGAGCACAGCCATGGCCAGGGTGGGTACCGTGGCTTCGATACCTCGTAAACGATCCGGCTGCTGCCATTCGCGGGATTGATAGCGGGCGGTGGCTTCCGAATCTATCCCGCGCCATGCCTGCAGGTAGGTGTCGGCGTAGGTGAGGGGCATGGCACCGGAGATCTGGGATACGGCAGCTGCCTCGTCGGCCAACTCGACGGCACGGGTCAGCTCGCCGGTGTACACCCGGGCGAACGCCGCCACGACGAGAGCGGCGGGAAGCGTTGCCAGAGCGCCTGATCGGCGCGCCTGCTGGACGTAGCGGTCGGCCAGGACGATCGACAGCTCGTCCTCGAACAAGGCGATCGCCGTCCGGGTGGCCAGCCACAGCCAGTTGCCGGCGTCTCCGACCCGGGCGGTCTCGACGGGGAACACGTGGTCACGGAACGCATTTAGCGCCCTCCTCAGGATCGGGGCACCGGATTCGTAACCGTCCACGCGGACGGCCACCAGCCCCGCGAGCAGCAGGTCGGCCGGTCCGTGCGGCACCGGTGCTGCGCGGACCGCCTCGGCGAGTTCGGCCAACGCAGGCTCGAGGGCATCGCTGCCGGTGATCGTCGCCGCGTCGAACGCCTGCAGATAGGTCTCGCGAGCGAGTGGGGGGTCCAGCGGAGCCAGGATGCGTGCGGCACCGAGCAGGATTCCCGGAACGTCACTGCCATGGCCGAGGTGGAAGGTGATCTGAGCCCGCAGCAGTTCCCGACGAGCGCGTTGGAGCTCGTTGAGCTCGTGAGCGTCGACGTGTTCCAGCATGCCGAGCGCGACCTCGGGTGCACCGGCGCAGTACTTGGCGTTGGCGGCGTCCAGTGCGCGTCGGGCCCGGTGGGCGGGGTCCGGTGTCAGGTCGGTGGCGAGCCGGAGAAAGGCTGCCGCGGCGGCGAACCCGCCGCGCGCCAGCGCACGGTCGGCACATCGCTCGAGATCGGCGGCCGCGTGTTCGTCCGGCCCCAGCATCGACTGTCCGCGATGCCATGCGCTGCGATCGGGGTGTGTCCGTGCATCGGTGGCGACGGCGAGCGCGTCGTGGGCCCGCCGACGCTCCGGCGGCGCCGCGGCGTGGTAGACAGCTGAGCGCACCAGCGGATGGCGGAACCGGACTCGGAGGTCGATCTCGAGCAGTCCGGCAGCCTCTGCGGGTGCTGCCGCCTCGCGGCCGATCCCCAGGTGATCCGTCGCGCGGAAGAGTAGATCCGGATCACCCGTCGGCTCGGCTGCGGCCACCACCATCAACTGTTGTGTCTGCGCCGGAAGGCTTTTGGAGCGCCGGCGGAAGGTGTCCTCCACACGGCGCGGGACGCTCATGGCGCCGGTCGGTTCGTACCCGCCGGCCACGGCCGCGCTGCTCGGCAGCTCCAGCAGCGCCAACGGGTTACCCCGCGCCTCGGCGACGATGCGATCGCGAATTCCGCGATCGAGCGGTGCGCGAGCGGCCGTGGTCAGCAACGCCCGGGAATCCGCGTCCCCCAGTCCCGTCAGGCGCATCTCCGGTAGGCCGGCCAACGTGTCTGTGCCATCGACGCACGGGTCGCGCATCGCGAAGACCATCACCAGCCGCTCGGCCGCCACCCGTCGCGCGACGAACGACAGAACCTCTGCCGATGCCTCGTCCAACCACTGTGCATCGTCGATCAGGCACAGCAGCGGCGCCTCCTCGGCGAGAAGATTGAGCACGGCGAGCCCGACCAGGAACCTGTCGGGTGCGGCGCCCACTTCGCGGCCCAGCGCGACCTCCAGAGCGGTCTGCTGGGGACCTGGAAGCCTGTCGGTGCGGCACAGCAGCGGGGCGCACAGCTGATGCAAGCCGGCGAACGCGAACTGCTGCTCGGCCTCCACCCCGAGCGCCGATTCGACCCGAATGTCCAGCGTGACCGCGGTGTCACGGGCGTGCTGGAGCAACGCAGACTTGCCGATGCCCGCTTCTCCGCGCACCACCAGCACTCCGCTGCGGCCCTGCGACGCCTCGTTCAGGAGCCGGCTCACCGCTGCGAGTTCTGCGCGCCGACCGAGCAGGCCGACTGCGCGCTGCGCTGCCGTGTCCCCGTCCGCCAACGCTGACCGGGGCTGCTCCACCATCGTCATCGCAATGAAACCCCCAGCAGCGCAGGCTGATACGAGCCGATGTGTACGACGATCGGCAGCTCGGACGGAGTTGGCCCGCTGCGGCCGAACACTGCGACGGACAAGGCGCAGCGCCGCGCCCTGTGTCCGACGATAGGAGACCGTACGGTCTTCGTCAATACGGACCGCACCGTATCGCAACGATATCGGCCAGTCCTCGTCTACGGTGTTGCACATGCCAGCCAGCCGCAACGAGCAGTCGCGTCGAGCCATCCTCGACGCCGCCATCTCGATGATCGGCGAACTGGGGTACGACGGCATCTCGATCGAAGCCATCGCCAGACAGGCGGGAGTCAGCAAGCAGACGATCTATCGCTGGTGGCCGTCCAAAGGTGCGGTCATCCTCGAGGCTGCGACCGAGAGCCTGGGCACCGTCGTCGCCATTCCCGACACCGGAGACATCGTCGCCGACCTACGGACGCAGCTGACGGCGATCCTCGAGTTGATCACGACCACAGGATTCGGGCCGGCCTACCGATGTCTGATCGCCGCCGGGCAGTCCGACTCCGACCTGCTACGCGCCGTCTTCGCTCAGATCGTCGCACCCAACATCGAGGACTTCCGCGCCCGCACCGCCCTCGCGCAGCAGCGCGGAGAGATGCGCACCGACGCCGATTGGCAGACCATGCGCGACCTGCTCTACGGCGTCGTCGAATACCGGCTGATCCACGGGATGCCGCTTGAACCGGGCTACATCGACGGCGTTCTGACGATCGTGTTCCAGGGCGTGCGCTGCTGAGGCTCCGCCCGCCGTACAGGGACGTCGGCGGCGCCGCCAGGTGATGGACTAAGGGACTCTCACCGACGCGAAATCGTGCCGCTGCGACGAATCTGGTGACCGGACAAGCTTGCTCGATCTCGAAGGGCCGGTCAGCATGACGACAGCACACCCGGTACGCCCACCGCTCTACGCGATGGCCGTCGGCGCTGCGATCGCCGCGCTGTTCGTCGGTGCCAGCTCCGATCAGGCACGCGGGGAGCCGGCGGCAGTCACCGCGGGCGCGTGCGCCGATGTCGAGGTCGTCTTCGCCCGGGGCACTTTCGAGAGTCCGGGTGTGGGCAAGGTCGGCGAGCCGTTCGTCGCTGCGTTGCGCGACAGGCTTCCCCGCCGCGACGTCAGCGTCTACGCCGTCGACTATCCCGCGTCCCTGCAGTTCGGTCGTGCGGTCGAGGGCGTCCTCGATGCCAGCACGCATCTGCGCGATCTCGAAGCGGCGTGTCCGGCCACCGAGGTCGTCCTCGGCGGCTACTCGCAGGGTGCCGCTGTGGCCGGTTATCTCACCAGTGCCACCGCCCCCGCCGGTTACCCGCTGGACCCGCTGCCCTCGGACGTCGCTCACAACGTCGCCGCGGTCGTTCTCTTCGGTGAGCCGTCACCCGACATCGTGGGGCTGCTCCACCAGGGCGCGCCTCCCATCGAGATCGGCCCCGCATTCGTCGACAGGACCATCGCCCTGTGCGCGCCGGGAGATCCGATCTGCGAACCGGGCGGGCGCGACCGCGGCGCCCACAGTGCCTACACCGTCAACGGCATGGCCGACGAGGGCGCGGCTTTCGCCGTCGACCGCCTGCCGGGCGGCGAGCAGTAACCGTCATATCCGTCCATCGACAAGGAGACCACGCCATGCCCGCCATCACTGCGGACACACTCACTTTGCCCCGGGTACCCGTCCCCGATCCGGCCGTCGCCGCGCAACGTCCGGTGGAATCGGTGACCACCGCGCCGACCGCATTCGAGGGCGACGGGTTCCCGGTGCGGCGCGCTTTCGCCTGGGTATCGCCGACGACCTTGGATCCGTTCATCCACATGGACGAGATCGGGGCCATCGATTGGGGTGCAGGTGAACCCAAGGGCACTCCGTGGCATCCCCACCGCGGGTTCGAGACCGTCACCTACATCATCGACGGAACATTCGAGCACACCGACTCTCACGGCGGCGGCGGCACGATCACCGACGGCGACACGCAGTGGATGACCGCCGGTAGTGGAATCCTGCACATCGAGCAGCCTCCCGAGCATCTCGTCGTCTCCGGTGGGCTGTTCCACGGCGCGCAGCTGTGGGTCAATCTGCCCCGCGCCAGCAAGTTCGTCAGTCCGCGGTACCAGGACATCCGCGCCCAGCAGGCGCGGCTGCTGTCCTCGGCCGATGGTGGCGCGTTGCTGCGGGTGATCGCCGGAGACATCGGCGGCCACACGGGTCCTGGCATGACGTACACGCCGATCACCTACGTGCACACGACGGTCAGCCCCGGCGCACGCCTGACACTCCCGTGGCAGCCCGACTTCAACTGCCTGGCCTACGTTCTCGCGGGCAACGGCACCGTCGGGACCGCCGCGCAACCGATCCACCAGGGTCAGCTCGTGGTCTTCGGCGCGGGCGACGCCGTCACGCTGGCCGCCGCGAGGCGCCAGCCGGCCGCGGAGCCGAACCTGGAGGTGCTCCTGCTCGGCGGCCGGCCGATCCGAGAACCGGTGGTCCATGTCGGCCCCTTCGTCATGAACACACTCGCCGAGGTGCACCAGGCGCAGGAGGACTATCAGGCAGGCAGATTCGGCTCCATCCCCGCCGGGCACGCGCCGGCCACGAGGCATTCGTCATGACAGCACGCGATTTTCACGATCTGCTGCGGCAGAAGACGCACGTCTTCGTCACCACGATCATGGGTGACGGTTCGCCGCACACCACCATGACCTGGGTGGACACCGACGGCGACCACGCGCTGATCAACATTCCCGCGGCAACACTGAAGGCCCGCAACCTCAGCCGGGACCCGCGAGTGAGCCTGGCTGTCGCAGACCCCCGCAACCCGCGGCACTACTTCGCCGCCCGGGCCACCGTGGTGGCGACCACCGACGACCACGACATGACCCACTTCGACCACCTCGCGAACAAATACCTGGGCACGTCGTTCGCCGCGCTCGGTGGAGCGGTTCACGAGCGGCTCGTCCTCACGATCCGAATCGACTCACTCCACGAAGCGTCATGAGCCAGCCGGTCGAGTTCGCCTGCGGCGCAACGCCATCCCGATCAGGCCGCCGATCAGCTGCGCCAGCCAGACGCCGTGAGCGGCGAGCGCGACATCGCGGTGCGCCGACGCCGACGACGATCCACCCACCCGGTAGACCGTCAGCTCATCGGACCGAAACGCCACGGGCAGGCTGAGATTCGCGCCCGCGCCGGCTACGCCCTCGGCGACCACCCAGCCCACCCCGGCCGCCGACAGCTGAGCCTGGGTGGCGCCGGCGAGCAGCATGGCCTGGACGTCGCGAGCGTGAGCGCCCTCTCCGGGCACGGTGCGCCCGCCGATCGACAGGTCGCCGGTGGTCAGCACGTCGGCTCGCAGCCAGCGCGGTAGCGGATCGAGTACGGGAGCTGTTCCAGCCCACGCGAATTGCCGCATGCTGTCGACCGGAAGCACGGCCACCGGTGCGGGGTCGGCGTTGATGACGGCCGATGCGGCCCACCACGCCGGCGGGTAGTGGACGGGGTGGACCCGACCACCGACGCCCCACACCAGGTCGGGGAGGGTGGCGATGATCGCCGCACAGCAGACCGCCGCGGTGGCGATCGCCGGAACCCGCGGGCGCAGCGTGATCGTCGCGGCCCCACCGGCCAGCGCATACGCCGGCATCGCGAGCGCCACCCACTTCTGCCCGTCCCGGATCACCCCCAGGCCGGGCACGGCGTCCAGCAGCGCCGCGACGGCCGCCAGACCGGGTCCGGTCGCCATGAGCGTCGGGATGACCACCGCCAGCGCGGCGACGATCAGCAACGGCACGACCGTGCGGCGCCGGACCAGCACCGGCAACCCCGCGCCCACCACCACCAGCAGAGCCAGCGTCGCCAGCACGGCGAACGCGGTGGTGCGCGTCGCCGGTACCGCGTCGGCGTTCCAGATGCCGGCCAGCCCCGCGAGGCTGCCCAGCGTGCCCAGACCCGGTTCGGCACGCGCGGCGAACGCGGTGACGGCCGACCCCTGGTCGACGTCCGGGGCCCACCCCACGGCGGAGGCGACGAGCCACGGCAACGCCGCGGTCGCCGACCCGGCCAGGCTCAGCAGCACACAGAACCGCCGGGAGCGGCCCGCGCCCGGGGCGGCAGCGCACGCCACGGCGATCGTCGCGGCCAGCATCAGTCCGGTGGGGGTGAGACCGGCCAGCGCGAGCCAGAACAGCAGCGCGGCCACACCGGCAGACCCGCCGGTCCGCAGGGACAGCACGGTCGCCGCCACCCAGGGCAGCGCGCCGTACCCGACGAGCAGGCTCCAGTGCCCCTGCAGGAGCCGTTCGGCGACGTAGGGGTTCCACACGGCGACGGTCACCGCCACGCACTGGCCGGGTAAGCCTGCCTCGGGCAGCACGGTCGACACCAGGTGCGCGGCGCCCCAGCCCGCCAGCCACAGACCGAGGATCAGCAGCGCCTTGACGACGACACCGCCGTC
The DNA here is from genome assembly GCF_007096635.1 of Mycolicibacterium sp. 018/SC-01/001. Taxonomy (GTDB): domain Bacteria; phylum Actinomycetota; class Actinomycetes; order Mycobacteriales; family Mycobacteriaceae; genus Mycobacterium. The sequence continues at coordinate 159,741 of NZ_VKAA01000003.1, forward strand.
GAGCAGGGAGGAGGCCAGCGCGACGGCGACGTCCTGTGGAAGTGCCCGCGGTGCGGCCTGGGTCAGGCCGAGCGCGGCATCGGTGAGGTAGGACCGCGGCGTCGACACGGCATCGCGCAGCAGCAGATAACCCGGCCCCAGGAGCGGCGCGGTGACCGCCAGCGTGAGCACCAGCGCATACGCCGGGGCCGCCAGCGAGCGGGCGCGGGTGATCAGACCGGTCTGTCCGGGGGTAGATCGGTGGGCCGCTGCGCGGGCAGCTTCTCGGTCTTGGCTTCCGCGCCGGGCACCGGTTCTCCCTCGTCGCCGCGGCCGCCGTAGAAACGACTGCTGGTGTCGTCGAGGCCGGGATCGATGAGGGTCGATTCCGCGCGCAGGCTGAACGAGCCGAGCAGCGCACCGCCGAGCAGTGCGACGATGCCGAGCGCGGTGAACGTGATCGGCAGGATGCGGCCCCACAGCGAGACGCGGTCGCGCTCGTCGTACGCCGCGGCGACCTGGCTCTCCACCGACTCGTCGTTGGTGGTGACGGTGTAGTCGGCGAACGTCACCTCGGGCCGCAGGGCCTCGCGTGCGTAGTAGTGGTAGCCCCGGTCGGTTTCCTTGACGATCGTGCCGGACACCGGGTCCACCCAGAAGGTGCGCTGAGCGGCGTAGTACCGGGTCATCGTGATCGATTCCTCGGGGTCGCCCTCGATACCCCACAGCGCGGCGCGGGCGGTGACCTGGCTGTCGGCGTCGTCGTCGTAGAGGGATGCGTACTTGACGGGCTCGACGAGCTTGCCCTCGTTGTCGAAGCCGACGTTCTGCGTGAACTTGTAGGTGGTCAGGCCGTTGACGTCCTCTTCGCCGGCGTAGTTGGCGTCGTAGGCCTTCTGCGCGATCGGGTCGAAGTAGGGGTAGGTCTTCTTCTCGGTGTCGAACGGGAAGCGGTAGGCCAGGCCGTCGTGCGGCAGCGCGATGTTGGTCGGCGGGTTCTGGTCCTCGATGGCGCGGGGCTTCTGCACGGCTCCGCCCGGGTTGGACTCGCTGGACACGGCCTCGGCGGTACTGCGGTCCAGCGTCACGGTGTCCACCATCGCCAGCAGCAGACCGCGGTCGCTCTGCTGGTCGGAGCGGCGCAGCGAGTCGCCGACCTGCAGCGTGACCACGTCGGCGTTGGCGGGCGATTCGACGCTGATCTGCTGCTGCAGCACGACCGGGACGTCCTTGCTGACGACGAACCGCTGCGAGTTCAGCGAGGCGGGATCGAAGACGTCACCGGTGCCGTCGCTGACGAGCGTGGTGTCGATGTCCAGGGGGATCTTCGAGATCTTGCCCTTGGTGTAGGTGGTCAGGAGCAGCGCCGCGATGAGCAGCGCGGCACCGAGGCCCATGAGTCCGCACGCGGCATACCTCAGCGCAACTGCGCGGTTCAATACCGTGTCTCCCTTCGCGCGCGGCAAAACCCGTTCGACCCTAACAGCACAAATTAAGGCCGTAGCAGTGGCGAGGGGCTCGGTCCGGCAGACTGGTCGCCGTGACGTCCACCCAGTTGGCGGAAGTCGGTGGAACCCGCAGCTTCCTGCCCGCCGTCGAGGGTCTGCGCGCCTGCGCAGCCATCGGCGTCGTCGTCACCCACGTCGCGTTCCAGACCGGCCACACCACCGGTGTCACCGGCCGGCTGCTCGGCCGCTTCGACCTGGCCGTCGCCGTGTTCTTCGCGCTGTCGGGGTTCCTGCTGTGGCGGGGCCACGCCGCGGCCGCCCGCGGCCTGCGGAACCGCCCGCGCACCGCCCATTACCTGCGATCCCGCTTCGTCCGGATCATGCCCGGCTACCTGGTCGCCGTCGTGGTGATCCTCACGCTGCTGCCCGACGCGAAGGCCGACGCCACGGTGTGGCTGTCGAACCTGACGCTGACCCAGATCTACGTGCCGCTGACGCTGACGGCCGGACTCACACAGATGTGGAGCCTGTCGGTGGAGGTGGCGTTCTACATCGCGCTGCCGTTCCTGGCTCTTCTGGTGCGCCGGGTCCCGGTCCGCGCCCGCATCCCGGTCATCGTCGCCGCCGCCGTCGCGAGCCTGTTCTGGGTGCGCATCCCGTTCGATCCCGACTCGGGGCACAACCTGTGGAACTGGCCGCCGGCGTTCTTCTCCTGGTTCGCCGCCGGCATGGTGCTCGCCGAGCTCACCGTCTCCCCCGTCGGGCCGGCGCACTGGGTCGCGCGGCACCGGGTGCTGACGGCCGGTATCGCCGCGGTGGCGTTCCTGGTCGCGGCGTCCCCACTGGCCGGTAGAGAAGGACTGCAGTTCGGCACGATCGGCCAGGTCACGATGAAGACGGCGATGGGCGCGATCGTCGCGGGCGCACTGCTCGCGCCGCTCGTGCTCGACCGGCCCGACACGTCGCACCGACTGCTGGGGCACCCCGTGATGGTGACGCTGGGCCGATGGTCCTACGGGTTGTTCGTGTGGCATCTCGCGGCGTTGGCGATGGTGTTCCCGATGCTGGGCGAGTTCGCGTTCAACGGGCACTTCGTGCCGGTGCTGCTCCTGACGGTCGGCTTCGGATTCGCAATCGCGGCGGTCAGCTACGCGCTGGTCGAGTCGCCGTGCCGTAACGCGCTGCGGCGCTGGGAACGCCGCAACGACCCGACCCCACTGGACAGTGCGGTCGACGACGTCACCGAACCTGCCGTCGCGAGATGACCTCGTCTCGCACCGCCGACCGGCGTGCCTTGCCCGCATCGTCGCGCAACGGCCGGTCGACGAACTCGATCGTGCGGGGCAGCTTGTGCGGCGCCAAGCGCTCGGACAGGAACGCCCGCACGTCGTCGGCGTCCAGACCCGGCGCCTGCACCAGGGCGTAGGGCACCTGACCCAGATCCTCGTCGGGGACGCCGACCGCGAGGCTGGACAGCACCTGCGGATGCTCGGCCAGCGCCGCTTCGATCTCCGCCGGGTAGACGTTGCGGCCGCCGACGGTGAACATGTCGACGCGGCGATCCGTGAGATACAGGAAGCCGTCGTTGTCGAAGTAACCCAGATCGCCCAGCGACTCCCAGCCGTCGCGGCTCTTCGCGGTGCTGCCCACGTAGCGGTAGGTGGGCCGCGAGCCCGCGGCGCGGCGCATGTAGATCTCACCGGGCACCCCGGGCGGGCATTCGTTGCCGTCGTCGTCGAGGACGGTCATCTCCCCGGCGACCACCACTCCCACCGAGCCCGGGTGCGTCAGCCACTGCTCGCCGGAGATGAACGTCAGGGCCTGTAATTCGGTGCCGCCGTACAGTTCCCACACCACCTGCGGGCCCAGCAGGTCGATCCAGGCGCGCTTCACCGCCGGCGGGCACGGTGCCGCCAGGTGCCAGAACCGGCGGATCGACGACAGGTCGTAGGCATCGGGGTTCGCCCGGTACACGGGCAGCAGGCGCTGCATGATCGTCGGCACCGTGGTCAGGAACGTCACCCGGTGCTCGCTGACCAGCCGCAGGAATTCGTGCGGTTCGAAGCGAGGCATCACCACCAGGTGGTGGCCCTGCAGCAGTCCGACGGCGAACGTCGTGAACCCGGTGTTGTGGCTCAGCGGCACCGAGATCAGCGTGACGTCGCCCTCCTGCGCCCCCAGCGGGGTGCCGATCGCCGGGGGCACCCGGCTGTCGTTGCCCGCCTCGATCAATTTGGGCCGTCCCGTGCTGCCGCCCGAGGCCATCGACTTCCACACCGGCGACACGGCCTCCGGCAGTGGTGCATCGGAAAAGCCCTGTGCCACAGCGGTCGTGGTATTCGGCGTGATGCCGGTCGGGTCGGTGCGGCCGATCAGTACGGCCGGGCGACGCAGCTGCAGCAGCGCGGCCAGTTCGGCGTCGGGCAGCCGAGCCGACAGCGGCTGGGGTATCGCGCCGAGTTTCCAGCAGGCGAGGACCGCGTGAACCCAGTCCAGCGAGTTCGGCAGCACGATCGTCACATAGTCACCGAGACCGACGCCCAGCGACGCCAGGCCCCGGGCCAACCGATTGGTGGCCGCATCGAGTTCGGCGCGCGTCACGGTGACGCCGTCGCAGGTGAGCGCGGGCGCGTCGGGCTCCTGTGCCGCGAGCGTCGAGACCTGGGTGCTGATCGGGGGAACGGGGTCGCTCATGTCAGCCATCCTGCGGTGTGGACGTCTGCGCGCGGTGGGGAACGGCGGACACGGTGAGGGCCACGACCGACACCAGGGCCAGGACCTGCACCCACGGCGAATGACCGACGTAGCCGTCGACCGAGCGCCACGGATTCGTGCTGAGCACCGCGCCGGCGAGGGTGAGTCCACCGCCGGCCGCGACCACAGTGATGGTGTCGCCGAGCGTTTCTCGGTGACGCAGCAGGTAGCGCACGGCGAACGCGCCCGCCGCGAGCATCGCGCCGGCGGGCCCCGCGATCACCGTCGCCGCCAGCGTGCCCGCGACGCCGACGGTGAGAAGGCCGGGGGACCACGGCTGTGCGGGCGGGCCCGCTTCCCGCAGCCGGCGCATCGGTACGAGGGCGAGCGCAGCCAGCAGCGGTAGCAGCGCCAGTCCGCCGATCAGTCCCACCCGGTACGGGGTGTTGGCGGTGAACTCCATCGTCACCGCCCCGCCGGCGCTCGGGGGCAGGAGCCAGCCCTGCTGCCAGCCGTTGACGGTGATGGCCCGCAGCGCGGTGCCGTCGGGGCCACGGGCCGACCATCCGGGGTTGATGCTCTCGGGCACCACGAGCACGCGCTCGGTGTTCGACGGTGCGACGACCACCTGCCGGCGATCGTTGGACCATCGCTGGGTGTCGACGGATTGTGGTGTCGCGGTGCGGATGTCGCCTGACTGCGGCGTGTCCAGTGCGACACCGTCGACGACGAGGGCGGGTCCGGGGCTGATCACCAGTTCCTGCTGCCCGGCGGGGAGCGGGATCGGTCCTGGCCGGCACGGTCGGGCGGGGATCGGCGCGTTGTCCAGCAGTGCGCCGACGGTGGTGCGTACGGAGGTCTGGATGAACTGGCCGGCGACGGCGATGATCGGGCCGCGGCCGCACTCGAGGACCACCTCGCGGTTCCGGTTGGCGGCCGCGTCGGCCGCCCCGATGGGCCGTCCGCGCGAATCCAGGGCGACCACCTCCGCGAGCCCGGGAGGTTTGAGCTGATCGAAACCGAGTGCGGTGCGGTCGATCACGTCGTGCCAGTCGAGCAGCGAGATGGTGATGGTGTCGGTCACGCGCGTCGCCAGGCGCAGCGTCTCGGTGCCGTCGGTGAGACGGCGCACCTCGGGGCCGCCGCCGAGGTCGACGGCGATCAACGTGGGGTGCGCTGGCAGCGTCGACTCACTCGGCGTCACCCGCAGCGACGAAACAGGCTGTGCAGAGGGAAGTTTCACCACCAGCGTGGCGGGGGAGCGTGGTTGGACGACCCGTTGGGGTGCCGTCCACGATGTGGCCGGATCACCGTCGGTGGCCGCGTAGGCGGAGCCCAGGACGTCGATCAGATCTGCGTCGCCGCCCGCGCGGGTGGTGTCCGGCTGGGCGATCAGATCGGCGAGTTTGGGGCCCTGGCGTGCCCGCACCCACACCGTCGGGGTGACCTCCGTGGGGGTCGGCACGGTCAGTGTGCGGCTGAGGTTCACCGGCTCCTCGGAGGCGAGCGCCATCGCGGCGGCGCACCGCAGGCCGGTGGCGCTTCCCGCGCAGCCGAGTCTGCCGAGCAGTTGTGTGCCCAGATCCCATTGCGCCACTGCCGAACCCGGCGGCGGGCCGGGGACGTCGACGGTGTGACGCAGGTTCACGGGATGTGCGAATCCGTTCGCGTCGTACTGCGTGACCGACAGGTCGGTGATGCCGAACTGGACACCGGGGGACCCGTCGTCGGTGGCGACCGCGGTGATTCGCACCCACGGCGACTCGCCGTAGGGCAGGGCGACGGTGACCGGCTTGCCCGGCTCGTCGAACCGCACGGTACTGGTACCGGTGACCGTCGACACCTCGACGCGGCGGACCTGCGCTCCCAGGGCGGTGGCACTGGGCGTGAGCGTCAGCGTCGCGTTCGTCACCGGATGGTCGAAATCGACCTGGAGCCACTGGCCGACCGCGCTCTGCAGCGAGTTGGAGACCCAACTGGTCGACGAATCCGCGTCGATGGCGGCGGGCGGTCCGGACGCCGGTGAGACATTGGGCAGCGCAGTGGAATCCGAGGCGGCACTCGAGACCGTGATCCGACCGCCGCCCCATGCGCCCTCGACGGGAGTGGCGCCCCGCGACGGATAATCCGGCACCCGGTTGAACGTGTTGCGCGCGTCACCCGGGGCGCGGACGGCCGAGCTGTGATCGTCGACGCGGCCGTAGTCGGTCTCCCGCGCGATCGGGGTGTCGGTGACCGTCACCGCAGGCGCGGTCAATCCGGCCCGCAGAGCATCCTGGGTGAGCAGGGCGGGACCCAGTGGCGGCCGGCCCGTCAGGCGGCGGCGTTCGTCGAGGCGCATCAACGCTTCCGGGGCGCCGTCGACGCGGGGCATCGCGTCGGCGTCGGCGACATAGGGCGCCATCGCGTTGCGTGGCCCCTCGACGCGGTAGATCTCGACGGCCGGGAAGCGCGGTCGCAACCCGCTGTCGGTGATGAAGCCCTCCAGCGTGCCGGGACCGACCGGGTCGCCGAACTCGGCCACCTTCGTCAATCCGGGCGAGCCGTCGATGGCACGGTGCACCAGGATCGGGCGTGCCGATCTGCTCTCCTGGTCGAGGTCGTTACGCACCACGACATACGAGATACCCTGTCGGACAAGGGTATCGGTGAGCCCCGCGGAGGGGCGGCCGGCGGCGAAGAGCCGCTGCACGGAATCGAGTGCCCGGATCGTCTCCGGCGGCGTCAGCGGGATCGAGTCCCGTACGCCCCACGCGCTGTCGCCGAGCACCTGCAGCGGCTCGTCGTGGCTGTTGCCCCACACCTGGGTGGCGAACGGGGCGCCGGGGGCCACCAGCACCCGGCCCCCCTCGTCGTGGGCGTCGAGCCAGGCCGCGGTGTCGTGCCAGTACTGCGGGATCGCGTCGAAGGTCCCCGACGGCGTCAACCGGCCCGTCCAGGCCAGCGACGTCGCCGCGACCAGGGCCGCCAGCACGACGATGCCGACCGCGACGCGTTTGTCGTCCTCCGGATGGGCGAACGCGCGCCGCCACACCGGCCGCGGCACGCTGCCCGGCAGCGGGAGCCGGCCCAGCAGGTGCGCGAGCCCGAGTGCCAGCGGCAGGCGCACCAGCGGCTCGAGCTTGTGCAGATTGCGCAGCGGGGTGCCGTCGCCGTCGAGGAACGCCTGCACCTGCAGGGCGATCGGGGACCCGAGGGCCCCGGAGTACCCCGCGGCCAGCAGCACCACCCCGACCATCAGCATCGTGATCAGCCGCCCCTTGGCCGGCATGCTCCGTAATGCCAGGCCGGCCAGGCCACCCGCCGCGACGAGCGTCGTCGCCAGCACCGCGGCCGACCCCGTCACCAGCGTCGACCCCGCCGTCGCGGTCGGTGCCACGTAGGGCGTCCACGCGCCGGTGCCGCGCAGCATCTCCGTCAGCGACATCCACTGCGTCGTCACCCCCGACGACTCGATGAAATCGAGGAACGGCGGGCTGATGCGGCCCAGCTGCAGCAGCGCCACCACCCACCACGCCACTGCCAACGCCACGCAGGGCAGCCACCACGCCATGAAGCGCCGCCACGTCCGCCCCGGCCGGTGGCACGCCAGCCACACCACGGCGCACAGGCACGCGGTCAGCGTCGCGACCGCGTTGACGGCGCCCATCAGCGCGATCGCCACCGCAGACCGGGCCGCCAGCAGCCGCACCCGCGGATCGCCGCGGAGAGCGAGAATGACCGGCAGCAACACCCACGGCGCCAGCATCATCGGCAGCGTCTCCGACGAGATCGCCCCGATCGTCGTCAGCACCCGCGGCGACAGCGTGAAGGCCAGCGCGCCGATCACCCGCGAGGTGGTGGTGCCGATCTGCAGCGCTTCGGCGACCCGCAGCACACCCCAGAACCCAGCGACCAGCAGCAACGCCCACCAGAGACGCTGCGTGATCCAGCCCGGCAACCCGAGCAGGTCACCGGCGAGGAAGAACGTGCCGTGCGGGAACAGGTAGCCGTAGGCCTGATTCTGCGCCTGGCCGAAGGGCAGCTCGCTGTTCCACAGCGTGAACGCCCGCGTCAGGAAGCGCAGCGGGTTGGCGGTGAGATCGAGCTTGGTGTCCGGAGAGATCTGGCCGGGGGACTGGGCGAACGTCAGGACCAGTGCCGCCGCGGCGGCCACCCACAACCAGCGCCGCGACAGCGGCTGGGTTGTCCGCTCAGCTGCGGTCGCCGTACTCGACCCTGTTGAGCACCGATGACGCAGGATCGCCCGCCTGCAGAGGGGGCCTGGTGTCCTGCTGGACCATCAGCGTGACCCCGAACACGGCCGCTGCGCCCAACAGCAGGCCGACGACGACGCTGGCCGCCGCAGGCACGAGGAACCGATCCATGGGCCACAAACTAGCACGCGCGCCTCAGAACTCCCGGGGCCGTGACGGCACGCTCCCACGCCGCTTCGTCGTCGGGCTAGGGCTGGGACGGGCCTTGCCGTTAGGGTCGAACCCCATGGTTGTCTCCCGACACGCGCTCAGAGCTGTCACCGGAATGCTCGCGACGTCGGTGCTGCTGGCCGGATGCACGTCATCGGACGCCAACGCGCCGGCGTCGTCCCCGACGGAATCCGCGGTGTCGCACGCCGCGGGTCCGCTGCCCGCGGCGCCGGGACAGGCACCGGCTCCCGCGTGTGGCGATCCCGCTGCGGCGGTGGCCGCGATGTCGACGCGCGACAAGCTCGCCCAGCTGCTGATGGTCGGGGTGACCGGTGCGGACGACGCCCGCGCGGTGGTGGACAGCCAGCACGTCGGCGGCATCATGATCGGCAGCTGGACGGACCTGTCGATGGTGAACGGCCCGCTCGCAGACATCGCCGCGAACGCGGGGCCGCTACCGCTGGCCGTCAGCGTCGACGAGGAGGGCGGCCGCGTGTCCCGGCTGGCGTCGGTGATCGGCAGCCAGCCCGCGCCCAGGGCGCTGGCCGCGACCGACACGCCCGAGCAGGTCTACCAGATCGCCCTCGACCGGGGCCGCAAGATGCGCGGGCTCGGCATCACCATCGACTTCGCGCCCGTCGTCGACGTCACCGACGCACCCGACGACACGGTGATCGGCGACCGCTCCTTCGGCGCGGATCCGACCAAGGTCACCGACTACGCGGGCGCGTACGCCCGCGGCCTGCGCGACGCCGGACTGCTGCCCGTGCTCAAGCACTTCCCCGGCCACGGGCACGGCGACGGGGATTCGCACGCCGGCAGCGTCGTCACCCCGCCCCTGGAAGATCTGAAGGCCGACGACCTCGTGCCGTACCGGACGCTGACGACCCAGGGTCCTGTGGCCGTGATGGTCGGGCACATGGAGGTGCCGGGCCTGACCGGGAGCGAGCCGGCCAGCCTCAGCCCGGCCGCCTACGCGCTGCTGCGCTCCGGTGATTACGGCGGTCCGCCGTTCGGCGGCATCGTGTTCACCGACGATCTGTCCAGCATGAAGGCCATCTCCGGCCGGTTCGGCGTCGCGGATGCCGTGCTGCGCTCGCTGCAGGCCGGCGCCGACGTCGCGCTCTGGGTGACCACCACCGAGGTGCCCGCCGTGCTCGACCGTCTCGAGAAGGCCGTCGCGGCGGGCGAGTTGTCCCAGCAGGCGGTCGATGCGTCGGTGACCAAACTGGCCGCCATGAAGGGGCCGTCACCGCGCTGCGGCGGCTGATTCGTCAGCGAATGCTTACCCTGTGTTGGTGAGCGCGTCGGCTGGACGTCGCTGAAACCGGAGGACGGCTCGAGAAAGGCTCGGCATGGCAGGTGGTACCAAGCGCTTGCCGCGTGCCGTCCGCGAGCAGCAGATGCTCGACGCGGCCGTGCAGATCTTCTCGGTCAACGGCTACCACGAGACGTCGATGGACGCGATCGCCGCCGAAGCGCAGATCAGCAAGCCGATGCTGTACCTGTACTACGGCTCCAAAGAGGAGCTCTTCGGCGCGTGCCTGGACCGTGAGCTGGCCCGCTTCGTCGACGAGGTACGCGACAAGATCGACTTCACCGACCCACCCAAGGAACTGCTGCGCAGCGCGGTGCTGGCCTTCCTCAAGTACATCGACGAGAACCGTTCGTCGTGGATGGTGCTCTACACCCAGGCGACCAGCTCACAGCGGTTCGCCCACACCGTCCGCGAAGGGCGCGAGCGCATCATCGAACTCGTCGGCCGACTGCTGCGGTCGGGCACCCGATTCCCCGGTCCGGACACCGATTTCGACATGATGGCCGTCGCCCTGGTCGGCGCCGGTGAGGCCGTCGCGTCGCGGGTCAGCACCGGGGACGCCGACGTCGACGAGGCCGCGGCGCTCATGATCGACCTGTTCTGGCTGGGCCTCAAGGGCGCCCCGGCGCCCGCCGACGCCGAAGCGGCCCACCAGAGTTGAGGCCGGTCCCGGTCAGGCCGGGGAGAGTGTGCCCGTCAGGTGTGGATGCCCCTTGCTCAGGTGCCTCAGTGTCAGCTCCCAGCCGTCGGAGCGCCGGTCCACGTACAGCCCCGCCTTCGCCGGCAGGATCACGGGCTTGGCGAACTTGACCGAGTACGTGACCGCATCGGGCAGCTGACCCTCGACATTCGCCAATACCGCTGCCGCACTGAACATTCCGTGCGCGATGACGGTCGGGAAGCCGAACAGCTTGGCCGCGACCGCGTTGGTGTGGATCGGGTTGTGGTCGCCGCCCACCGACGCGTAGTGCCGGATCCGGCCGGGCGTGATGCTCAGCACCGCATTGGGCGGGCCCAGCTTGGGTTGCTTGGCCGGCGGCGGCTTCGGCTCGTCCGACAGGCTGGTGCGCTGCTGGTGCAGGAACGTGGTGACCTGATGCCAGGCGGTCTCGTTGCCGACTTTCACGTCGGTGATGACATCCACCAGGAGCCCGCGCCGATGCTCGCGCATGTTCTCCGCGTGGACCGCCGCAGACACGGTGTCGGTCACCGCGATCGGGCGGTACTGGGTGATGTGGTTCTCCACGTGCACCGAACCCATGGCGGCGAACGGGAAGTCGAACCCCGTGATCAGCGCCATCACCGTCGGGAACGTCAACGCGAACGGATAGGTCAGCGGCACCGTGTTGGCGAACCGGAGCCCCGTGACGTTCGCGTACTCGGCGACGTGCGCCGGGTCGATGCGCAGCTCTTCGACCGTGAGCCGACGCTCGGGAAGCGTGTCGCCGCGCGGGATGAACGGCAGTGCGCCGGCGGCGGCCAGCACCAGGTTGCGCAGCCCCGACGGCTGCTCGCCCTCGCTCATGTCAGGCCCCCAGCAGTGCTTGGCCGCACACGCGAATCGTGTTGCCCGTCACCGCATTCGACGCCGGGCTGGCGAAGTACGCGATCGCCTCCGCGACATCCACGGGCTGGCCACCCTGGAACAGCGAGTTGAGCCGGCGGCCCACCTCGCGCGTGGCCAGCGGAATCGCGTCGGTCATCTTGGTCTCGATGAAGCCGGGTGCGACGGCGTTGATCGTGATGTTCTTCTCGCCGAATTGCGGGGCCAGCGCGTCGGTCAGCCCGATCATGCCGGCCTTGGTGGCGGCGTAGTTCGTCTGCCCGCGGTTGCCGGCGATGCCGGCCATCGAGGACAGTCCGACGATGCGGCCGCCCTCGCCGATCGTGCCGTTGCCCACGAGGCCTTCGGCCAGGCGAAGCGGTGCAAGGAGATTCACCGCGATCACGGAGTCCCACCGACCCTCGTCCATGTTGGCCAGCAGCTTGTCGCGGGTGATGCCCGCGTTGTTGACCAGGATGTCGAGCGTGCCGCCGTGGTGGTCCTTGACGTGCTCGGTGATCCGGTCGACGGCGTCGGCAGCGGTGACGTCGAGCGTCAGCGCGGTACCGCCGATCTTGGTGGCCAGCTCGGCGAGCGGCTCTGCGGCTTGTTCGACGTCCACGGCGATGACCTTGGCCCCGTCGCGGGCGAACACCTCGGCGATCGTCGCACCGATACCGCGGGCGGCGCCGGTGACCACCGCGACCTTCCCGTCGAGTGGTTTGTCCCAGTCGGCGGGCGGGGTGGCGTCGGCCGCACCGACCCGGAACACCTGCGCGTCCACGTAGGCCGACTTGCCCGACAGCAGGAAGCGCAGCGTCGACTCCAGGCCGGTGGCCGCGGGTTTGGCGTCAGGGTGCAGGTAGACCAAGCCGATGGTGGCGCCGTTGCGCAGCTCCTTGCCCAGCGAGCGGGTGAAGCCCTCCAGCGCGCGCTGGCAGGTCCGCTCGTGCACGTCGCCGATCTCTTCCGGAGTGGTGCCGACGACGACGATCCGGCCCGAGTGGCCGAGGTTGCGCAGCAACGGGGTGAAGAACTCGTAGAGCGCTTTGAGGCCTTCGGGCTGGGTGATGCCGGTCGCGTCGAAGACGAGGCCGCCGAACTTGTCGGCCCAGCGACCGCCGAGGTTGTTCACCACCAGGTCGTAGTCCTCGGCCAGCGCGGCGCGCAGCGGCTCGACCACGCGGCCGTCACCACCGATCAGCAGCGAGCCGGCCAGCGGCGGCTCGCCGGCCTTGTAGCGGCGCAGCGGCTCGGGCTGCGGCACGCCCAGCTGCTTGGCCAGGAAGGACCCCGGTCCGGAGTTGACGACTTGGGAGAGGAGATCGGAAGCCACGGTGCTGCCTTTCGAGAATCCGGGTACATGGTCTTCGGGTCGCACTTCGACCGTGTGGGGTTTACCCAGCACTGTCGTGTCCATCACGAACTTACTCCAGAGTAAGAACGGTGGGTAGTATGACCCTCGACACCTACACACCTCGCGACGCCGGGAGGCAGACGTGGCCGACAGCAAGACAACCCGACGGGTAGCCATCCTCGGTGGCAACCGGATCCCGTTCGCGCGCTCCGATGGCGCGTATGCGAACGCGTCCAACCAGGACATGTTCACCGCGGTCCTCGACGGGCTCGCCGAGCGGTTCGACCTCAAGGGTCAGGCGCTCGACGCGGTGATCGGCGGCGCGGTGCTCAAGCACAGCCGCGACTTCAACCTGATGCGTGAGTGCGTGCTGGGCAGCTCGCTGTCCTCCTACACGCCCGCGTTCGACCTGCAGCAGGCCTGCGGCACGGGCCTGCAGGCCGCGATCGCCGCTGCCGACGGCGTCGCGGCGGGCCGCTACGAGGTGGCCGCCGCGGGCGGCGTGGACACCGCGTCGGACGCGCCGATCGCCCTCGGTGACGACCTGCGCTCGGTGCTGCTGGGCCTGCGCCGGGCCAAGTCCAACGTCGACCGCCTCAAGCTGGTGGGCAAGCTGCCCGCCGCCGTGGGCATCGAGATCCCCGTCAACAGCGAGCCGCGCACCGGCATGTCGATGGGCGAGCACGCCGCGGTGACGGCCAAGGAGATGGGCGTCAAGCGCGTCGACCAGGACGAGCTGGCCGCCGCGAGCCACCGCAACATGGCCGCCGCCTACGACCGCGGCTTCTTCGACGATCTGGTCAGCCCGTTCCTCGGGCTCTACCGCGACAACAACCTGCGGCCCGACTCGTCGACCGAGAAGCTCGCCAAGCTCAAGCCCGTGTTCGGCGTCCGCAACGGCGACGCGACGATGACCGCCGGCAACTCGACCCCGCTGACCGACGGCGCCTCGGTGGCGCTGCTGGCCTCCGAGGAGTGGGCGGCCGCGCGCAACATCCCGGTGCTTGCCTACTTCGTCGACGGGCAGACCGCGGCGGTGGACTACGTCAACGGCCGCGACGGCCTGCTGATGGCGCCGACCTATGCGGTGCCGAAGCTGTTGGCCCGTAATGGTCTGACGCTGCAGGACTTCGACTTCTACGAGATCCACGAGGCGTTCGCGTCAGTGGTGCTCGCGACGTTGGCGGCCTGGGAGTCCGAGGAGTACTGCAAGGAGCGGCTCGGCCTGGATGCGGCACTCGGTTCGATCGACCGGTCGAAGCTCAATGTCAACGGCTCGTCGCTGGCAGCCGGGCATCCGTTCGCGGCCACCGGTGGACGCATCGTCGCGCAGCTGGCCAAACAGCTCGCCGAGAAGAAGGCCGAAACGGGTCAGCCCGTGCGTGGCCTGATCTCGGTCTGCGCTGCCGGCGGCCAGGGCGTGACGGCGATCCTCGAGGCCTAGTCCCCACTACGCCCAAACCAACGTTTGGGCGCGAAAGTGCGAGACGAGCCCGCCTTTTCGTCGATCTCGGCGCTAGACGGGTCGACCGTCCAGCCACTCGGCGATCGCTGCGACGCCGTCGCGGAAGAAGATCCGGTACGGCCGGTCGGCGACATAGCCGATGTGCGGCGTGGCCGTCACAGAGGCCAGCGTGCGCAATGGGTGCGTCGCGGGCAGCGGCTCGGTGTCGAAGACGTCGAGACCCGCGCCCGCGATGGCACCGGAGGTCAGCGCATCGATCAATGCTGCCTCGTCGACGATCGGTCCCCGTGACGTGTTGATCAGCAGCGCGCTCGGCTTCATCGCGGCCATCTCCGCAGCGCCGATCAGTCCGCGGGTGCGCTCGCTCAGCCGCAGGTGGACCGTCAGCACGTCGGCCGCGGCGAAGAAGTCCTCACGGGGTAGGTAGCGCACGCCCGCCTCGGCCGCAGCATCGGCGGTGAGGTTCTGACTCCACGCCACCACGTCCATGCCGAACGCCGCGCCGATGCGGGCGACTCGCGACCCGATCCGCCCCAGGCCGAGCACGCCCAGTACCCGGCGATCCAGCTCGCGCCCGACCGTGGTCTGCCAGCCGCCGTCGGCGATCGACCGACTCTCGGTGACCAGGTGCCGCGAGGTCGCCAGGATCAGCGCCCAGGTGAGCTCGACGGTCGACGCCACGCTGCCGCCGGTACCGGTGACGTGAATGCCCAGCTCCTGCGCCGCCGCCATGTCGATCGACGCGTTGACCGGACCGGTCGACGCGATCATCTTCAGCCGCGGCAGGCGCTCGAGCACCGTGCGCGGCAGTGGCGTGCGTTCGCGCATCACGAACACGACGTCGAACTCGGCGAGCCGCGCCACCAGACCGTCCTCGTCGGACACATGGTCGGAGAACGTCGTGACATCGGCACGTGCGGTGACAGGAGACCAGTCCGCCGAGCTCAGCGCCACGTCCTGGTAGTCGTCCAGGACAGCGATCCGGATCCGCGAGGTGCTCATCCCGCGACGATATGCCTGCCCGAGAATTTTTCGGCGATCGTGTAACGCCCCGGCGCGGGTCGTCGATACACGTGATAGCTCCGTGTTGCCGTCTGACCCCCCGACCCGACGGCAACACGGGGCTCTTACATTTTGAGCATGCAGATCAGCATGTTCGGACAGCTCTCCGGCTTCTCCGGCTCCCCGATCGACGCGACCATCGACTACCTCGCGCAGCTGCGCGACGAGGGATTCGGCCGCGTCTGGATGAGCCAGCTGCCCCACGAACCCGACCTCCTGACGATCCTGGCCATCGCCCTGCGGGAGGTGGACACGATCGAGGCGGCCAGCGGCGTCATCCCGATCCAGAACCAGCACCCGATGCACATGGCGCAGGCGGCACTGACCACCAGCCTCGCCTCCGGCGGCCGGTTCACCCTCGGGCTGGGCATGACGCACGCCGCGGTCACCGAGGGAATGTGGGGCATCCCGTGGGACAAGCCGGTGCGTCGGCTCAACGAGTATCTGGACGGGCTGCTGCCGCTGCTCGCCGGCGAGCACGCCGGCGCCAAGGGAGAGACGGTGACGACGCGCGGCGCGCTCGTCATCCCGGGGGCGCCCCGCCCGGATGTGTACATCGCGGCGCTGGGGCCGCAGCTGCTGCGGCTCGCGGGCCGGCGGACATCAGGTACGTGCACGTGGATGACGGGGCCGACCACCCTCAGGGAGCACGTCAGCCCGACGCTGCGTCAGGCCGCCGCCGACGCGGGCCGCCCCGGGGACGCCGTGCGCGTCGTCTCGGCGCTGCCGATCGCGGTGACCGATGACGTCGACACACTGCGGGCCGAGGCCGCCGAGCAGTTCGCCGTCTACGGCACGCTGCCGTCGTACCGGGCGATGCTCGATCGTGAGGGGTACGCCGGACCGCAGGACGCCGCGATCATCGGCGACGAGGCGACCGTGCGGGACCGCCTCGCGGAGCTCGAGGCTGCTGGCGTCGACGAGTACGTCGCCGCCGTCTTCGCCGCCGATCCGGAGGTGCGGGCCCGCACCCGCGCCTACCTCCGCTCAGAGGACTGAGTCTCTTCCGCGAACAGACACGAACTCGAGTAGACACGCCGCGCAAACACTCGAGTTCGCGTCTGTTCGCGCAAAGAAAAGGCGCCCCCGGGAAGAGTCCGGGGGCGCCTTTTCCTGTGAAGCGGTCTAGAAGGCCGCCTCGTCCAGCTCCATGATCTCGTTGTCGAGGTTCTCGACGATCGCGCGGGTGCTGGTCAGCATCGGCAGCATGTTCTTGGCGAAGAACGACGCCACCGCGAGCTTGCCCTCGTAGAAGGCCCGGTCGTCACCGGTGGCACCGGCGTCGAGCTTCTCGATCGCCACCGCGGCCTGACGCTGCAGCAGCCAGCCGATCATCAGGTCGCCGACGCTCATCAGGAAGCGCACCGAGCCCAGGCCCACCTTGTAGATGCTCGAGGCGTCGTCCTGGGCGGCCATCAGGTAGCCGGTCAGCGACGCGGCCATGCCCTGCACGTCCTCCAGAGCGGTTGCCAGCAGTGCCCGCTCGGCCTTCAGCCGGCCGTTGCCGGTCTCCGACTTCACGAACTGCTCGATCTGACCGGCGACGTGCGCCAGCGCCACACCCTTGTCGCGGACGATCTTGCGGAAGAAGAAGTCCTGCGCCTGGATGGCGGTGGTGCCCTCGTATAGCGAGTCGATCTTGGCGTCGCGGATGTACTGCTCGACCGGGTAGTCCTGCAGGAAGCCCGATCCACCGAAGGTCTGCAGCGACTCGGTCAGCTTCGCGTAGGCCTGCTCCGAACCGACACCCTTGACGATCGGCAGCATCAGGTCGTTGACCTTGACGGCCAACTCCGGCTCGATGCCGTGGATGGTCTTGGCGACCTCGGCATCCTGGTGCGTCGCGGTGAACAGGTACAGCGCACGCAGGCCCTCGGCGTACGCTTTCTGGGTCATCAGCGAGCGACGGACGTCCGGGTGGTGCGTGATGGTCACGCGCGGAGCGGTCTTGTCCGTCATCTGGGTCAGGTCGGCACCCTGTACGCGAGACTTCGCGTACTCCAGCGCATTCAGGTAGCCGGTGGACAGCGTCGCAATCGCCTTCGTGCCCACCATCATTCGGGCCTGCTCGATGACGTCGAACATCTGCGCGATGCCGTCGTGCACCTCGCCGACGAGCCAGCCGACGGCCGGGGTGCCGTGCTGACCCAGCGAGAGCTCGCAGGTGGCCGAGACCTTCAGGCCCATCTTGTGCTCGACGTTGGTCACGAAGACGCCGTTGCGCTCGCCGGGCTCACCGGTCTCGGGATCGAAGTGGAACTTCGGCACGAAGAACAGCGACAAGCCCTTGGTGCCGGGGCCGGCGCCCTCGGGGCGGGCCAGCACCAGATGCATGATGTTCTCGAACAGGTCGTCCGAGTCGGCCGAGGTGATGAAGCGCTTCACACCGTCGATGTGCCAGGTGCCGTCGGGCTGCTGAACGGCCTTGGTGCGGCCGGCGCCCACGTCCGAGCCTGCGTCCGGCTCGGTCAGCACCATCGTCGAGCCCCAGCCGCGCTCTGCGGCGAGCATGGCCCACTTCTTCTGCTCCTCGGTGCCGAGGTGGTAGAAGATGTCGGCGAATCCGGCGCCCATCGCATACATGTAGACAGCGGGGTTGGCGCCCAGGATGTGCTCCTGCAGGGCCCAGGACAGCGCGCTGGGCATCGGCATCCCGCCGAGTTCTTCGCTGACCGACAGCTTGTCCCAACCACCGTCGATGACGGCGCGCACCGACTTCTTGAATCCTTCGGGCAGCGTCACGGTGTGCGTCTTGGGATCGAACACCGGCGGGTTGCGATCGCCCTCTTCGAAGGAGGCGGCCACGGGACCCTCGGCCAGCCGGGAGATCTCCCCCAGCATGTCGACCGCGGTGTCGACGTCGAGGTCGGCGTACGAGCCCTGACCCAACGCCTTGTCGACTCCGAGAACCTCGAACAGGTTGAATACCTGGTCGCGAACATTGCTCTTGTAGTGGCTCACTTTTCCTCCTCGTCGAGAACGCCACGCGGTTGGGTACTCACGGCTAAGTTACCCACCAGTAACTGCGCGCTACTATACCGTCCGGTAACTTCAACGCAAGATCACTGTGAGCAATTTCTGCCCGCTAACCAACCGAGCAGTTGGCCGGGCCGGTCATGAGCACCGATTTTCGCCGCTGAGCAGGGAAAACAACCCTTTGTGATGATCGTCACGTTTGGTTGTCTAGGGTGGTCAGGATGGCTGCCAGCATCGGTGTCGCGGTATGGGGAACGGGCAACATGGGCGCGACCGCGATCCGGTCCGCCACGGCGTTTCCGGGGCTGCAGTTGACGGCGGTGATCACCTCGTCGCCGGACAAGGCCGGCCGGGACGCCGCGACGTTCGCCGCCCTGCCCGAGCCGACCGGCATCACCGCCACCACCGACGTCGACGCGGTGCTGGTCGACGCCGATGCGGTGGCCTACATGGCATCCGGCGACATCCGGCCCGACGAGGCGGTCGCCGACATCGAACGCTGCCTGCGGGCGGGCGCACACGTGGTCACGCCGTCGCTGTACTCGCTGTACGACCCGGCGTCTGCCCCTCCGGAGTGGGTCCAGCGGCTCACCGCAGCCGCGGCAGAGGGCGGGGCGTCGCTGCTGGTCAGTGGTGTCGACCCCGGCTGGGCCAATGATGCGCTGGCCGTGACGGCCGCGGGCCTGTGCACCCGCATCCGCACGATCACGTGCCAGGAGATCTTCGACTACTCCACCTACGACCAGCCCTATGCCGTCCGGGTGTCCTGCGGTTTCGGCGGCGCGATGGACGAGACGCCGATGATGCTGCTGCCGTCGATCCCGACGATGGTGTGGGGCGGCAACATCCGGCTCATCGGCCGCGGGCTGGGCCTGGAGATCGACGACATCACCGAGGAGGTCGAGCGGTTACCGTTGGAGGAGACCGTGGAGACCGTGATGGGGCGGTTCGACAAGGGCACGCAGGGCGCGTTCTTCCTGCGGGTGATCGGCTGGGCCGGCGGCACGCAGCGGGTGATCGTCGAACACATCACCCGCATCCACCCCACCTGTGCGCCGCACTGGCCGCAACCCGATCAGGGAGTCGGCGACCACCGCGTGATCGTCGACGGTGACCCGCAGCTGACCATCGTGACGAGGGCCGACGTGCCCGGCGGCAGCCGCGCCGACGGCGGCAACACCACCGCTGCCAACCGTTTGCTGGGTGCGATCGGGTGGCTCGCCACCCAGAAGCCGGGCCTCTACGACGGACTCGACGTTCCGCTGCACCCGCCCCTCGCGCCCGAGGTGGAAGCCACCCGCTGGGTCTAGTGGCCGGCCAGGCGCTTGTTCACCAGGCGGGTGAGCCACGCCGGCGAGAACCGGGCCCCGGCGGCCAATGCCTTGGCCTGCGTGCCCACCGGGAAGTGCACCTGCCGCAGCACCTTTCGCGGCAGCGTGGGTTCGATGGCGGCGGCGATGCCCTCGGCGATGTCCTGTGCGGTGAGGCGGATGCCCAGCGAGGTGGTGGTGCCGGTGCTGATGTCTTTCGTCATCGCGGTGTTCACGTACAGCGGCCACATGTCGATGACCCGGATGTCGTGACGGCCCCATTCCAGGTTCAGCGCCTCGGTCATCGCGCGCACGAAGAACTTGGTGGCGCTGTAGTTGGCGAGCTCCGCCTGGCCGTAGATCGCCGACGCCGAACCCAGGTTCACCACGGTGGCCCCCCGGGTCGACCTGAGGTACGGGAAACCCGCGTGCAACCCGTTGATCACACCCTTGACGTTGACCTCGACCTCGCGATGGTGCACGTCGAGTGGGATCTCTTCGAAGCGGCCGGCGTTGAGCAGTCCGGCATTGTTGATCAGGACGTCGAGCCTGCCGCCGGCGGCCTCGTGGAACTCAGCCAGCCGACGTGCCATCTCGTCGGCGTCGGTGACGTCGAGATGGCCGACGACGCCGCGACCGCCTACTGCCTTCAGGTCGCCCTCGAGGACGGCGAGACGCTCGTCGTCGATGTCGTAGGCGCCGATGAAGTAGCCGCGCTGGGCGAGGAGCAGGGCGGTGGCCCGGCCGATGCCGGTCGCCCCTCCGGTGATGAACACCGATCGGGTCATGGGTTGCTCCTCCTCAGGAGTTGAGTTGCCAGACAGCAAAATTCAGGCACAGCGCGAACACGGACCACGCCAGATAGGGAACGAGCAGCCAGCCGGCCGCCACGCTGCGACGGAAGAACAGCACCGTCGTGCCGGTCAGCACCACGACCAGCAGGCTCAGTTCGGCGAGCGCGACGCCCCGCCAACCCACGCCGAAGAACAGCGGCGTCCACGCTGCATTGAGGACCAGTTGCGCGGCATAGGCCACCAGCGCAGGGCGGGTGTCCTGCCACGGTCCGCTGCGCCACACCAGCCACGCGGCCACCGCCATCATCGTGTAGAGCAGCGTCCACACCGGACCGAACACCCAGGACGGCGGCGCCCACGTCGGCTGCTGCAGCCGGGCGTAGTCCTCGGCTGAGGTTGCCGAGGCGAGCCCGCCCAGGGTTGACGCGACCACGACGGCTGCCACCGAGATCGCGAGCGCGATAACGGTTTTCGATCGCGTGGGTTGAGAACTGTCAACCATGCCGAATCACCCTACCGGTCGGTTGTCGCCCGCCGGCAGGCGCGTCAGTGACGTCCCCATTCCGTTCGATTTAACCGTCCTGCTCGGTGTCAGATTCTGCGGCCGGCGCCGGCTCCGCGGGGCTCTGTTCGGCGTCGGGCAGCTGACCCACCAGGTACTCCGCCAGCCCGCCGATGGTCGGGTAGTCGAACACCGCGGTCGCGTTGATCGTGAACGCGCCGCCGAACTGGCTGTGCAGCCGGTTGCGCAGCTCGATCGCCATCAGCGAATCCGTGCCCAGATCGAGGAACCGGGCCGACGCGGCGGGGGGTTGCGCCAGGCGCAGGAAGTTCTGCACCTCGCGCTGCAGGAACTCGGTGACGAACCCGGCACGCGCCGGTACCGGAATCTCCTGGAGCTGGCGCAGCAGCTCGCTGTCGCCGGTCACCTCGCCGCCGTCGCGCGGCAGCACCAGATCCAGGATCGGGGGACGCGCCGCGCCCAGCACCTTGGCCGCCCGCGCCCAGTTGGCCTTGATCACCGTCGCCTGTCCCGTGCCGTTGGCCACCACCTCCGCCAGCGCGCTCAGCGCCGCCGACGGCTCCAACGGGATCAACCCCTGCGCGCTGATGTTGGCGGTGGCCGCCTCCGACGACGCCATGCCGCCCCGGCCCCACGGGCCGAAGTTGATCCCCGTCGCCGGCAGGCCGGCAGCGCGGCGCTGCGCGACCAGGCCGTCGAGGAATGCGTTGGCCGTCGAGTAGTTGGCCTGGCCCGGCGAACCGAAGATGCTCGACACCGACGACGACACGATGAAGAAGTCGAGGTCGTCGTCGCGGGTCAGCCGATCCAGATGCGCCGCACCGAAGGCTTTCGGCGCCAACGTCGTCCGGAACCGGTCGAGATCCAGCCCGGAGAGCAGCGCGTCGTCGAGCACCCCGGCCAGATGCAGCACGCCGCCCAGTGGCGGTAATTCAGAGCGGATGCGCCCGAGCAGCCTGCGCACGTCGTCCTCGTCGCCGACATCGGCGGTGACGACGTGCACGCGGCAGCGATGCCGCTCGGTGATGTCGTCGATGAGCTGCTGCGCCTCGGCCGACGGGTCCCGGCGGCTGGTCAGCACCAGATCGCCCGCACCGAGCTGCGCCAGGTGGGCCGCGGTGTGCAGCCCGATGGCACCGAGGCCGCCGGTGATCAGATACGTCCGATCCGGCTGCGGCTGCAGCGGTACCGGCATCTGCAGGACGATCTTGCCGATGTGGCGAGCCTGCTGCATCCGCCGGAACGCCGCCCGCGCTTCGGTCAGCGGGTAGATCTCGGCGGGCAGCGGCGTCCACTCACCCTGGGCCAACCCGTCGGACACCTCGGTGAGCAGATCCCGGATGCGGTCGGGCTCGGTGAACATGACCGTGTCGAGTGCGACGATCTCGTAGGCCACGTCAGGGCGGGCGGCCGCCATCTGCTCGGTGGTCCAGATGTCGCGCTTGGCGATCTCGGCGAATCGGCCACCCTGGGCCGTCGCGCGCAGCGTCGCCTCGATGAACCCTTCACTCGTCAGGCTGTTGAGCACCACGTCCACCCCGGCACCGTCGGTGTCGGCGAGGATCTGGTCGGCGAAATCCGTTGTGCGCGAGTCGTACACGTACTTGACACCCAACTGGCGCAGCATGGCGCGCTTGAAGGTGCTCGCGGTGGCGTACACCTCCGCCCCGCAGCGCTGTGCCATCTGCACGGCGGCCAGACCGACACCACCGCTGGCGGCGTGGATGAGGACCTTGTCGCCCGGCTTGAGTTGCGCCCAGTCGAACGACAACCGCACCGTGAGCGCTGCGGCGGGGATCGTCGCGGCCTCGACCGCGCTGATGCCGTCGGGGATCGGCGCCAGGAACTGGCCCGGCACGTTGAAGCGACTGGCGAACGCGCCCTGCATGGAACCGTAAACGCGCTGGCCCACGGTCAGACCCGTGACGGCGTCGCCGATCTGGGTGACCGTGCCGGCGAAGTCACCGCCGATCGGCCCGGGGTCGCCGGGGTAGAGACCGAGCACGTTGAGCACGTCGCGGAAGTTCAGGCCTGCAGCCTCGACGCGCACCTGGACGTAACCGTCGGCGGGAGGCTCCACCTCCGTCTCGGTCAATCGCAGGTTGTCGATCGCCCCACGTTCGGTCGGTGCCAGCACGTAGTCGGTGGACCGGGGCACGCTCAGGTGCCCACTGCGCGACCACGGCAGCAAGCGAGACGCCAGCAGCTTGCCCTGTCGCACAGCTACTTCCGGCTCGTCGACGGGCTGGGACACCAGGCCGGCCAGCACGCGCACCGCCTCGGGCGAACCGTCACAGTCCACCAGCCGTGGCCGCAGCGCGGGCTCTTCGTTGGCCGCGGTGCGGCCGAAGCCCCACAGGGCTGCCTGCACCGCGTCGACCGGTTCGCCGGACTCGCAGGCCACGGCCCGTTCGGTGGCGATCCACAGGCCGTGAGGGAGTTTCACTCCGGTCTCGGAGCCGCTCTGGACGGCGTGCACCGCGGCGAGCAGTTCGGAGATCTCGTGCTCCAGCCGGGCGTCGTCCGCGCCCTGATCCGGGCCGGCGGCGCGCCACACCACGCCCGAGAAGCCGACACCGCGGCGCTGGGCATCGGTCAGCACCTGGCCGAGCGGTGTCGGATCGGTGGTGCGGTCGATGGCGATGGCGCCGGGAACCAGGGCCGCCAGCTCCGCGAAGTTCGCGACGAGCCAGGTACCGCTCGGCGGTGTCGCGTCGGCTTCGGGGAGCGGGACCTCGTGCCAGCCCACCGTGTAGAGGAGCCGTCCGGTGTCGCCGCCCAGGCCGCGCAGCAGAGCTTCCCGGGGTGCGCGCTTGACCGTGAACTCCCGGATACCGCCCAGGCGGTTGCCGTCGCGGTCGACGAAATCGAGGTCGAAAACCTGGGTTTCGCTGTCGAGCTCGCTCTGGTGCCAGGTCGCGCGGCAGTAGAATCGCCGGGGCATCGGCTGCTGCACGGACACCTGCCCGTAGCGCAGCGGCAGGTAGAGGTCGGAGACACCTTGCTCGGCGGCCAGCACCGCCGGGAAGGCGGGAAAGGCGACGCCGGTGCACAGATCCATCAGCACCGGGTGCATCGGTTCGCTGCCGAGGTGTTCGGCCAGCTCCTCGCCGACGAGGATGTCGCCGATCGCCTCACCGTCGCCGAGCCACAGCGACTTCAGCGAACCCGACCAGTTCGGACCCCATGCCAATTCGAGGTCGGCGAAGGTCTCGAACAATTCCTGCGGACGCATCCGGGTGAGACGCTCCAGCGCGTCGTCAACCGGTCCGCCCTCGGATGCCACCTCCTCCCGGCCCGCGATGACCGTGCCCTCGGCGTTGAGCGACCACTCCGCACCCTGCTCGCCGTGGGCCCGGCTGTGTACCTGGAAGGACCACTGGTCGGCCTCGGCCGCCGGGTGCAGGGTCAGCTGAACTTCGCGAGATGCCTTCTCCGGCAGAATGATCGGCTCGTAGAAGAAGACATCGGTGGCCCGGGCGGGAGCGCCGACGGCGGCCAGCGCCATCGCCGCGTACGTCGCACCCGGTACGACGACGGTGCCGTAGATGACGTGGTCGGCCAGCCACGGTTGGGTCTTGACCGACAGCCGGCTGGTGTAGATCGTGTCACCGGATGCCAGCTCCTTGCCGGCACCCAGAATCCCCGATCCGACGGCGGCGACGCCGCCGTCGACCGCAATGGCCGCCGTCTTGGGCCAGAACCGGCGGCGCTGGAACGGATAGGTGGGCAGTTCCAGCACCCGCCGCTCGCGGCGCGCCACCGCGGCGAAGTCGGGCCGATGGCCCGCGATGTACACCGCGGACAGCGCGTCGGCGATCTGGCGCTGGTCACCGACACCCTTGCGCAGCGAGGCGACCGCGCGCGGCGCCGGCACGTGTTCCGGCCAGACCTGCACCGCCGCCCCGGTCAGCACCGGCTGCGGGCCGATCTCCATGAGCACCGAACAACCCAGCCCAGCCACGGTGCGCACGCTCTCGGCGAACTGCACGGGCTGACGCGAATGGCGCCGCCAGTACTGCGCGTCGAGCGTGGCGTGGCCGGTGAGCACCGCGCCGGTACGGTTGCAGACCAGCGGCAGCGTCGGGCTCGCGAAGTCGAGTTGCGCTGCATGGGACTCGAACTCGTCGAGGATCGGGTCGAGGAGCTCGGAGTGGAACGCGTGGCTGGTCTCCAGCCACGTGCACCGGATGCCGTCGTCGGCGAAGGTGGCGACGATCTGCTCGAGATCCTCACCGGGGCCCGACAGCACGGTGTTGGGGCCGTTGTAGGCGGCCACCGACACGCGGGGGTGCGTACCGGCGGCCTGCTCGACGCGGCCGGCGTCGGCGAACACCGCCACCATGCGACCGCCCTCGGGTAACCCCCCGAACAGCAGGCCGCGTTGCGCCATCAACCGTGCACCGTCGGCCAGGCCGAACACGCCGGCCACGCACGCGGCGGCGTACTGGCCGACGCTGTGGCCGAGCACGACGTCGGGTTCGATGCCCCACGACTGCCAGAGCCGCGCCAGGCCCATCTCGACGGCGAACAGTGCGGGCTGCGCGAACGACGTGTGCCGCAACCGCTTTCCGGCCTCGCCCGCGGTCTCCCGGTCGGTCGCGAACAGCACCTCCAGCAGCGGCGTGGGCAGCAGGTCGTCGATCGCGGCGGCGCACTCGTCGACGGTGTCGGCGAACACGGGGTGGGTCTGGTACAGCTCGCGGGCCATCCCGGGGTACTGGCTGCCCTGACCGGTGAACAACCACGCGGTCGTGGGGCGGTGCGTGTGCTCCCCGCGCACCACGCCGGGCCGCAGCCTGTTCTCGGCCAGATCGGACAGTCCGATGCGCGCCTCGGCCATCGACTCCACAACGAGCGCAGCGCGGTGCTCGAAATGCGAGCGCCCCGCACCCGCGGTCAGGCACACGTCGACGACGTCGGCCTCGGGATGCGCGCTCAACCACGCCTCGTACCGCTGCGCCAGCGTCATCAGGGCCTCCGGCGAGCGCGCGGAAAGCGGCAGGACGCTCACGGTGCCCGCCGTGTCGGGGCCGTCCGGCTCGGGTTCTGCCGCCGGTGCCGCCGGGGCCTCCTCGACCAGTACGTGGGCGTTGGTCCCGGTGAAGCCGAACGAGCTGACCCCGGCGCGGCGGGGCCGGCCGTTGGTCTGCCACGGCATCGCGTCGTCGAGCACTCGCACGGGGAGCGTGTCCCAGGGAATGTGCGGTGACGGCGTGTCGAAATGCAGGCTCTTGGGCAGCATCTCGTGCTGCAGCGACAACACGACCTTGATCAGTCCGGCTGCGCCCGAGGCGGATTCGGTGTGTCCGATGTTCGTCTTCACCGATCCCATCAGCAGCGGCTTGCTGCGGGAGTCGCCGTAGGCCGCCGCGGCGGCCTGCACTTCGATCGGATCGCCCAGCGGGGTACCCGTGCCGTGGGCTTCGAGGTAGTCCACGTCTGCACCGGAGAGTCCGGCGCGAGCGAGCACCGAACCGATCAACCGTTGCTGCGCACCGCCGTTGGGCACGGTCAGGCCGCTGGACGCACCATCCTGGTTGACCCCGCTGCCGGCGATGACGGCACAGATCGGGTCACCGTCGCGCTGGGCGTCGCTGAGCCGCTTGAGCACCAGCACACCGCACCCCTCGCTCCGTACGTAGCCGTCGGCCGACGCGTCGAAGGTCTTGCACCGGCCGACCGGGGAGAGCATCCGGGCGCGGGAGGCGGCCACCGTGGTGACCGGGCTCAGCAGCACGTTGACACCGCCGGCCACAGCCAGGTCGCAGTCGCCGGAATGCAGGGCCTGGCAGGCCTGGTGCACGGCGACCAGCGCGGAACTGCACGCGGTGTCGATCGCGACGGCGGGGCCTTCGAGGCCGAGCGCGAAGGCCACCCGGCCCGAGATCGCGTTCAGCGCGTTGCCGGTGATGAAGTGCGGCTGGATCTTGTCGATCGACTCGGCCGACAGCAGGTGGGCGTACTCGTTGGCGGCGACGCCGGTGAAGACCCCGGTGCGGCTGCCGCGCAACGATGCCGGCGAGTATCCCGCTCGTTCCAGGCCCTCCCAGACGGTTTCGAGCATCAGGCGCTGCTGCGGCTCGATCCAGACGGCCTCACGGGGTGAGATGCCGAAGAATTCGGGGTCGAATCCGTCGATCCCGTCGAGGAATCCACCGAACCGCGTGTAGATCTTGCCCGGAGCGTCGGGGTCGGGGTCGTAGAACTCGTCGATGTCGAAGCGGTCGTCGGGGACTTCCCGGATCGCGTCGACCCCGCCTGCCAGCACCTCCCAGAAGGCCTCCGGGTTCGGGGCGCCGGGGAACCGGCAGGACACCGCGACGACGGCGATCGGTTCGTCGGCACGGGCGGTGGCGGTGACGGTGGCCGGCCGCGGCGCCGGAGCGTCGGTGAGACTCAGGACGTCACCGAGGAGGTAGTCGGCCACGTCGGACAACCGTGGATGGTCCATCGCCAGCGTCGCCGGAATCGGCTGGCCCACTCCGGTTTCGATGCGCCGCCGCAGCTCGACCGCCATCAGGGAGTCCATCCCGATGTCGAAGAAGCCGGCGTCCTCGCGGATCTCGGCGGCGTCCACCCGGGTCACCTCGGCCACGGCGTCACGCAGGTAGTCGATCAGCAGCCTGCGGCGCTGTTGCACCGGCGCGTCGGTGAGGCGCTTCACCAGTTCGGTGGGACCGCCGGCCGTGACCGGTGAGACCTGTTCGGGTAGTTCCTGATGGAGCTCGCTGAAAAAACCCCGTTGCCCGGTCTGCTCGTAGAGGGGCAGGAACCGGGCCCAGTCGACGCGGGCCACGACGGCCTGCGGCAGCCCCGCGGCGCACGCATCGGCGAGGCCGGCGAGCGCATCGCCGGCGGCCAGGGTGATGACGCCGCGTTCCTCGAGCCGGGCGCGGGCCTGCGCGTCGGCCATCCCTGCCGACGCCCACGGCCCGAAGTTCACGGCCGTGGCGGCCACGCCGTGGTCACGCAGACGAGCCGCCAGCCCGTCGAGGAAGGCGTTGGCCGCGCCGTAGGCCGTCTGCCCGAAGCTGCCCCAGACCGATGCGATCGACGAGGTGCTGACGAAGAAGTCCAGTGCGAGATCCGCTGCGGCTTCAGTGAGATGCCAAGCACCCCAGACCTTTCCGGAGAACACGCGATCGATCTCCGCGTCGTCCTGCGCGCTCATGGGGCTGGCGCCGATCTCGCCGGCCGCATGCACGATGCCGGCCAGAGGCGGCCGGTCGGCGCGGGGCGCGAGCAGCTTGGCGACGTCGTGGGCGTCGGCGACATCGGCGGAGGCGACCTCCACGGTGCACCCGTACTGCTCGGACAGCGCCGCGATCCGCGCGTCCGCAGCCTCACTGGGCACCCGCCGGCTGGTGAGCACGAGGTGACGCGCTCCGCGGGCGGCCAGGTAGGCGGCGATCTCCATGCCGATCGAGCCCAGGCCACCGGTGACCAGGTACGTCGCGTCGGAACGGACGGGCAGGGCATCGGTGATCGGCTGGCCGCTGCGACGGGTCAGCCGCGGGACGCGCACACCGTCGGCCCGAACCGCGAGTTGGTCCTCGCGCGTGCCCGTGCCGGTGGGCCGGGTGATGTGACCGATCAACGCCGTCCACTGGTCGACACTCGCGCTCTCCAGATCTGCGAGCCCGCCCCACATCTGGGGCGCCTCGAGCGCGGCGGCACGTCCGAATCCCCACAGGCAGCTCTGATCCGGTGCGACGGTGTCGCCGGCGACGACGTGCTGCGCACCGTGGGTCACCACCCAGACGGGGATACGCACGTCGGCAGCCGCGGCGGCGCGGAACAACCGGCGCGTGCCGGGCAGCACGCTGTGCTGCATCCGCAGCAGCGATCGCATCGACGGCGGAGCGTCGTCGACGGCGGCGATGTGGAGAATGCGCAGATCGGGATCGTCGTCGACGGCTGCGCGCAGCCCGTCGGTCAGGGCGGCTTCCTCGGCGTCGGTCGCGGGGAGCCCGATCGTGCTGTGCCGGTCGCCGCGGGCGGCGAGCGCATCGATCAGCGTCCGCGAGGCCGTGCGAGACGAGTCGGTGTCGTCGCCGACCACGAGCCACGACGCGGTGTCCGGGATGTCGGCTCGTGCGGGCGGGAGGACATCCCAGCGGATCTCGTAGCGGGCATCGGTGATCGACTGGGCGTCCCGCTGCTGATTGTGTTGCGCAGCAAGCTTGCTCAGGATGTCACGGGTCTGCTCACCGGGGGAGCCCAACAGGGCGGCGAGCTCGTCGATGCGGCCGTCCTCGAGCAGGGCGACGGCCGCGGTGCGCTGCCCCCGTTCCCGTGGCGCGTGGCTCGGGTCTTTCGGTGAGTCTCGGAACCAGTAGTGCCGATGCTCGAACGGGTAGGTCGGCAGATCGAGTTTGCGTGCACCTGCAGGACGGACGGCGCCGAAGTCGGGCTGCAGGCCCAACACGTAGGCATCAGCCAGCGCTTCGGCGATCTGCCGGCGATCCTCGACCGTGGGCCGCAGCGATGCGATCACCCGCGGTGTGGTCGCCGGGTCCGGCCAGGCGGCCAGGGCGGCGGCCGTCAACACCGGCCGGGGACCGATCTCCACGAGGACCTTGCAGTTCATCTCGGCGAGGGTCCGGACACTGGCGGCGAACTGGACGGGCTGACGTGCGTGCCGGCGCCAGTACGCGCCGTCGAGGGTCACGCTGCGGCCCAGCGTCGACCCGGTGCGATTGTCGACCAGGATCAGCTGCGGCGTGCGGAACGTGAATCGAGCTGCGGTGGACTCGAATTCGTCGAGGATGGGATCGAGCAGTGCCGAATGGAACGCGTGGCTGGTCTCGAGCCAGTCGCACCGGATGCTGTCCGCCGTGAGGCCGGCGACCGCCTTCTCCAGATCGGTTGCCGGGCCGGACAGCACGGTGTTCGCGCCGTTGTAGGCTGCGACCGAGAGCGTGGGGATGTCGTCGACCACCGCCTCGACGCGCTCCGCCGGCGCGAAGATCGCGGCCATCCGGCCGCCGGCGGGCAAGCTACCGAAGAGCTTGCCGCGCAACGCCATCAGCCGTGCGCCGTCCGCAAGGCCGAAAACCCCGGCAACGCAGGCTGCGGTGTACTGCCCGACGCTGTGGCCGAGCACGACATCGGGCTGCAGACCCCACGACTGCCACAGTCGGGCCAGCCCCATCTCGACGGCGAACAGTGCGGGCTGGGCATAGGACGTCTGCCGCAGGGCCTCCTGTGAACCGGCACCTGAACCGGCACTGTCGACGTCGAAGACGACGTCGAGCAGCGGGGTGTCGAGCAGATCGGCGACGGCGTCGGCGCACGCGTCGAGCGTGTCGGCGAAGACCGGCTCGGATTCGTAGAGGGCACGCGCCATGCCGGGGTACTGGCTGCCCTGGCCGGTGAACAGCCAGGCGGTCTTCGGGACGTCGTGGGCCTCACCGCGCACCAGGCCCGGTGCCGGCCGGTCGTCGGCCACGGCGGCCAGCAGTTCCACGGCGGCGTCGCGGGAATCGGCAACCAGGGCCGCCCGGTACTCGGTGTGGGCGCGGGCCACGCCCGCGGTGAAGCACACATCGGCCAGCGTGGCCTCGGGATGCGCGGCCCACCAGTCGCGGTACTCGCCGGCGAGCGCGCGCAGCGCCGAGGGCGTACGGGCCGACAGTGGCAGCACCTGCGGGCCGCTCGACGCCTCGGACACATCGGGCTCGGCCGGCGTCTGGACGGGTCCGAGTACAGGCGCCTCTTCGAGAACGACGTGGGCGTTGGTGCCGGCGAAGCCGAACGAACTGACACCGGCGATGCGTGGCCGGTCGCCGCGCCGCCACGGCGTGGTGTCCGCGACGACCTCGACGGGCAGCCGGTGCCACGGGATGTGCGGCGACGGATTCTCGAAATTCAGGTGCCTGGGCAGGGTTTCGTGTTCCAGAGCGAGGATCACCTTGATGACGCCTGCGATGCCGGCGGCTGCCTCGAGGTGTCCGATGTTGGTCTTGGCCGAGCCGATCAGCAGCGGGCGCTCCGCCTCCCGGCCCTCGCCGAGCGCGGCGCCGGCCGCCTGTGCCTCGATCGGATCGCCCAGCGAGGTGCCGGTGCCGTGGGCTTCGAGATAGTCGACCTCGCTCGGCGCGACGCCGGCGCGGCGCAGCGCCGCGCCGATGACCCGCTGCTGGGCGACGCCGTTGGGCACGGTCAGCCCGCCGGACGCACCGTCCTGGTTGATCGCGCTGCCGCGGATCACCGCGCGAATGTGGTCACCGTCGCGCACGGCGTCCTCGAAACGCTTGATCACGATGATCCCGCAGCCCTCGCCGCGCACGTAGCCGTCGGCGGCCGCGTCGAAGGTCTTGCACCGGCCGTCGGGGGCCAGCATGTGCGCGTTGGAGAACGTGATCATCGTCGCGGGCGTCAGCAGCACGTTCGCACCGCCGGCCAGGGCCAGATCGCATTCGCCGAGTCGCAGCGCCTGGCAGGCCTGATGGATGGCGACCAGCGACGAACTGCACGCCGTGTCGACGGCGACGGCGGGTCCCTGCAGGCCGAGTCGGTAGCTGATCCGGCCCGCCGCAGCGGCGTTGGACGTCCCGATGGCCATGTACGCCTCGATCTCGGGGTAGTCCAGTTCGTCGGACATGATGCCGAGGTAGTCGTGGGTGGCCAACCCGACGAACACGCCGGTGTCGCTGCCCTCGAGCGTCGACGGCGCGATCCCCGCGTGTTCGAGCGCATGCCACGAGGTCTCCAGCAGCAGTCGGTGCTGCGGGTCCATCTGTCGCACTTCCCGGGTCGACATCCCGAAGAACGGGGCGTCGAAGCCGACGACGTCGTCGACGAATCCGGCCCGCCGCGTCGCCACCTTGCCCGGCGCGCCGAGTTCGGTGTCGTAGAACTCCTCGGCGTTCCAGCGGTCCGCCGGCACCTCGGAGATCCCGTCGCGACCGTCACGCAGCAGGTTCCAGAACGCGTCCGCATCCGGGGCTCCGGGCAAACGTGCTGCGTAGCCGATGATGGCGAAGCGCGGAGCCGACTCGTTCGGAAGTGCCGCGGACGTCATGCCGATTCCCCCTCGTCTAAACATGAACTTACTCGGCGGTCAGATTAACGTCATAATCGTGCAGAATGTGACCCGAACGACAGGTACCTTGTTCGGCGACCCTTCGCCGCCACTCACGACCGCACGCGTCTTCGAGACCGCGCGCGGTGTCACCGGGGCGGCCGCGGAGCGGTTCGGCGAACACCGGACCTTCGGTATGTTGGCCCCGCGATGGCGCGGGCGTCACGGACCCGAAGGCCCGGTGAAGACAGCGATGGTGGGGAGGAACGCGCGGTGCGCATCGGCAAGATCACGGTTGGCGCACTGGACGAATGGTCGGTCGCCCCAGGCGCGGTGACGTCCTGGCACCCGACGCCGGCCTCGATCGAGAAGGCGCGCAGAGCGCCCGTCAGTCCGGTGCCGGTGAGCTACATGCAGGGCCAGCATCTGCGGAATTACACCGAGCGACACGCCGCCGGTCTGAACTTCTCGCGCCAGATCATCGCCAGCTGCGACGTGGCCGGGCAATGCGACATCGCCGCGATGGACCACGCGGTGAACAACTACCTCCGTCGCCACGACACGTTCCGCAGCTGGTTCGCCCCCACCGGCGACGGCCAGTTCGTTCGGCACGCCCTGACCGACCCCGACGACATCGAATTCGTCCCGGTCGAGCACGGCCACATGACCATCGAGCAAATTCACGAGCACGTGATCGACATCCCGAGCCCGCTGGACTGGGGGTGCTTCACCTTCGGGGTCATCCAGGGTGAGAACCACTTCAGTTTCTTCGCGTCGATGGACCACGTGCACGGCGACGCGACGCTGATCGGCACCACGATGATGGAAGCCAACGGCATGTATTCGGCGCTGAGCCTCAGTGGCGAGGCGCTGCAGCTACCCGATGCCGGTAGTTTCGACGATTTCTGTGTCCGGGAACGCGAGCACACCGACCAGCTGGCCACCGACTCGCCCGGGGTCAGCGCATGGATCGATTTCGCCGAGAACAACGCCGACGGTTTCCCGGAGTTCCCGCTACCGCTCGGCGATCCGCAGCAGTCGACCCGCAGCACGATGACATCGCTGCTGCTGATGGACAGCGCGCAGACGGATCGTTTCGAGGCCGCGTGCGCCGGCGCCGGCGCACGGTTCGTCGGCGGCCTGTTCGCGTGCCTGGCCCAGGTCGAACACGAGCTGACGGGGGCGCTGACCTACTACGGGCTGACACCGCGGGATTCACGCAGCGCGTCGGACAACTTCATGACCCAGGGCTGGTTCACCGGTCTGATCCCGATCGTGGTGCCGATCGGCGCGGCGTCGTTCACCGACGCGGCCTGGTCGGCGCAGGCGGCTTTCGATGCCGGGCTGGCCATGGCGAAGGTGCCCTACTACCGCGTGCTCGAGCTCGCGCCGTGGCTGAAGTGGCCGCAGCCGAACTTCCCGGTGACGAACTTCCTGCACGGCGGGGCGGCGCCGATGAACGCGATCCTGGCCGCCGGTGAGATGGGGCTCGCCGACAACATCGGCATCTACCCTGACGGCCGGTACTCCTACCAGCTGACGATCTACATCTTCCGCTACGGCGGGGGCACGGCGATGGCGATCATGCACCCCGACAACGCCGTCGCCGCCAAATCCTGCGACCGCTACATGGCGGCGATGAAGTCGGTGGCGATGCGTGTCGCCGACAGCGGGCAGTGGGGGCGTGTCGCTTGACGCGCGAGACGGCGAGGGGGTGACGACGACATGCGGCGGCTAGCCGGGCTGGTGGTGCGCTTTCCCTGGGCGGTGATCGCCGTCTGGGTGGCGCTGGCCGTGGCGCTGCCGCTGAGTTTTCCGTCGCTGAACGAGATGGCGGAGAAGCATCCGCTGCAGATCCTGCCCGCAGATGCGCCGTCGAGCGTCACCGCGTCGAAGATGGCGGAGGCGTTCAAGGAGCCGGGGTCGGACAACCTGCTGGTCGTCGCGTTCATCGACGAGTCCGGGCTCACCCCGTCCGACGAGGCCGTCTACCGCAAGGTCGTCGACGCGCTGCGCGACGATGTCACCGACGTGGTGTCGGTGCAGGACTTCGTCAGTACACCCCAACTGCGGAAATTCCTGACCAGCGACGACAAGACCACCTGGGTGTTGCCGGTGACGCTGGTCGGCGAGCTGGGCACCCCGCGTGCCTACGAGTCGTTCAACCGTGTCGCCGACGTCATCGCACATGCCGCGCCACCGCACCCGTCAGATGCGACTAGCCCGCTGACCGTGCACGTCACCGGTCCCTCGGCGACGGTCGCCGACCTGACGGTCGCGGGCCAGCAGGACCGGCTGCCGATCGAACTCGCGATCGCGATCCTCGTGCTCACGGTGTTGCTGGTGGTGTACCGCAACCCGCTCACGATGCTGTTGCCGCTGATCACGATCGGTGCCTCGGTGCTGATCGCCCAGGGCGTGGTCGCTGGCTACTCGCATCTGACGGGTGCGGGGGTGTCCAACCAGTCGATCGTGTTCCTCAGCGCCATCCTCGCCGGCGCGGGCAC
Organism: Mycolicibacterium sp. 018/SC-01/001; assembly: GCF_007096635.1. GTDB lineage: Bacteria > Actinomycetota > Actinomycetes > Mycobacteriales > Mycobacteriaceae > Mycobacterium. The sequence continues at coordinate 194,152 of NZ_VKAA01000003.1, forward strand.
CGACTACGCGGTGTTCCTGATCAGCCGCTATCACGACTACATCCGCGGTGGTGCCACCTCCGACGAGGCGGTCACCCGCGCGATGATCTCGATCGGCAAGGTGATCGCCGCGTCGGCGACGACGGTCGGAATCACCTTCCTCGCGATGAGTTTCGCGACGATGGGTGTGTTCAAGACGATCGGCGTCTCCGCAGCGATCGGGGTGGCGATCGCGTTCCTGGCCGGGATCACGCTGTTGCCGGCGATCATCGTGCTCGCCGGTCCGCGTGGCTGGATCGGCCCGCGCCGGGAGCTGACCGCGCAGATGTGGCGGCGGTCCGGCATCCGCATCGTGCGCCGCCCGGTGCCGCACCTGATCGCCAGTGTGCTGGTGCTGATCCTGCTCGCGAGCGCAGCCGCGTTCGCGTCGTTCAACTACGACGATCGCAAGACGGTGTCCCCGTCGGCCCCCAGCTCGATCGGTTACGCCGCGCTCGAGCGGCACTTCCCGATCAGCCAGTCGATTCCCCAGTACGTCCTGGTGCAGTCGCCACGCGATCTGCGCTCACCGGCGGCGCTGGCCGATCTGGAGCAGATGGCCTCGCGCATCGCCCAGCTCCCCGATGTGGGGCTGGTCAGCGGCGTCACCCGCCCGCTCGGTGAGGTGCCGCCGGAGTTCCGGGCCACGTTCCAGGCCGGCATCGTCGGTGACCGGCTGGCGACCGGTGCGGCGCAGATCGGGGAGCGCCGCGGTGACCTCAACCGGCTCTCCGGCGGCGCGGACACGCTGGCCGACAGCCTCGGCGAGGTCCGCGCCCAGGTCGACGACATCGCGCCGAGCCTGAAAGGGCTGCTCGACACGATGTCCTCGATCCGTGTCCAGTACGGCGGCGACAGGCTGGTCCGCGATGTCGCGACCGCGGCCAAGCTCGTCGACAGCGTCAACAAGCTCGGGCTGTCGATGGGCATCAACTTCCGTGCGGTCAAGGACATGTTCGCCTGGATCGGACCGGTGCTGACCGCGCTGCAGGGCAATGCGACCTGCGACGCCAACCCGTCGTGCGTCGACACCCGCGCCCAGTTCGAGAAGCTGGCCGCCGCCCGCAACGACGGGAAGGTCGACGAGATCAACCAGCTCGCCGGTCAACTGCAGGGGGTCGACGACAAGGGCAATCTCACGTCGACGGTGAACCAGCTCAACAGCATGTTCACCAAGCTGACCAAGACGATCTCCGATCTCGGTCTCGACAGCCCCGCCGGGGCGCGGGCCGGGGTGAACGAGCTGCAACGCAATGCCGACCGGCTCGCCGACGGCAGCCGCCAGGTCGCAGGCGGCGTGGACCAGTTGGTCGAGCAGATCCAGGTGCTGGCCGCGGGCCTCGACCAGGCGTCGACGTTCCTGCTGACGATGCGCAAGGACGCGGCAGCCTCGTCGATGGCGGGCTTCAACATCCCGGCTGAGGTGCTCGCCGCGCCGGAATTCCAGAAGGCGTCTGCTGCGTACATCTCGCCCGACGGGCACTCGGCGCGCTACCTGGTGCAGACCAAGCTCAACCCGTTCAGCCCCGAGGCGATGGATCAGGTCAACGCGATCGACGACGTCGCGCGCGGTGCGCAACCCAACACCACGCTCGCGGACGCGACGATCTCGATGGGCGGCTACCCCGCCGCATTGCGCGACACCCGTGACTACTACGAGCGCGACATCCGGTTCATCATCGTGGTCACGCTGGTGATCGTGCTGCTGACCCTGATGGTGCTGCTGCGATCGCTGGTGGCGCCGCTGTATCTCGTTGCCTCCGTGGTGCTCTCGTACTTCGCTGCGATCGGCATCGGGGTGCTGACGTTCCAGTTCCTGCTCGACCAACCGCTGCACTGGACCGTTCCGCCGCTGGCGTTCGTGGTCCTGGTCGCCGTCGGCGCGGACTACAACATGCTCTTCGTGTCGAGGTTGCGCGATGAATCGCCGCGCAGCGTGCGCTTCGGTGTGATCCGGACGTTGGGATCCACCGGTGGCGTGATCACCGCGGCGGGCCTGATCTTCGCGGCGTCGATGTCCGGGTTGCTGTTCTCGTCGATCGGCATCGTCGTGCAGGGCGGCTTCGTGATCGGCGTCGGAATCCTGCTCGACACGTTCGTGGTGCGCACCATCACGGTGCCCGCGATCGCGGCGCTGGTCGGGCGGGCGAACTGGTGGCCGTCGAAGGTGACGGCGGCGGCCCGGGAACCGGAGAAAGCGGAGGCGATCTGACGTGTTCGACGTTTCGCGCCGACAGGCGGTCTGTGTGACACTACGGCGACGCTTGCGCAGCGGTCAGGGGTGGGGATCATGACGCACACGGGACTGTCATCGGTGCTGTCGATGCTGCACGGACGGGCTGCGATGCGGCCTGACGGCACCGCATTCACGTTCACCGACTACACCGACGATCCGGCGGGCCGCGCGTACACACTGACGTGGGCGCAGCTGTCGCGGCGCACGATGAGCGTGGCAGCCGAGATCGCCGCGCACGGCGCCACGGGTGACCGCGCGGTGATCCTGGCTCCGCAGGGTCTGGAGTACATCCTGGCGTTCCTCGGCGCGATGCAGGCCGGGCTCATCGCGGTGCCGCTGCCGTTGCCGCATCGCGGGTCGAGCCATGACCGGGTCAGCGCGGTGTTCGCCGACACCACACCGGCGGTCGTGTTGACCACGTCCGCGGTCGCCGCGGACGTCGCCGACTACGTCGCGCAGTCGCGGTTGGACACCGCTCCGGCACTCCTGCACGTGGACACGATCGACCCGAACGCCGACGGCGCCCCGTTCAGCCCGCCGGCCGACCCGCCGGACACCGCCTATCTGCAGTACAGCTCGGGATCGACGCGGTTGCCCACCGGTGTGATGATCTCGCACCGCAACCTGTCGGCGAACTTCGACCAGTTGATGCGCAGCCTGCTCGGCGGGCGGGCGCTGCCCGCCCTGACCGTCGTGTCATGGCTGCCCTTCTACCACGACATGGGCCTGGTCCTCGGGGTGTGCGCACCCATCCTCGGCGGCTTCCCGGCAGAGCTGACCAGCCCGGTCGCGTTCCTCGAACAGCCGGCCCGCTGGGTCCGGGCGTTGGCGCGAGCCGACAATGCCTTCTCCGCGGCACCGAATTTCGCGTTCGAGCTGGCCGCCCGCAAGACCACCGACGCCGACCTCGCCGGTCTCGATCTGGGCGGTGTCGCCGGCATCATCAACGGTGCCGAACGCGTCGACCCCGGCACGCTGGCCCGCTTCTCGGATCGCTTCGCGCACTTCGACTTCCGCGACGACATGCTGCGTCCCTCCTACGGTCTGGCCGAGGCCACCGTGTTCGTCGCCTCCGGAGTGTGGGACGACTCCGCGGTGGTCGACCGGTTCGACAGCGACGAACTGTCCGCCGGACGCGTCCAGCGCTGCAGGACAGGCGGTTCGGCGCTGGTCCGCTACCGGCTGCCGTCGTCGCCGATCGTCCGCATCGTCGACACCGACAGCGGGGTGGAGTGCCCGCCCGACGTGGTGGGCGAGATCTGGGTGTGCGGCGACAACGTCGCTGCGGGCTACTGGAGCCGCAGTGCCGAGGAGCAGCAGTGCTTCGGGGCCACGATCACCGAACCCTCGCCCGGCACACCGTCGGGGCCGTGGCTGCGCACGGGGGACCTGGGCTTCGTCCACGACGGCGCGCTGTTCATCGTGGGGCGGATCAAGGATCTGCTGATCATTCGTGGCCGCAACCACTATCCCGAAGACATCGAGGCGACGGTCCAGGAGATCACCAAGGGTCGGGTCGCTGCCATCGCCGTTCCGGTGAACAGCACCGAGAAGCTGGTCACCGTGATCGAACTGAAGAAACCCGCAGACGTGCACCATGTGAAAAGCACTGTCACATCTGCGATTTCGACGGTGCATGGGCTCAGCGTCGAGGATCTGGTGCTGGTGCCGCCCGGCTCGATCCCGACCACGACGAGTGGCAAGGTGCGCCGCGCGGCCTGCGTGGAGCACTACCGAGCAGACCAGTTCGAGCGATTGGACGCCTGAGTGTCACAGGGGAAGACGGGTAGGGTCGAGACGGTGCACGGACGACCGGGTGGAGATGCGCCGGCAGTGGTGATGCGCAGAGCGCTGGCATCGATCACGGCGCTGATCACGGTCGGGGTCGCCGGTGGATTGGGCGCCGGCATCGCGAACGCCGACGAGCCGCCGCCGCCACCCCCTCCGGGCGCACCGGTTCTCGGGACCCCGGGGCGGGCGTACGCGCTGGGCGGCGCGCACGTGCTCGGCATCCCGTACGACGAATACATCATGCGCACCGGCGCCGACTGGTTCCCGGGGCTGCAGCGGCAGATCGTGGACTACCCGGCCGGCCAGGTGCAGGGGCACACGCTGGAGCGGCTGTTCCCCGGCATCGGCGCGTTCGGGGAACGCTTCGTCCCCGGACTCGGCCTCGACGGTCCGAGCATCGGCGAGTCGGTCGACATCGGCACCCCCAACGTCATCAACGCGGTTCGCCAAGGTGGCCAAGGCACGGCGATCGGGCTGTCGGAGGGCGCGATGGTGCTCAACGACGTGCAGGCCAAACTCGCCTACGATCCCGCCGCCCCGCCGCCGGATCAGCTGAGCTTCGCGATGTACGGCGATCCGGTGGGCAAGCACGCGTTCGGCGAGAGCTTTCTGACCCAGAACTTCCCCGTCGGTAGCGTGGTGCCGTCCCTGGACTACCGCATCCCGGCTCCGGTGGAGAGCCAGTACGACACCTACGAGTTCGTCTCGGCCTACGACAGCATCGCGGACTGGCCGGATCGGCCGGACAACTGGCTCTCGGTGGCCAACGCGATCGTCGGGCTGGCCACCGGCCACACCGCCGTTGCGTTCACCACGCCCAGCAATGTGCCGCCGCAGAACATCCGGACCACCGTGAACTCCCGGGGCGCGAAGACCACGACGTTCATGATCCCCGAGGAGCACCTGCCGCTGGTGTTGCCGTTCAAGTATCTCGGGGTGGACAAGAAGACCCTGATCGAGCTCGACAAGGTGCTCCAGCCCTACGTCGACGCCGGGTACTCCCGCAACGACGATCCGGCGACCGCGCCCATCACCGTCGACCCGGTCAACGGGTACGACCCCGCGGCGGTGACCGCTCCGGCGACTCAGGCTGCATTCGGCGGCGGCACCGACCCGGTGTCCCAACTCCTCGCCGGATTGCAGTACGTGGTGAACCACCAGGGCTAGAGGCCGGCCAGACCCGCCACGACCAGGATGCCGCCGACGGCGGCGACCAGCGCCGCGACGGCGCGCCGGCCGCCCGCGCGGATGCGGTCGTGGACGGACGTGAGCGCGGCCCGGGTGCGGTCCGGGGCGACCAGATAGGCCAGCAGCGGCACCTCCACCAGCGTGAACGCCACCACGTTGAACATGATCAAAGCACCGAGCTGGACGGACGTCTCGGCGCCGGAGGCCACGATCAACGCGAGGGCGGCGAGGTAGTCGACCGACGGCAGCGCGATCCCCAGTCCCGCGCCGCCCGCGATCCACAACGAGCGCCCCCCGAGCAGACGCCGCACCTGCCCCACCACGGCTCCGTCGGTGGAAGGGCCCCGGCCGAACACGCCGAGCGCGATCAGCACCGCATTCGCCAGCACGATCGCGCCGACGACGATCTGCACGACCGGCAGCGTGAACCGGGCCGAGTCCAACGCCGGCCGGAGCACGAACAGCACCACCACTCCGACCGCGATGCCCATACAGAACCCGCCGGTCAGGAACGCCAGTAGCTGCAATGCGGGCCGCGGCCGGTTCACCATCACGACCGTCATGCCGATCCGGAACGGCTCGAGGCTGACCGCGAAGGCCATCAGCAGGAGCGGAATCCACATGATGCGCGTCAACTTACCGCGGTGTTGTGCTCAGCAGGATTCTGATCGTGGCGTGGCCGCGAGAACACGTGTCAGGATGGAGCAGATGAGCGGAACCAGCGCGGAGCCCGATCTGAGCCCGTCGACGTTGCGTGAGGCATTCGGCCATTTCCCGACGGGTGTCATCGCGATCGCGGCGGAGGTGGACGGTACCCGGGTGGGGCTGGCGGCCAGCACGTTCGTCCCCGTCTCGCTCGAGCCGCCGCTGGTGTCGTTCTGCGTTCAGAACACGTCCACGACGTGGCCGCGCCTGATCGATGCGCCCTATCTGGGCATCAGTGTGCTCGGCGAGGCGCATGACGCGGCGGCACGCACACTGGCCGCGAAGACGGGGGATCGGTTCGCCGGACTCGAGACCACGTCAACCGAACGCGGTGCGGTGTTCATCGAGGGCACCAGCGTGTGGTTGGAGAGCTCGATCGAGCAGCAGGTGCCCGCCGGCGACCACACGATCGTGGTCCTGCGGGTCAGCCGCATCACCGTGCACCCGGAGGTGGCACCCATCGTGTTCCACCGCAGTACGTTCCGCAGGCTGGGTGCCTGACGGTGCTCAGGGCCGGGCGCTGAGCTCTTCGCGGTAGTGGCGGACCCGCTGGTCCAATTCGGCGGCGTCCGCCGTCCGGCCCTCGCGGCGGGCGAGCTCGGCGCGGCTGCTGATCTCGCGGATTGCGGTGCGAATGTCGTTGACACTCAACGGTTGATGAAGCGACACGGCGCTGCCTTTCGACGCTGACTGGCTGCTGCCCGCGAGCGTACCCCCGCGGGGTCGCCTGAACCAGGAACCGCGCTACGGATTCATCTGGTAGGCGCCGTCGTACGCGGCCACTTCACTCCAGACCCGGTCGAATCGTGCGGAGTCGGCAACGGGTTTGCGGATTGCTGCCAGGGCCCAGGCCTGCTGCGCCTCCGTCGAGCTGGGCTTGCCGTGCAGCGCGACGACGTACGCCGAGAAGTCGCGGACCATGACGTCGAAGATCTGGTCGGTCAGGTCCTCGTCCAGATCCGTGATCGCGGCCTGCTCGAGGATCAGCTGACCGTAGACCACGAGGGAGAACAGGTGGCCGACGACGAGGACGAAGTCCAGATCGCTCTGCTGGTCCGCATCGGGGGCCGCGGTGGTCAGGAACTCCTTGAACGCGCCGACCTGCTCGTAGAAGCGGCCGACATTGGGGATGTGGACGTGGCGTTCGTACACCGGCGCCCAGTCGGCGAACTGCACCTTCGACGCGCCGCGGGCCGGGCCCTGCGACCAGAAGAAGACGTCGTCGGCCGGGTCGTCGCGCCTGCCGATCTCCGGGTAGGAGGCCGGGTTGAACATGTAGTTCGGCATGAACTTCAGGATCTGCGCGACGTTGACGTGCACGGTGCCTTCCAGCCGCGGCAGCGCACCGATCAGCCGGACGACCTGGCTGAAGTAGGTGTTCTTCTCGAACCCCTTGGCGGCCAGCACATCCCACAGCAGCGTGATGACCTTCTCGCCTTCGGAGGTGACCTTGGACTTGGTCACCGGGTTGAACAGCAGATAGCGGCGGTCGTCCGGGCTCGCGCTGCGGAAGTAGTCGATGGCGCGGTCGCTGAACAGCTTCATCGCGAGGATGCGGGAGTAGGCGTCGACGAAGCCCGCCCGTACGTGCGGGAAGATCGTGACCGGATTGCCGTACAGGATGCGGTTGTTGGCGTGGTTGATCGCCTCGTAGAAGGCGTGTTCGCACATGCCGATCGAGCCGCTGCACAGGTTGAACTTGCCGACGTTGACGGTGTTCAGCGCGGCGGAGAACGCGTCGGGCCCGGTCACGAGGATGTCCTCGTCGTACACGGGGTAGTCGTGCAGCGCGAACGTGCTGACGAACATCTGGCCGTGCACCACGTTGCCGATCAGCTCGTAGCTCTCGTGTGAGCTGTCGGCGACGAACCAGACGTAACCGTCGGACCCCTCGACATCGGTGCGCCGCCCGAACACCGACACCATGCCGGCCACGTTGCCGTTGCCGATGTAGTACTTCTCTCCGGACGCCCGGAACAGCACGCCCTCGTCGTCGTCGGGTCGGGCGGGGGTGAGCACCAGGTCCGTGTTGTAGATGTCGGCGCCGTGTTCGCGCTCGGACAGCGCGAACGCCATCACCTCGCCGGCTTCCAATTGCGCGGCGGCCTTCTCCTTGGCCTTGACGTTGTCGCTCTGCCAGATCGGGCCGAGGCCGAGGATCGTGACCTGCTCGGCGTACCAGTAGGACAGCCCGTAGAATCCGAGGATCTCGCTGAGCACGGCATTGCGGGACGTGTCCCACCGCTTGTCGGGGTCGCCGCCGGCGAACTCCGAGGGCGTCAGGAACGTCGCGAAGAGCCGCTCACGTTTGACGAAGTCGAGGAAGTCCGACACCCAGGCCGCGTCCAGGTCGTCGCGCAGCAACCGGGTCTTGCCGCGCTCCTCGAACCACGAGATCAGCGCCTGTAGTTGGCGATGTGACTCCGGGTCGAGCCGGTCGGAGTCGAAGGTGTGGGGGTTGAGCAGGCGCGCAATCGGCATGCGTGCCAACGTAGCGCCCCGAAGGCTCCCTCAGGCGTGAACGTCGCGCAGACCGACCGCGTTGCGCAGCCCCGAGCAGTTCACACAGCCCACGCAACCGATGCAGTCGTCACAACTGACACAGCCGACGCAGGCTCGACAGCGGGCGCAGTCCACACAGGCGAGGCACGCCAAGCACCCCCGGCAGGCGATGCAGAGCACAGCCAGTACGCATCCGGCGATGGCCGCGCTCCCGGCTGTGGCGATGGACCCGGCGACGCCCGCGCTGCCGGCGGTCCCGATCGCCCGGGCGACGGCGACGCTGCCCGCGGTGCCGACCGAGCCGACGACACCGATGCTGCCCGCGGTGCCGATGGACCCCGCGACGGCCGCGCTGTTGACGGTGCCGATCGACCCGGCGACGGCCACACTGTCCGTCGTCGAGATGGACCCGGCAACAGCCCGGCCGTCAGAGCTCATTACCGCCGGAACAGCTTGTTGCCCAACCAGACGATCGGGTCGTATTTCCGGTCTGCCGCACGCTCTTTCATCGGGATCAGCGCGTTGTCGGTGATCTTGATGTGCTCGGGGCACACCTCGGTGCAGCACTTGGTGATGTTGCAGTAGCCCAGGCCGTTCTCCTCCTGGGCCTGCTCGGCGCGATGGCCGTGCGTGTCGAGCGGGTGCATGTCCAGCTCGGCCTGCCGCATCAGGTACCGCGGGCCGGAGAACGCGAGCTTGTTCTCCTCGTGGTCACGGTTGACGTGGCAGACGTTCTGGCACAGGAAGCACTCGATGCACTTGCGGAACTCCTGCGAGCGGTTCACGTCCTCCTGCGCCATCCGGTACTCACCGGGCTGCAGGTCCTTCGGCGGCGTGAACGACGGGATCTCCCTGGCCTTCTCGTAGTTGAAGGACACGTCGGTCACCAGGTCGCGCATCACCGGGAACGTCCGCAGCGGCGTCACGGTGACGGTCTCGTCCTCGCCGAAGGTCGACATGCGCGTCATGCACGCCAGGCGCGGACGGCCGTTGATCTCGACCGAGCACGATCCGCACTTGCCGGCCTTGCAGTTCCAGCGCACCGCGAGGTCGCCGGTCTGGGTCTGCTGGAGGCGATGGATGATGTCGAGAACGACCTCGCCCTCGTTGACCTCGACGGTGTAGTCCTTCAGTTCGCCGCCGGAGGCGTCGCCGCGCCAGACGCGCATCTTCGCGTTGTAGGCACCCATGTGGCTCAGCCCTTCCGTTGCGGGTGTTCGAGGAGTTCGTCGTCGGTGTAGTACTTCTCGAGCTCGGAGAGCTCGAACGTCTCGAGCAGATCGGGCCGCATCGTGGGCTGCCGTTCCTTGGAGACGTTGACGTCGGGCACCACCGGATCGTCGCCCTCGCTGCGGCACACCAGCAGATGGTTGCGCCAGCTGGCGTCCATCGTCGGGAAGTCGTCGCGGGTGTGGCCGCCACGGCTCTCGGTGCGGGTGATCGCCGATTTGGCCACCGACTCGCTGACCAGCAGCATGTTGCGCAGATCCATCGCCAGGTGCCAGCCCGGATTGAATTTGCGCTCGCCCTCGACCTTGACCCGCTTGTAGCGCTCGCGCAGCTCCTGCAGCTTGTCCAGCGCTTCCTGCATCTCGTCCGCCTTGCGGATGATGCCGACCAGATTGTTCATCGTGTCCTGCATGTCGAGCTGCAGGGTGTACGGATTCTCCGGGGAGCCGTCGGACGGACCGTCGAACACGGCCAGCGCCATGTCCTTGGCCTTGTCCACCGCGTCCTGCGCCACTGTCGGGCGGTCGGACATCGCGCGGACGTAGTCGGAGGCGCCGAGTCCGGCCCGGCGGCCGAACACCAGCAGGTCGGACAGCGAGTTGCCGCCCAGTCGGTTGGATCCGTGCATGCCGCCGGCACATTCGCCCGCGGCGAACAGGCCCGGCGTCGCGGCCGCACCGGTGTCGGGGTCGACCTCGATGCCGCCCATCACGTAGTGACAGGTCGGCCCGACTTCCATTTCGTCAGTGGTGATGTCGACCTCCGCCAGTTCGATGAACTGGTGGTACATCGACGGCAGCCGACGCTTGATCTCCTCGGGCGTCATACGGGAGGCGATGTCGAGGTACACGCCGCCGTGCGGGGTGCCGCGGCCCTCCTTGACCTCGGTGTTGATCGCCCGGGCCACCTCGTCGCGGGGCAGCAGGTCAGGAGTGCGGCGCGCCGAGTCGTTGTCCTTGAGCCACTGGTCGGCCTCTTCTTCGGACTCGGCGTACTGGCCCTTGAACACGTCGGGGATGTAATTGAACATGAACCGCTTGCCCTCGGAGTTCTTCAGCACTCCGCCGTCGCCGCGCACGCCCTCGGTGACCAGGATTCCCTTCACCGACAGCGGCCAGACCATGCCGGTGGGGTGGAACTGGATGAACTCCATGTTGATCAGCGACGAGCCGGCCCGCAGCGCCAGCGCGTGGCCGTCTCCGGTGTACTCCCACGAGTTCGAGGACACCTTGTAGGACTTGCCGATTCCGCCGGTGGCGAGCACCACCGCGGGCGCCTCGAAGAGGACGAAGTCGCCGGTCTCGCGGTAGTAGCCGAACGCCCCCGCGATCTTTCCGTTGTCGAGGATCAACTCGGTGATCGACGTTTCGTGGAAGACCCGGATGCGCGCCTCGTAGTCGCCGAGTTCGCGCTTGTCCTCCTGCTGCAGCGAGACGATCTTCTGCTGCAGCGTGCGGATGATCTCCAGGCCGGTCCGGTCACCGACGTGTGCCAGCCGCGGATACGTGTGTCCACCGAAGTTGCGCTGGCTGATCTTGCCGTCCTTGGTGCGGTCGAACAGCGCGCCATAGGTCTCGAGCTCCCACACCCGGTCGGGGGCCTCCTGAGCGTGCAGCTCGGCCATCCGCCAGTTGTTCAGGAACTTGCCGCCGCGCATGGTGTCACCGAAGTGCACCTGCCAGGAGTCCTTGGTGTTGACGTTGCGCATGGCGGCCGCGCAGCCACCTTCGGCCATCACCGTATGTGCCTTGCCGAACAGCGATTTGGTCACCACCGCGACGCGCAGACCCCGTTCCCGGGCCTCGATGACCGCGCGCAATCCCGCGCCGCCGGCGCCGATCACCACGACGTCGTATTCGTGCCGTTCGATTTCTACTTCTGCTTCGTGCGAAGCCATCAACCCTCACTCGTCCTTGATCATCGGAAAACTCTGTGCGCGTGCGCTTCTCAGCCCACGAACCGCGGATCGGGAATGGTCCCGCTGGCCACCAGCATGATGTAGAAGTCGGTGAACATCAGGGTGCCCAAGGTGACCCACGCGTAGAGCTTGTGCCGGACGTTGAGCTTGCTGATCTGCGTCCACATCCAGTACCGGACGGGATGTTTGGAGAAGTGCTTGAGGCGGCCGCCCGCGACGTGACGGCAGGAGTGGCACGAGATCGTGTAGACCCAGAGCATCACGACGTTGATGACGAGGATGACGTTGCCCAGCCCGAAGCCGAAACCGCCGGGGCCGTCCTCGGAGTGGAAGGCATTGATCGCATCCCAGGTGTTGATGACCGAGATGAGCGCCGCGATGTAGAAGAAGTAGCGGTGCAGGTTCTGCAGGATCAGGGGGAAGCGCGTCTCGCCGGTGTATTTGGCGTGCGGCTCGGCGACGGCGCAGGCAGTCGGCGACTGCCAGACCGAGCGGTAGTAGGCGCCTCGGTAGTAGTAGCAGGTGAGCCGGAACAGCAGCAGGAACGGCAGCGAGAGCAGCGCGTACGGCAGCAGCGACAGCGGCCCCGACGTGGGCAGGATCTGCGGCCAGAACTCGCTGGCCTCGCCGCAGGCCTTGCTCAGGCAGGGTGAGTAGAACGGCGTGAGGTAGTGGTACTCCTCGACGAAGAAGTCCTTGCGCATGAACGCACGCACCGTCGCGTAGATGATGAACGCGGCGAATCCCAGGTCCGTGACGATCGGCGACTTGAGCCAGTTGTCGGTGCGCAGTGTGCGTGCCGCGATCTGCGCTCGGCCTGGGGAGAAGACGCCGGTCGCTTTGCGGTCGGCGGTGGGTGCGCTCACATTTCCCTCTCGATGAATGGTTTCGGGCGGACCCGTCCGGCCGCCTCGGGGTCAGCGGGTTCCGCCGAGCCCCTCATCGTCGACTCCGCGCCAGAAATCGGTGTCGTACTGGGTGTCCGGAATCGCGATACGCTCGCCGGCGTGGTGATGCCGGGACAGCCCGCGCGCGAGTTCCAGTTCCTCGGCGTCGATGTCGAGACGATCGATGTCGTTGAGGAGACGTTCGGCGTCGTTGACCATGCGACGGGTCGCAGGGGTGTCCCCGTATCGCGACGCCAGCGACGTCACGCATCGCCGGAGGCTCCCGATGAGTTCGTGCAGTTCGGCGAGCTCGGTGGTGCTGCTGCTGGTGGACAAGTGACCTCCTTGGGCTGAAGGGTGTCGTGAATCACAGTACGCATTCGATGCTAGCCACATCACCCACTAACGGGGTGAGACAGATCACTTTGATGCACGGAGGTAACAATGACGCAAGACCTGCTGAAGGCCCGCGCGGAGACGTTGCTGGCATTGCACCGGCCCGGCGATCCGGTGGTGCTGCCGACGGTGTGGGATGCGTGGTCGGCCCGGCTGGCGGAGGGCGCGGGATTCGAGGCGCTGACCGTCGGAAGCCATCCGGTGGCCGACTCGGTGGGCAAGGCCGACAACGAGGGCATGACGTTCGACGACCTGACCACACGCGTCGCGCAAATCACGGCGGCTACTGAGCTGCCGGTGTCGGTCGACATCGAATCCGGATACGCCGAGGCGCCCGAGCGGCTGATCGAAGGCCTGCTCGGTGTCGGAGCGGTGGGCCTGAACATCGAGGACACCGTGCACAGCGAGGGAGGTCGGCTCCGCACGCCCGAGGAGCACGCCGAGCTGGTCGGGGCACTGCGCTCGGCCGCCGACGCGGCGGGGGTGCATGTCGTGGTCAACGCGCGCACTGATGTGTTCCTGCGCCAGGACGGCGACGAGGCCGACCGGGTGGACCGGGCGATCGCCCGATTGCGGCTGGCTGCCGACGCCGGAGCGGACGTCCTCTATCCGGTGGGACTGCATGCGCCGGAGGTCATGCGGAGGTTGACATCTGAACTCCCGCTGCCGGTCAACGCGATCGGCGCTCCGGACAAGGCCGATCCGGCGTCGTACGGCCCTCTCGGCGTGGCGCGGATCAGTTTCGGACCGTTCTGGCAGGCGGCGCTGGCGGAGCGGGCGAAGGAGATCCTCGCGCGCTGGCGGTGACTCGGATCGAAACCGGGTCAGTTCGTGTCGACGACCAGCACTTCGGTGCCTGCCTTGCGCTTGACGATCCGCGGCACGGAACCGACGAGCCGACCGACGACCGAATTCATGCCCACGCTGCCCACGACGAGCAGATCGGCGCTCACCTCCTCGGCGAGCGCGACGAGGGCATCGGCGGGCACGCCCTCCACCGCGCGTTCCTCGACAGTGGAGGCGCCGGCCGAACGGGCGCGGGCGGCGGCGTCGCGCAGCAGTCCGTAGACGGGAGCATCGCCCGCGGTGCGGTACTCCTCACCGCGGGGCTGGTCGGGATCCGGGCCGGCGTCGCGGTGTTTCGACGAATACGCCGACGCGATGATCAGCCGTGCGCCGGACTCCGCCGCCAATGCGGCCGCCTTGTCGACGGCGCGCAGTGAGGTGTCGGAGCCGTCGGTTCCGACGACGATGGTCTGATAGTCGGTCACGGGTGCCCCTTCCTGGCGTACGCGGTTCAGCGTACAAGTGTTCACTCAGAAAGTACCCAGGATCGACGATCCGAACCTGCGTCAGCGGTGGACGTCGGTGAACGCGACGTCGATCTGGACACCGGTGGCGTCACCGAGGACCTGGGTGATCACGGCCGTGGCCTGCGTCCGGATCTCTGCGGCGATGGCTGTCAGGTCGACGCCGTAGCGGCCGCTGACCTCGATTCGCACCTCTTGCAACATGCGCTCGTCGACCGTGACGCTGACGTCGACCAGCGCCACATCCGGCAGTGACCGCAGCACACGAGCCAGGCCTGCGCGGACGACGAGATCACTGACCTCGATGCGGCCGGGTGCCTGACCGGGTCTCGGATCGACCACCGAAATCGGCCAACCGGAGCGAGGGGTGGCACGGACCGCCTCGATGACGCGACGTTCCACGGCGGCCCAGCCGGGCTCGGGCATCGCGCGCAGCTCGCGCGACGCCCGGTGCAGCACGTCGTAGTCGCCTATCGCCATCGTTGCAGCCTCTGTTGGAGGGTGGTGCGGGCGCGGTGGTGATGTCCCCTCGCCCCGTCGGGGCTCAGATTCAGGATTGTCCCTATCTGCGGGAAGGTCAATTCCTCCACTTCGCGCAGCATCCAGACTGCGCGCTGCCGCGGCGGCAGTTCGGCCAGGGCCTCCTCCAGTGCCCCGAGGAATTCGGTGTTCGACAGCGTGGCGAAGGGGTCCGCGGCCGCGGAGGGATCGGCGGGATCGAGGAGCCGATCGTCGAGAGGAAGGGCCCGCTTCACCCGGTGCGAATCGGCGACCTTGCGCGAACAGATCGCGAACAGCCACGTCCGCGGACTCGAATCACCCCGGAACTTCTCGATCTGACGCCACGCCGCGACGAACGTCTCCTGCACGATGTCCTGGACGGCGGCTTCGTCGCGCGTCATCCGGCGGGCGTAGCGGTGCAGCGCGGGACCGTGTCGGCGGATCAGCGTCTCGAAGGCGGTGCGGTCCCCGGCGGCCGCGGCGGCGGCCAACTCGCGGTCATCGACCTCGACACCGTCCTCGATGACGGGGTCGCCGGCAGACATCGTCGGTATCGATCCTCTCGACTATCCACCACGCGAAATGACGTGATGCCCGCGAGCCTAGCGATCCGCGCGATCATGATGTGGGGGGTGCCACAAATAACCGGGGTTCGGTTCGGCCCCCGCGGCGCGACTCACCCGGTGAGACAGATAGTGGAAAGGCAGGACAGCCATGAGCACGGAACGTGGTAAGACCACCATCGCGGACACGGTCGTCGCGAAGATCGCCGGTCTGGCCGCGCGCGAGGTCACCGGCGTGCACGCGCTCGGCGGCAGCGCGACACGCGCCGTCGGAGCGCTACGTGACCGCATCCCCGGCGCCTCGGTGAATCACGCGCAGGGCGTGTCGGTCGAGGTCGGGGAGAAGCAGGCCGCGGTCGACATCGACATCGTCGCCGAATACGGCGTGTCCATCAACGATCTCGCCCACGGCATCCGCCGAAATGTCATCGCCGCGCTCGAGCGGATGACCGGCCTGGAGGTGGTCGAGGTCAACATCACCGTGCACGACGTCTTCGTCGACACGGGTGTCGCCGACGACAGCGACGGTTCGCGCGGGTCCGACGAACTGCGGGTCGTATGAGCACCCGCGAGGCCGCCGACGCCGTCGCCGACGCCGTCCTGGCCACCCCGGGAGTCGCCGGACTGCACCCCGGCATGTTCGGTGAGGTCGGCACCTACCTCCCCGGGCGGCGGGTCGACGGCGTCCGACTCGGCGACACCGACATCGACGTCCACGTGACCGTGCAGGAGGGCGCGCCCGTGCGCGAGACGGCCGCGGCGGTCCGCGAGGCGGTGGCCCGCCAGTTCCCGGGACGGGCCGTCAATGTCACGGTCGAGGACGTCATCGCGGCGGGCTGACCCTCACAGCCGCCACCGGATCGCGGTGAGCACACCGTGACGGGCCCTTCACAGCGCAGAACATCGCGGCAACATGCGATTTCTAGCGTGACCGCATGTCACGCGCACGGGTCGTGGTCGTCGGACACGGCATGGTCAGCCATCGGTTCGTCGAGGCGCTGCGGGCACGGGATGCCGCGGGCCGCTGGCAGATCACCGTGCTGGCAGAGGAACTCGACGCCGCCTACGACCGGGTCGGTCTGACCGGATACACCGACCACTGGGACCGCTCCCGGTTGGCATTGGCGGGCAACACCTACCGCGGTGACGATCTGGTGGATCTGCGGCTGGGGCAGCGCGTGGTCGGGCTCGATCCGGCCGCGGCGACGGTCACCACGGCCGGTGGCGACAGGGTCACCTACGACGCGCTGGTGCTGGCCACCGGCTCGTACGCCTTCGTGCCGCCGGTGCCGGGCCACGACCTCGCCGTCTGCCACGTCTACCGCACTCTCGACGACCTCGAGGCCATCAGAGCCGATGCGGAGCGCGCCATGGCCGCCTCCTCCGGTGACGCCGCCGGTGTCGTCATCGGAGGCGGGCTGCTCGGTCTGGAGGCGGCGAATGCGTTGCGCGGCTTCGGGATGACCCCGCATGTCGTGGAGATGGCACCGCGCCTCATGGCTCAGCAGCTGGACGAGGCGGGCGGTGCGCTGCTGGCCCGGATGATCGGGGAACTGGGCATCGCCGTGCACGTCGGGGTCGGAACCGAGCGCATCGAGCCGTCGAACGCGGGAGCACGCGTCACACTCAACGACGGCACCACCGTCGACGCCGGTGTGGTCGTCTTCGCGGCGGGCGTACGGCCCCGCGACGAGCTGGCACGCGACGCCGGGTTGGCGATCGCCGAGCGCGGCGGGGTGCTGACGGATACCTCCTGCGCCACCCGGGATCCGCGCATCTTCGCCATCGGCGAGGTCGCCGCGATCGAGGGCCGCTGCTACGGTCTCGTCGGACCGGGGTACACCAGCGCCGAGGTGGTCGTCGACCGACTACTCGGCGGTACAGCCGAATTCGGTACAGCCGACATGTCGACCAAATTGAAGCTCCTCGGCGTCGACGTGGCCAGCTTCGGTGACGCGATGGGTGCGACACCGGGGGCTCTCGAGGTCGTGGTCAACGATGCGATCCGCCAGACCTACGGCAAGCTGGTGCTCTCCGACGACGCCCGCACACTGCTCGGGGGCATCCTGGTCGGCGACGCGTCGGCCTACGGTGTGCTGCGCCCGATGGTCGGCGAGCAATTGCCCGGAGACCCGATGGCCTACCTCACGCCGACCGGAACCGACTCCGGTGCAGCGGCTCTTGGCGTGGGCGCAGTGCCGGACACGGCACAGATCTGCTCCTGCAACAACGTCACCAAGGGCGACGTCGCCCAGGCCATCCGATCCGGGTGCGGTGACGTGCCCGCGCTGAAGTCGTGCACCAGGGCGGGCACCTCCTGCGGATCGTGCGTGCCGTTGCTGAAGCAACTGCTCGAAGCCCAGGGTGTGGAGCAATCGACGGCGCTCTGTGAACACTTCGGCCATTCGCGTGCGGAGCTCTTCGAGATCATCAGCGCCACCGAAATCCGGACGTTCTCCGGGTTGATCGAACGGTTCGGCACCGGAAAGGGTTGCGACATATGCAAACCCGTCGTGGCGTCGATCCTGGCGTCGACGAGCAGCGACCACATCCTCGACGGTGAGCAGGCGTCCCTGCAGGATTCCAACGACCATTTCCTGGCCAACATCCAACGCAACGGCAGCTACTCGGTGGTGCCGCGGGTGCCCGGCGGTGACATCACGCCCGAGCAGCTGATCCTGATCGGGGAGATCGCGCGCGATTTCGGCCTGTACACGAAGATCACCGGCGGTCAGCGCATCGACATGTTCGGGGCCCGGGTCGAGCAGCTGCCCGAGATCTGGCGACGGTTGGTCGACGGCGGCATGGAGTCCGGTCAGGCCTACGGCAAGTCGCTGCGCACGGTGAAGAGTTGCGTGGGTAGCGACTGGTGCCGGTACGGACAGCAGGATTCGGTGCAGATGGCGATCAACCTGGAACTGCGATACCGCGGTCTGCGCTCGCCCCACAAGATCAAGATGGGGGTGTCGGGGTGCGCCCGCGAGTGCGCGGAGGCGCGCGGCAAGGACGTCGGCGTCATCGCCACCGAGACCGGATGGAATCTCTACGTGGGCGGCAACGGCGGGATGACCCCACGGCACGCGGAGCTGCTGGCCGGCGACCTCGACGACGACACGCTGGTGCGCTACATCGACCGCTTCCTGATGTTCTACATCCGCACCGCCGATCGCCTGCAGCGCACCGCACCGTGGGTGCAGGAGAAGGGTCTCGACCACCTGCGTGAGGTGATCTGCGACGATTCTCTGGGCCTGGCAGCAGAATTCGAGGCGGCGATGGCCAGGCACGTCGACGGCTACGCGTGCGAGTGGAAGGGTGTGCTCGACGACCCGGACAAGCTGGCACGGTTCGTCTCGTTCGTCAACGCTCCCGATGTCGCCGATCCGACGATCACGTTCACCGAGAGCGCGGGTCGCAAGGTCCCCACTCCGCTCGGTCTCCCGAAGGTGGTGCAGCGATGACGATTCTCAGCGATGCAGGCAGGGTCGCTGTCTGGACGACGGCGTGTCCCTACGACTTCCTGCTGCCCAACCGCGGCGTCGCGGTGCTGCTCCCAGACGGTGCGCAGGCGGCGCTGTTCCGGCTCGACGACGGCACGCTGCACGCCGTCGGCAACATCGACCCGTTCACGGGCGCGGCGGTGATCTCGCGCGGCATCGTCGGTGATCGGGGCGGGCGCGCCGTGGTGCAGTCGCCGCTGAAGAAGCAGGCGTTCGCCCTCGACGACGGTGTGTGTCTCGACGACCCCACCCACCAATTGCCCGTCTACGCCACGCGAGTCACCCCCGCCGGCGACATCGAAGTCGGCTCACCCCCCCCGCGGAATATCATTCCGGGTTGCTCCAACGCCGATTCCACAGCCGGGAATGATATTCCGCGACGGGGCAGATAGGGACTTTCGGCCCGCGACACCGGGGTGAGAACTACCTAACGTCGTAGCAATGACGTATGTGATCGGTAGCGCGTGCAGGGACATCGTCGACAAGTCGTGCGTGCAGGAGTGCCCCGCCGACTGCATCTACGAGGGTGCGCGGGCGATGTACATCAACCCCAACGAGTGCGTGGACTGCGGTGCCTGCCGCCTGGCGTGCCGGGTCGACGCGATCTACTACGAAACCGACCTGCCCGCAGAGGAACTCGCGCACCTCGAGGACAACGCGGCGTTCTTCACCACGATCCTGCCGGGCCGTGACACGCCGATCGGGGACCCGGGCGGTGCGGCCGCGCTGGGTAGGGTCGGCGTCGACACCCCGCTGGTGGCGGCGCAACCAGCGTCGACAGCAACTCACCCCTGACGGACGAAGTCGGGCATGCGGGCCCGCAGGAACCTGTGGGCGATCAGCCGGGTGATGCCCGGGTGCCGCCCGAGAGGCGCGGTGACCACGTCGGCACCGCTGTCGCGGAGCCGGTCCTGGAACAGCCCCTCGGACAACAGGTATGACGCGACGACGACGCGCCTGCCGCGCCGGCGCAGTGCCGTGACGGCGTCGGCCACCCGGGGGTGGCCGGTCGCGGCGAATGCCAGCTCCACGCGGGAACCGATCGCTGCCGACAGCCACGCCGCGGTGGTGTGCAGGTCGCGCAGCGCGGCCGGGTCGGAGGTTCCTGCCGCCGCGAAAATCACCGAATCATCGGAGCGCCAACCGGATTCGACGAGCCGGTCGACGACCACCCGCACGAGCGCAGGGTCCGGGCCCAGAGCGGGGGTGACGACGACGTCCGGATGGCCGCTGGCGCGCACATGAGCCGGGATGTCGCTACCGACGTGGTAACCGCGCGCGAGGAAGGCCGGCACCAGGACGGCGGGCTCGTCGGTGTGGGCGCCGAGCACGTCGGCGGGCGTGGGTCCGATCACGTCGACGAAAGCGACGTGCACGGGCTGCTGCAGCAGCGTCGACGTCTCGCCGGCGAGGTCGCCGATCAACTCGACTCCCTGCTGCTTGCGGGTGCCGTGCGCCACCAGGACACAGCTCACGATGCGTGCGCCTCGTCGACGGGTAGCCGGTAGCCGCGTTTGACGACGGTGGCCACCATCTTCTTGTCGCCGAGCGCGGTCCGCAGCCGCAGGACGGCCGTCTCGACGGCGTGGGTGTCGGTGCCGCTGCCGGGCAACGCTCGCAGCAGGTCGGCTCGCGACACCACCGCACCGGGGCGCTGGGCCAAAGCTCGGATGGTGGCCATCGTCGCCGGCGACATCGCCCGGACTTCTCCGTCGACGAGCACGCAGTTGCCGCGGATCTCCAGCAGGTGCCCTGCCACCCGGACGGTGCGGGCCTGCAGCAGCGGCAGTTCGTCGGTGATGTGACGGGCCAACGCGCCCAACCGCATTCGCTCCGGCGCGGACGTCGGGACGCCGAGTCGCACCAACGGCCGGGCGGTCACCGGGCCGACACACATCGCGTGCACGTTGCCGCGCAGCGCCGCGAGTAACTCGTCGTCGACACCGAGTTCCTGGGCCCGCATCAGCACCGAGGCCACCGCAGGCGCGGACGTGAAGCTGACGGCGTCGAACTTCTCCTCGGCGATGCCGACGACCAGCGCATCGAAGTCGCCGTGCCGCGGCGCGGGGAGCCATCGGTACACGCGAATCGGCACCACGTCGGCCCCGGCGGCGCGCAGTTCGTCGAGGAACTCGGGGAACGGGTCCCAGTCGGCGGTCGCCCCGTGCAACTGCACGGCGATGCGTGCGCCGTCGATGCCGCCGTCGAGCAGGTAGTGCAGGACCTCGCGGGAGGATTCCGATTCGGGAGACCACTCCTCCGGCAGGCCCGCGGCACGCAGCGCCCCGGTGGCTTTCGGGCCGCGGGACACGACGCGGGCCTTTTCCAGTGCCGCCGTGAGTTCGGGCGCCAGGCCCCAGCCGTCGGCGGCGGCGATCCATCCGCGCAGCCCGATGCCCGTGGTGGCGACGACGATGTCGGGTGGTTCGTCGATGAGCGCCTGGGTGCGATGGCGCAGCTCTTCGTCGTCGGGCAACGGCACCATCTCGATGGCCGCCGCGCTGGTGACGGTCGCACCGCGCCGGGTCAACAGGGCCGCGAGCTCGTCCGCGCGCCGCGCTGAGGTCACCGCGACACGGAATCCGGTGAGCGGTGACCAGTCCGGCTCACTCATGCCCACTGTCTATTCAGGGCGTGTTTCGCGCCGGTTACCCGACCATTGCGCCGCGATGTCACCGCCGGACGAGCCGTGAATTTCCCCTCACCGCCGACCCGTGCCCGCTGTGAGGGGTCACTACACGGCACCGGCGCGCCAGTCGCAGGCCAGGTCGGCGGCCGGGTCGAGGTCGACGGTGGCGTCGACAGGCAGGACGAAGACGGTGTCGTCCTCGTCCGGGGTGCGCACCAGGCCCTGGGGCGTCAGCACCGATGTGCTGCCCCGCCACGGCGTCCAGCCTCGGGTGGCGTAGAGCGGCCGGCCCAGTTCGGTGGCGCTGAGCGCGCCCAGGACGTATGCGCCCCGGATCACCTGTTCGGCGGCGTCCATCAGCGCGTGAGCCAGGCCCTGGCCTCGATGGTCCTCCCGAACCGCGACCGCCTCGACGTACCCGCACCGCAGTGCCGTGCCCTGGTAGAGCAGCCTGCGCTGGACGACGGCCGCATGGCCGATCATGTCCCCGCGGTGACAGATCACCGCGTGCATGCCGCCGAGGGCGTGCTCCCAGTCGGAGTCGGGGAAGTCCCCGCCGAACGCCTCGGTCAGCATCCGCCGCGCGTCGGCGCGGCTCTCGTCGTCGAGATCCGAGGTGTGGACGAGGCGGGCACGCACACCTGCAGGTCTACCAGGCGAACCCCTCGTCCGGCGGCGAGAACGGCGTCCTCGGTCGCGCCCAGTGCAGGCGGACCGTCTGACCCGGCCGGGCCTGGGCGATCGCGTCGACATCGTCATCGACGACGACGCCGATCACCGGATAGCCGCCCGTGACGGGATGGTCGGGACCGAGGATCACCGGAAAACCGTTGGGCGGCACTTGAATCGAGCCGCGCATCAAGCCCTCGCTGGGCAGCTGACGGTCCGGCCACCGGTACTCCAGGGGCATACCGACCAGCCGCATCCCCACCCGGTCGCTGCGGTCGGTGACCTGCCAGTTGGTCCGCACGAGGATGTCGGGGTCGGTGAACCAGTCGTCACGCGGCCCGGGCACCACGCGCAATTCCACGGCCTCGCCGTCGAGCGCGGCGACCGGCGCCTGCTCGAGTTCGGGGAACTCGTCGGTGTGCACGCCGACGCGCAACACGTCGCCCGATCGAAGCGGCGGCGGTCCGATCGAGGACAGCACGTCGAAGCTGCGCGATCCGAGGACGGGCTCGGCGTCGAATCCGCCGCGCACGGCAAGGTAGGAGCGCAGGCCCGAGCGGGCCTGGCCGAGCGATATCACCTCACCGGCACGGACGTGATGAACGCTGTTGATGCCGAACGGGATTCCGCCGACCGCCGGATCGGCATCGGCGCCGGTGACGGCGACGGCCACGTCGCCGCCGCACACCCGCGCACTGAATCCGCCGAGCGTCACCTCCACGGTGGCCCGGTCATCGGGGTTGGCGACCAGTCGGTTGGCCAGCGTGTAGGAGCGCCGGTCGGCGGCACCCGAGCGGGTCACGCCGAGGTGGGACAGACCCGGTCTGCCGAGATCTTCCACCAGTGCCAGCGGGCCCGGCTGCAGGATCTCCAGCGTCACCCCGGTCATGCCGGCACCGCCCGGAACTGCACCCAGCGGCCCGGTGTCAGCAGTGCGGGTTCGTCGCGATCGACGTCCCACAGCACGGCGTCGGTGTGGCCGATCAGCTGCCAGCCGCCCGGCGATTCGCGGGGGTAGACTCCGCTGAACGTGCCTGCGAGCCCGACGGAGCCGACGGGCACCTTGGTGCGCGGTTCGGCGCGCCGCGGCACCTCGAGCCGCTCGTCACCGCCGAGGAGGTAGCCGAAACCCGGTGCGAATCCACTGAATCCGACCCGCCAGGGCCGGCCGGTGTGCGCGGCCACGACTTCGTCGACCGACAGCCCGGTCAGCCGGGCGACCTCGTCGAGATCTGCGCCGTCATAGGTCACGTCGAGCACGACGTCGGCCGTCCCGTCAGGGGGTGTGCCCGATTCTGCGACGCTGTCGGTGGCGGGCGCCACCTGGCGCAGGCGTTGACGGGCCGGGGCCTGATGGCCGGCGTCGGTCAGGATGATCAGCAATGTCTGCGCGGCGGGCACCACATCCACCAGCCCGGGCACCCCGGCCGCCCGCACCGCCTCCGCCCACGCGAGCACTTCAGCCGTGTCACCGAATTCGAGGAGCAGGCCCCGGTCGCCGTAATCGCGGATCGCGTCTGCTGTCACACCCATCTGCCAACGCTACCGTCGCGCGCGGGGTTGAATGCAGCGATGGGCGGGGGTTCGGCGCGTGCCGGTGCGCTGATGACGGTGACCGCGATGGTCTCGGTGCAGCTGGGCATGGCGGTCGCGGTGAAGCTGATCGACCACATCGGCTCGGATGGCACCGCGTGGCTGCGCCTGGCGTGGGCGGGCGTGATCCTGCTGCTCTGGGTTCGGCCGCGGCCGTCGGCGTTCACGGCCAGGACGTTCGGCATGTGCGTGGTGCTCGGCGTGGTGAGCGCCGCGGTGTCGCTGTTCTTCATGGCGTCGCTGGACCGGTTGCCGCTCGGGACCGCGACCGCGCTGGAGTTCCTCGGCCCGCTCACGGTCGCCGCCGCGCACGGTCGCGGACTCGCGCGGGTGTTGTGGCCGGGGCTGGCCCTGCTCGGCGTGATCCTGCTGAGCCAGCCCTTCAGCGGCGGCGTTGATCTGAAAGGGGTGGTGCTCGCGCTCGCCGCGGGCGCGGCCTGGGCGCTGTACATCCTGCTGACCCAGAACGTGGGGGATCAGGTTGCGGGCGTGACGGGACTGGCGGTGTCGATGCCGATCGCCGGAGTGGTCTCGACCTTCACGGTCAGCGCGACGGTGTTCGAGCGGATGACATGGGAGGTGGTCCTGATCGGTCTGGGCATGGCCATCCTGCTGCCGGTGGTCCCGTTCGTGCTCGAGCTGCTGGCGCTGCGCCGGTTGACGACGGCGGCGTTCGGCACGCTGATGTGCCTGGAGCCGGCGCTGGCGTTCGTCGTCGGTTTCACGCTGCTGGACCAGGAGCTCGGTGTGTCCGCGATCATCGGCATCTTCGTGGTGGTGATCGCCGGGGTGGGTGCGGCGCGCAGCGGCGGCCGGCAGGCCGACATGCACATCGAAGTGGGTTAACAGCTAACCCACCAGCTGATACGTCGGCTCGCGCCGTTTGATGATCGCGATCACCCGGTAGGTGACGGGCAGCATGACCACCTCGACCGCGGTCTTGTACACCCATCCCAGGGCCGTGTAGACAGCGAAATCCTTGAACGTCGTGATGCCGATCGCGCTCGCCGCGATCGTGCAGAAGACCAGCGTGTCGCCGAGCTGTCCAACGAACGTCGACCCCACCAGCCGGGCCCACAGGTGCTTCTCCTTGGTGCGCTCCTTGATCGCCACCACCACCCACGCGTTGAGGGTCTGGCCCACGATGAAGCCGGCGAGTCCGGCGACGATCAGCTGCGTGTAGGCGTGGACGACGTTCTCGAAGTGTTCCTGGTTGGTGTAGAAGTCCGCCGCGGGCAGGTAGATCGTCACCCAGAAAGCAAGGGCGGCAAGGATGTTCATGGCGAACCCGGTGAAGATGGCCCGCCGTGCGGCTCTGAAGCCGTACACCTCGCTGAGCACGTCGCCGATCACGTAGGTCAGCGGGAACACGATGAACCCGCCGTCGGTGATGATCGGGCCGAATGCCACGCCCTTGGTGGCGGTCACGTTGGAGATGATGACCAGCGCGGTGAACACCGCGACGAGGATCGGATAGTAGGCCGAGCCGACGCGCGCGAAGGTGGCGTGCTCGGTGGTGTGGGGCTCGGTCACCGGCCCATTAGATCAGCTCAGCGCGGCTGCGATCATCGGCGGCAGCTTGTCGACGACCACCGGGTAGGACAGCACCGACGCGTAGGCGATGGCGCCGGCGAGTTCCTTGCCGGTGAACACGGTGTGCTTGCCGGTGGTCGACCGCGCCGCGGCGACGACGGGGTCGGCCAGCAGCGCGGCTTGTTCCTCGTCGCTCTCGGTGGTCCAGATGACGACGTCGGCGGAATCGAGAACCCGCGCCAACCGGTCCCGCGCGATGCCGCCGTCGGCGTCGACAAGGGTCAACCCCATCGCGGTCAGGAACTCGCGCCGCCACGCCGGGCCGGTGACGTGGGCACCGGTGCCGTCCAGTCGGCCGTCGAGCAGCAGCACCGTCTTGTTGGCGAACTCCGGGTGGTCGTCTTTGACCTTTTTCAGCGATGCGTCGACGTCCGAGACGAGCTTGGCCATGTCGTCGTGGTGGAAGGTGGCCTGGCCGATCAGCGTGGCCTGATCCCGCCACGGCTCGAAGAAGGCGTCGCGACCGGACTGCGCGATGGTCGGGGCGATCGCCGTCAGCGCCTGATAGGTGCCCTGGTCGAGGCCCGCGTTCGTCGCGACGATCAGGTCGGGTTTGGCCGCGGCGATCTGGTCGACCTGGACGCCGTCGGCGAGCGAGAGCACGGCGGGCGTGGCGCCCCCCAGCCGTGACTGAGCCCACGGCCACACACCGAACGGCTCGCCGCCGAACCAGTCGGTGATCGCGACCGGAACGATGCCGACGGCCAGCAGGTCGTCCGCGTCGTTGAGTCCGGCACTGACGACCCGGGTGGGTGCTTTGGGGATCTTGGTTTGCCCGAAGGCGTGCGTCACGGTGACGGAACCGTCGGAGGCCACCGCGCCGGGCTTCTCGGACCGACAGGCGGTCAGCACCGCCGCTACCGCCGTCATCGCCAGAACGTTCCGCCGGGACCACATTTCGGGCACCCGGCGAGGATATAGAGCCGGCCTCGGCGTTGCCGGACAATGCGGCGCTACGGCGTGAGAGGCAGACCCGCGTCGAGGAAGTCGAGCCCCGCGACGATCGCGGTGGGGTCGATCGGGGTGTTGTGCAGCGCGGCCATCATGACGCCGGTCATCGCCCCGGCGGTGATACGCAGACGGGGATCGTCCGTGGGCGCATCGAGCCGGGCCGCGAGCGCGTCGGTGATCTTCTGGATGGTCTCTATGTAGACGTCGTAGAGCGGCCCGCTTGCTTCGGGCAGCGAGTACAGGAGCCGCTGGCGAGCCATCTCGTCACTCCACTCGGGCTTGTCGATGCCCGTGAACACCTGCTCGACGGCGTGCCGGTAGGCGGCGATCGGAGACAGTTCGGCGGGCGCTGCGAGGAAGAGCTCGATGATGGGTTCCATCAGCTGATCGGGGATCAGCAGGGCGGTCTTGGTGGGGAAGTAGCGGAAGAAGGTGCGCGGCGAGATGTCGGCTGCGGCGGCGATCTGCTCGACAGTCGTGTTCGGGTAGCCGACTTCTTCGAACAGTCGGAAGGCGGCGTGACGGACCGCTTCGCGGGTCTGACGCTTCTTCCGCTCACGGAGCCCCTCGGCGTTGGCAGCGGACATCCTTCGATTGTGGCCTAGTCCGCTGCCGGCATCTGTGATTCGGGTTAGCTGAGGACAAGCGTCACACTCAGCGCGACCATCACGATCGCGATGATGCCGTCGAGTACCCGCCACGTGCGCGGTGATGCGAAGTAGCCGCGCAGCCGTGTGGCCCCGAAGCCCAGTGCGGTGAACCAGACGGCACTCGCGGTCACGGCGCCGACGCCGAACAGCCAGCGCTGATCGCGGTGTTCGTTGGCGAGGGTGCCGAGGAGCACCACGGTGTCGAGGTAGACGTGCGGGTTGAGGAAAGTCAGCGCAAGGCAGGTCGCGAGCACGGCGGCCAGACGTGCGGGCTGGGCGTCGGCGGGGGTCAGGGCACCCGGGCGCAGTGCCCGGCGCGCGGCCAGGAGTCCGTAGACGAGCAGGAATGCCGCACCGCCGTAGGTCGCGACGTCGACGAGTCGCGGGTGTGCGCTGATGAGCGCGCCGAAGCCGGCGATACCGGCGGCGATGAGGACGAGATCGGAGACGGTGCAGACGGCGACGACCGGCAGGACGTGTTCGCCACGGATGCCCTGCCGGAGCACGAAGGCGTTCTGCGCGCCGATCGCGGCGATCAGCGCCATCGAGGTGGCGAACCCGGTCAGCAGAACCAGAGCGGCGGGGGTCATGACGACGACGCTAAGGGTGCGGCCCTGATCAGTAAAACTAAATCTTTTGCACCAGGATTAGCGCCACTAAACCGCCTGGACACCCGGTGTCGATTCTTCGAGAAATCCACTTCCGGACCCACGGACAACTCCGCTACTGGTAGGGCTCCCTTGCCCCGTCATCTGCAGCAAGACATCAAATATCGGTCAGTCGGGAATTTGACTTGGCATTGCTTTGATGCCCGGTGGGCCAGGCGGGGGATGCACCAATTCGTGGCGTGGTCTCAAAGCGAGATCGACTGTGCCAGTGATCGTTTCGTTCACCTAGTCGTCACTAGCCGGATAACGGCAGCGTCATCGGGCCTGGCGCTCCACTCAGCGCCTGTACAGGGGCCTGTGGGTCTTCGGCCGCGATCCGTTCTTGGCAAGCAGCTCGCGCTGTGTGGGCAGGGCGCGCTGATCTTTCGGTCGGTTGGCGGCCAAGTCTTCCGTGGCCCGCAGGAACGGGCCGGCGCGCGTTCAGATGAGTTCGTTGATGCGAACCCGCACCTCATCCCGCACCGCGTCGCGTACAGCGAGAACATCGGGTCGCGTAAGCGCCTCCTTGCGTGCGGCTAGCGATACCGTCACACGCCTTGGGGGGAGTGTGATACCGACGGGACGGATCCCCGGCACGGTGGCGGCGACGAACTTGGGGATCAGCCCGATTCCTGCTCCCCGTCGTGTGGCTTCTAGCAGAGCAAAGATGTTCGTCGAGGCGAAGCCTATCGGCGGCGAGTCCGCGACATAGCTCTGGAGGTTGATTTCGTTGACCGTCTGGAGTGACTCAATGAAGTACACCAGAGAGTGCTGCCTCAACTCATCCAGCGTTGTGGGGTTTCCGTGCTTCAACACATACGCGTCGCTGGCGTAGAAACTGCAGTCGTAGTCACAGAGGTGCTCAGTGGACAGCGTTGTGTGGGCTCGGCTGCCTACGGTGAGCGCGAGGTCAAAGCTGGTATTTCGCAGAGTCAGATGCTTCGCGCCAGTGACGAGTTCGACCTTGAGTTCGGGGTGCTGCTCACGAACCCGTACGAGTGCCGGCGAGACGAACAACGCCCCGAAGGCGTCGGCCGAGACCACACGGACCGTGCCACTGAGACCAGCAGCCGGCGATCCGACGGCTGTCTGAGCGGCGGATTCGACGGCGCTCTGGATAGCTCTGGCGTGGTGTACGATCGCGCGGCCGCGCGCCGTGAGATCCCATCCGTCGTGCCCGCGCTCGACAAGTCTGCCGCCTAGCGCCTTCTCCAAAGCGTTGAGTCGGCGGGAGATGGTCGAGTGATCGACTCCGAGGGCTCCCGCGGCCTTGGTCAATCGGCCGGTGTCCGCCACCGCGGCCAGGATGCGCAAGTCATCGGCTCGCACCTTGTTGACGTCCACCTCGAACGACACATCGCCCCCTCGCCTCAGCGTGCATCTTGGCACAGAGATTGTGCCCGAAGGGGGCCGCGTCCGATGACGCTGCTGCTCACGCCGGTGCGAGACCTGACGTCGGCGGCAGATGCCGGACTGATCCACGTCGAGTCTGCTCTCGGCCTTCTCGAGCCGGCCGGTATTCACCGCGGCAGCCAGTACGAGCGTCAAGATCCGTACCTCTGACATCCACCTCGTATGGCGCGCGAGTACTCCGCTTTACTGTGCATTTCTGCACAACGGCCGTGTCGAATTGGGATCTTTACCGATGGTAGGGCGGCCTTTACAGTTACGGAGGCCAGTCGCCCTCAGCGTTCCGGACCTTCGGGTGTGCTGGTGGTCTCTACGGTGTCCCTCGCGGCTACTTCGCTCAAACCCTCTGTACCAGACCGTCTTTCCCTAGGCGGATACCTGGGGATGCGTGTTGGTTGCGAGGTGTCTCGTCAGTAACAGCAGGATTAACCTTTGAAGGAGAGTGTCTCAGTGAGCCGTTTGGAGCTCAAGAAGGTGTTGATCACCGGTGCTGGAACCGGGTTTGGCTACGAGGTAGCGATGCGGTTAGCCGAGAAGGGTTTTGACGTCATCGCGGCGGTGGAGATCTACGGTCAGGTACAAACCCTCAAACGGCAGGCCAGTCAACGCGGTGTCGCTCTTCACGTG
Organism: Mycolicibacterium sp. 018/SC-01/001; assembly: GCF_007096635.1. GTDB lineage: Bacteria > Actinomycetota > Actinomycetes > Mycobacteriales > Mycobacteriaceae > Mycobacterium. The sequence continues at coordinate 223,663 of NZ_VKAA01000003.1, forward strand.
GCGAAGCTCGACGTCACCGACGACGGTGACCGAAGGAAAGCTCTCGACTGGGGCGTGGAGATCCTGGTGAACAACGCCGGCGTCGGCGAAGGCGGATCGACCGTCGACATCCCCGCCAAGAACATCCGGCACCAGTTCGAAGTGAACGTCACCGGACCGCTTCTGCTCACCCAAGGTATTGCCAAGCAGATGGCCCGACGCGGTACCGGGCGCATCATCTGGGTCTCCTCGCGAGAGGGGCTCAACGTCAATCCGTTCACCGGCATCTACTCGGCGTCCAAGCATGCCGTCGAGGCGATCGCCGAGAGCATGAAAGACGAACTTCAGGAGTTCGGGGTGGAAGTGGCGACCATGAACCCCGGCCCGTTCCTCACCGGATTCAACGACCGCATCTTCCAGACCTGGGAGAGCTGGGACGACGACCCGACCCAGCGCCTCTACGACTACTCCAAGCTAGCCTTCCCCCGTGCCCAGTTCAATCCCGAACCGGTGTACGCCACGCTCACAGCACTGGCCGCGGGGGAGATCGACTCTTACCGCAATCTCGAGCCCACCTCGATGATCGAAGAGACGAAAGCCCTCATCGAGGCACCGTGGACGAAGAAGACCACCGACGGTCTCGGATCACGAAACAAGAACGTGCAGAACGCGTATGACCTGGAGCCTGAACAGCTGCGCGACGATCAAGACCCCATTCCGGCCCCATGAGAAGTCCTTGCGCAGCGAAGCGGAGCGGCGGAAAGTGAGGTGACCCGCGCCGGCCTCGAATCCGCCCGCGTCAGCACTGAGCAGTTGGAGGGGATTGTCGACCGAGTTCGCGATGACGAGTGGGAGATGCCGTCGGCGTGTCCCGGCTGGCGCTGTATCGACATCATCGCCCACCTCGGGGCGCTCTCGCGGAAGCGGTCGATCCTCCCCCACCCGACCCCTCCCTTCCGGGCAACCGCGAGCGGTATCACGATGTCCGCGTCAACGAACGCAGGGCGTGGAGTCACGTCGAGATCATCGACGAGTGGCGGACCTACACCCCTGCTCAGTTGGCGAGTCTCGAGGCCGGCCAGGATCACCCTCGGGCCGAGGAGCCAGTCGACGTTCCCGGCCTGGGTACGTTTCACCGTCACCTGCTGGCGAACATGATGGCGTTCAACGTCCTCTGTCATCTGCGATACGACCTACTCGGCAGTGACGGTCCGCTCCGATTCGCGTTGCCGCCGCCCTCCGACGAAACAGTTTTACCGGCAATCGAATTCATGCTGGCCGGTCTCCCGAAGATGCAAGGGCCCGAACTCACCGCGACCGTCACCGAGCCGCTCGTGCTCGAACTCACCGGGCCTGGCGCCACCATCGTCACCGTCGCACCTGCCACGGCCTCGACGCCACACCTGTCGATCATCGCCGGGGAGCACGGGAACACCCGAATTCGCAGCAGCGCAGAGGACTTCATTGCCTGGGCTACTACCCGAACGCACTGGCGTTCCCACTGTGACATCGACGGGAACCCAGCGGCCGCCACACCGTTCTTGAGCACCCTCAACATCATCTGATCTTTCGGCAGCGTCGAGACCACCACCTCGAGAGGAATAACTCACCAGATGTCCAGTACTGCAACGCCCCGTATGCCAACAGCTTTGAGCACCCCTGCGGTCAACAAGGGAACCGCGTTCACCTACGACGAGCGCCGAGCGCTGGGACTCATCGGCCGCCTACCCGCTACGGTGATGACACTGGAAGAACAAGCCAAGCGGCTGTGGGATCAGTTGCAGAGGCTGCCCGACGATTTGGCACGCAACCTGCTGCTGGAACAGATGCACAACCGAAACGAGGTGCTGTACTTCAAGGTGCTCTCCGAGCATCTGTCCGAGCTGCTGCCGGTGGTCTACGACCCGACCGTGGGGGATGCCATCGAGCAGTACTCCGACGAATACCGGGGACAGCACGGCCTCTACTTGTCCATCGACCACCCGGGTGACATCGAGGAAGCGTTCGCCACACTGCAATTGGGACCTGACGACGTCGATCTCATCGTGTGTAGCGACGCCGAGGAGATCTTGGGCATCGGCGACTGGGGGGTCGGCGGAATACAGATCGCGGTCGGCAAACTCGCCATCTACACCGCCGGCGGCGGTGTAGATCCGGCGCGCACCATCGCGGTGTCGTTGGACGTCGGCACCGACAACGAGAAGCTTCTCAATGATCCCTACTACCTCGGAAACCGGCACCCTCGCCGCCGCGGACCCGACTACGACGATTTCATCGACGATTTCGTCCGAACGGTGTTCCGACTGTTCCCCCGCGCCATGCTGCACTTCGAAGACTTCGGCCCCGGCCACGCCCGCGCCATTCTCGAGAAGTACTCCCCGGACTACTGCGTGTTCAACGACGACGTTCAGGGCACCGGCGCCGTAGTTCTGGCCGCGATCTTCTCCGCAGTCCAGATCACCCATCGGCAACTTCGCGACCACACCATGGTGGTCTTCGGTGCGGGAACCGCCGGCGTGGGTATCGCCGACCAGCTGCGCGATGCGATGGTCGTCGAAGGAGCCACGACCGAGGACGCGTCGTCGCGAATCTGGCTTGTCGACAAGCAAGGTCTGCTCTTCGACGACACGGACGGCCTCCGCGACTTCCAGAAGCCGTACGCCAAGAAGCGATCCGAGGTGAAGGTCTCCGCGGACGGGGCAGTGGGTCTGATCGACACGATCAAGATCGCATCCCCGACCATTCTGCTGGGGACCTCCACGGTGGCGGGCGCCTTCACCCAGGACGTCATCGAGGCGATGGCTGCGGCCACCGAACGGCCAGTCATCCTGCCGATCTCCAACCCCACCTCACGCATCGAAGCCATGCCCGCTGACGTCCTGGAGTGGTCGAAGGGAGCAGCCCTCGTCGCTACCGGAATCCCCGTCGCGCCCATCCGGTACGGCGACACGACCTACCGCATCGGGCAGGCGAACAACTTCCTGGTCTTTCCCGGCATCGGGCTCGGTGTCATCGTGGCAGGCGCGAACCGGGTCACCAAGGCCATGCTCGCCGCCGCCGCCCGCGCCGTCGGCGATCAAGCCGACACCGGAGGACCCGGAGCCGCACTCCTTCCCGACGTCAAGAACCTGCGCGCCCTCTCGGCGATCGTCGCCGAAGCGGTCTATGCAGCTGCCGTCGAGGACGGGGTCGCCACGCAGCGTCATGATGATGTGGTGGCCGCAATTCAGGCTGCCATGTGGAAACCCGAGTACCCGGAGCGATCCGCATGACCGGGGATACTCACGGCGGCGCCCCCACCATTCTGGATCTGCCGGTCGGTATCCACGCCACCGGCACCCGACGAGAGACCGATTCCATGGGCGCAATAGACGTCCCAGCCGAAAAATACTGGGGTGCACAGACTCAACGCTCCCTGATCCACTTCGATATCGGCGACGACCGCATGCCCACCGCGGTGTATCACGCCTACGGCTACGTCAAGAAAGCTGCCGCGCTCGTCAATGGTGCCGCCGGTCGGCTCCCGGCCTGGAAGAGCGAACTCATCGTCCGGGTATGCGACGAGATCATCGCGGGTGACCTCGACGAGCACTTCCCGCTCTACGTGTGGCAGACCGGCTCGGGCACGCAGTCCAACATGAATGTCAATGAAGTCATCAGCAACCGTGCCATCCAATTGGTCAGCGGACAGCTGGGATCCAAAGAACCCGTGCACCCTAATGACGACGTCAATCTCGGCCAATCGTCGAACGACACCTTCCCCACGGCGATGAACATCGCCGCAGTCTTGGCGCTCCGTCACCATCTGTTGCCGGCCATCCGTCAGCTGCGCGACGCCGTCGATGAGCGCGCGCACCGTTGGGCCGACGTCGTCAAGATCGGTCGGACCCATCTTCAAGACGCGGTACCGCTCACTGTGGGACAGGAGTGGTCGGGGTGGGCCGCTCAACTCGCCACAGCGTCCGCCCGGGTTGAAGCAGCGATAGGCGAGCTGCTGCGGCTGGCGGCTGGCGGTACCGCTGTGGGCACCGGCCTCAATGCTCCGCCGAATTTCGGAACCGACGTCGCCGCCCAGCTGGTCCAGCTCACCGGCGAACCGTTCACCTCTGCGCCAAACAAGTTCGAGGTTCAAGGTGGTCTCGACGGTATCGTGGCTGCCGGGGCCACGCTGCGCGGTCTGGCCGTCGCGCTGATGAAGATCGCCAATGACATCCGTTGGCTGGCCTCGGGACCGCGGGCCGGTCTCGGTGAACTTCGGCTTCCTGCGAACGAACCGGGCAGCTCGATCATGCCGGGCAAGGTCAATCCTACGCAGTGTGAAGCGATGGTCATGGTCTGCATTCAGGTCCTCGCCGACGACACCGCCATCGGCTTCGCGGGATCTCAGGGCAACTTCGAACTCAATGCCATGCGGCCGGTGATCATCAACAACTTCCTGCACTCAGCACGGATCCTGACCGATGCCAGCACAAAATTACGGACGTTCTGCATCGACGGAATCGAACTCAACACCAACCAGATCGCCACCGACGTGGACCGTTCCCTGATGCTTGTCACCGCGCTGTCACCGGTCATCGGCTACGACAAAGCCTCCGCCATCGCCCACCGTGCCGATGACAACGGCTCCACCCTGCGCGAAGCGGCCCTGGATTCCGGCTACATCAGCGCCGAAGATTTCGACCGCATCGTCGACCCGCAGACCATGACTGGCCGACGTCGAACCTCTGCGAACATCGGTGGTAACGCTTGCGGCTGACTAAAGCGACCTACCTCTGGACAACAAGACGGTCTTGAGATGCGCCTGTAAGTACAGTTTTGGATCAGGTGTCCGCGCCGGTTGCAAGGCAGGCCAGAAGCCACGGGTGGCGCTTGGGGACGGTCGCAAACCTTCTCCATGTTCTGACAGTGTGTTGACATCGTCGCGTCGGGTGAAGAAGTGGACGGCGCATCGTCCACTGTCGGTCAAACGTCAGCGGTTCATGGAGTTTCGCGCCACCGATCTCCCGCGTTCCGGCTTGGTGCAGCACCGAGGCGGTCAGATCGGACGACGGATCCGCCAAGAAGCTGAGAAAAAGGGTGTCCGTCGAATTCTCGAGAAGTCGACATCCCCGCAGGAGGACGACCGCTATCCACCGTTGTTGCTGAAAAGCCTCAGTACAGGTGGGCGGCTCGCTAGTCGCTGCCCACCTTCGACCCGGCTCGCCGCATCGACTGATAGGCCCCGATTGCGAGGGTGGTCACCACAGCGACGAGGAACGACGTCAGCGACGCGCTCATCCAGGCCTGAGGGACGAATCCGATGGCGCGCGCGACTGCCCCCCAGAACCCTGCCCACCACGCCACCTGGCCCGGGTAGATCAGCTGATAGGTGACGAAGCCGAACAGCCACGGCGCCACCATGAGCCAGCGCGAGGGTGAGTTCGGGGTGAGGTCCCACGTCGATCTGCCGGACAGGAGGACGTAGTCCACGGCCAGCACCGCGAACAGGGGAACGAAGACCGATCCGATGAGCGACAGAAAGCTGGCATAGCCGTAGATGTCGACGGAAAGTGCCAGCACCATGGTGAGGACACCGACCACGAGCGAGATCTTTCTCCGGTCCCACGTCGGTCGGAGGTTCTGCGTGGACACCGTCGTGGAGTAGACGTTGGCGAATGACTGATCGATCTCGCGGATCGCCAGGACAGCGAACGCGAGGCCACCGAGGGGCACGGCGATGAACGCAGCGAAGATCTGGTTCTCGTCGGCTGCCACCGTGATCAGAGCGAGCACTCCCAGTGCGTAGCAGGCGATCTGGGCCAGGCCATAGCCCACGAAAGCGCCCGTGAAGGCCGCCGACGAGCTGCGCGAGTGCCGGGCGTAATCGGCGGCCATCGGCACCCAGGACACCGCGACTGCCACCGTTGTGTCGACGGCGACGCTGAATCCGGTCCAACCGCCCTCCGTCAGCGAGGGAAGCGGATTGCTCAGCAGCTGGACAAAGAGGTAGAGCAGGGCGATCAGCACCGCCGCCGTGACATAGCGACGCAGGAGGCGAACGGAGCCCAACGGGCGCAACGACAGCACCGTGGTGAGCGCACCGGCGACCAGGATCCAGATCCACCCGGGAACGGACGGCAGCACAGTGTTGGCCGCTGTCGCGATGGTGACCAACTCGAATGTGCCCCAGCCGATCATCTGGGCGATGTTCAGCGCAGTCGGGAGATAGGACGCCCGGCTGCCGAGCAGCCCTCGCAGCAGAACCATGGCCGGCGCGCCGGTCTGGGCGCCGGGTATCGCCGAGAGGGCGATGGCGGCCGCACCGAGCAGAGTGCCGATCGCGATCGCGACCAAGGCCGCGATCACCGAGATGTGGGGAGATCCGGGGCCGTTGGGATAGAGCACGACGGCGGCGCCGGTGAACCCGAGCAGACTGACGCCGAGGTTTCCCCACAGCCCGATCTGGTCGAAAACCCCCAGTACCCGTGGCGCGGTTTCGGTCAAGGTGGAAGGTACTTCGTCGACAGCGGCGGTGCCGTGCGGTGCACCCCGACGGCGCGATCTCATGGGCATGGCGCTCGCTTTCCCTACGCCGGCATTACCCGGACAGGTTCAGGCGGTCGGCGGCCCGATAGCCACCCTCTCAGCCCGGTTCACCCGAGCTCCCGCGGAATTACTCCATGAATGTAACGCATTCAGCCGGGGTGGTCGGATGCCGCGGCGACCAGGGTGAACTCACCTGCGTCACCGACAGCGATGAGGTCTGCGTGGCGTCGCGGTTGGTGCACGCGAATGAAGTGCTCCTCGTGGGCTGCCCACTGGTCCCAGTGCAGCTCGTAGTCGTCGGCGTGGCGGCTCAACGCCCGGCGCTTGCGCGCGGCGTCGTCGGCGTCCACCCAGATGGCCAGATCGACGAACCGGCGACTGGATGCGGTCAGCGCACCGACGCCCTCGACGATCAACCGGCGGTCGGCGGGGACGTCATGCCACACACCTGGCGCGTGACGCGGCCAACTCCAGCTGCGCCACCGCCCCCCGTACCCGCGGGAGCGGGGCTCGAGCAGGGCGGACTCGATATGCGCTGTGGCCCAGGCCAAACCATCCCAGCCGGGATAGACGTGATCCAGGGCGACGACTGTCGAACCCGACCAGAGCTGGTGGATCTGCGCCGCCAGCGTCGTCTTGCCGGATCCGGAGCGGCCGTCGATGAGCACCGTGGCGGCCTCGGCGGCATACATCAGGTCGACGACGTCGCCGGCACTGAACCGGTTGTCTCCCATGGGAATCACGTCAGAACCCCCAACACTTTCTGACGACCTCGGGACACGCCGGCGTCGTTCGTCTTCGACCTACGCGGAGTCAACCTACGGCATGTGCGCGCCGTCCCGAGTTTGAGGTGGACGCGTCAGCGGGCACCTTGTAGGAATGGCGCAACCGGTGCGCGGACACGGATATCGCACGGACGGGGAGGGCGGCTCGATGACATGGACCCTGAATGAGACCATCGCGCTGGAAGACGGTGTGGTCCGGTGGGATTCGTTCGGAACTGGCGCACCGATCGTCCTCGTACACGGCACTCCGTACTCGTCGTTTCTGTGGCGAGACATCGCGGTCGCGCTCGCTCGCCGTGGAAGATGCGTCTATGTGTTCGATCACCTTGGTTATGGGCAATCAGACAAGCATCGGGGCCAAGACCTGGGTCTGGCGGCGCAGGGACGCAACTTCGCTGAGCTGCTGCGCCGGTGGAACCTGGATCGGCCCAGCGTCGTGGCGTGTGACATCGGTGGGGCGATCGCTCTCAGGACACTGCTGCTCGAGGGTGTGCCGTATCGGGACCTGACTCTGTTCGATGCCGTCACCGGAGGGTCGTGGGAGCACGGATTGTTTGCGCTCATACGCGAACACCATGATGTCTTCGAGCAATTACCTGCGTACGCCCATCAGGCTCTGGTCACCGCTCACCTTCGCAACGGGACGCGGCAAGGGTACCGCCCCGGCGTCCTCGAAACGTACCTCGCCCCGTGGTTGGGCGTCGATGGGCAGGCCGCGTTCTACCGACAGTACCGACAGCTGAGTCAGGACGACACCGCTGCGTACGAACCGTTGCTGGGGACCATCGACATCCCCGTCACTCTTGTGTGGGGACGAGACGACCAGATCCTCCCCGAACGTCACGGGACGTGGATCGAAGAGCGAATCGACAATGCGAGCGTGACGTGGATCGACAATGCGGGGCACTTGCTTCCCGAAGACGCTCCCGCCCAACTCGTCGACTTGTTGGGCACGATGTGAGGACAGCAAGCCCGCCGTCAACGTGAGGTGGGCACCGTTTGCAGCGACGTCTCGGCTCAGTACCCCATTCCCACTCGAGTGCACATCACCAGCACGGTGGTCGCGAACTCGACGTCGAAGAAGGCGCCGCTCGGTGTGACGGCTGACGGCCTGCCGATCGGTGTGCAACTGATGGCGCCCGACGAGGCGGTCCTGCTCGCGCTGGCCGCACAACTGGAAACCGCAATCCCGTGGGCCGATCGTCGTCCGCTTCGGTGGACCCGTCGATCACCGGTGCATCTCGACCATGGCGAGGTTCCATAGCGAATGCTGGCCTGACGACGCACGGACACTGGCCGCGCCGGCGCCTTGCATCTGAGCTAATAGCTTGGTGGACAACCTAATTCAGCCGCGACCGCGGCCATGGCGGCCGCCGCGGCGTCCACTGTCAGCAGGGCGTTGCCCGCGACGACGTGCAACCCGTAGGCGTCTTCGAGCGCGACGAACGTCATGGCGAGCTGATCGTCGTCGAGGTTCGGCGTGAACGCGCCGCTGCGTCTGCCCGCGGCGAAAATGCCACGATAGGTAGCGGTCTGGCGCAGGTACATCTTCTGCACGAGTTCGTCGTGCAGAGCCGAATTGCCTGCCAGGAAGTCGAATTCGTACAGCAGCCGCATCAGTGCGTCGTCGGGTCCGCTGGGGAGGCCCGCCCGGATCGCGATTCCGAGCTGCCTGCGGGCATCCGTCGTCTCGCCGACGAGGCGGTCGCGCTCGTCGCAGAACCGCTCCACGCCGGCGGAATGCGCCTCGACGAGCAGTGCGTCGAGATCGTCGTAGTAGTAGAGCACGGTGCCGCGGCTCAGGCCGGCCTGCTCGGCGACATCGGTGAGGGAGAGCGAGCGCAGGCCGCGTTTGTGGCCGGCGCTGTAGGTGGCCTCGATGAGGGCCTGTCGGCGGGCGCCCTGATTACGCGGTCGAGCCATGGGTTGACAGTAATCGAGGCCACATGCCACATTCTTCGACGTTACTGTCAAAGAATTCTTCCCCCCGACGTCTGGACCCGCCATGACCCGATCGACGACGCCCCCCGGCGTCACCGGCCAGCCGCCCGCGACCTACGACGGCGTGCTCTCGCGTTCGCTCGGCGTGGGCGGCAACGTCCTGATCACGCTGTCGGGCATCTCGCCCGCCTCCAGCGTCTTCGTCCTCGGCGGTGCCGCGCTGGCCGCCTACGGGACGGGAGTGTTCTGGGGTTTCGCGATCGCCGGTGTGATCAGCCTGCTGATCGCACTCTGCTACGCCGAACTCGCATCCCGCCATCCCGTCGCAGGTGGCGACTACTCACTGGTCAGCCGAACCCTCGGCCCTGCAACGGGTGTCGCGGTGTTCTTCGTCGGCCTCGTCACGCTGCCGCTGATCGTGGCGATCTTCGCGCTGGGCGTCGCCGACTACCTCGGCGTCGCGATCGCAGGCTTGGACCCGCTGTGGACGGCGATCGTGGTGACGGTGCTGGCCACGGCGACGGCGTGCCTGAACATCCGCGCCAACGCGTGGGTCACCGGCGCGTTCCTGTTCGTCGAGATGGCCGCACTCGCGCTGCTGGCCGTCCTCGGCTTCGTGCACGTCGAGCGGCCGGTCAGCGCCCTGCTCGATCCGCAGGCGTTCGACGTCGCGACCGGTGGCCTGGCGCCGCTGGGAATCGCCGGCCTCGTCATCGCCGTCACGCAGGGAATCTTCTCCTACAACGGCTACGGCGGAGCGGTGTACTTCGCCGAGGAGACGAAGAATGCCAGGCGCGCCGTCGCCCGCGCGGTGCTGTGGAGCGCCGCGATCACGATCGCAGCGGAGATCGTTCCGCTCGTCGCAATCCTTCTCGGCACGGGTTCACTGACCGACCTGTTCGGATCGGATCTTCCGGTCGAGGCGTTCCTCGAGGAGCGCGCCGGACACGCCGTCACGGTGTTCGTCCTGGTGTCGATCGCGCTGGCGATCGTCAACGCGATCATCGCGATCGCACTGCAGTCCGGGCGTCTGCTGTTCGCCGCGGCACGCGATCAGGCCCTGCCCGCCTCGCTCGCGGCACCGCTGACCCGCGTCTCGGCGTCGACGCAGATGCCGTGGGTCGCGACGATCGTGATGGGCGTGCTCGCCACAGCCGGCTGCCTGGTACCGCTGGACGTGCTACTCAACGCCACCGGATCGACGCTGGCCTTCAGCTATGGGTTCATCGCACTCGCCGCGATCATGATGCGGCGCAACGTGTCTGACGGCGACGGCTACCGGATGCCGTGGTGGCCGCTGCCGCCGGTGGCGGCGCTGCTCGCGATCGCGGCGATTTTCGTGGTCGGCGTGCTCGACCCGACCCAGTGGCTGAGTCTCGGCATCGCGGTCGGCATCGTCGTGGCCGGATACGCCTACTACTTCTGCTATCTGCGCTCGCGGGCGGGCACCCACCTGCTGCTGCTCGACGTGCGCGACGAGGAGAGCTGACAAGCATGGACACTCTCATCACCAACGCGCGGGTCCGCACGTTCGACGACGCGCTGCCGTGGGCCGAAGCGGTCGGTGTCCGTGCCGGCCGCATCGCCTTCGTCGGTCCGGCCGCCGCCGCTCCGCCAGCCCGGCAGGTGATCGACGCGGGCGGCAGGCTGGTGACGCCGGGCATCATCGACAGTCACAACCACCTGCTGCTCGGCTTCGATGAGGACGCCGTGTCGCTCGAGGGCGCACACGACCTCACGGAGGTTCGCCGCCGCATATCTGAATTCGCCGGCAGGCGAGACGATCTGACGTGGATCTGCGCCGAGAACGCCGTCTACTCGGTGGTGCAGGGACGTCGACCCAATGCGGGCGACCTGGAGGGGCTCACCGACAAGCCGCTGTTCATCACGACCTACGACCAGCACTCGGTGTGGCTCAACCGCGCAGCGCTGGCGGTGCTCGGCATCGCTGACGGCGCCGACGTGCCGTGGGGGCGGCCCGAACGCGACGAGGTCACCGGGGATCCCACCGGATGGGTCACCGACTTCTACACGAGCGCGATGACCGAGGCCGGCCTTGCGGCGCTGCAAGCCGACGTCCCGATGTATTCGCCCGACCGCCGCTACCGGAAGCTGCAGTCGAGTATGCGGATGGCGACGGCGCTGGGCATCACGACCGTCGTGGAACCACAGGTGCCGCTAGCGGAATTGCCGTTGTTCGAGCGTGCTTTGGCCGAGGGTGTGTTGACGTCGCGGGTGATCGCGGCGCTGTTCCATCCCGTCGGCGCCGACGGCGGATTCCGGCGGCGGTTGCGTGACGCGGTCGATTCAGCGGCCGACCACCCGATGCTGCGACTGGGTCCAGTCAAGCTCTACGCCGACGACGTCATCGAGCCGCACACCGCGCTGATGCTCGAGGACTACGCCAATCGGCCGGGTCAGTGTGGCAGGCCGAGTTATCCGGGCCGCGAACTCGTCGCCGTCATCGGCGAACTCGACAGGATGGGCTTCCAGACCCACACCCACGCGACGGGAGACGCCGGAATCCGCCTGACCCTCGACGCGATCGAGGCCGCCGCCCGGGTAAACGGGACGCGTGACCGCAGGCACGGCATCGTGCACGTGGAGTGCCTGCACCCCGACGACCTGCCGAGGTTCGCCGAACTGGGCGTGACGGCGGCGATGCAACCACGGCACTGCTCACCGGATCTGGTCGCGGGCACCTGGATGGAGAACGTCGGCGAGGAGCGGTGGGACCGCGCGTGGCGATTCCGCAGCCTCTTGGAATCCGGTGCGACTGTGGCATTCTCGAGCGACTGGCAGGTGGGGGAGATGGATCCGCTCGTCGGTGTGTACTCGGCGGCGACGCGAGCCGGGCTGGACGGCTCCGATCCGTGGACCGTGGACGAACGGGTCGGCCTGGATCGCGCCTTGGAGGCCTACACCGTCCACGGTGCGCGCGCGTGGCACGCGGAACACGACCGGGGCCGCCTCGGTACCGGTCTCCTCGCCGATCTCGTGGTGTGGTCCGGTGACCTGTACGACCACGAGAACTCGCCGGAGGCACTCCTGCACCAGCGCGCCGAGCTGACGATGGTCGACGGGGCGGTCGCGCATTCGACCGGAACGCTGACCGATCGCGTGGGCTCGGAGGTCGCGGTCGATCCGGTGACCGCGGGCACGGCCGTCGAGCACGTGCACTGCCACTAGGAACGAGACGGCTGTAATCGCGTTGACGAGACAGGACTCTCGAAGCCTGCCGAGGCTCGTGATCAGACTGTCAGGACCGCGCGGTAGCGGGCCTGGCCGGCGCGCACCCGGGCGATGGCCTGGTTGATATCGCTCATGTCGAAGAGCTCGACCTTGGGCCGGACGCCGGTGCGCGCCGCGAAGTCGAGCATCTGGATGGTCTCCTGGCGTGAGGCGGGGACGCCGCCGGAGATCTTCTTCTCGGAGAACAACAATTCGAACGGACCCACTGTGAGCGCGTTGTCGGGCACCCCGACGACGCTGAGGGTGCCCTGCGGTTTCAACGCTGCAAGGTAGTCATCCCAGGGGATGTCTGCGGACACTGTGGAGAGAATGAAGTCGAATGTGCCCGCTGCGTGGGTCAGCTCATCGGAGTCGCGGGTTGCGATGAAGTGGTCGGCGCCGAAGCTGTGGGCTTCGTCGCGCTTGCTCGTCGATGATGAGATGGCGGTGACATCGCAGCCCCAGGCGGAGGCGAATTGTATTGCCAGATGGCCCAATCCACCGATTCCGACAATGCCGACGCGGTCGGTGGGCTTGACGCCGTGTCGCAGGAACGGGGCGAACACCGTGACTCCGGCGCACAGCATCGGGCCGGCGTGCGGGGATTCGATGGCGTCGGGGACTGGGTAAGCGAAGCGCCAGTCGCTGGCTCGCAACGATGAGGCGAACCCTCCGCGGTCCCCGCGCATGATGGTGTCGTCACGTTTGGCGCACAGCTGCTGGCGGCCGGTCAGGCAGAACTCGCACCCCATGCACGTGCCGGCGATGGCTCCGATCGCGACTCGCTGGCCGACCTGGAGGTGTTCAGGGTCGACAGCAGATCCGACAGCGGACACCACGCCCACCGCTTCGTGTCCGGCGACCACCGGAAAACTCGAGTATCCGAACTCGTTGTCGATCATCCCGACATCGCTGTGGCACACCCCGCAGTGGGTGACGTCGACGTCGACGCCGAGCGGCCCGAGCTCGCCCGGGTCGTATTCGTAGGGGGCCAGTTCGGCCCCGGCTTCCAGTGCTGCATACGCGTGGACGGGCACGATCGCTCCTCACCATGTCACTAATGACCAACTGGTCATTAGCGTAGCGGTGTCGGGCGGAAATTTCACCGTTACATTGAGCAGATGGCATCCGTGCAGGCCACCTCGGGTGACGTCGGTGGGACCGGCCGACGCCCCCGCGTGCGTAATCCAGAACTGCACCGGGCCGCGATCTTGGCTGCTGCCCGCGCTGTCTTCGGCGAAGTCGGATACGCCAACGGCACCATCCGCGAGATCGCCCGACGTGCGGGGGTCACTCACGGCCTGATTTTTCGGCACTTCGCGAGCAAAGAAGAGCTCTTCGTGACCGCATTGCTCGCCCGCCGAGAGGAGCAGAGCTACAGCGGCACGGTCGCCGACCTGCCTGAGTGGATCGCCCGCCGCTATGTGGACAACATCGAAACCGACGGCCCGAGTGACCCGTTCATCGCGTTGATTCGCAGCGCCAGCGACACCGGTGTAGCCAAAGAACTGCTCAACGCCATGCGGCGTGAGCCGACGCTGAGTGTGCTCGGTGCGCTCGACGTGTCAGATCTCCCGAAGCGTGCTGATTTGCTCGGCGCACTGCTCACCGGTGTGACGTTCAACCGCTACATTCTCGCCGACGGAGAACTGGCAGCGATGTCGGCCCGAGAACTGATCGCGTACTTGACGACAGCGATCCACACCATCCTGTTCGGCCCACTTCATGCAGCGTCCGACTGCAGTTAGGACGCTGCGCGACGTCGGTCCCGCGGGGCGACGTGATGTCGGACGCGGCCGTCAGGTCGCGCGGGGAAAGGCTGCCATCGGCTCACCGAGCCTGCCATAGCACCGAAGAGCCGATCGGGGGTGACGGCGAGTGACATGTTGCGCGCCACCTCCAGAGTGGGGAATCTCGGTGTGGCGAAGTACGATCCGGCTTTTGGACGCGGCGTACAGCGCCAGCGAGCGCCTTCTGCGCTTGAGCAACCCGGAGACATTTTCGCGGGCCAGGGTGATCGCATCCTCCATCGCCAGCGCGGCTCCCTGCCCGAAGGTGGGGCGCATGCAATGGGCCGCGTCGCCGATCAACACCACCTTTCCGCGCACCAGCTGGCGTGGCGGCCGAGCTTCAATTATCTCGGGGGTGGAGACCTGCGTCGAATGCGCCGCATCGATGAGAAGCGGAAGCGGGTCGGGCCAGGTTTGGTAGTCGGCCAGTCGCGCCCCAGCACGGGCTGTGCCGCCATAGATGTAGGTGCGCCCGTCGTGGAGCGGCAGATTCCCGAAATCGCTGCTGCGTCCCCAGATTGGGCCGAACCCGGCAGGCAGCTCGCGGTCGACGATCCAGGACCAGCCCCGTATGCCGGTGGATCGAACCGGGGATGCCTCAGGCCACAGCGATGTCCGGCAGACCCCGCGCGCCCCGTCAGCAGCGACGACGAGATCGAAGCGCTGCTCCGAAGCTCCGACGGAGAGCACGCCGTCCGGCCGGACCTGTGTCACCGCGCTGCCGTACTGCACGCAATCGTGGGGAAGTTCTCCGGCAAGCCAGCGCAGCAACTCGCGTCGGGGCACGGCCGCGTAGTGGCTTCCCCCAGTCAGTTCGGCCAAGGTTCGGCGAACGAGTACACGGCCGGCCGGCGTCCGGATGGTGGCGGCAGAGTGTGACCAGTGTTCGGTCTCCACACGGTCGCGGATACCGAGAATTGCCAAGCACGCCAACGCATTCGAAGCAAGCGAAATCGCACCATCCGCAGAGGTGGGACCGCTCGACTTCTCGAACACTCGGACATCGTGGCCGGCCTGCCGGAACATGATCGCTGCGGCCAATCCGGCGAACCCGCTGCCAACGATTCCCACCCTCATCAACCGAAATTACTACGATGCGTAGTAGATGTCGAGAGCCGAGGCGGCAGACCTCACCGCAGCCGCCGTACATGCGAGACGGACCAGCTGCCCGCGAACTAACGCGATGCCGTCCTCACGACGTCGACTAGACGGTCGATCTCGGACACGGTGTTGAAATAGTGCGGGGAGGCACGATTCAGGACCGGTAGCTTTCGTCGCGTTGCATCGATGCGGGTGCTGCTCGGAGCCGACGCTCCGATGACGATTCCGGCGTTTCGGGCGACGTTGACGAGGTCCGCGGCATCGACCCCGTCAACCGAGAACGACACAATCGCGCTCTGTTGGGCACCCAGGTCGTGAACAGTCACGCGGTCAAGGCTCGTCAGGCCTGCGCGAAGCCGCCCGGCAAGCTCACCGCACCGCTGGTGAATGCGGTGCACACCGATGCTCGCCGCCAGATCGACGGCTGCACCGAGCCCCAGCCGTAACGCGTAGGCGTTCTCCCAAGTCTCGAAACGACGCGCATCGTCGCGAAGTGTGTAGGCGTGCAACGACGTCCACGGGGCAGAAAAGTGATCGATCATGGGCGGGTGCATCTGTTCGAGAGTGGAACGGCGGACGTACAGGAAGCCGGTGCCCCGAGGTCCGCGCAAGAACTTGCGACCGGTTCCCGTCAGTGCGTCGCACCCTAACCTGCCCACATCGATCACCCACTGGCCGGCGGCCTGGCACGCGTCGAGAAGGTAGAAGATGCCGTGGCGTCTGGCGAGACGACCGATTTCTTCGGCCGGATTGACCAAACCACCGTTGGTCGGCATCCATGTCACCGATATCAAGCGCACACGTTCGTCGATCATCGACCCGAGTGCGCCGACATCGAGTTGTCCCGACTCGTCGCTGGGAACCACCTCGACGACTGCTCCTGTTCGTCGAGCGACCTGCAGATACGCCACATAGTTCGCCGCGTACTCGGCCTCCCCCGTCAGGATTCGGTCCCCGACTCGAAAGTCTAAGCTGTAGAAGGCAAGCTGCCAGGCAACGGTGGCATTCTCGGTGAGTGCGACCTCCTCGCGGTGGGCTCCGATCAGCGACGCGACTGAGTCGTAGACCGCGTCGAGGCGATCGCTGACCTCGTCGGCTGCGGCGTACCCGCCGATGGCCGCTTCGAGTCGCAGGTGCGACACCACGGCGTCCACGACCTGAACGGGCATCAGAGCGGCGCCCGCGTTCATCAGATAGGCCGAATTGGCCACCCCCGGGGTCTCCGAACGAAGTGCGGCGACCTCGGAATCAGTCAGCATCCGCGCACGCTCGGCCTCTGAACCACACGGGTAGGGTAACGGCCCGCGTCGTCGGCGACAGCTGTGGATCAGCCGATCAGGATGTCGGCCAGCCACTTCGCCGATCGGGCGATGATCGCGGGGAAGTGGTTGGACAGTATTTCGTAGTGCTGACCCGGGTACTCGACGAGATCCTTCGGCTCGGGGACCCGGTCGTACATCTCGCGGGCTTCTTCCACGGGCGCCACGGTGTCCTGGGACGCGAGGATCATCAACAGTGGCTGCGTGATTCGCTCGGCGTACGCCCGCACCTCCATCTCGAAGAGGCGATCCAGTGTCGAGACGGTGATCTCGTTACGGAAACTGGGCAGGCCTTTGATGGCGTTCTCGACGAATTCGAGTCCTTCGTGATCGCTGAACATCACAGGTTGGCCGGGCTCGGGGCGGCCGTGGAGACGGATGGTGACCGCCTTCTCGCCCCGCAGCTGCGCCTGGCGGTCGGCAGGAATGAGCGCCTCGAGTTCAGCGAGCGTGTCGGCGGGTTGCAGGCGACGGGCGCTCCATCCGCTGACGGGTGGAATGATCGCCGTGACCGCTGAGACGCGGCTGTCGGTCGCGGCGGTGAACAGCGCGTTGGCGCCGCCGATGCTGACTCCCCACAACCCGATTCGGTCACCATCGACGTCGCTGCGCAGCGTGAGATGGGTGATGACGTCGCGAAGATCCCGGCACTGCTGCCATGGATCGAAGAGCTGACGGGGTTCGCCGTCGCTGTATCCGGTGTACCGGTGGTCATAC
Organism: Mycolicibacterium sp. 018/SC-01/001; assembly: GCF_007096635.1. Classification (GTDB taxonomy): domain Bacteria; phylum Actinomycetota; class Actinomycetes; order Mycobacteriales; family Mycobacteriaceae; genus Mycobacterium. The sequence continues at coordinate 241,051 of NZ_VKAA01000003.1, forward strand.
ATCAGCACGGCAAGACCGGCATCGTTGAATGCAGCTGCGTTGCCGTACAGGGATTCGGCGGTGCCGCCGAGGCCCGACTGCAGAATGACCACCGGTGCCGGGCGGTGACTGTCATCGGGTCGCGCCAACTTGCCGCGCAGTGTTGTTCCGGATAGGTCGAATTCGATGTCATCGATGAACGCCATTGTTTCTGCTCCTTTTTCGGCGATGAGATGGGTCGCGATGTTCAGCCGCGGCCGGCGTAGAGTTCCTCGGGTCGGAAGTCGGGATCACCGGCGCGCGGATCTGCCGAGGCGCGCAGGATCGGGAACACGGATGCGCGCATATCGGCCTCGTAGGCCGCGATGGCGTCGAGCACGCCGACGTCCCTCGCCGCTACTCCTGTCAGGGCGGCGGTGAGCGCGGCGGCGTCACGCAGGGCAGTGTTGGCACCGGCGCCGAAACTGGGTGGCATCGCGTGGATCGCGTCCCCCAGGAGAGTGACCCGGCTCGACGGCCACGGGGCGGTCGGGTCCAACCGCCGTACCCACGAACTGAAGACGGTGGACACATCGACGCGCTCGACCAGTTCGACCAGGCCGGGATGCCAGCCATGGACAGCGGCTCGCATCGCGGCATACAGCTCGTCGGAGGTCGCGGTGCGGAGGTCGTCGATCGTGGCGAGCAGTGGACTGTCGGGGGCGAAGCCGAGGTTGACCATCATGTACGGATCAACGGGATCGATATCGGCACCAGGGGCCAGGTTGGCTACCGCCTCGGCGATGGGTCGACGCGGTTGGTAAGCGCCGTAGGCGAATCCGATGCCGTCCGGGCCGCTGGCTGCAGCGAAGCCGTCGAACAGCGCCTCGGGCAACGTCGCGATCAGATCGTCGGTCAGTGGCGCCCGTCCGGCCATGCCGCGCATCCCGGTGTCGAGAACGTGCACCTCGGGCAGGAGCTGTTGACGTATCGGCGAATTGATCCCGTCGGCGGCGACGAGCACGTCACCGGTAGCGGTACTGCCGTCGCTGAAGGTCAGCGACACCCCGTCGGCGTCGGCGTCGAATCCGGTTACCGTGCGCCCGTAGTGGACGATGTCGTCCAGTCCGACTGCCATGATCTGGCGCAGGGTGCGGCGGTTGACCGCAGTGTGCGGACGGTTCGGATCATTGCGAGGTCCGAGGTGGGGCCGGGTGCCGATCTCGCGGCCGAGATGGTCGATGAGCACCAGGAGCTCCCGCCGGGGATTGATCCGTGAGGTCTGCATGTAGAGCTCGAACAGGTTGTCCGGCAGGCATTGTCGTAATGCAGCGCCTCCCGTGGCATTCATGTGGAGCCGATACCCGGTCTGCACGATGCCGGGTGCCTTCTCGAAGACGTCGCACTCGATGCCGGCCTTGATCAACCCCTGCGCGAGGCACAGGCCACCGATTCCGCCACCGGCGATCAAGACGCGCAAAGACATGCAACTACCTCCTGGTGCGGTCGGATGACGCATCAGCCCTGACGCTGGGCGTGCGACGACGGATGGCCCGGACCCAGTCGGCCGGAGCGGTTCGTATCCGTCATGACCTACTCTGCGCCGGGTCCAGCCATCAGGGAAGATGAGATCACCAATGATGGGTATAGATGAAGCTGATAACGGTAAGGGGTTTGGCGGTGGCAGTGGATCTCAATTTGATCGTCGCACTGGATGCGCTGCTGCAGGAACGCAGCGTCACGCGGGCGGCGCAGCGACTGGGCCTGAGCCAGCCTTCACTGAGCGCCTCGCTCTCGCGACTGCGCAGGCACTACGACGACGAACTGCTGACCCGAGTGGGCAACACCTATGAACTGACCGCGTTGGGCGAGCGTCTGCTCGAACAGACCGGCCAGGCGTTGGCGTCGACCGAACGCGTCCTGCAGACCCGGCCGAAGTTCGACCCCGCGACGTCCGACCACGAATTCACCATCGTCATCGCCGACTGCCATATGCCGGTCTTCGGCAGGGTGTTCGTCGATCTGCTGGCGAAGGAAGCGCCGGACGTCCGCGTCAAGTTCCATCACAGCAGTCCGCATCACATCAACGCCGCTTCCGATCAGCTGCGTACCGTCGACGCCATCGTGCTGCCGCAGGGCGTGCTGGCCAACATGCCCACGTTGCAGCTCTATCGCGATCGTTGGGTCTGCGTGGTGGCCACCGAGACCGCAGCTGACCCGCTGACCATCGATGAGCTGAGTCATCGGCCGTGGGTCGTGGCCTATCAGCAACCCCTGTCAAGGTTTTCGCCGATGCCGAGAATGCTCGCCGAGGGAATGTCCATCCGTGCCGCCGTCACCACGGAGGACTTTCTCGCGGTGCCCTACCTGGTAGCCGGATCCGATCGAATCGGTCTGATGCCCGAACGCATCGCGCGGCTCGAAGCCTCCAAGCACGACATCGTGGTGACGGAAACACCGTTCGATCTGGGTTACCTCGTGGAGTCCCTGTGGTGGCACCCGGTCAACGAACGCGACCCTGCCCACATCTGGTTGCGCCAGCTCTCCGCCAGGGCCGGGCAGATCATCGACGGCCCCTCGGGAACCTGAGGAAACTGTCCAGCAGGCGACTTCGGCGCTAGGCGGTGGCGGTCACGGCGTCCCGCGCTTTGGCCGTCGTCTTTCGCACGACCAGCTGAGGCGTCAGCACGGAGATCACGGATTCTGTGCGGTGCGCATCGAGGCGCTCGGTCACCGCAGCCACGGCACGGTCGGCCTGCTCGAGTGGCTCCTGGCTGACGGTGGTCAGATCGACATGACTGAGGCGGGCCAGCGGGCTGTTGTCGAAGCCGGTGACCGAGACTTCTCCCGGAACGTCGACGCCGGCGCGCCTGAGCGTGTCGAGCACTCCGATCGCCATGCGATCGTTGGCCGCGACGACGGCGGTCGGCAGCTCGCCGGAAGCAAGCAGAGCCTCAGCTGCGGCGATGCCCGATCCCTCTGTGAAGTCGCCGTCGATGACCGAGACGTTGTGGCTCAGGCCGTGCCGCTTCATGGCACGCAGATAACCGTCACGACGGTCGGCCCGGATCGAACCGCTACCGCCGGCGACGTAGACGATGCGGCGATGGCCGAGCTCGACGAGGTGGTCCGCCACTGCTGCTATGCCGCGCGAGTCGGCTGCGCGGACGACGTCGAGCGTGGGTATCGACAGGCGCCGTCCGACCGACACCACGGGCACGCGTTCACTGAGCCTGCTCAATTCGGAGAGGGAGGCGACCGGGCCGAGCAGGATGATGCCCTCGCAGCGGAAGTCGAGCAGGGTCTCGATGACGCGAGATTCGGAGTGTGTGGGTGTGATGGCGCCGAGCGCGACCTCGTACCCCGCCCGGTCTGCGGCACTCACGATGTACTCGACCAGTTCGGCGTGGAACGTGTTGCGGACCTCGGCCGTCACGCCGAGTAGCTGTGTGCGGCGCGCCGACATCAGGGCCGCGGTGCGATTGACCCGGTAGCCAAGCTCCTCGGCCGCGGCGAAGACACGAGCCCGCGTTTCGCTGCTCGGGCCCGGTGCTTTGCGAAAGACCAGTGAGACCAGAGCTTTCGAAACACCGACCCGATCGGCGACGTCTTGCATGGTCGGTCTGGCGTGGTCGGGCAAGCCGACTCCTCACTGTGCATCCGGTATTGACTTTAACTGTGGTCCAGCTCATAGTAGACCATTTAGACCGGTCAAATAGACCGGAATAAGCCAGGGTGAGAACGGGACGAATGATGAGAGCACGAGGAAGTGCCTACACAACGCTGATCGCTGCCGCGGTCGTCGTCATCGGCATCGCGGGGTGCAGCAGCACCGGCGGCAAGCCGGCTGCCACGGGCGGCGGGAGCTCGAGTGGCACCGTCGACACGCCCCGCATCAGGATCGCGATGGTGACCCACGCCCAGGTCGGCGACACGTTCTGGGATGTCGTGCGCAAGGGAGCCGAGACGGCTGCCGCCAAGGACAACGTCGAACTCACCTACCAAGGCGCCGAGCAGGCTCCCGACCAGGCCAACGCAATTCAGAGCGCGATCGACTCGAAGGTGGACGGTATCGCCGTCACGCTGGCCAAACCGGATGCGATGAAGCCCGCCATCGCGGCGGCCGAAAGTGCCGGAATTCCGGTGATCGCGTTCAACGCGGGTTTCGACGCCTGGAAGTCCGACAAGGTATTGGGCTACATCGGTACCGATGAGCGGGCCTCCGGCCGGGCGGTCGGGGATCGTCTCAACGCCGACGGCGCTCAGCACGTGGTGTGCGTCAATCACGCGCAGGGCGCCACGTCGATCTCGAAGCCCGGTGCGCGGGTATCGCCGAGACGTTCAAGGGCCGTTCGGAGAACCTCTACGTCGACGGAAACGACATGCCGGCCGTGCAGGCCACGATGACAGCCAAGCTGCAGCAGGACCCGAGCATCGACTACGTCGTCACCCTGGACGCGCCGTTCGCGATGACCGCGCTGAACACCGCGTCTGCCGTCGGCAGCAAGGCCAAGGTGGGCACGTTCGGCACCGACAACGAAGTCGCACAGTCCATCCAGCACAAGGGCGTGCAGTGGGCCATCGACATCCAGCCCTATCTGCAGGGATACCTGGCCGTCGATTCATTGTGGCTCTACATCAACAACCGAAACGTGATCGGCGGCGGGCAGCCCGTACTCACCGGACCCGCCTTCATCGACGCGCAGAACGTCGCCAGCATCGCCGAGTACGCCGCGAAGGGAACACGATGACCGACAGCATCGGAGTAGCAGTCATCGGCGGCGGCATGGCCGGTCGCGCGCACGCCGCTGGATACCGCAGCGCCACAACATTGTTCGGAGTGGACCGGCCGGACGTGCGATTGGTCGCGATCGCCGACGCCGCACCGGCGGTGGCCGACGACGTCACCCGGCGGTACGGTTTCGAGCGCGCCGCCTACGACTGGCGGGCCATCGCCGATTCACCCGACATCGACGCGGTCAGCGTCGTGGTGGCCAACCATCTGCATCGCGAGATCGTCGAAGGGCTGCTGGAGGCCGGAAAGCATGTCCTGTGCGAAAAGCCGCTCGCCGCAACCGCGGCCGACGGCGAGGCGATGGTCGCCGCGGCGGATCGGTCCGACCGGGTCACCGCGGTCGGATTCACCTATCGGCGGTCACCAGCGGTCGAGGCGATCCGGCGGGTCCTGGCCTCGGGCACACTGGGCGATCTCGTCCACTTCAACGGCCACTATTGGTGCGAGTACGCACTCGACGCCACCGCGCCCATCACGTGGCGCTACCGGGGCGACCCCGGGACCGGTGCGCTCGCCGACGTGGGCAGCCACCTGATCGAAATCGGTTCACCACCGGTCCATCAGCCCGAGCACCTGCAGGGCGTAGACCACGGCGACGACGAGGAACAGGACGAAGACGCCTCCGACGGCGACGATGCCGGCCACGGTCGCCGGCGTGAATCGGCGCGTGGGTAGCGGGTTCTGATTCGCCGAGGCTGATAGTGATCCCGAATCCGGCGGCGTATCGCCGGGTTGGACGCCTCCACCAGGGGTGAGCGCGGTGGTGTCGCTCGGATCCGGGTCGGGCGGTAGTGCGGTCACGTGCAGGCAGTCCCCGCGCCGGCGGGGTCGGTAAACCTGTAGCGCCGCGACGCGGGGCGGTCGTCAGAGTTTGGTCAGTCCTCGGGACCACCGGGCCTGCGGCCGATAAATCATTTCCACTGGACCTTTTCGGCGTCCTACCGTGAAGCGATGCACTGTCGCGCCCATGACGTCGAGAGTTTCGTCGCGCTCGCGGTCCCGCTGTACGAGCGGGACCCGGTCGCGCACACCGTCGAGCTCACCGCGCTGTCGGCCGGGGTCGCGCCCGAGGCGTTGCTGCTGGCCGTGCATGACGGCCCGGCGGTGGTCGCCGCGGCGATGCAGACGCCGCCCTACCCGTTGCTGGTCAACGGGCTGTCGGACGAAACCATCGATCCGGCCGTGGAATTCGTCGCAGCGACGCGTCCCGGACTGTCCGGTGTTCGGGGCAGGCCCGATCTTGCGCAACGGTTCGCCGCCGGATGGCAATCCAGGCACGGAGGTGACCAGCGCGTCACCGTCGAGGAGTTGCTGTATCGGCTGGGCACTCTGACGCATCCGGTCGGCGTGCCCGGAACGTCGCGGCTGGCCACCGAGGCCGACCGTGGGGTGCTCGCCAAACGCGTGGAGGACTTCTTCGTCGAGGCGTTCCGGGAAACCCGGGACGAGGAGGCGGGACTGCGGTTCGTGGCCGACTCGCTCGCCGTGGGGAACCGGTTCGTCCTGTGGACCCTGGACGATGATCCGGTCAGCATGGCCATGCTGCGCGCCCCGGCATCGGGTGTCTCGCGCATCGGACCTGTCCACACGCCGCCGGTCTCCCGCGGTCGCGGCTTCGGATCGGCGGTGACGGCCGCGGCGGCGCAGTTGGCCCGTGACGAAGGGGTGCCGGAGGTGGTGCTGTTCGCCGACCTGGCGAACCCGGTGTCGAATGCGATCTACCGGCGGATCGGTTTCGAACCGGTACGCGAAAACGTCCGGATCGACTTCGTCACGGCCGGCGTCGGCGCGGTCTGATTCCGGTCAGGCCGTGCCGACGGCGTCCGCGGTGCGGTCGAGCGCTCTGACCACCTGAACGGAGATAGCCGCGAAGGACGCCACCTGTTCGTCGGTCGCTGCGACGTCGGTGACCAGTGTCGCACCGGGTGGGATCGGCGCCCATGCGTGGAACGGCTTGCGGCCCAGCTTCTCTGCGTGCGCCAGCACGTAGACGTGCTCGGCGCGCGCCATCATCAGTTCCTTGAGCCGGGTCTGCTCGATCGCAGCCTCGCAGATACCGAACTCGGCGCTGACCGCGTCGGCGCCGAGAAAGGCCCGGTCGAAGGTGAGCCGTTCGATGGTGGCCTCGGCCAGCGGTCCGACGAACCCCTGGCTCAGATGACGCAGCGTGCCGCCGATGCACTCGACCCGCACGTCGTCGGCGTCGGCGAGCGCTTCGAGTGCGGTCAGGCCGGCGACCACCACGGTCAGCCCGGGTAGGTGACCGAGGTAGCCGCCCATCGCACCGACCGTGGTGCCCGCGTCCAACAGGATCGTCTCCCCGGGTTGCACCTGGCGTGCCGCCCACCGCGCGATCGCGTGCTTGGCCTCGTAACCCTGTTGCGCCCGCTGCCGCAGCGATGATTCGGACTGCTGGCTCAGGGCCATCGCACCACCGTACGTGCGGGCGATCAGCCCCTGGTCGGTGAGCAGGCTGAGGTCGCGTCGGATCGTCGAGGCGGTGACACCGAACTGGCTCGACAGCTCCTCGACACTGGCCAGCCCGGTCGACCGGGCCAGCCGGACGATCTCGTCCCGTCGTGCCTTCGAGCCACGTGGCGGCATGACCTACTCCTACCTGAGAACTGCTGTGCTGGTGGCGAGTTCGGCTGCCTGACGAAGAGCCTCGACCATGCTCCCCGCTTCGGCGATCCCCTTGCCGGCGATGTCGAACGCGGTTCCGTGGTCGACCGAGGTGCGGATCACCGGCAGCCCGACGGTGATGTTCACGCCCGCCTCGATGCCCAGGACCTTCACCGGGCCGTGGCCCTGATCGTGGTACATCGCGACGATGAGATCGTAGTCTCCGCGGCCGGCGAGGAAGAACGCGGTGTCGGCGGGCAGCGGGCCGTGTGCGTCGATCCCGTCGGCGACGAGTGCAGCCACCGCCGGCACGATCTTCGCGTCCTCCTCGCCGTATCCGAACAGGCCGTTCTCGCCCGCGTGCGGGTTGATGCCGCACAGGCCGATCTTGGGCGCCGGGTTGCCGGAGCGGACCAGCGCCTCGTGTCCCCGCCGGACCGTCCGCTCCACCAGACCGGGCTCGATCTTGGCGACGGCATCGAGCAGGCCGATGTGCGTGGTGACGTGGATGACCTTGAGCTTGGGCGTCGAGAGCATCATCGACACCTCTTCGGTCCCGGTGAGGTCGGCGAGCAGTTCGGTGTGCCCGGGGTAGATGTGGCCGGCGGCGTGCAGAGCCTCCTTGTTCAGTGGAGCCGTGCAGATGGCCTGGACCTCGCCGCGGACTGCGAGTTCGGCTGCGACCCTGATGTATTCGTAGGCCGCGTGGCCGGCGACAGCTGACAGTTCTCCCCAGGGCAGGTCTTCCGGCAGCAACTTCAGGTCGATCACGTCGATGCGACCCGCAGCGGGGCGCGCATCAGCGACGGAGTCGACGGCCACGATGTCGCAGTCGATTCCGAGGAGGTCGGCGGCCTGCCGCAGGCGCGTGGCATCACCGATCACCACGGGGACGCAGCGGTTCAGCGTGTCGGGATGCAGAAGCGCGGGCACGATCACCTCGGGCCCGATACCGGCGCCGTCACCCATGGTGACGGCGACGACGGGCAGGGTGGTGGAGGATGAAGTCATGACTGATTCCTCAATGTGGTTGCGGTGAAATGGGTTTGCCTCTGCGCTGAAGCGAGGTGGGTGACGGCGTCGACGAGGCTGTTACGCTCGCCGAAACTTCCGGGTCGGGTGACGATGCGGCGCCCGTCGGGTGTCTCACTGACCACCGCGCCGTGGTGCACCACGTCGACGGGAAGCAGTGACCGGACACCGAGCGCGTCGATCACGGCGCGGGCGGTCTCACCGCCGGTGAGGACGAGATCCGATCCGTGATCTGCTGCGGCGACCAGCCGTCCGAGCGCTCCGGCCAGTGCCCGGCGGTGTTCGGGGTGCGAGGAGCCTCGCAGCGTGACCACGACGACGGGGCGGTCGGTGAGCAGCGCGGCGAGGTCGCCGGGGTCGGTGTGTCCGGCGAGAAGGTCGCTGGTGTCGAGGACATGCTGTACCGCGCCCTGCTCGCGGAGTGCGCCTACCTGCTCGGCGGCGCTGCCGGCGGCGGTGCCCACGACGACGAGAGCACCGCGGTTGCGTCCGTCGCCGGCCCGCGCCGGGTCTGCGACAGACGCCGCGGGCAGGGTGCGGGCGAGCGCGGCGGCCAGTGCCGACGTCCCGACGAACTGAACACCGCTCACGGACAGTGCAACTCGCACCGCGGCGTCGAGGTCTGCGTCGGAGGCGACGTCGCACACGGCGACCGCTCCCGACGCGAGGGCGGCGGGGATGTGGACAGCGGAAAGACCGTCACGTGCAGGGCTGCGGAGCAGTTCAGCAACGGTCCGCGGGGGCGCGGCCGCTTCCCAGTGCCACAGGTCGGTGCGATGCAGGGCGACGCCGTCGACGTAGGGCACGCCGTCGCAGACGGAACGCCGCAGCGCCGGGAGCCCGGCCGCCAGCAGTACGGGTCCGCGCCGCGCGAGCTGATCGACGGCCGCGCCGATGTGGCCGCGCAGGAGCGAGTCGATCTTGTACATGACCGGCCGGTCGGGGGGCAACGCATCAAGCGCTGTGCGCAGGGTGCGGTCCGCCTCGGCTTCGGGCAGCGTGCGGCTGTTCAGGTCGACGACAGTGACACCGGGTCGATCGGCGTCGCCGGGGTGTAATGCCAACGTGGGTGGTGGTTCCCGGTCGAGGAATGCGGCCGCGGTCTCCGCGGCCCCGGACAGGTCGTCGGCCAGGATCGTGAGGTCGGCGGGCCCGCTCACAGCGACATCCCCGCACACTGGGTGATGACCTGTCCGGTGATGCTGCGCGCGTCGGGTCCCAGGAGGAACGCCACGGTTCCGGCGACCTCGGCGGGCGCGATCAGGCGGCCCATCGGGGGTATCTTCGGCGGAGTGCCGGCCCGCTGAGGGTCGGCGAGCATCGGGGTGTCGGTCGGTCCCGGCGCGACGACGTTGACCGTGATGCCGCGCGTGACCAGTTCGGCAGCCCAGGACCGGGCCATCCCGATCAGCGCGGATTTGGTTGCGGCGTACTGGCTTTTGCCGGCGCTGCCGGTCATGGTCCGGCTCCCGACGAGCACCACGCGGGCGCCGTCGTCCATGGTCGGCACGAGCCCGTTCACCAGCACCTCGGCGGCTGCGACGTGCACACGCCACATCCGGGCGCCGTGGTCGGCGTCGAGTTCGCCGAGCGGGGCGCTGTACTGCACACCTGCTGCGTGCACCACTGCATCGACGTGCCCGAATGCGGCGCGCTCGGAGTCCATTGCGGCGGAGAGGGAATCGGTGTCGGCCAGATCGGTGGGCAGCCAGGTCAGACGGGGATGCGACCCCTCAGGCGGCCGGCGGCTGAGCCCGACGACGTCCCATCCGTCGTCGAGCAGGCGGGTCACGACGGCCGCTCCGATACCGGAGCTGGCACCGCTGACCACCGCGCGGGCTCGGGTCACGGCGCTGCCCCGTCGATCCAGTCCTGCGTCACCGCGACGTACTGGATGGCCTGCCGGAAGCGGGTGAAGGCGACGTGCAGGGTGCGGTCTTGTGCATGGATGGCCGGGTAGGACAGCTCCCGGTTCACGGCATCGCGCGAGTTGTTCGACAGGCAGTAGCCGTCGCCCTCTTCGAGGTTGCGCCGTATCGGCCAGGTCAGTCCGCCGTCGGTGGAGATGGCCAGCGTCATCGGCGCGCGGGGCGCTCCCCAGAACGCGGTCCGCTCGCCGGAAGGGTTCACCGGCGGCACCGGGGCCGCCGGCTCGGCAGACTCGGCGAGACCGTCGTCGTCGATCTCGTCATAAAGCGAGAGCCGACGCGCGGTGGCATCTGCGGCGCTGGACTCGTTGTACACCAGTGCCATTCGGTCGTCGGGCAGGACGACGAACTGGATCGACGAGTTGTTGTTGGGCAGCTCCGTCGGTTGGGGTGCAGACCAGGTATCGCCGTCGTCGGTGGATTCGCTGCGGTAGATGTTGTCGGCCCAGCGGCTGCGGAAGAGGGCCACCAGCCGGTCGTCGGAGAGTCGGCCGATGTTCATGTGCACGCAGCCGGTGCTGTCGGGCACCGGAACCTCACGCCAGGTGGCCCCGTCGTCGTCGGAGATCATCACCGCGCTGGTGTCGTGGTCGCCCACCCAGCGCTGTCCCGGGGTGCGCACGCAGTAGAAGACCGGCAGCAGCATGCGTCCGCTCGGTAGCACGCAGATGGGCTGACGGATGAACACACCGGCGGCCTCGGTCGCGGGCAGCAGCGTGTGCGGCGGCCCCCAGGTCACCCCGCCGTCGCTGGAGATACGCCGTTGCACCCGTGCGGTGTCCTGATTGCCGGCGTGCTGCGAGGTCCACAGCAGCCACACCTCGTCGCCACCGTGCATGTGCAGCACGGGGTTCTGCTCCGAGCGGGTGGGGTCGTCGGACAACTGCAGCGGCGCCGTCCACGTGTCGGATCCGGCGGGCAGCCGCGAGAACCACACGCTGATGTCCGGGACACCCTCCTGGGTGCCGGAGAACCAGACGCACGCCAGTGAGCCGTCGGGCAGGGTGGCGAGGTTGGCGGCGTGGTTCTGCACGTGGGGCGGCCACAACAGCGCATCGGCGCGCCCGGATTCGGGATGCGGACGCACCACGCCGTCGGCGCGCAAGCTCTCCGAGGGGGCGGTTGCGGGGGTGTTCATTGCGCTCCGTTCAGGGTCACCGCGGCCAGGGCGTAGGAGTTCGTGGGGCGCAACCGGATTCCGTCGATTCGGGTGCGGCGGCCGAGTGTGGCCTTGGGGACGAACGACCACAGGCACGGACACGTCGCCCAGATGCGTCGCTGCGCGTCGGCCAGCAGGGCGTCGCGGCGGGCCGGGTCGACCTCCTCGGAGGCCTGGGTGATGATCGCGGTGATCTCGGGGAAGAGATAGCCGTGGTAGGTGTCGCGGGTCTCCTCCTTCTTGGCGGTACCGGCGTACATCCCCTGCATGATGGTCAGGGCCAGCCCGGTCGGGCTGGGGAAGCCGTTGCCCAGGATGTCCCAGTCGCCGGCGCGGCCCTGACGCCACTTCGCGATGTCGCCGCCGGGTTCGAACTGCTGCAGCGTCGCGTTGACTCCGACCGCCGAGAGCATCTGGACCACGGACTCCATGATGTCTGTGTCGGCGGCGAATTCGCCGCTCTCCCATATGATCTTGACCTTCAGCGCGGACTGGCCCAGCTGCTTCAGCTCGGCCTTCGCACGGTCGGGATCGTAGACGTAGCTGCCCGTCTCGATCGCGCCGGCGAGGCTCAGCGGGATCACTCCCTGCGATGCGGTGACCGAGCCCTGCAGCACGTCGTCGACCAGCGCCTTGCCGTTGATCGCGTAGGTCAGTGCGCGGCGCACGCGCGGGTCGGCCAGCGGATGGTTGGGCGGCTTGCGGAAGTTGTAGAACAGCTGGTTCAGCCGGACGCCGTCGGCCTGCTGGACGGCGACACCCGAGAGGCCTTCGATCTGGTCGGTCGAGTCGGGGGTGATCGAGTCGATGACATCGAGCTCGCCGCTACGCAGCGCCACGACCCGGCTGGACTCGTCGGGCATGAAGCGCACCCGCACGGATTCCACGTTCGCCTTTGGCGCCCAGTAGTTCTCGTTGCGGGTCAGGGTGTAGATGCCCGACCCGCGGTCGGCCTGCGTCACCGTGAACGGGCCGGTACCGACGCCGTCGGACAGGTCCTCGGGCTTGTTGGCGGCTGCGGGGGTGATGAGGATGTTCGACATCAGGTAGTCGAGCACCGGGATCGGGCGGTTGGTGGTGAGCCAGAAGCTGGTGTCGTCGATCTTCTCGACCGTGGGCCACTCGGGGAAGAAGGTGGCGACGAACGATCCGTCGACCTGGGAGTACATCGACAGGGCGGTCGCGACGTCCTCGACGCGCACAGGGGACATGTCTGAATAGCGGATGCCCTGGCGCAACCGGACGTACCAGCGGGTCGGCTCGACGAGGCGGAACTGATCGGCGAGCACCAGCCGCGGCTTGAGGTTCGCGTCGATCTCGGTCAGCGCCTGGCGTACCGCACGCTGCACCGTCAGCGCCGCGTCGTACTGCAGCAGCTTGTTGTCCAACGTGTTCAGCGCCCGGTTGAGGCCGAGGCTCACGGTGGTCGGTCCCGGCCGGCCCGTCGGCGTCGCACACGAGACGATGCTGGGGGCGAGCGCCAGACCGGCGCCGAGGAACAACCCCGACCGCAGCATGGACCGCCGTGAGAGACGCCGTTCGAACAGCTGCTCGGTCATCGCCGACCTCCTGATGCGCTGTGACTACTACCACACCGACTGTAGGCAATCTGCGCACAATGCGCAACTGTGCGCAGACACTTGCGCAAAACGCGCACTAGTGCCATTGTGATGTAGGCGACATCCGTGCACGCGCACATGGCAGGTCACTCGATCTGACGATGTGCCGCCGCGAGGCTTGAAGGAAAGGGTCGACGATGGCCGATCAACTGCTGGCACCGCCGGTGCACCTGGCAACCGCGACCGCCGCACCCGCCCGGCGCGGCATCGCAGGGGTCGTGTTCGGACCGACGGCGCGCTACGTCCTGCGGCGTCTCGGCCAGAGCGTGCTGACGGTGTTCCTGACGCTCACGACGGTGTTCGTGCTGATCCGTCTCGCGCCCGGCGACCCGGCCTACTCGCTGGCCGGACCGTTGGCCACCACCGAGGATCTCGCGCGCATCCGTACACAGATGGGCTTGGACGAGTCCGTGTTCGTGCAGTACGCGAAATACCTGCAGGGTCTGCTGCATCTCGATCTCGGCACGTCGTATTCGTTCCAGGCGCCCGCGTTCGACGTCGTGCTGTCGCGCCTGCCCTACACCGTGACGCTGGCCGTCTCGGCCATCCTGCTGACCACGCTGGTCGCGATCCCCCTCGGGGTGTGGATGGCCCGCCACGCCGACACTCGCCGGGAGCTGGCCGCCAACGCGGTGACGATCACCGGCCAGTCGATGCCCGACTTCTGGACCGGCCTGATGCTCATCACGATCTTCGCGGTCCTGATCCCCGTGCTGCCGCCGGCCGGCTTCACCACGTGGTCGAGCCTGATCCTGCCGACGGTGACGATCGCCGTGCTGCAGGTCGCGCTGATCTCCCGCATGGTGCGCCGAGAGATGGTCGGCGCGTTCCTGTCGCCCTATGTGACGGTCGGACGCTCCCGCGGCGTATCCGAACGCCAGCTGATCTGGCGCTACTCCATGCGCAACTCCGCGATCCCGGTGTTGACCGCACTGGGCACCCGGTTCGCGTCGATGCTCAACGGAGTCGTGGTCGTCGAGGTCGTGTTCGCCTGGCCCGGCGTCGGATCACTTGTGGTGCGCGCGTTGGAAACCCGTGACTATCCGCTGATCCAAGCCACGGTGCTGGTCACCGCCGTCCTGGCGATCGTCGTCCAACTGCTCGTCGATCTCTGCTATCCACTGCTGGACCCGCGCGTCCGGCTCGGGAAAGGACAGGGCGCATGACCGCTCCCGCCACCGACGTCATCGAACCCCCGGCCACACCGCGGCCGTCGGCGGTCACGGAACGCGACATCGCCCGCGCCGGCGCGACACGCCGACGCAGGGACAGCCGGCTCAAGACCTGGGTGGGGTCCGTCGCCGTGCTGATCGTGATCGTTCCGGTGATCCTGGCTCGCGTGTTGCCGCTGCCGTCCCCGGACGCCACCGATCTGGCGTCCCGCCGGTTGCCGCCGCTGACAGACGGCCACCTCTTCGGCACCGATCAGCTCGGCCGCGATCTGCTGGCCCGCGTCCTCTACGGCGGCCAGGTCTCGCTGGCGATCGGTCTGCTGGCGGTGTTGGTCTCCGGGATGATCGGGTTGGTGCTCGGCGCGCTGGCCGGATACCGCGGCGGCTGGATCGACACGATCGTCAGCCGTCTGCTCGAAGCTCAGCTCTCCCTGCCGCTACTGATGATGCTTCTCTTGGTGGTCGCGCTGTTCGGGCCGTCCATCCCGGTCATCACCTTCGTCATCGCCATTGCCCAGTGGCCTGAGATCGCCCGTCTCACACGATCTCTCGTGCTGGTCGAGCGGGAGAAACCCTACATCGCGGCCGCCCGGGTGCTCGGCCTCGGGCATGCCGCGATCCTGATCCGCCACATCGTGCCCAACATCGTCAAGCAGGTGTCGCTGGTGGTCCTGCTGCTGCTCGCGCAGGCCGTCCTTCTCGAGAGCGCGCTGAGCTACCTCGGCGCCGGACCGCAACGCCCGTTCGCGACGTGGGGCCGCATCATCTCCGACGGCCAGGACTACGTCACCACGTCGTGGTGGCTCGTCACGCTGCCGGGTCTGGTGATCGCTCTACTGGTCGTCGGGGTGAACTTCCTGGGCGACGGCCTGCGCGACCGCACCGGTGGGACCGGGCGCCGGTTCTGGAAGGCATTCTCGCTGCGGGGAAGGAACAACTGAGATGGGCAATCTGCTCAAGGTCGACGAACTCCAGGTCGAACTCATCACCGCCGGGGGAGTGGTGCGCGCCGTCGACGGCGTGTCCTTCTGCATCGACGCCGGTGAGACCGTCACGATCATCGGCGAATCGGGCTCGGGAAAGTCGACCACGGCGATGGGGATTCTCGGCCTGCTCCCCACCGATCTGGCGGTCCTGTCCGGGAGCGCGGCCTTCAAGGACCGTCAGATCCTGGGTAGTCGAACAGAGTTGGAGAAAGTGCGCGGCCGGCACATCGCGCTCGTCCCACAAGACCCCATGACCGCGCTGAGCCCCGTGCACACCATCGGATCGCAGCTGCGCGACGCCGTCCGACATGGCGGGGTGCGTGGACGGTCCGCCGAGCGGGTCCGCGCCATCGAACTCCTCGACCAGGTCCACATCCCGCGTCCCGCAGAACAACTCGGCAAGTATCCCCACCAACTCTCGGGCGGGATGCTGCAGCGCGTGCTGATCGCGACGGCGCTGGCCGCCGGCCCGGAACTGATCGTCGCCGACGAACCCACCAGCGCCCTCGACGTGACGGTGCAGGCCAGCATCCTCGATCTGCTCCTCGAACTGCAGCAGCGCACCGGCGTCGCGATGCTGCTGATCACTCACGACCTGGGCGTCGCCCGTCTGATGTCGGACCGCATCTTCGTCATGAAGGACGGCCGCTTCGTCGAGGGCGGCGATGCCGAAGCGCTGCTGGGCAATCCGCGCAGCGCCTACACCAAGCGGCTCCTCGACGCGGTGCCCCGCTTGGACGCCCACTCGACCACGGAGGTCCCGGCATGAACCAGCCCCTGCTGCAGATCGACGACCTCGTGGTCGAGTACCCCGTCGCCGGCGGTGTCTTCCGCGCGCTGAACTCGGTGAGCCTGTCCGTGGACAAGGGCTCATGCCTGGCTGTGGTCGGCGAATCCGGCTGTGGCAAATCGACATTGGCCAAGGCGGTCGTCCGCCTGCTGCGTCCGACCTCGGGCCGGATCGTGTTCGACGGCACCGACATCGCGGGGTTGTCGGAGCGCAGGATGCGACCCTTGCGCTCCCGGATCCAGATGGTTTTCCAGGATCCGTACGGCTCCCTCGACCCGCATCTGAGCGCAGTCGACATCGTCGCCGAACCGCTGCGCCAGAGAGGGGTGCGCAGCGCTCGGGACCGTCGCGCCCGCGCCGCAGAACTGATCGACCGGGTCGGGCTGCCCAGCACCGCGCTGCGCCGCAAGCCGGCCGAGTTCTCCGGTGGTCAGCGCCAGCGCATCGGTATTGCGCGCGCCCTCGCCAGCGAACCCGAACTGCTGGTCTGCGACGAGGCCACCAGTGCGCTCGACGTCTCGGTGCAGGCCCAGGTGCTCGACCTGCTGCGCGAGATCCGCTGCGAGACCGGCCTCACCTACGTCTTCATCTCGCACAACCTCGGTGTCGTCCGGGAGATCAGCGACAGCATCGTCGTGATGAAGTCGGGGAACATCGTCGAATGCGGTTCGACGGCAACTGTTCTCGCCAATCCGGCGGAGCCGTACACCAAGGCTCTCCGCGCCGCCGCACTGGACCCCACCACGATGGTCGGGATCAAACCCCGCAACGTGGTCGCGCGCCTCGATGCCACCGCCACTCAAGGAGCTGCCTGATGACCGCACTCGACCTGACCCGTCCCGTCCTGGGCACCATGACCTTCGGCGACACGGTGTCGGCCGAGCTCGCTGCAGAGATGCTGGATGTGGCACTGGCGGCGGGCATCTCCCACATCGACACGGCCAACGCCTACGCGGCCGGGCTGACCGAGGAGATCCTGGCCGGGCTGCTGCGGGGCCGGCGCGATCAGGTCACGGTGGCCACCAAGGCGGGCATGCCGCACCCGGACGCCGGGGACGACGCGCCGCTGTCGGCTCGCGCGCTGAGAGCCTGCCTGGAGGGCAGCCTCCGCCGGCTCGGCGTCGATCGGGTGGACCTGTTCTACCTGCATCAGCCCGACCGGCGCACACCGTTGCGCGAGACGCTGCAGACGGTCGCCGATCTCGTGGGTGAGGGGAAGGTGGGCGCCCTCGGCGTCTCCAATTACGCCGCCTGGCAGATCGCGGAGATCAACCACCTCGCCGACGAGGTCGGCGCACCCCGGCCCGTGGTGGCCCAGCAGGTCTACAACCTGCTGGCCCGCCGCATCGAGGACGAGTACGCCGAATTCGCGGCGACGACCGGACTGGTGACGATGGTCTACAACCCGCTCGGAGGGGGGTTGCTCACCGGCCGGCACACCTTCGACGCCGACCCGTCCGAGGGCCGTTTCGGCGACTCGCGGCTGGCCACGATGTACCGCGAACGCTATTGGAACGCATCGGTGTTCGAAGCGATCAGTCAGCTGTCGACTCTTGCCGAGAAGGCGGGCATCCCGATGTCCGAGCTCGCCCTGCGGTGGCTGGTCAGCAAGCCGGCGGCCGGTCCGATCCTGCTGGGAGCGTCGAAGGTGGGCCACCTGGAGGCCAACATCGCCGCCATCGCGGCGGGTCCGCTCGACGACGACCTGGTCGCGGCGTGTGATGACGTCGGCGCTCCGCTGCGTGGCGCCATGCCGAACTACAACCGTTAGGAGTGCCCATGACCGCGCGTGACTTCACCG
Source organism: Mycolicibacterium sp. 018/SC-01/001 (assembly GCF_007096635.1). Lineage (GTDB taxonomy): Bacteria > Actinomycetota > Actinomycetes > Mycobacteriales > Mycobacteriaceae > Mycobacterium. Next base: position 258,913 of record NZ_VKAA01000003.1, read on the forward strand.
CCCGCCTGCGTCGCCGGGAGCGCGTGATCGGCTACTGGTCGGTGCTCGACAGCCCGGTGTCCACCGAATGGCTGGCCCATGTCGGCTACGACTACCTGGCGCTCGACATGCAGCACGGCCTGATCGGCTATGCCGGTATGGTGGCCGGCCTGACCGCCATCGACGCCGCACACGGTCCGGCCGGTGTGGTGCGCGTCGAGGCCAACGATCCGACCCCGATCGGCCGTGCTCTCGACGCCGGCGCCGCGGCCGTCATCGTCCCGCTGATCGACACCGCCGCCGACGCGGCCCGTGCGGTGAGCGCGGGCACGTACCCGCCGATCGGCATCCGCTCCTACGGTCCGATGCGGTCCCAGCTGCGCATCGGGCCCGTCCCCGCCGCCGCCAACGCCGAGACCGCGGTGATCGCGATGATCGAGACGCCGCTCGGCCTGCAGAACGTCGAGAGCATCTGCGCGACAGCCGGACTCGCAGGGGTCTACGTGGGTCCGTCGGACCTGAGGTTGGCTGTCGGCGGCGCCCACCCGCAGGACCCCGCCGTCGACGACGAGTTCGAGGATGCGCTCGTGCGCATCAAGGCGGCGGCGGAGGCCCACGGTATCGCCGCAGGCATCCACACCCCCGACGGGGCGAGCGCCGCGCGCCGACTTGCCGAGGGTTTCACGTTCGCGACGGTCGCATCCGACCTGACCCATCTCAAGCAGATCGCCGCGGCTCACCTCAAGGCGGCCGGCGAAGGGCTCTGAGCGACTGTCAGGGCAGCCGGCGCATCGTCAACGCGCCCTCGGTCAGATCGCGGCGGATCTGCTCGAACACGGAGCGGGAGCGTAGCGGCGGGCTGTCCGAATGTGCCTGCAGTGCAACCCCGGTGACGACGTCGGCCAGCGCCGCGACCGACGACCACTGCGGTTCCCATCCGAGTTCGCTGTGTGCGCGTGAACAGTCCAGCAGGGGAACGCTGAAGAGCAGGTCCAGCCAGCCGCGGTCGACGGGCTGCAGGCCGGCCCGCCAGCTCAGATCCGTGAGCGTGCTCAGGACCCGGGACGGCACGTGGATCTGGAAGGAACCCAACACCTGCGCGACTTCGGCCCGGGTGATGGCCGGTTCGGCGGCCAGGTTGAAAGCCCCGGTGGCTCGCCGTTCGAGGGCGCGCAGGATCGCTGAGGCGACGTCATCGGCGTGGATGATGGGAATGCACAGCCTGCGGTCGAGAGGGAGCACGGGCAGCATCGGAACGGCCAGCATCGGTACCCAGCCCGGAAGGGCATAGCGCATCAAGCCGCTTGCCGCGTCCCGCTGCACGACGAAACCAGGCCGCATCCGCGCGATCGGCACCGCGTCGGTGCCGTGCTCACGTTCGTGATCGTTGAGCAGTTCCTCGGCAGCCGATTTGTCCCTGCTGTACGGAGAGGACGGAATGCCCGAGGTCACCCACGACTCGTCGACCTTGCGGGTGTAGCGCCCGGCGGCATAGGTGCCCACCGACGACATGTGGATCAGGTGGGGTATCGACATCTGGTGGGCAGCCTGCAGCACGGCGAGGGTCCCTCCCACGCCGAGCCGGGTCAGATATTCGGTGTCGCGGGTCGGCTGAAAACCCCATGCCAGGTGAACGATGGCGTCGGCGCCTTTGACGATCTGCGTCAGGCGTTGCGCAGCATCGGGTTCGACGAGGTCGAGCTCCCGCCACTCGACGCGCTCGTAGACGCCTTCGGGCTCCGGTGGCCGGCGTACGACACCGACGATGTCCCACTCCGGTGCGTCGTCGGTGAGCCGACGCAGCAGTGCGGTGCCGACGTTTCCGGACGCGCCGGTGACGACGACGCGCATCGGGTCAGGCCGTCGCGGCGGGACTGTCCGGCACCGGGAGGGTCTCGACGTTCGACGCCGATCTGTCCCGCCGTCGCGCGATGATCAGCGCCCCGGTCAGAAGCGCGGCGGTGAGCAGTGTCGGGACGAACAGGAACTGCGCCAGCGCGACCCTACGTTGGACTTTCAGGCCCGTGCGGGCCACGGACCGGGTCTTGCTGGTGACGCTCATGACTGCCTCCGCTTCGTGAATGTGCCTCGGCCATACCCGGGTCGCCGTTTTCGCAAACGCCGTCGTCATCGGGATCGTGCGGGTGAAACGACACGTCGACGCGCTGAAAACCCTTGGCCTGCTGGGCTTCCGCCTGCGCCGAGTACATCTTGCGGTCCGCCTCGGTGAGTTCCACATGGTCGGTGAACGGGGTCAGCAGTGCCCGCGGGTGCAGATGGTCGACGCGGACGGCGTTGATCTCCGCGCAGATCAGCAGCGACGTCGACACCAGGTACAGGAACGCCAGCAGGCCGAGCACGATCGCGAAGATGCTGTTGGTGGCACTGGCCGAGCTCAGCACATGAGCGACGTAGGCGGCACCGAACCACTGCAGCATCTGCCAGAGCACAGCCGCGGTGATCGCACCGGGCAGGACGTCGCGGTAGCTCAACGTGCGCACGGTGGTGACGCGGAAGGCGGCGACGATGACCGCCGTGTTCAACGCCAGTGATGCCAGCACGACGCCGGCCGTGCCCAGGAAACCCAGACCGGCCCAGGCTCGGCCGACCGCAGTCAGCACCGTCGTCCCGATGACGGCGGAGCCCAGCACGAACAGCAGCAGCAGGCTGTAGAAGCGCGCCCGGATCGGGTCGGGACGGGTGTAGCGGGGGACCGCCCACACCGTGTTCATTGCGTTCTGCAGGGCATTGCCGACACCGAGACCGCCGTACAGCGCGCCCGCGATGCCGACGACGACCGCGGTCGTCCCGCCGCTCAGCGCCTCGGGCTGGCTCAGTTGGTCGCTGATGACGGGGAACTGGTCGATGGCCGCGGCCACGATCTGCTCGCGCCACTGCGGGCGACCGGAGAGCACCACGCCCAACACCGTGGTCAGCAGCAGGAGCAGCGGAAACAGGGAGACGAACGCGTAGTAGGTGATCAGCGCGGCGAGGTAGCCAGCCTGGTCGTCGACGTACTTGTAGACCACGGCGATCGTGAACCCGGCGGTTCGGCTGCGCTGTTGCAGGCGGTCCAGCCACGTGACCATCGTGACCTTCCTTTCCCGCTTCGCCCGGTTGCCGCTGGCGGATACCCGCTCACCTGCGAATTCATTCCTGCCGCCCGCGGGAGCAGTGCTCAGTCCTCCTCGGTCAACTCCGGCGCGTTCTCGCGCGTGGCCATCCCGCCCTCGCGGCCGTGGTCGACCGGCCCCGGCGGATCTTTGGGTTCTTCGCCATCATCTTTTTCTCTGGTCATCGTGTGCCCCTCCTGACCGCTTCAGGGTACGGCCCGGCGTACGCTGACCCACCGTGATCGACATCGCGCTGAGCGACATGCGGGACTGGTTCGGCTTCGGTGTGGCGGGCAACTTCGCCGGTCATCTCGAGCAGGCCGGTGAGGCAGTGGATTTCGTCAACGTGACCACCGAAGGCGAAGCACCCAAGGGCATCTTCCCCTGGTACGCGCCGGGATCGGACACATTCCTCGGTGAGTTCCCCCTGTCGAACGACGCGATCCAGCTGCCGCCCGAGAGCCCCGAATTCTCGGGCCCGCTGAACCTCCAGATCGAACCCGAGGTCGGGGTGGCGTGCCGGGTGGTCTGGCAGGGCGACACCGTGGTCACGCTGCAACCGTTCGCACTCGGGGCGTTCAACGACTGCTCGATTCGCCGGCCGGGCGCCAAGAAGATCAGCCACAAGAAGAACTGGGGCCCCGCCTCCAAGGGGGTGTCGGGTTCGTTCTTCGACATCGGCGACCTGACCCCCGACGGGCCGACCGCCACGCTGCGACTGGTCTGCTTTCTGCACTCCGACGGTCAGGAACATGCCTACGGTGTCGACAGCCCCGTCATCGGCTACTCGTACTACGGCGAGGTGCTGCTCGACTGGATCGTCGAACGGCTGGCCAACCAGAAGGGTTCACCGGACACCCCGCTCGAAGACGTCGGTGCGTTGATGGTGGCCAGCGGGCATCCCGAGAACGTGCTGATCGGGATCGGAGCCACCCGATACACCGAACTGGGTGAGACGACGTTCCTGAAGTCCGGTGACGACGCTATCGTCCGCGTCTACGACACCGCCGACGACGCGGCCGCGGAGTTGCGCCAAACGGTGCGATAACTGCAGGTCTGCTGCGTTTTACATCACGTTTGGAATTTTCGCGGACACACCGGCATTCCTTCCAGTACCGCCACCGGGGCGGCCACGACGGAGGAGACCGACATGACCGATCAGCGCAGCATTCGACGCGTTCTCCTCCTCGGCGGTGTCGGCGCCGTCGCAGCCGCCGGTCTGATCGGCCCGGGCGCGGCGAGTGCGCACGCCGCCGATTCCTGTTCCGATGTCGCAGTCGTCTTCGCCCGCGGCACCGCCGAGCCGGCAGGGCTCGGCCGGGTGGGCCAGGCCTTCGTCGATGATCTGCGCAGCGACCTCGGCGGGCGCAGCGTGACCGCCGTCGCCGTGAACTACCCGGCCTCCTACGACTTCCTGCAGTCCGCGCCCGCCGGCGCCGATGACGCCAGCGCCCAGATTCAGGCCACCGCCGCCCGCTGCCCCGATACCCGCATCGTGGTGGGCGGGTACTCGCAGGGCGCGGCGGTGGTGGATCTGATAGCGGGAGATCCTGCAGCCACGTTCGGCTTCGGCCGTCCGATGCCGGCACCGGTTGCCGACCACGTCGCGGCCGTCGCGGTGTTCGGCAACCCGGCCGGGCGGATCGGTCGCACCCTGACCACCTCGAGCCCCCTCTACGGAGCCAAGACCATCGACCTGTGCAACGGTGCCGACCCGGTCTGCTCCAACGGTGACGACAGGCCCGCCCACAGTGCCTACGTGCAGTCCGGATTGGTCTCGCAGGCAGCCGATTTCGCCGCCGCGCGGGTGAATGCCCCCGCGCCGGCCGGAGTGCTCGTCGACGCGTCGAGCACCGTCGGCTGACGATTACCGCCCGCGAGGGCGCGTACCGTGCCACAGTGCACTGTGCGTTCCAGCGTGGCGGTGATCGGGGCGGGACCCGGCGGTCTCGTCGCCGCGCGCTGGCTGCTCTCCGAGGGTTTCGACCCGTATCTGTTCGACCAGAGCACTGAGCTCGGCGGGCAGTGGGCAGGCAACACCGGAACCAGCGGCGTGTGGCCGGCGCTGTACACCAACACCAGCCGCATCCTGACGGAGTTCAGCGACCTCGCCCATGACAGCGACCGGACATTCTTGGCCGCCCCGCAGATCCTGCGCTATCTGCATCGCTACGCCGAGATGTTCGCGCTGAACGGTCGAATCCGCCTGAACACCAAAGTCACTCGGCTCGCTCGACACGGAGACCGATGGCAGGTCGACACCGCGGACGGACCGCAGACGTTCGACCGGGTCGTGGTCGCCAGCGGGCGATTCCAGACTCCCGTGGTCCCGGCGGTGCCCGGCCTGCCGAGTTTCAGCGGTGCGCAGGGAGCGCGCTCGACGTTCGACTTCCGGGGCGTCGAGCCGTACCGAGGGAAGCGCGTCCTCGTCGGCGGGTGCGCGGTCAGTGCTCTCGAGGTGGCCGCCGAGTTGGTGCACGGCGGTGCGGCCGCGGTGACGGTGACCCAGCGCCGGCAGCGCTATGTGCTGCCGAAGTTCGCGGCCGGTGTTCCCTCCGACCATCGCATCTTCACCCGCTACGGTGCGCTGGCCGCCGAACGTCTCCCGGTGGCGGAGGTCGACCGGCAGCTCAAGACGATCGTCACCGACGCCGGCGGCAGCCCCGAGCAGTACGGGGCGCCCACACCCGATCCGTCGTTGTTCGCTGCCGGGGTCACTCTCAGCCAGCACTACCTGCCGCTGGTCGCCGAGGGACGCATCGACATCCGGCCGTGGCCGACGTCGGTGTCCGGTACCGACGTCGCCTTCGCCGACGGCAGCACCGGGCAGTTCGATGGAATCCTGTTCGGCACCGGCTTTCGGCTGGACCTGCCGTTCCTCGCCGACGACATCCGCGCGACCCTTGGCCTCGACGACGTGCATCTGGACGCCGATCGGTACACCTTCCACCCCGACCTGCCCGGCCTGGCGTTCATGGGGATGTGGGATCAGTCGGGCGGCTACTTCGTGCCATTGGAACTGCAGGCGCGCTGGCTGGCCTACACCTGGTCGGGGCGGGTACCTGCCGACCTCGCGCAGCAGCGCGCGGCTGTCGACGCCTACCGGGCCCGTCGCGGTCTGCCGCAGAAGACCCGGATGAACCTCGCGGCCGTCGGCTTCGCGCGTGCGGCGGGCTGCGAACCTCGGCTGGACCACTGGCCGGATTTGCGTCGGGCACTACTGTTCGGCCCGCTCGCACCGAGCTGTTTCCGGCTGGACGGGCCCGACGCTCTCCCGGACGCGGCAACCCAATTCGCCGATGCTGCAGCAGCTTTCGGTGCGATCACGTCGAACCGGTTCAGCGACCGCGAGCAGGCCGACTGGGACCTCCTGCAGAAGCACTGAACATCAGCATCACGCCGTTAGCATTGCTGCCGTGGAGCAGGTGGATCCGGGGCAGCTGGCGGCGTTGGCGGCGGTCGTCGACGTCGGCAGCTTCGACGCGGCCGCAGCGCACCTGCACGTCACCCCCTCCGCCATCAGCCAGCGCATCAAGGCACTCGAACAGCGCACCGGCCAGGTCCTCGTCGTCCGCGAAAAGCCCTGCACGGCAACGCCTGCAGCGGCACCGCTGCTCCGTCTCGCGGCTCAGACCGCACTGCTGCAGGCCGAGGCGCTCGCAGAGATGCGCGGCGGTCCGGCCGAGCGGTCGCGCATCGCGCTGGCCATCAACGCCGATTCCATGTCGACGTGGTTCACCGGCGTGTTCGCCGACCTGACCGACGCGTTGCTCGATGTTCGCATCGAGGACCAGGACCTGTCCGCGCGGCTGCTCCGTGAAGGTGTCGTGATGGGTGCGGTCACCACCGAGAGTGCCGCTGTGCCCGGCTGCCGCGTACGACCCCTCGGCATCATGCGCTATCGGCCCGTGGCCACCCGCGCATTCGTCGAGCGCCACCTGGCCGGCGGCTTCACCGCCGAGACCGCCGCGCTGGCGCCGTCGCTGGCGTGGAATCGCGACGACGCACTGCAGGATCAGCTCGTGCGGCAGGTGTTCGGCCGGGATGTGCGCCGCCCCGTGCACTACGTGGCGACCGCCGCGGGGTTCGGCGCCGCCGTGCACGCCGGACTGGGTTGGGGCATGTACCCCGAACAGTTGATCGACGGGTCGTTCGTGCACATCAGCGACGAGCACCTCGACGTGCCGCTGTACTGGCAGTGCTGGAAGCTCGACAGTGCGACCGTGGCACGGGTGACCGATGCGGTGACGTCGGCGGCAGCGGGCCTGCTGCGGCCGCGCTGAGCCGGCCGGGGACAATCGTGGCCATGGAGGCGCCGGTCAGGGTTCGCATTCTCGGCGTCGGGATGGGCCCGGCGCACGTGACGAACGAGGTGGCCGATGCGCTCAGGTCGGTCGACTACGTGCTGGCCGCCGACAAGGCTGAGGACAGGTCCAAAGGGGCAGGCGAGGATCCTCTCCTGGATCTGCGGAAGGCGGTCGTCGCCGCGTACCCCGGCCCCACCGGGCCCGCCGAGGTCGTCGCGATCACCGACCCGCCGCGCGACCGCTCGGCAGGCCTGAGCACGCAGGAGTACGAATCCGCGGTCGCGGACTGGCACGCCGCGCGCGCCGCACGTTACGCCGATGTCCTGCGCCGGCGTGGCGGTACCGCTGCCTTCCTCGTATGGGGCGATCCGTCGCTCTACGACTCCACGATCCGCATCGTCGAGCAGGTACAGGAGCTGGGCGTGGACCTCGACTACGACGTGCTGCCCGGCGTGAGCGCGCCGTCGCTGCTGGCCGCGGCACATCGCATGGTGCTGCACGAGATCGGCCGATCCGTGCACATCACGACGGGCCGGCGTCTGCAGGAGGCCGTCGCCGCGGGACTGGACAACATCGTCGCGATGCTCAACCCGCCGCCGCACCGCCTCGACGTGACCGGCCTCGATGACTGGACCATGTGGTGGGGCGCCAATCTCGGCGCGCCGGGGGAGCATTTGCGGTCAGGTCGGGTGGCCGACGTCGTGCCGCTGCTGCCGGACGCCCGGGCCGCCGCGAAGGCCACCGACGGCTGGGTGATGGACCTGTTCCTGGTGAGACGCCCCTGATGGCCGGTCTGCTGATCGCGGGCACCACCAGCGACGCCGGCAAGACCCTGGTCACCACCGGGCTGTGCCGGGCGCTGGCGCGCCGCGGCATCCGCGTCGCCCCGTACAAGGCGCAGAACATGTCCAACAACTCGATGGTCGCCGACGGGGGCGTGGAAATCGGCCGCGCACAATGGATTCAAGCCCTGGCGGCCGGTGTCACCCCCGACCCGGCGATGAACCCCGTCCTGCTCAAACCCGGCAGTGACCGGCGCAGCCACGTCGTGCTGATGGGACGACCGTGGGGGGAGGTGTCGTCGGCGGACTGGCTGAATGGCCGGCGGGCGCTGGCCGCCGCCGCGCACGCCGCGTACGACGACCTGGCGTCCCGCTTCGACATCGTCATCGCCGAGGGCGCCGGCAGCCCCACCGAAATCAACCTGCGTGCAGGCGATTACGTCAACATGGGACTGGCCCGACACGCCGGCCTGGCCACCGTGGTCGTCGGCGACATCGACCGCGGCGGTGTGTTCGCCGCGTTCCTCGGCACCGTCGCATTCCTGTCGCGCGAGGATCAGGCTCTGGTCGCCGGATTCGTCGTCAACAAGTTCCGCGGTGACCTGGCGTTGCTGCGACCAGGCCTCGAGTCACTGGAAAAGGCAACGGGGAGAAGGGTGTACGGAACGCTGCCGTGGCAACCCGATGTCTGGCTGGACTCCGAGGACGCGCTGGACCTGGCGACGGTCCGCCGCCCACGGGCGGGGGCGCGCCGGGTGGCAGTGATCCGGCTGCCGCGGATCAGCAATTTCACCGACGTCGACGCACTGCGGCTCGAGCCCGAGCTCGACGTGGTGTTCGCCTCGCACCCCAGCGCGCTGGCCGACGCCGACCTGATCGTGCTGCCGGGCACCCGTGCGACCATCTCGGACATGGCGTGGCTGCGCTCGCGTGGACTGGCGGATGCGGTGATCGCCCACGCCGCCGCGGGGCGCCCGGTGCTCGGTATCTGCGGCGGATTCCAGATGCTCGGCGGGGTGATTCGGGATCCCGCCTGCGTCGAAGGTGACACCGCAGAGGTGCCGGGTCTGGGACTGCTCGATGTCCAGACCGATTTCGTCGCCGAGAAGACGTTGCGGCTCCCTCACGGATTCTGGCTCGGTACACCGGCATCGGGCTACGAGATACACCACGGCCGGGTCGCAGTGTCGAGTGGACACGAGGACTTCCTCGGCGGCGCGCGCCGCGGCCGGGTGTTCGGCACGATGTGGCACGGCGCCCTCGAGGGTGACGCATTGCGTAGTCGATTCCTGCACGAGACGTTGGGCGTCGCACCATCGGGTGTCTCGTTCACCGCGGCGCGCGAGGAGCGTCTGGACCGTCTCGGCGACCTCGTCGAGCACCACCTCGACGTCGATGCGCTCCTGGGACTGGCACAGCGCGGCGCACCGAATGATCTGCCGTTCCTGCCGCCGGGTGCGCCATGAAGATACTGCTGCTCGGCGGCACCGCGGAAGCGCGGGCACTGGCCGACATCCTCACCGCCACCGACGCCGTCACCACGTCCCTGGCGGGCCGGGTCGCCGACCCCCGCCTCCCAGTCGGGGACGTCCGCATCGGCGGCTTCGGCGGTGTCGACGGGTTGTGCTCTGTGCTGGCAGATTTCGATGTGGTCGTCGACGCCACGCACCCGTTCGCGAAGACGATCTCCGCCAACGCAGCAGCGGCATCCGCGCGTTGCGGCGTGCCGCTGCTGCGGCTCGAGCGAGCCGGCTGGTCTGATCGAACCCGCGAATCCTGGCATTGGGCGGCCTCCCACGACGACGCGGCGGAGATCGCCGCGCAACTGGGACGGCGGCCGTTTCTCACCGTGGGACGGCAGGAGCTCGCCCGCTTCATCCCCGCACTGCGCCACCACGACACGCTCGTGCGCGTGGTGCAGGCGCCCGACGCGGTGCTGCCACCGAGTTGGCGCCTGATCCTCAGCCGCGGCCCGTACGCACTCGCGGGCGAACTGGAGCTGATGCGCGAACACGCCGCCGACGTCCTCATCACCAAGGACTCCGGCGGCGAATTCACCTGGCCGAAGATGGCAGCCGCCGAACAGCTGGGCATCCCTGTCGTCGTCGTCGCCCGGCCTGGACGCCCCGCAGATGTGCCCACTGTCTCCGACATCGACGACGCCGTCGCCTGGGTGCGGGCGCTCTCTACGATGAGCCGGTGAGAATTCTCGTCACCGGCGGTGTCCGCTCGGGCAAATCGCGGCACGCCGAGGAGTTGCTCGCCGGTGTCGACGCAGTCACCTACATCGCCCCCGGCCGCCCCGCCGACGGCCGGGACGCCGACTGGGATGCGCGCGTCGCCGCCCACCGCGCACGCCGCCCGGTTCGCTGGTCCACCGTCGAGACCACCGATGTGACCGGCGCCCTCGCCGACGCGCACGGCCCCGTCCTGCTCGACTGCCTGAGCACCTGGGTGGTGGCCGTCGTCGACGAAGCCCAACTCTGGGAAGCGGATTCGACGTATGTGCACGACATCGTCGCGGGCCGAACCGATGCACTGTGCGAGACCCTGGCGCGCTCGCCGGCCGCGGTCGTCGTGACCAACGAAGTGGGCCTGGGCGTGGTGCCCGCGCATCGCTCGGGAGTCCTCTTCCGGGATCTGCTCGGCACGGTGAACCAGCGCGTCGCGGCCGTCTGCGACGAGGTGCACCTGGTCATCGCGGGCCGGGTGCTGCGACTCTAGGGTCACCGCGCCCGGTAACGCTCCTCGTGTACGACCGAATCCAGTGAGCTGCGCTCCCGCCAGCCGAAGCGCTCCAGGTCAGGCACATCGGGGAGGTCGGCCACCGTCCCGACACACAGCCACGCGACCGGACGCACGTGAGCGGGCAGTCCGACCAGCGTGCGCAGGAAGTCCTCACGGAAGAATGACACCCAGCCGACGCCGATGCCCTCGACAGTCGCTGCGAGCCAGAGGTTTTGGATCGCGCAGACCACAGAGTAGAGCCCGGCGTCGGGAATGGCATGACGGCCGAGAACCTGTGACCCGCCGCGGGTGGGGTCGTAGCCGACCACGACCCCGAGCCCGGATTCGCAGATTCCCTCGATCGTGATGCGCGAGAACGTCTCCGCCCGTTCGCCGGTCAGCGTCGAGGCGAACACCTCGCGCTCGGCGGCGACGTGATCCCGGAATGCGCGCAGCGTCCGCCGCGAGCGTACGAGCACGAAGTCCCACGGTTGGCTCATGCCGACCGACGGAGCCGCGTGGGCGGCACGCAGAATGCGTTCGAGCGCATCGTCGGGTACCGGGTCGCCGGTGAACTCGCGACGGGTGTCACGGCGCCGACGGATCACGTCGTACAGGTCGGTCACGGCCGGATCGACCGATCCCGCGCAGGGTCGTACAGGTGGCTCTCACCGGCGCACGGGTCGGCTCGGTCGGCCAGTGCTCTACCCACGAGAATGACTGCGGCGTGGCGGAATCCGGCGTCGTCCACGGCATCGGCGATGTCGGACACCGTCCCGCGCAGCACCGCCTCCTGCGGCTGAGAGGCCCGGTACACCACCACGACGGGACAGTCCGGCCCGTAGTCGGCGGTCAGCTCATCCATCAGTTCCCGGATCCGCGTGATGGCGAGGTGCAGCACCAGCGTGGCACGGGTGGCGGCGAAGGCGGCCAGAGATTCGGTGTCGGGCATCGCGGTGGAGCGCTGCCGGGTGCGGGTCAGCACCACCGACTGGGCGACCAGCGGCACGGTCAGCTCGCGTCCGACGCGCGCGGCGGCGGCTGCGTAGGCGGGCACACCGGGTGTGACGGCCCATGGCACCCCGGCTGCGTCGAGCCGGCGGGTCTGCTCGGACAGCGCCGAGTACACCGACGGGTCGCCCGACACCAGGCGCACGACGCGGCGGCCGGCCCGGTGCGCGGTGACGATGCGGCCGACGATGTCGTCGAGGTCGAGCTCGGCAGTGTCGACAAGATCGGCGTCGGGCGAGCAGTGGGTGAGCACTTCGGCATCCAGATAGCTACCCGGGTAGAGCACCAGGTCGGCGGCGGCCAGCAAGCGCGTGGCCCGCACGGTCAGCAGGTCGGCAGCGCCGGGGCCGGCTCCGACGAACTGCACCGCGCGATCGTCATCCATCGACCCGAAGTGTAGGGCAGGGCTCCTCGGCCACCGGCTCCTCCAAGCCACCCACACGTCCGGTGGCGCGGATCGCCAACGGGCTCAGCGCGGCGGCGATCGCGAACAGTGTCGCCGCCACGACGGCGCCGGCGGCTCCGAATGCATCGGTGGCCGCCCCGGCCGCGGAGGTGCCCAGCGCTGCCCCGATCAGCGCGCCGCTGTGCAGCCACCCGAACGCCTCGGTGGCGACCTCGTCGTCGACGTCCTGGGACACCATGAAGTACAGGGCCGACATCGCCGGCGCGAACCCCATGCCGGACACGAACAAGGCAACCATCTGCAGGGCCAACACATGGGTGAGTCCGAACGAGACGGTCCCGACCGCCACGACGGTCAGGGCGGCGACGACGCCGCGCAGCCCGAGTCGGCGGTGTCCGAACGTCAGACCACCGAGGACGGACCCGACGCTGGCGAGCGCGATGGCGATGCCCGCGGTCAGTCCGCTGCCGCCGTGCTCGGCCACCACCCCGACCTCGAGCGCGGTGAAGGAGCCCACCAGCGCACCTCCGGCGAGCATGGCGAGCAGCACGCTGCGGCGGATCAGCATTCGGGCGCGACCGTGGGTGCGTGGCCCGGAGCGCGGACGCAGCCCGCGCGCACTGACCAGGAACCACGCCGTGCCCACCACGGTGATCGCGGCGGAGGCGATCAGCGGCATCGCTGTGGAGACCAGCGTCGACAGCCCCATGGCCGCCACCGGTCCGATGACCCAGATCATTTCCTGCGCGGTGGTGTCGAGCGCGAAGAGTGCGCGGACGCCGTCACGCGGGAGCAGCTGCGGATACAGTGCCCGGACCACCGGCATCAGGGGCGGGACCGATGCTCCGACCAGCAGGCCGAGGGCCATCAGCGGCGCCCCGGAGAACGTCACCAGGGCCAGTCCGAGCATGCTCGCCCCGTTGACCGCGGCGCAGATCGCCAGCGTCGCGGCCGTGCGTTCGCCGTACCCGGCCAACCGTGACGTGAGCGGCATCGCGATCGCTTCGCCGACGGTCAGGCAGGCGACGACGGCGCCCGCAGTGGCATAGGAACCCGTGCGGTGCTCGACGTGCACGAGGATCGCCAGCGAAAGCATGCCGAGCGGCAGTCGCGCGAACAGTTGCGCCGCCGTGAGGTTCGGGATGCGGGGCACGCGGAACAGATCCCGGTAGATGCCCATGGGCCGGACTGTACCGTCCAGACGGTTCAGTAATCCACCAGGTTTTAGGCTGGCGGCATGTCCGCGCGTGATCGCATCCTCGATGCCTACGCCCAGCTGCTGGCAGAGGAGGGGGAGCGGTTCGCCACCGTGGACGCGGTGGCGGCGCGTGCCGGGGTGTCCAAGGGCGGGGTGCTCTACCACTTCCCCTCGAAGGACCATCTGGCCGGAGCGGTCTGCGACCGGCTAGAGACACTGGCTGCCGAGGACGCTCGTCAGATGCGCACAGCACCGGAGGGGCCGGCCCGCTACTACGTACGGTCGTCCCACTACGCGGGCACTCCGCTCGATCGAATTCTGGTCGCGGCGTCTCGGCTGCGGCAGGCGGGAGACGCCCGCGCCCGCGCAGCAATCGAGTCCGCGGCCGCGGAGTGGTTGGCGATCCTGCACGAGGCGATCGGGGACCTCGACACGGCCCGGGCCGTGAAGCTCATCGGTGACGGCCTCTACTACAACGCGCTGCACCGCGCACTTCACGGCCACCTCGTCTCGTCTCCGGCCGACGACGGTCTGCTCGCGGTGGTCGATCGGATGGTGGCGGCGGCTCCTGCGCCCTGATCAGCACGGTCAGGTGCGCGGCGGCGCGGTCGTCCCGCGGACCACCAGCGTCGGCTCCAGCACCACGTCTGTATCGCGGGCCGTGCCGTCGACGAGCATGTCGACAGCGAGTTGGACTGCGCGCCGGGCGATTTCGGGTGCGTCCTGATGGATCGTGGTCAGGTCGATACGTGGATTCTCCGAGAGCCGGTTGTCGTCGTATCCGACGAGCGAAACATGCTCCGGCACAGAGACTCCGGACCGGGTGAAGACGTCGAGGATACCGAGTGCGCAGCGGTCGTTGCCCGCCAGGACTGCCGTCGGCAGTTCCGGTGCGGCCAGCATGGTGCGCGCCGCAGCCGCGCCCGCTTCTTCGGTGTGAGCGCCTGCGATGACGGTGATGTCGTCGCTCAAGCCGTGCGCGCGCATCGCAGCTCGGTAGGCGCGGGCCCGATCGCCCGATCCCGGATCGGTGCCGCCGTCGACGTGGTGGATGCGCCGATGTCCGAGATCCACCAGGTAATCCACCGCCAAGCGCATTCCTCGGGCGTCGTTGGTGCGCACTGTCGCCAGTGGCGCATCGGTGTTCAGGCGGGGTATCCGCCGGCAGGCCACCACGATCGGCACGCGTTCGGCCATCTTCAGCAGGTCGGATTCGTCGGAACCCGGCCCGAGGAGCAGCAGCGCGCCGCACCGGTGGCTGAGCAGCGACTCGACCACCGCGGCTTCGGTGCGGTCAGGGAGATTGGCCGACAGCAGGACCTCGTATCCCAGGTGTTCTGCGGCGGGATAGATCGCGGTGACCAGCTCGGCTTGGAACAGTTGGCGGACGTCCGTCATGACACCGAGGGTGCGGCTGCGGCCCTGAGCCAACAGTCGGGCCGCCGAGTCGGGCCGGTAACCGATGTCCTCGGCGATGGCGAGCACTCGCTGCCGGGTCTCCTCGCTGGCGCCGGGCTTGCCGTCCAGGATGAACGACACCAGCGTGCGGGAGACCCCGGCGCGCTCGGCGACGTCGGCCATCGTGGGGCGGCGCCGGCGGGGTGTGCTCACAACGGGATTCCTTGTCGACAGTGACGCTTGACACAGTCACGGGGTGCGTTCCATAGTAGACCTCACGCGCGTTACTAACGCGCGTTAGTCACCGAAGTGAGGTCCGATGTCCCACCCTGGAGCACCCGCGAGCACGGGGCGTTTTCTCACCAAGCTCACCGTCATCGCCACGCTCGGCGGCCTGCTGTTCGGTTACGACACCGGCGTGATCTCCGGCGCCCTGCTGTACATGAAGGACGACCTGGCGCTCTCGGCCTTCGGAGAGGCGACGGTGGTCAGTTCCCTGCTGTTCCCCGGGGCCGCATTCGGCGCGCTGTTCGGGGGGCGGGTGGCCGACCGGATCGGCCGCAAGCGCACCCTGCTGGTCTGCGCCGGCTTGTTCCTGCTCGGCGCGATCGGCTGCGCGTTGGCCCCGAACGTCCAGATCATGGTCGCCGCCCGCATCGTCCTGGGTCTCGGGGTCGGCGCGGCCGCGGTGACCTGCCCGCTCTATCTGGCTGAGATGGCACCCGCCGATCGGCGCGGCCGCATGGTCACCATCAACGAGTTGATGATCGTGACCGGTCAGATGCTCGCGTTCGCCACCAACGCGCTGCTCGACCACCTCGTCCACGATCCGCACGTCTGGCGCACGATGCTCGCCGTCGCCGCCGTCCCGGCGATCGCCCTGCTGCTGGGCATGCTGATCCTGCCCGACTCGCCCCGCTGGTACGCGCTCAAGGGACGGTTGCCCGAGGCGCGGAAGGTGTTGTCGCTGAGCAGGACTCCCGCAGAGGCCGACACCGAGTACGCGATCGTCGCCGAACATGCCGGCCACATGCTCAAGTCCACCAGCACGCCGTTCTCGGTGATCCGGGACGTGCCCTGGATTCGGCGGGTCGTCCTCATCGGGTGCGGACTGGCGATCGTGCAGCAAGCCACCGGCATCAACACCGTCAACTACTACGCGCCGACCATCCTCGAGCAGAGCGGCCTCGGCGTCAGCGCCGCGCTGGTCGCCACGATCGCGGTCGGCGTCACGTCGGTGGTCACCACGATCATCGGCATCATCTTGCTGGGCTTCGTCGGTCGCCGCATGATGCTGCTGATCGGATTCGCCGGGGTGGCAGCCTCCCAAGCCGCGCTCGCCGCGGTGTTCCTGATGCCGGCCAGCGACGTCCGCAGCTACACGATCCTCGGCTGCATGGTGCTGTTCGTCGCCTTTGTGCAGATGTTCATCGGGACCTGCGTGTGGCTGCTTCTCTCGGAGATCTTCCCGCTGTCGGTGCGCGGCTTCGCCATGGGCATCGCGGTCTTCGTGCTGTGGTGCACCAACGCCATCATCTCCTTCCTGTTCCCACTGCTCAACAATGCGCTCGGCTCCACCGGCACGTTCGCGCTGTTCGTCGTCGTCAACATCGGCTCGTGGATCTTCGTGCACCGTCTGGTGCCCGAAACCAAGGGCACCACATTGGAAGAGCTCGAGGAACGCCTCGAGGCAGAAGGTATGACCCCTGAAAGGACCCCCGCATGAGCGCCATACGTGTCGGCTCCGCCCCCGATTCCTGGGGCGTCTGGTTCCCCGACGATCCCCAGCAGACGCCCTACACCCGATTCCTCGACGAGGTGGCCGCGTCCGGCTACGAGTGGATCGAACTGGGACCCTACGGGTACCTGCCGACCGACCCGGAGAAACTCCTCGACGAGCTCGGCTCGCGGGGGCTGAAGCTCTCCGCCGGAACGGTTTTCGAGCACCTGCACCAGTCGAGCTCTCGCGGCGACGACGCCTGGAACTCGGTGTGGAGCCAGATCGAGGACGTCGCCAAGCTCACCGCCGCAGCCGGTGGCACCCACGTCGTCGTCATCCCCGAGATGTGGCGCGATCCGTCTACCGGCGCGGTGCTCGAGGACCGGGTCCTGACCCCGGAGCAGTGGCGCCAGAAGACCGAGGGCATGAACGAACTCGGCAAGGCCATGTTCGAGAAGTACGGTGTGCGGGCCCAATACCACCCGCATGCCGACAGCCACGTCGACACCGAGGAGAACGTCTACCGCTTTCTCGACGGCACCGATGGCCAGTTCGTCAACCTGTGCCTGGACACCGGGCACATCTCCTACTGCGGCGGTGACAACATCGCGATCGTGCAACGCGCACCGGAGCGCATCGGCTATCTGCACCTCAAGCAGGTCGATCCCGATGTGATGGCGAAGGTGCAGGCGCAGGACATTCCCTTCGGGGAGGCCGTCAAACTGGGCGCGATGACCGAGCCGCCGCGTGGAATCCCCGATATGCCATCGCTTCTGGCGGAGATCGAGCGCCTCGGAATCGACGTGTTCGCGATCGTGGAACAGGACATGTACCCGTGTGATGTCGATGCACCACTGCCCATCGCCCAGCGCACCCGGAGCTACCTCGGGTCCTGCGGCATCCCGTCCGTCACCTTCCGTTAGGAGCACTGGATCATGAACGACTTGCGCATCGCCGTCCTCGGCGTCGGCTTGATGGGCGCCGACCACGTCGCTCGCATCACCTCCCGCATCTCGGGCGCTCATGTCGCCGTCGTCAACGACTACGTCGCCGAGAGGGCAGAGCAGATCGCCGCCGACATCCCCGGCTGCCGTGCCGTCGCCGACCCGCTCGACGCGATCGCCGATCCCGATGTCGACGCCGTCCTGCTGGCCACCCCCGGTCCGACACACGAGAAGCAGCTGCTGGCCTGCCTCGAACACCGCAAGCCGGTGCTGTGCGAGAAGCCGCTGACCACCGACGTCGACACCTCGCTCGAGGTGGTGCGCCGCGAAGCCGAACTCGGAGTCCGGCTCATCCAAGTGGGATTCATGCGGCGCTTCGACCACGAGTACGTCGCACTCAAGTCGCTCATCGACAGCGGCGACCTGGGCGATCCGCTGCTCCTGCACTGCGTGCATCGCAACCCTGCCGTGCCGGACCATTTCGACTCCGCGATGACCGTCAGAGATTCCCTCGTGCACGAAGTGGACGTCACCCGATTTCTGCTCGACGAGGAGATCACGTCGATCCAGATCGTCACGCCGACACCCAATCCCGCTGCACGGAGCGGCCTTTTCGATCCGCAGATCGCGATCCTGCGGACCGCGAGCGGCAAGCACGTCGATGTCGAGCTGTTCGTGACCACCGGTGTCGCCTACGAGGTCCGCACCGAGCTGGTCGCCGAAAAGGGCAGCGCGATGATCGGTCTCGATGTCGGCCTCGTGCGCAAGAGTGCTCCCGGCACCTGGGGCGGAGAGATCACGCCCGGCTTCAAGGAGCGGTTCGGCCAGGCGTACGACACCGAGATCCAGCGGTGGGTCGATGCGGTCCGCACTGGCGCGAACGTCGACGGCCCGACCTCGTGGGACGGCTACGCCTCCACCGCCGTCTGCGAAGCCGGCGTGCAGGCTTTGCAGTCCGGACAATCCGTCGCGGTGACCATGGTCGACCGCGCCTCGATCCCCGGGGCCTGACCGTGAAGATCGCCCTGGATCCGACCCCGTTCCACCACGACTACCCGCTGCTCGAATTACCGGCGCTGGTGGCCGAGTTGGGTTACGAGTACCTGCAGTTGACCCCACATCGCGACTTCATCCCGTTCTTCAACCATCCGCGCGCCGACGATGCTCTGGTCGCCCAGTTCCGCACGGCATGTGCCGATGCGGGCGTCGGCATCGCCTCGGTCCTGCCTGTGCTGCGGTGGTCCGGACCCGACGAGGACGCGCGAGAGGCGGCTGTGCGCAACTGGAAACGCGTCGTCCAGATCACCGTCGACCTCGGCGTCAACGTGATCAACACCGAATTCTCCGGACGACCGGAGAAGGCGGAGGAATCCGAGCGTGCGTTCTTCCGGTCGATGGAGGAACTGCTGCCCCTCTTCGAGCGGGAGGGCATCGACGTGCGGATCGATCCGCATCCCGACGATTTCGTCGAGGACGGCCTCGAAGCCGTGCGCATCATCCGCGGTGTGAACTCGCCGCACATCGGGATGGTCTACGTCGCCTGCCATGGCTTCCACATGGGCGGTAACACGGCGGAGATCATGACGGCCGCGGGGGACCTGCTGCGCCTGGTGCACGTCGCCGACACGATGGATCACCACCGCAGCCACGGCCTGCGCTACATCACCAACCCGCCCGGCAATCCCGTCCGCGTGCACCAGCACCTCAAGATCGGCGACGGCGACGTGGACTGGGAGGAGTTCTTCTCCGGCCTCGCCCGGCTCGGTTTCTACGATCGCGACGACACCGTGATGGTGTCCAGTGTGTTCGCTGAGGACGAGACCGCGCACGACGTGTCGCGCTATCAGCTCGCGACCATGACCGATTACGTCGGGAAGTTCCGGTCAAGCGGCACGTAGGATCGACAGTGTCGAGAACAAGCGAAAGCACAATGCTGCCGAGCGGCGCCGCCTGCTGTGCGACGCCGCGATCGAGTTGCTGGCCGAGGAAGGGCCGCGCGGACTGAGTCACCTCAAGGTCGACCGGCACGCCGGTCTCCCCGACGGCAGCACCTCGTTCTACTACCGCACCCGCGCGGCGCTGCTGCACGGGGTCGCCGATCAGTTGGTCCGCTACGACGCGGAGGCGTTCACCGAGATCTTCAAGGACGTTCCGAACAGCTCGGCCAGGGTGATCGCGCGGATGCTCGCCGGCCAGATCCTGGCCATCGGGAGCGAGCCGCAGCTGTCGCGCACGCGGGCGCGTCTGGAGCTGACGATGTCGGCACGTCGTGACCCCGGCATCGCGTCGGGCTTCCAGCAGATCTCGGAGAGCTATCGCGCGCTGGCCGAACGGTTGGTGATGGCTCTGCATCACGACAACGGCACCGAGATGGACCCCGCACTGTGCGACGAGCAGACGTCGGTGCTGATGGCCTACCTCGGCGGTCAGATCTTCGCACTCGCCAACGATTCTCCGGACGTGCTGACCCGCGACGACATCGAACGCCAGATCCACGCCGTGATCATGGGAGTGGCCGCCCAGCGTGCGGCCCGTCAGACCCCCAGCACCGATTCCAATGGCGTCCGGGCGAAATAGATCGCGAACCCGGCGGCGACCACCCACAACAACGGGCTGATCTCGCGCGCCTTGCCCGCCGCCGTCCGCATCACCACCCAGGAGATGAACCCGACACCGATACCGTTGGCTATCGAATAGCTGAACGGCATCACCGCCACCGTGAGAACCACGGGAAGCGCCACCGAGAACTCGGACAATTCGATGTGGCGCAAGTGCGAGACCATCATCGCGCCGACGATCACCAGGGCCGCCGCAGCCACCTCGGTCGGCACGATCGACGCCAGCGGCGAGACGAACATCGCCGCCAGGAACAACACGCCGGTGACCAGGTTGGCCAGTCCGGTGCGCGCACCCTCCTCGATGCCGGCCCCCGATTCGATGAACACGGTGTTCGACGACGACGACGTGGCGCCGCCGACGATCGCGCCGGCACCTTCGACGACGAGAGCAGATCGCAGGCGCGGGAAGTTACCCTGCGCATCCGACAGTCCGGCTTCCCGTGACAACCCGGTCATCGTGCCCATCGCATCGAAGAAGTTCGCGAACACGAGCGTGAAGACGAGGACCACCGCCGCGATGACACCGATGCGGCTGAAGCTACCCAGACTGAACTCGCCGACCAGCCCGAGATCGGGCATGGCGAACGGAGATCCGGACAGCGTAGGCACCGACAGTGACCAGCCTCCTGGCTTCTCGGTGGCCGAACCGAGGTGCCAGATCGCTTCGATGACGACGGCGACGACGGTACCGGCCACCAACCCGATCAGGATGCCGCCGCGAACGCGGCGGGAGACCAGGGTCCCCGTCAGAAGCAGGGTGAAGATGAACACCAGCGTCGGGACCGTCGTCAGTGATCCGAGTCCGCCGGTACCCAATCCGACTGGGGGAGAGGCCAATTTGGTCGACGAGATGAAACCGGAGTCGACGAGTCCGATGAACAGGATGAACAAGCCGATACCCGCCGTGATCGCGAGCTTGAGCGGCATCGGCACCGCGTCGAAGATGAGGCGGCGCAGTCCGGTGACGGCGAGCAACACGATGATCACACCGTTGATGACCACCAGGCCCATCGCTTCGGCCCATGTCAACTCACCGACCACCGTGGTGGCCAGGAACGAGTTGATACCCAGCCCCGCGGCGAATGCGAACGGCAGCCGCGCGATCAATCCGAACAGGATCGTCATGACGCCGGCGGCCAGCGCGGTGGTGGCCGAGACCTGCGCGAAGTCCAGCGACTGTCCTGTGACGTCCTTCGGGCTGGACAGGATGATCGGGTTCAGCACGATGATGTAGGCCATCGCGATGAACGTGACGACGCCGCCGCGTATCTCGGTGCCCACCGTGGACTGGCGGGCCGTGATCTCGAAGAAGCGGTCCACTCGGTTCATCGGCGGCTCAGTACTGAGACGTCGGAGCGGCAGGCGGCGGCGGTGCGACCGGCAGGCACAGACCGGTCTGCAGGTCGAGTGCCTTGCCGGGGAGGCAGAACGGCGTGCACCCGTAGATCACACCCGTCTGACCGGGCGGGCACGAGCCGGGAGGCTGCGCGACCGCGCTCGGTGCCGCGGCGAGCGTGACGAGAGGCGCGGCAAGGGCCCCGGCGATCACCGCCGCACCCAGAAATCGTTGTCTCACAGTCATTGTCCGTCCCCTCTCAACGCGCCGTCCCGGTGGCGACGCGTGGGCCTGACGTCTCGGCCACGACGTCGAGAACGAGCTCGGCGACCCGAGCGCGATGTTCTTCGGCGCTGCCCAGCAGCGCGGCGTTGGTCCAGGCGCGCTTGTAGTACAGGTGCGCCTGGTGCTCCCACGTGAAGCCGATACCGCCGTGCACCTGGATGGTGTCATTGGCCACCCGCGTGAGCGCGGCCGAACACACGGCTTGGGCGATGCTGACGGCCAGCGTCGGATCATCGGTGCCATGGGCCAGCGCCCAGATGGCGTGGTAGGCGGTCGAGCGGGCATGTTCGACCGCGACCAGTCCGTCGGCCAGCTTGTGCTTGATCGCCTGGAAGGAGCCGATCGGGCGACCGAACTGCAGCCGATTCTTCGCGTAGTCGATGCTCAGATCGAGCAGGTGCTGCGTCGCCCCGACCTGCTCGACCGCCAGCAGCGCCGAGCCCACCTGCAGTGCGTGTTCGATGACCCGGTCCGACTCGTCGGGGCCCGCGATGAGCCGCGCAGGAGCCTCGGAGAGCGTGACGGTGGCCTGCGGACGTGTGGGATCCAGTGTCGTCAACGGAACCCGCTGCACCGCAGCCGAATCCGTGTCGACCGCGAACAGTCCGGTTCCTTCGGGCCCGTCGGCCGCGACGAGCAGGACATCCGCGGCGCCGGCGTCGACGACACGCTCCACCGTTCCGGTCAGGCTCCACTCGTCGCCGGTGGGTGCGGCAGTGACGTCGCCGATGGCGAACGCCGCCGTCTTCGTGCCGTCGGCGAGCGCATCGAGCAGGTCCCCAGGCGCCGATGCGGCGACGAGTGCGGGGATCGCCAGATACACCGTGCCGAAGAGCGGCCCCGGCGCGAGCGCCGCGCCGAGTTCTTCGACGGCGACGGCCTGATCGACCAGCGTTCCACCCGCGCCGCCTGCGGATTCGGGTACCGCCAGCCCGAGCACACCCAGCTCGGTGCCCAGCCGCGCCCACACCGCGCGGTCGTAGGGCGGATCGGATTCCATCACCGCGCGGATCGCCCGTTCGTCGACGTGATCGGCGCAGAACTTCCGTACCGCCGCGCGCAGCTGCTGCTGCTCCTCGGTGAAGACGAACTCGTCACCCGCCGCAACCTCCGCCTCAGCCGAAGTCTCAGCCACGCGGGATCTCCTTCCACGCCATCCCCGCATCCGCCCGCAGGTCGCCCGGCAGGCCGAGTACCCGCTCGCCCAGAATGTTGCGCATCACCTCGGAGGTACCGCCTTCGATCGTGTTGGCCCTGCTGCGCAGGAAACGCTGCTGGATGGGTCCGCGGTAGTCGTCGGGATCGCCGTCTCCGGCGCCGTACCCGTCGTAGAGCAAGCCTTCGGGCCCGAGGAAGTCCATGCAGAACTCGTAGATGTGCTGGTTGAGCTCGGCTCCGACCAGCTTGCCGATCGATCCCTCGGGACCCGGCCCGCCAACCGTCGCCGACGCGCGGGACCGCTCGGAGGTCAGGCGCTGCGCCTCGGCCCGCAACCACAGGCTCGTCAGCCGGTCGCGCAGCACAGCGGTGCGCCGGTCCGGCCGGGACGCCCACAGGTTCACCGCGTCGGCGATCGTTCCGGCGCCGCGCCGGCTTCCGCTGGCGCCGAGCGCGCTGCGCTCGTTCATCAGCGTTGTCATCGCCACTCGCCAGCCGTCGCCGACCGCACCCAGTCGGTGGGTGTCGGGAATGCGGGCGTCGCTGAAGTACACCTCGTTGAACTCGGCGTGACCGGTCATCTGCCGCAGCGGCCGGGTCTCGACGCCAGGGCCGTGCATGTCGACGACGAAGTAGGTGAGGCCCTTGTGCTTGGGCGCATCTGGATCGGATCGGGCCAGCAGCAGCCCCCACCGCGCCCGGTGTGCCAGGCTCGTCCACACCTTCTGACCGTTGATCACCCAGGCGTCGCCGTCGCGCACCGCGGATGTCGCGAGCCCTGCGACGTCGGAACCGGCGCCCGGTTCGGAGAACAACTGACACCAGATGTGCTCGGTCGTGGCCAGCGGCCGGAGCAGCTCGCGACGGATGTCGTCGGTCTGAGCATGCTCGCGGATGGTGGGCGCGGCCATGCCGTAGCCCATGGGATTGAGTCCAAGCGGGACCGGTCCTCCCGCGCCCTGCAGGATGCGATCGGCGACCGCCTGCAGGCCTCGGGAGACTCCGAGCCCGCCGAAGCCCTCCGGAAAGTGCACCCAGGACAGACCCGCATCGAAGCATGCTCCGAGGAACTCCGGGATGGGCACGGTACGTGGATCGTGCTCGGCCACGACACGGTGCGCGGCCTCGGCTACCCGGTCAGCGTCGACGGTAGTGCCCATACGAGCACCTTAACCGGCGACCATGGTGCGGTTAGCCGGCAGTGAGCGCCCCACGTGCCAGTTCAGACCGGTGATGACGCTGCAGGAGGTAACGGAGCCACCGAACATCGAGTAACACAGTGATCCTTACGCAGTCTTGGTGAGCAGGGGAAGAAGCTGACGCCGCGCAACCATCGCGTCGGCGAAGTGATTGAGGGCCTCGGGAACGGAGCCGGCCGCGTCGAAGTCGATGCCGTGGGCCCGCAGGGTCTGCTCGACCGGGCGGCTGGCCACCAAGGACCATTCCACGCCGGCCGCGCAGCACGCGTCGTCCACGGCGAACAGGAGTGAAAGCGCCTCTGCGTCAAACGATGTGACGGCGCTCAGATCGAGTACGAACGGCTTCTCCGCGAGGACGAAGCGACGCGTGTACTCGGTGGCGCGGGCGATGTCGGCATCACCCAGCGCACCCGTGATCGTGACCACGGTGGCCAACTGGCGGCAATGCGCACGAATCTCGGCGCCACCGCAATCGAACGTCGGATTGCCGTACATTGCCGCCTCCCTCGATCATGTGCTGAACCAGGTCCGTCGTCGAACCTGACATGTCTCAAGGTAGGGGCCCAATTTAAGGCCGTGGGGAGTAACGACTAATACTTCGCTAAGAACTGTTTTCAGAGCCGCCAGCAAACTCGTCGGTAACTTCGGCGCTGCGGCGTTGCTGTTGTGAACCCTTGTACCCGGCCCACGGGCTGTAGTCGGCGAGCAGCTCCTGCTGGTCCGGCCGGGCCGCTTCGGGCACGTGTTCGAGGTTGATGCGGATGCGGTACCAGATCGAGCTCGGACCCCGCATGCCGTCGACGAGAATGTCTGTGGGCGTGAGCTTTTCAGCGGCGTCCGGATACAGCTGCCGCCACCGGGCCAGCGCGGCCATGGCCTCGTCCTTGGTCTTCGTCCTGGCGATCTCGATCAGCGGCTTCGTCGAGCGTCGTCGGCCGTCGGTGACCCGGTGCGCGCCACGCGGTGCCTTCTCGGCCGGTCCGAGTCGCTCGGCCAAGCCGAGGAGGGCATCGAGTTCACCCGGGGCGTCGTCCATCCCCTCCCACGGGTCGCCCAACTCGGCGAACCGGTCCGGCACCGTGGCGATCGTGAACGCCTCCGGCCGGCAGTCGGCGACCTCATCCCAGAACAGCGGGGTGGAGACCCGGGCGTCCGGGGTGGCGCGCACCGAATACGCCGACGCCACCGTGCGATCCTTCGCGTTCTGGTTGAAGTCGACGAACACGCCGTGCCGCTCCTCCTTCCACCATCGCGCAGTGGCGGATTCGGGTGCGCGCCGCTCGACTTCGCGCG
Organism: Mycolicibacterium sp. 018/SC-01/001; assembly: GCF_007096635.1. Classification (GTDB taxonomy): domain Bacteria; phylum Actinomycetota; class Actinomycetes; order Mycobacteriales; family Mycobacteriaceae; genus Mycobacterium. The sequence goes on from NZ_VKAA01000003.1 coordinate 284,387, forward strand.
CCACCGCCTCGGCGGCCATCCGCACCTGCTTGAACGGCCAGCGCGGGTGAATGCGCGCGTAGATGTGGAACCCGCGCGAGCCTGACGTCTTCGGCCACGCCATGAGACCGTGGTCCTCGAGCACCTCGCGCGCGACGAATGCGACGTCGAGGATCTGTCGCCAGCCGACACCCGGCATCGGGTCGAGGTCCACCCGTAGTTCGTCGGGATGGTCGAGGTCGTCCGCACGCACCGGGTGCGGATTGAGGTCGACGCAGCCGAGGTTCACCGCCCAGATCAACCCGGCCGGGCTGTGCAGCACTGCCTCTTCCGCCGACGTGCCCGACGCGTACTTCAATTCGGCGACGTCGACGAAGTCGGGGCGCTTCTGCGGCGCCCGCTTCTGGAACACAGCCTCCTCGGCGATGCCCTTGACGAATCGTTTGAGGATCATCGGGCGATCGGCGACCCCGCGCAGCGCGCCGTCGGCCACCGCCGCGTAGTACTGCATCAGCGCGCCCTTGGTCACGCCTGCGTCCGGGAAGACGATCTTGTCGGGGTGGGTGATCGGCACTTGCTGCCCGCCGATCTCAAACGACTCCCGAGCAGCCATTCCCTCATCGTAGGTTCCGGACCGGCGTGCGAGCCGGGTCACATAAAGTTGGCGCCATGCCCAAGCTCACCGATCTGTCTGCACAGGCGCTCGGCACGATCGCCAAAACTGCCGAGACCTACTGGGACCGCGGCACCGCGGAGCTGCACTACGCCCGCAAGATGTTCGAGGCGGGTGCGCTCAAACTCGAACCGCCGCAGGACATCGCCGCGTTCCTGGGCGACATCCGGCGGTGGGGCGAGATCGGGATGATCCCTGCGCTCAACGCGCGGCGCACCCCGCACCGCGCGGCGGTGATCGACGATTTCGGTCAGATGACGTTCAAGGAACTCGACGACGCGGCCAACGCCGTCGCCAACGGGTTGCTCGCCAAGGGCGTCAAGGGCGGAGACGGTGTCGCGATCCTGGCGCGCAACCACCGGTGGTTCCTCGTGTCGTGGTTCGGGGTGGCCAAGACCGGTGCGCGCATCATCCTGCTCAACAGCGAATTCTCCGGACCGCAGATCAAGGAGGTGTCCGAGCGCGAGGGCGCCAAGCTGGTCATCTACGACGACGAGTACACGACGGCGGTCGCGCAGGCCGAACCCGCGCTCGGCAAACTGCGCGCTCTCGGGGTCAACCCGGACAAGGACGAGCCGTCGGGCAGCACCGACGAGACCCTCGAGGAGTTGATCGCCCGCACGGGGTCGACGCCGCCGCCGAAGGTCACCAAGCATTCGTCGATCATCATCTTGACCAGCGGCACCACCGGAACTCCGAAGGGCGCCAACCGCAGCGCCCCGCCGTCGCTGGCGCCGATCGGCGGTGTGCTGTCCTCGGTCCCGTTCAAGGGCGGGGAGGTCACCGCACTGCCCGCGCCGATGTTCCACGCGCTGGGATTCCTGCACGCCACCGTCGCGATGATGCTGGGCACCACGCTGGTGCTGCGCAGGCGTTTCAAGCCGGCGACCGTGCTCACCGACATCGCCGAGCACAAGGCGACCGCGGTGGTCGTGGTGCCCGTCATGCTGTCGCGCATGCTCGACGAGCTCGACAAGATGTCGCCCAAACCCGATCTCTCGTCGCTGCGCATCGTCTTCGTCTCCGGGTCTCAGCTCGGCGCCGAGCTGGCCACCCGGGCGCTGAAGGCGCTGGGTCCGGTGATCTACAACCTCTACGGTTCCACCGAGGTGTCATTCGCGACGATCGCTGGGCCGCAACATCTTTCGAAGAACCCATCCACGGTCGGGCCGGTCGTGAAGGGCATGAAGGTCAAGATCTTCGACGACAACGGCAAGGAGCTGCCGCAGGGCGAGGTCGGCCGCATCTTCGTCGGCAGCTTCTTCCCGTTCGAGGGATACACCGGCGGTGGCGGCAAGCAGATCATCGACGGGCTGCTGTCGTCGGGTGACGTCGGCTACTTCGACGAGGACGGCCTGCTCTACGTCAGCGGCCGCGACGACGAGATGATCGTCTCCGGTGGCGAGAACGTCTTCCCCGCCGAGGTCGAAGATCTCGTGAGCGGGCACCCCGAGGTGGTGGAGGCCACCGCGCTCGGAGTCGAGGACAAGGAGTGGGGCCACCGGCTGCGCTGCTTCGTCGTCAAGGCCGAGGGCGCGTCGATCACCGAGGACGACATCAAGGCGTACGTGAAGGAGAACCTGGCGCGGTACAAGGTGCCGCGTGAGGTGATCTTCCTCGATGAGCTGCCGCGCAACCCGACCGGCAAGATCCTCAAGCGCGAGCTGCGGGAGATGGACGTCGAATAGCTCCTCGATCAGTTCGCATGGAATAGCCGACCGGGCGCGGTGGTAGTACACCTGCGTGAACATCGACCTGACTGGAAAAACCGCGCTCGTCACCGGCTCGACCCAGGGGATCGGGTTGGCCATCGCCGAGGGGCTCGCCGCGGCGGGCGCGCGTGTGGTCGTCAACGGCAGGAGCCAGGACCGCGTCGACGCTGCCGTCGCCGGTATCGAGGGTGACGTCGTCGGTGTCGCTGCCGACGTCGCAGACGCCGACGGCGCCCGGGCCCTGCTCGACGACGTGCCCGCCGTCGACATCCTCGTCAACAACCTCGGCATCTTCGGGGCCGTGCCGGCGCGCGACATCACCGACGAGCAGTGGCGAACCTTCTTCGAGGTCAACGTGCTGGCCGCGGCCCGGCTGATCCGGTCGTACCTGCCGGGGATGGTCGAGCGGGGCTGGGGCCGGGTGCTGCAGATCGCCAGCGACTCGGCAGTCGTGACGCCGGCCGAGATGATCCACTACGGGGTGTCCAAGACCGCGCTGCTGGCGCTCTCGCGCGGATTCGCCAAGGACGCGGCGGGCAGCGGGGTGACGGTCAACTCGGTGATCGCCGGACCGACACACACCGCGGGTGTCGAGGACTTCGTCTACCAGCTCGTCGACAAGGACCTGCCGTGGGACGAGGCGCAGCGGGAGTTCATGCGCCTGCACCGCCCGCAATCGCTGATCCAGCGACTGATCGAGCCCGGGGAGATCGCGAACATGGTCGTCTACCTCGCATCCCCGCTGGCGTCGGCGACGACGGGCGGCGCGCTGCGGGTCGACGGCGGCTACGTCGACGCGATCCTGCCCTGACCGCTACTTCACCGTGCCAGCCATGATCGCCGATCCGGGCACAGCGAGGGTAAAGAGCATGACCAGCATCAGGAACCAACCCGCGGCCTGCCATGCCGCCCAGGCCCGTTCGGCTTTCCACTCACGGTAGGTACGCAGGAACGCACCCAGCCCTCCGAGGAACAGGAACGCCGGCACCAGCGACGCGGCGTACACCGAGTCGCGCGCACCGAACGCGTAGAACGCGAAGGCCAGCGCGGCCACTGCCACAACGGCGGCGGTATAGCCCACGGCCGCGCGGGTGGTCCCCGGCTTGTCGAACCGTTTCTCCGCGAAGTCCCGGTCGTTGCTCATGGCACGAGAGTTCCCGGCCGGGCCCCCCGAAAACGTCAGCGGCCCCCGACGGACATCGGGGGCCGCTGTCGTCAGATCGACGATCAGGACTTGCTGGCGGCCTTCTGGCGGGCCTCCTGGGTCTTCGCTTCCGCACGGGCCGCTTCGGCTTCGGCTTCCTTCTTCGCCACGTCTTTCAGGGCGCGGGCCTTCTGCTGCTGAGCCTCGCCCTGCTCCTGCAGCCGGTCGTTGTCGAGCAGGATGCCGATCACCTGCTTGGACAGGCCGATGCTGCCGTCGACGAGCGCGCGCAGAGCTGCGATGGGGCCGCTGGTGCTGTCTGCCATGAGCTTTCCTTTCGTTCCGCCGCGCCATCTGAGGTCGAGAGCGGGCCCAATCCGCGGTGCGGCGAGGGTGTGAGCGGGCCTGCTTGCAGGGTTCCCACCACCGCTTGCTAAAGCACGCAGTGTTAGCAGCGTCTCACTTTGTTTCATCGCCGGCGCGCGGCGACATTCTTACGGGTCGCGCGGCAGTCCGAGCAGGCGCTCGGCGATGATGTTGAGCTGCACCTCGGACGTGCCGCCGTAGATCGTCGTCGCGCGGCCGGCCAGCAGGTACTCCGCCCACTTGCCGGAGAGCTGACCGTGGTCGCCGATCGCCGCGTCGGTGCCGAACGACGACACCCCGAACTCGGCGTACCCCTGGCCGGTCTTCATCGACAGCAGCTTGGAGATCGCGGCGGCCGGCATCGGATCGCCTCCGGCCAGAGTCAGCAGCGTCGAGCGCATGTTCAGCAGCTTGGCCGCGTGGCCTTCGGCGATCAGCCGGCCCGCTTCGTTCTGCTCGATCTGGTCGAACTGACCGTCGCGTACGAAGTCCACGAACTGGTCGAGGCTCGCCAGGAACGGCGGCTCGCTGCTGCCGATCGACACGCGCTCGTTGGTCAGCGTGTTGCGGCTGACCTCCCAGCCACGATCGACCTCGCCGAGCACCATGTCGTCGGGCACGAACACGTCGTCGATGAAGACGGTGTTGAACATCGCGTTGCCGGTCAGCTCGCGCAGCGGCTTGACCTCGACACCCTCGGACTTCATGTCCAACAGGAAGTACGTGATGCCCTGGTGTTTCGGCGCGCTCGGATCGGTGCGGGCCAACAGCGCCCCCCACGCGGAGAACTGCGCGCCGGTGGTCCAGATCTTCTGCCCGGTGATCCGCCACCCGCCGTCGACCTTGGTGGCCTTGGTGGTCAGGCTGGCCAGGTCCGACCCGGCGCCCGGCTCGGAAAAGAGCTGACACCAGATCATCTCGCCCCGGAACGTCGGCGGCAGGAACCGCTGCTGCTGCGCCTCGGTGCCGTACGCGACGATCGACGGGATGATCCAGGCGGCGATGCCCATCTGGGGCCGCCTGACTCGGCCGGTCGAGAACTCCTGGGCGATGATGATCTGCTCGACCGGATTCGACGCGCGGCCCCAGGGCTTGGGCAGGTGCGGCTGCACCCAGCCACCCTCGGCGATGGCGGCGTTGCGCTCCTCTTTCGGAATCGCTTTCAGCGCAGCGACTTCGGCGCGGATCTCCTCACGCAGCTTCTCGGTGTCGGGATCGAGGTCGATGTCGATCGAGCGCATCCCGGTCGTGGTCGCGGTGTCCACGACCTGCTGCGGGTAGTCGGCGTGGCGGCCGAATGCGGCGGCCAGCACGATGGCCCGGCGGTAGAAGACGTTCGTGTCGTGCTCCCAGGTGAAGCCGATACCGCCGTGGACCTGGATGCAGTCCTGTGCGCAGTGCTGCGCAGCGACCGGCGCGAGCGTGGCGGCGACAGCTGCGGCGAATTCGAAATCACTCTTCGCGCTCGAATTGCCATGCAGCTCTTCGTCGATGGCACGGGCGGCGTCCCAGACGGCGCTGGTGGCGCGCTCGGTCTCGGCGATCATGCCGGCGCACTTGTGCTTGATGGCCTGGAACTGGCCGATCGGCCGGCCGAACTGTTCGCGGATCTTGGCGTAGGCCGACGCGGTGTCGGTGGCCCAGCGGGCGACCCCGATGCACTCGGCGGAGAGCACCGTGGTGATGATCGCGCGGGCGAGGTCCCGGCTCACGCTGCTGAGCACCCGGTCGTCGGCGACCTCGACGGCGTTGACGCGGACGTGGGCGATGGGGCGCAGCGGATCGACGCTGGGCACCGGCTCGATCTCCAGGGTGTCGGCATCGAGGACGACCCATTCCTCGCCCGATTCGATCGACACCGGCAGGACGAGCACCGACGCCTGCCCGGCGGCCGGCACGGCGCGCACCTCACCGCGTACCACGAGCCCGCTGCCCTGCCGGGTGGCGGTCAGGCCGGAGTCGATGGCGTAGGCCGCGATCACCTCGCCGGAGGCGAGTCCGCCCAGGATCTCGGCCTTGGGGTCGTGCGCGGCGATCAGCGCGCCGGCGATGGCCGACGGCACGAACGGGCCGGGGACGGCGCCGTAGCCGAACTCGGCGGCCACGATGGCGAGTTCGAGGATGCCGAAGCCCTGCCCGCCGACGTCTTCGGAGAGGTGGACTCCCTGCAGTCCCTGTTCGGCGGCGGCGCGCCAGAACGGCGGCGGGTTCGGAATCGGGTTCTCGAGCGCTTCGTGCAGGACCTCCGACGGCGCGACGCGCGCGACGAAGGACCGCACCGAATCGGCCAGGTCGTTGTGCTCTTCGAGGATGGCGATGGGCATGGGGAAGACCCTCCGTTGGGCTGCTAACCGGTTGGTTGGGTCGAGGTTACCCCGACACCTGGTTCACCAGGTTGGCTAGGTCCCGCCCGTCACGCAGCCGTTCGCAATTGTCGAGCGCAACCTCGAGGTAGCGGTGCATCGTGTCGGCGGTGTACCAGGTGACATGGGGTGTCAGCACGACGTTGGGCAGGGTCAGAAGGGGGTTGTCCGGCGGTACCGGTTCGACGCCGAAGACGTCGAGACCGGCGGCCGCCAGGTGACCCGAGCGCAGCGCGTCGGCCAACGCCGCCTCGTCGACGATCGGCCCACGCGATGTGTTGACCAGTACGGCGCCCGGCTTCATCGCCGCCAGCGCCTCGCGGCCGAGCAGGCCGTGCGTCGCGTCGGTCAGCGGCAGGTGCAGCGAGACGATGTCGCATTCGGTCAGCAGGTCGGCGAGCGTGCGCCAGGCGGGCGTGCCGTCGTCGCTGGTGCTGGTGTGCACCACCCGGGCGCCCATCGCTGTGACGATGCGTTCCACCCTGGTCGCGACGTTGCCGTAGCCGACCAGACCGACGGTGCAGCCCCCGATGTCGCGCACGGTGTCACCCAGCCCGGGATCGGGCGGCCACCCCCGTCCTGCCCGGGTCGCGACATCCAGTTCGGGCAGCCGGCGCAGGGCGCCGAGCATCAGCAGCAGCGTGCCCTCGGCGACCGAGGGTGCGTTCGCGCCGGGCATGTTGGCCACCGCGATGCCGTGCTCGGTGGCCACATCGACGGCAATCGTGTTGACCCCGGCGCCGAGCTTGTGGATCAGGCGCAGCCGGCTGCCCTGCTCGATGTCGCGGTCCGACAGTGGTCGCAGCACATGCCAGAGCACCTCGGCGTCGGGTAGCAGGCGGTAGAACGTCGCGTCATCGTCCTCGGCGCAGAATCGCACGTCGAGCCAATCGCGGTGCGGAGCAACGAAACCCGTCACCCGCTCACCCGGAACGAAGTGCGCCAGAACCTTGATCGGCGCCACCGTGTCCGCCGTCAGTGCTGGGCGATCTCGATGTCGGAGAACAGGACCCGCACACCGCCGGTGGAGATCCGGCCCATCGCCTCGAAGAACGCGCCGGCCTCAGGTGTGGTGACGGCAGCGCTCGCGGCGTCGTAGTCCGAGTAGTAGAGGTCGATCATCCGGTAAGCCGGTGTCGGGCTGCCGTCCTCCTTCGGCCACACGCGGGAGGTCTCCATCCTGACCCAGCCCGGGATGCGCTTCGCGGCCTCCAATTGCTGCTCGGGATAGGCGGATTCGAATTCCGTCGGATCGGTCGGGTTGTCGTAGATGACCGTGATCTTCGTTTCGGGCACGTGCCGAGCCTACGGCGTTCAGCGGTGCAGTGGGAGCCCGTCGACGATCTTGTCCACCACCTTGCGGTCGGCGCGCACCGCGATGCCCACGAGGTCGAGGTCCTCCCGGGTCCTGGCCGACACCTGGGCCCGGTTGGACTCGTCGTCGCCGGTGGCGAACAGTGACTCGGTGAAGATGGCCGGGGTGACCCCGCGGGCGATCGCGCGGTCGCAGGCGCGTCTCAAGCGGGCCTGCGACGCCGCGAACACCATCACCGGTTGGCCGAACATCGGCGAGTAGTGCGTTCCGTCGGCGTCCTGGTAGCTCGCGCCGATCGACTCCCCCGCGGTCGCGGCGACACCGCTGGCGAGGAACGCGGTGACGTTGAGCTTCTGCCACGTGGGCAGGGTGTCGAGCAGGACGACGGCGATCTTGGTGGCGTGACGCGTTCGCGAGGGTGTGGCGACGGATTCCAGTAGTTCGGTCATGTTGGTCGACGGTAGTGATTCCTGGTGCAGAGTTCATCAGCGACCGAATCTCATACGGAGAAGAGTGCGATAATCCGCGCGTGGACGAATGGGATTCGGCGATCGTCGCCGCGCTGCAGGCAGATGGTCGGCGCAGCAACCGGGACCTGGCGGCCCACATCGGGCTGTCTCCATCGGCCACCTTGGAACGGGTTCGCGCGTTGCGTGAGCGCGGAGTGCTCGGTGATGCCCACTACACCGTCAACCTGCCCGCAGTGGGCCGGCCCGTTCAGGCGATGATCACCGTGCGGTTGCGTCCGCAGTCCCGCCAGGTCATCCACGGGTTCCGCGATTTCGTGCGGCAGCTCCCCGAGACGCTGCAGGTCTTCGTCACCACCGGTGCCGAGGATCTGATCATCCACGTCGCCGTGGCATCGACCGACGCGCTGCGTGACTTCGTCCTCGACTCGCTGACCGGACGCCGTGAGGTGGCCGGCGTCCGCAGCGAGGTCGTCTTCGAGCACGTGCGCAACCATGTGGTCACCCCCGTGCGGTGAGCACGCTCAGGCGTCGACGGGATTGACCCGGCTGACGATCAGCGGATCGGACGGGGTGAAGGGGAAGTTCGGCAGGTCGTCGATGTGGGTCTGGAACGTCGCGGCCAGTACTTCCCGGCTGTACGCGCTGATCGAGGCCTTGTATCCGATGTCGGCGGGGAAGGGCTGGTCGAAGAAGATCAGGAAGTGCCACGGATCGGCGCCGATGTTCTCGATGTGGTGGGGATAGGCCCGCGGGATGAAGTACATGTCGCCGGCGTTCATCGTCCACGTGTTCAGCTGTCCGTCCGGGGTCATCAGCGTCATGCGGGCCATCCCGTGCCGTACGTACCCCATCTCTGCGGTCACCGGATGCCAATGTGGTTCGCGCATCCCGTCTTCGGTGACGCGAAGACTGTACATCGAGATGTCCTTGAGAGCGGGCCAGAACTGGTCGCGGGCGAAGCGTGCGTTGCCGCTGGCGTAGTTCAGACCCGGGGCCTGGGCCTCGATGTCGAACTTGTGCGGATCGTTGAAGTAGGCGGAGGCAGGGATCTCGGGGTCACCGGTGCGACCGGCGAGTTTGTGATCGACGGTGGTGCGGCGGATAGCCGACATGTCCGAGGCGGGCAGATCGTAGGTGTTGCCCAGCACCGCGTCGGTGAAAGCGCCGAAAGTCGCACCGAGCCCGAAGTCCTCCGGCCGCTCGTTGCGGAACGCGATGATGAACTCCGCGGTGTCGTCGCCGATGTTCTCGATGTGATGCAGTGCGCCGGAATCGATGTGGAACATCTGGCCGGCGGTCACGATGAAGTTGGCGAACCGGCTGTGGTCGTCGAGCACGGACACCAGCGCGGTCCCCGCGACGCAGTAGGTGAGCTCGTTGGCGTTGGCGTGCCAGTGCGGGGTCCGCATCGCACCGGGTGCGAGCACCACCCGTTTGATCGACAGGTTCTTCAGCACCGGCAGGTTGTCCGCCGTCACCCGTCGCATCGAGCCGAAGTCGTTCTCCTCGACGATCTCACCGTCGTGCAGGGATGTCGTGAAGGGGGCCATAACTCTCCTCCTGGTGTTGTCTCGGGTGTGGTTTCAGTCGTCGATGCGGTACAGGCGCGGATCGCCGAGCTGATCGATCAGGGCCCCGAGCTGTTCGGCCAGCTCGGCCGGACTGACGCGTAGCGCGCCGAACAGCCACGCGCTCAACGTCTGCGCCACCCCACCGACCACGAAATGTGCAGCTGCAGCGATTCTTTCGTTGTCCTCCAGATGGAGCGCGGCCCGGGCGTGCTGGCCGGACAGCAGTGCGAACAGGGCGCCGGACTCGGCACGCTTGCGCACCACGACGGGGTTGGTCAGGTGGGCGCTGAAGAGCAGGCGGCCCAGTCGGGCATCGTCGGAGACCACCCGAACGATGTTGGCCATCGCGGCGTGGGTCTGCTCGGCCGGGGCCGCTGCGGCCATCGCCGCCTGGGTGGTGCTCGCGATGTCGGCGACGACCTGGTCGAACAGCGCGGCGACGAATGCGTCCTTGTCGTCGAAGCTCTCGTAGAAGTAGCGGGCCGCCAGTCCGGACTGGGCGCACAGCGCGCGCACCGTCAGTTCCGCGGGAACGGGCTCGCCGCCGAGCAGGTCGAGACCTGCCTCGAGGAGACGCCTACGCCGCCGGGCCATCCGCTGCGACGCATCGACGCCGCGATACGGACGGACCTGGGCCATACCCCATCTTGACACCCACCCGGCTCGGCCACACAATCAGGAAACGCACGTTCGCAACTTTGGGAGCGGCAGCGCGAGAGGAGCGGTTCGTGGCGACGCAGGAATCGGCAACGACCCAGGCGGCGACCGACCGCACTCCCGAGGAGGGCATGCTGGGGCTCGGACTTCTGGCCGGCCCCGCCAACGTGATCATGCAGCTCGCCCGGCCCGGCGTCGGGTACGGAGTGCTGGAGAGCCGCGTCGACAGCGGCAGGGTGGACCTGCACCCCATCAAGCGGGCGCGCACCACGTTCACGTACCTGGCAGTGTCGACCAATGGGACCGCCGCGCAGAAGGAGGCGTTCCGCCGAGCGGTCAATCGTGCTCACGCGCAGGTGTATTCGCTCGAAGACAGCCCGGTCGCGTACAACGCCTTCGACAAGGACCTGCAACTGTGGGTGGGTGCCTGCCTCTACAAGGGCGTCGTCGATGTCTATCGGCTGTTCGTCGGCGAGATGGACGCCGAGATCGAGGCCAGGCTGTTCGAGCAGGGGCGCAAACTCGGCACGATGCTGCAGGTGCCGGAGGACATGTGGCCCGCCGATCCGGCCGCGTTCGAGAAGTACTGGCAGGACTCCCTGGCGAAGGTGCACATCGACGACACCGTCCGTGAGTATCTCTACCCGATCGCGGTGTCTCGTGTGCGTGGTGTGCGGCTGCCCGGCCCGCTGCAGCGGTGGGCTGAGCAGACGGCGTTGCTGATCACCACGGGGTTCCTGCCGCAGCGCTTTCGGGACGAGATGCGATTGGACTGGGATGCCGTGCGGCAGAGGCGCTTCGACCGGCTGATCGGCGTGCTGCGGATGATCAACACGGTATCGCCTCGCGTCGTGCGCGAATTCCCGTTCAACCTGTTGCTCAAGGATGTCGACCGGCGCATCCGGACCGGACGTCCGCTGGTGTAGGGCAGTCTCAGTCGAACATGACCGGGCTGAGGAATCGCGTCATCCTGCGGAGGTAGTCCGGCTGGCTGACGTGCAGGACGTGATTGCCGGGGAACCAGTGGAAGTCACAGCGGTCCCAGTGCTCCCACAGCATCTCGGCCTGCTCGGGCGGTGCCAGCCGGTCGCCCAGGCCGGCGATGATCAAGCGCCGCTCCTTGGCCGGCAGCGGCCGATAGTTGAGCGGGGACGAGTACATCGTGGCCGCGTCGGTGAGCTCACTGTCGGTACCGGACAACCAGCTGCGCAGCGCCATCAACTTGTTGGCCGGGAACCACTCGTCCACCGTGCGATCGGGCGTCACCACCGGCACGTTGGGGATCACCGCTTGGATGCGATCGTCCACGCTGGCGATCAGCGCCGAAGTGTAGCCGCCCAGCGACATCCCGGTCAGGGCAATGCGATCCACTCCGGTGTACTCGAGATAGTCGAGTATCGAACGGAAGTCGTGCACCGCCTGCGCCATGGCTTCGCAGAAGCCCGCGAACCCGTGGGCGAAATATCCGTGCCCGCTGAACGGTGAGTACTGCTCGGCGCGGCGGCCGTGAAAGGGCAGCGTGTACAACATGACGTCGTAGCCGGAGCGATAGAACCACGGCAGGGCGAAGAACAGCCCGTTGAACAGGTACGCCGAACCCATGAAGCCGTGGATCAGGCACAGCGTGGGCCGAGGCCCGTCGTCGTGGCGCCAGTGCTGGGCGTGCACGACGTTGTTGCGGACGAAGCCGGCGCACTGCTCCCGCAGCGCGGGGTTGACCGCGGTGAAGCTGCTGTCGAACCGGATGTTGCGGACGTTGCCGTGGGCCACCCATTCGGCCACCGGATTGGCCGGCCGCGAGGCCACGCGTGGCGGTGCCTGCGGCGCCGGGAACGCGACGGCCGGATCCTGCGCGGCGGCCAGCCCGGCGTAGAACTCGAGGTGTTCCTGTTCGGCCGACGAGCGTGACCGGCGCAGCGCCGCGACCACCGATGGCGTCAGGGTCACGCTGAGCAGTGATGCGATCGAGGTCCTCAAGGCCAGGTCCGCCAGCGCGGAGGAATCGACGATCAACCGTTGCCGCAGCGTCAGGTCCACTCTGCGGGGCAGTCCGCGCGCTGTGGCGTCTGCGCCCGGAACGTCCGGGACGACGGGCAGCGGCAGCTCGTCCGGCTCGTCGATGGCGACGCCTGAGTCCACGATTGCCAATCTAGCCGCACGCCGGCTGCGACACTGGGCGCATGTGGAATCCCGAGGTCTACCTCACCTACGCCGACCACCGGGGCCGCCCGTTCTACGACCTGGTGTCCCGGATCGGGGCCCGGACACCGCGCCGCGTCGTCGACCTGGGCTGTGGTCCCGGGAACCTGACGCAGACGCTCGGCACCCGGTGGCCCGATGCGACGATCGAGGCGTGGGACTCCTCGCCGGAAATGGTCGCCGCGGCACGCGAGCGCGGCGTGGCCGCCGAGGTGGGCGATGTGCGGGCGTGGTCACCGGCCCCGGACACCGACGTCGTCATCAGCAACGCGACCCTGCAGTGGGTGCCCGAGCATCCGGAGCTGATCGTGCAATGGGTGTCCCAGTTGTCACCGGGCGCGTGGCTCGCCTTCCAGGTGCCGGGCAATTTCGACGCGCCGTCACACCGCGCCGTCCGAGACCTCGCCGCGCGGCCGCAGTGGGCGGACCTGTTGCGGGACTTCCCGTTTCGGACGTCCGAGGTGACCGCCGCGCCGCAGACCTACGCCGGCTCGCTGCGCGACGCAGGGTGTGTCACCGACGCATGGGAGACCACCTATGTGCACGAACTGACCGGTGCGCATCCGGTGCTCGACTGGATCGAGGGCACGGCGCTGCGGCCGGTGCGCAGCAGACTCGACGATGCGCACTGGGAGAAGTTCCGAGCCGAGCTGATCCCGATGCTGACCGCGGCGTATCCGCAGCGATCCGACGGCACCACGTTCTTCCCGTTCCGCCGGATCTTCGTCGTGGCGCAGGTGGGTCAGCGGCGCTGACCGAGCAGCTCGAGCACCTGAGCGACCAGGTCGTCGATGTCCGCAGCTGTCGTGTCCAGCACCAGGTCGGCATCCTCGGGCGGCTCGTAGGGAGCGTCCACGCCTGTCAATCCCCGCAGTTCGCCGGCCCGCGCCCGCGCATACAGCCCCTTGGGATCGCGCTTCTCACACTCCTCGCGCGGCGTGGCCACGTACACCTCGATGAAGGGCAGCTTCGCCGCGTCGTTGAGTGCGCGCGCGATCTGGCGATCCGATTTCAGCGGCGACACCAGTGACGCCAGCGCCACGACGCCCGCGTCGGCGAACAGCCGGGTGAGATGACCGACGCGCCGGATGTTCTCGGCGCGGTCGCCCGCGGAGAAGCCCAGGTCGTCGGAGAGTCCGTGCCGGATGTTGTCCCCGTCGAGGAGGTAGGCCACCTGCCCGGCGTCGACGAGTGCGCGCTCCACAGCGACAGCGATCGTCGACTTGCCCGAGGCCGGCAACCCGGTGAACCACACCGTGGCACCGCGCTGACCCGTGGCAGCGCGGCGGTACTCCCGCTCCAATGACGATGGGTGCCAGCGGATGTCGTTGCGGGTCTGTTCACCCGGCTTGACTTCGCGCGGCTCGGTGATGGTGCCGGCGGCCACGGTGTCGTTGGTGGTCTCGTCGATCAGGATGAACGCGCCGCTGTCCCGATTGTCGGCATACCGGTCGGAGACGACCACCGAGCTCGTCCGCAGGGTGACTGCACCGATGTCGTTGAGCACCAGCTCGACCGGATTGTCGAGCTCGTCGAGGGTCTCGGGGTCCAGCCGCGAATGCAGTGCCTGCACGGTGGCGCGGACGGTACGGGTGCCCTGCTTGAGCGCGAAGCGATCGCCGGCCAGCATCGGGGTGTCACGGAACCAGCACACGGTGGCATCCAGTTCGCGGGCCAGCACGGGGAGCGCCGCGTCGTCACGACCGCTGACGAAGACATCGCCGCGGCCCACATCGATGTCATCGGCCAGTTCGATCGACACCGACAGTGGCGCAACGGCGGTCGCGCGGTCCTCGTCGAGGGTGTCGACGGCGGTGACGGTAGAGCGTGTGCCGGCGGGCAGGCTCACGATCGGGTCACCGACCGCGAGCGTGCCGCCCGAGAGCCGGCCGGTGTATCGACGGCGCTGATCGGTGGTCGGGCGGGACACCCACTGCACCGGCAGCCGTAGCTTGCCCGGCTCCGGTTGCGGAGCCGACAGCTCCACGGACTCGAGGTACTCGAGCAGCGTGGGACCCTCGTACCACCCGGTGTGTTCGGAGCGGTGCACGACGTTGTCACCGTGTTTGGCGGCAATCGGGATCACCGTCAGATCGGCGCCACCGAGGCGCGCGGCGACCGTGCGCAGCTGGCGGTCGACCTCGCCGAAGCGCTCGCGATCGAAGTCGACGAGGTCGATCTTGTTCACCGCGGCGACGAAGTGCTTGATACCCAACAGGTTCGCGATCCGGGCGTGTCGATTGGTCTGGCGCAGCACGCCGGCCCTGGCGTCGACGAGCAACACGGCCACGTGCGCGTTGGAGGCGCCCGTGAACATGTTGCGGGTGTAGCGCTCGTGGCCGGGGGTGTCGGCGAGGATGTAGCTGCGCGTGTCGGTCGAGAAGAACCGGTAGGCCACGTCGATCGTGATGCCCTGTTCCCGTTCGGCACGGAGCCCGTCGGACAGCGCGGCCAGATCGGCGATGCCCTCGTCGTCGGTGACCGCCTCGAGATGATCCAGCGGCAGGCTGTCGGTGTCGTGCAGCAATCGGCCGATCAACGTGCTCTTGCCGTCGTCCACCGAGCCCGCCGTGGTGATCCGCAACAGCTGGCGAGCGCTCATCAGAAATACCCCTCGCGTTTCCGGTCCTCCATCGCCGCCGCCGACGTCCTGTCGTCCGCGCGGGTCTCGCCCCGCTCGGAGACGGTGGCTGCGGAGATCTCGGCGATCACCCCGTCGATCGTCGTAGCGCGGGACCTGACCGCACCCGTGATCGTGAGGTCGCCGACGGTGCGGTAGCGAACCCATTCGAGCGCAGCGGTTTCGCCCTCAACGGGGCCGACGTACTCGGATACGGCGAGCAGGATGCCGTCGCGCTCGAAAACCTCACGCTGATGGGCGAAGTAGATCGACGGGAGTTCGAGGTCTTCGAGCGCGATATAGCGCCAGATGTCGAGCTCGGTCCAATTGCTCAGCGGGAACACCCGCACCTGTTCACCACGGCGTATCCGGCCGTTGTAGAGCGACCACGGCTCCGGCCGTTGAGCGCGGGGATCCCACTGGCCGAACTCGTCGCGGAAGCTGAGAATCCGCTCCTTTGCGCGGGCGCGTTCCTCGTCGCGGCGCGCCCCGCCGAACGCTGCGTCGAAACCGCCGGCTTCCAGCGCGTCGAGCAGCGTGCGCGTCTGCTGGCGATTGCGGGAGGCGCCCGGACCAGGGTCGGGCACCCGGCCCGAATCGATCGACTCCTGCACCGAGGCGACGATCAGCTTGTGGCCTTCGCCGGTGACGCGCCGATCACGGAACTCGATGACCTCGTCGAAGTTGTGCCCCGTGTCGACATGCATCACCGGAAACGGCAGCGGCCCCGGTCTGAAGGCCTTTTCCGCCAGCCGCAGCAGGACGATCGAGTCCTTGCCCGCGGAAAACAGCAGCACCGGACGTTCGAGCTCGGCCACCACCTCCCGGATGATGTGCACGGCCTCGGCTTCCAGCAGCCTCAGTTCGTCGACGTGGACGGTGTCGTACCTGTCGGAGATCTCGGTGCTCATGTCGGCAGGCCATCCTTCTCGGCGTCGGCGCGGTAGCGGTCCACCCACTCGTCGGAGCGCTGGTCGGCCTGGCGCTCGAGTACCGGCGGCGGCGCCAGGCGTGGGTCCTGCCCGACGGCTTCGAGCACCGAGGCCACCACCTGGGTGAGGTTGCGCCACAGCACCGGGTACGGCACGTCCATGGGCTCGACGCTCTCCTCCGCGAACCAGGCGCGCCAGCCCTCTTCCTGCGCACGCAGCATCGTCACCACATGCGCGATGGCGCCCGCGTGGTATTCGGCGCGTGCGTCGCGCACCGGATCGGGCCGCCCGCGCCACACGCGGGTCTGCACCGCCCGCCAGAACGAAACCGCCTGCGACACAACGTCGGGACGGTACACGTGGATCAAGACGGGGTCGGTGCCGATCACATCGCGGATCGCGGAGAGCAACCCCGTACCGGAGCGGTCGGGCAAGCCCTCGGCGCGCTGCAGCAGCAGCGGTGTCTGGTTCCACATCAGCTTGCCGCCCCAGATTCCGTTGGGTGTGCGTCCGACGGTGCGGATGTAGTCACGCCAGATCTCGGGCGGGGCCAGATCGGGTTTGCCCTCGTCGAGAGGATCGAGCAGCCGCAGGATCGACTCGTCGGTCACGCCCTCGAACCACTGGCGCGGCTGCGGTGACTGACTGGTGGTCGGTAGGTACTGGAAGAACTCACCCGGCTCGCCCGCGACGCCGGTCGCGCGTAACGACTCGACGAGCAGGGTGCTGCCGCTGCGCTGTGAAGCCAGCACGAGATACGCCGTCGGGGCAGCCATGCGCGTGAGCTTAGCCGTGTTTCCGCCCGCGTGAACCGCAGCCGGTTACGATCACGGTGACGAAAAGTCTTGCCCGGTCTGTTCGCTCTCGGGGATGCCGCGTTCGCCGGCAATGGCTCTGCGGCTTGGCAATTCGATATCCCGCACCAGCAGGTAGGTCTCGGTGTACCGGGCGGCGATGCGCGTGCCCGCGAAGTCGGACGGGATGACGTCGCCGACGCTCTCGCGCCAGTCGTTGAGCAGCAGGGCCAGATCGCTGCCGATCGCTTCGGCCTCGTCAGAGGGGTGCGCCTCGAGAAGGTTGTGCGATTCGGTGGGATCGGCGGCGAGGTCGTAGAGCTCGCGCTCTGGCCGCGGTGTGCTCACCAGCGGTTCGACGGCCCGTCCGGGGGCGCTGTCGGCGATGTCCCAGGGCAGATCCAAAAGTGGCCTGGGGGCATAGTTCTCGATGTAGCTGTAGCGCTTGGTCCGCACGGCCCGGATCGGGTCGAACGAATCGTGGTAGGTCTTCGTGGTGTACACGGCGGTGCGGACGGGATCGCCGTGTCGGCTGGGCGACACCAGATGCGTTGCGTGGGAATGGCCTTCGACCTCTGCCGGGATGTCGACGCCGAGCAGGTCGAGCACTGTCGGCAGTAGGTCGACCCCGCTGAACAATTCGTCGTAGACCCGGGGCGGCACGGTGGTGTCGCGAGGTGGGCGCATGATCAGCGCGATGCCGGTGCCTGCGTCGTAGAGCGTGGATTTCGCGCGGGGCAGAGCGGGGCCGTGGTCGGTGACGAACACCACCCAGGTGGACCGGTCGAGGCCGGTCGCTGCCAACGTGTCGAGGAGTTCGCCGACCGCGGCGTCGGCCACCGAGATGGACCCGTAGAAATCTGCCAGATCCTGACGCACCGCGGGGGTGTCGGGCAGGTGGTCCGGCACCGTCACGGCACTCGGGTCGGCAGGGTCGTACCGATCGTGGGGATACGGCCGGTGGGTCTCGAAGAACCCCGCGGTGAGCAGGAACGGCTTGTCGGGCGGATCGGCCAGCCACCGGGTCGCCTGATCGACGACATACTCGCAGTAGGAGTTCGACACGTCGAATTCGTCGAAGCCGAGTCGGGAGGGAAAGGAGGTTTCGTGCTGCATACCGAAAAGGGCGGTGTGGTAACCGCTTTCGGACAGGATCTGCGGCAGGGTGCGTACGCCGGGGCGATACTCCCAGCCGTGATGGGCCAGTCCGATCAATCCGTTGCTCTGGGGATACCTGCCGGTGAACAGGGAACCGCGCGAGGGTGAGCACAGCGGGGCGGTGGCGTGCGCGTCGGTGAACAGGATTCCGTCGCGGGCCAGCGCATCCAACCGCGGGCTCGCCACGTCGCGATGTCCGTACACGCCGAGGTAGCGCCCCAGGTCATGCCAGTGCACGAGCAGAACGTTGTCCCGCCGGCCGTCACTCACAGCTGCATCCTCTTCCAGGTCCTCTCCCACGGGTCGTCCGAGCAACGGTAACGACAAAACGCCGAGAAGGAAGTGCGCGCCAGGTAGCGTCGGTGCGGCGAGGGGAGACGACGATGAGACTGACGATCGCAGCGGTGGCGACGAGCCTGCTGACCGCCTCGCTGTCGGGCGTGGGTGTGCTGGCGTCCGCGCCCGCCAGCGCCGGATGCGTCTACGGGGGCGGGTACATCAGCAAGTGCGACGACCCCATCCAGCCGGACGGCAGCTGGCAGCGGTGCGTCGGGATCGCGTCGGTCGTGCCCAGCGGCTTCGGCACGCATCTGGTCCCGGTGCGGCAATGCGCGGTCATGGGCCCGGGCAGGCCGGGCGGCGACCCGGCGTTCAACGACCCGCCGGTACACATCGAGGGCTGACTCACGGGTGGTACGGCACGCCCACCGCGCGGAACACGAACTCCGCGGGCACGTCATAGGCCAGGCGGCGGCGGGGCAGCCGCGCGAGGACGTCGGCCGGTAGATGCTCCTTGTAGTGCAGTGACAGCTCACCGGAGCACCGCGAATCGATTGCGGCGACGTCCACGTCGAGCGTGAGCCCGCCCTCGTCCAGCGTGGCTGTCACTGCGCCCGCCTGCGGCGCGTCCCACCGCACATCGATGGTGCGCCCGGCCAGTTTGGGCACCGACGACAGCGTCGCCAGCACCCGCTGCTCGGTCAGCACCAACGATCCGACGTAGCTGGCGATGCTGCCCGCAGAGCGCAGGCCCGGCACGGCCCCCCGGAAGCGCCGCGTCACCGCGACGTACTCGGCGAGGAACACGATCCCCTCGGCCTCCACTTCGGTGCGGAGCTCACGCGGAAGCTTGCCGATGCGAAGCAGCTTGCGCAGGAACACGGCCATGCACGCACGGTAACCCAGTGGTTGCACGGCAACGCGTGGTACACGTGGTCGGATGGACGCGCGCAGGGGTCTGCTGGTCGGATCGGCCGTGGTCGCACTCGGTGTGTTCGTCGCCATGCTGCTCGGATACCGCCTCGGCTGGACGCCGCTGGTGCGCGTCGACGACGCATCGCTGGCCTCGACACTGCGGATCGGTGAGCGCCACCCGGGCTGGGTGACGTTCTGGGACGTGTACTGCACGGTGCTGGGGCCGACGGCGTTCCGGCTGGTGACCGTCATCGTCATCGTCGTCGCGTTCGTGCGCCGACACATCCGCACTGCGGTGTTCCTGATCGTCAGCGTGGAGCTGTCAGGGCTGGTCACCGAGACCGCCAAGACACTGGTCGACCGTCCGCGCCCGGCCACTGCTCTGGTCAGGGCCGCCTCGTCGTCGTTCCCGTCCGGGCACGCGCTCGGCGTCATCGTCGCGGTGACAGCGCTGCTCGCGGTCGCGCTGCCGCTGGTGCCCGCCGCCCGTCGCGCGTGGCTGATCGCGCTGGGAGTGGCCGTCGTCGTCACCATCGGCGTGGGCCGGGTGATCCTCAACGTGCACCATCCGTCCGACATCGTCGCCGGCTGGGCACTGGGCTGGGCCTACGTCGTGGCGTGCCTGCTCGTGGTGCGGCCTGTGCGGCCCGTCACACAGCCGGCCGAAACACCGGCAGTGCCCGGTAGCGCACGCTGAAACTCGCGTGGGTGACCTCGGTGCCCACCTCACCGTCGAGTGCGAGCACCGTCGGTCCGTCGACGGCGTCGAAGGCGAATTCCGGTACCCGCAGTTCCCGGTAGAGCGGGCTGCGCACCAGGCGCCCGAGCATCAGCGCGGCGAGAATCCTCAGCTTCGCCAGCCGGCGGCCCGTCTCCAGGATGCGGATGTCGATCAGCCCGTCGTCCATCCGGGTTCGCCGGGACGGTGCGAACCCTGACGGCAGGTAGATCGAGTTGCCGAGAAAGAACAGCGAGGTCTGCAGCGTCTGGTTGTCGTAGCGGATGCGCACCGGCTGGTCGCGGCGCAGCGTGTGGAACATCGCGTAGATGCCTGCGAGCGGTTTCCCGATCTTGTGCTCCCACTTCTCCCGGGTGCGGACGAACTGGGGGTACGCCCCGATGCTGGCGGTGTTGACCACCATCTGCTTCTCGTTCAGGCACACCATGTCCACGCACGACACCGTCCCGTTCTGGATCGCTGCCACCGTCTTCGCGGTGCTCTCGCAGCCGATGTCCTTCGCGAAGTGGTTGAACGTGCCCGCCGGCAATACCGCCAGCGGCACCCCCTCCTCCAGCGCGATGCCCGCCGCCACCGCCACCGTGCCGTCGCCACCGCCGACGGCCAGCACCTCGGCGCGCCGTGCCGCCTCCCGGAACACCGCCGGGACGTCGTCGTCCTCACCCAGCTCAACGATCTCGGCCTCGGGCAGAGCCCGCCGTACCTCGTCCAGCACCCGTGCCCCGGTACCGCTGCCCGATGCCGGGTTCACCACGACTATCACGCCGTTACCGCGCGGTCGCGGCGGCGTGTCGACACGCAGCGGCGCCGCCCCGGGCAGTCGCTCCTCAACGATCGGCGGCACCACGCGGCCACCCAGCACGGCGATGCCCGCGCCCAGGCCCAGACCGGCCAGCACATCGCCGGGGTAGTGGGCGCCGACCGCGATACGTGACATGCCGACCAGGCCGGCGAGCAGAGCCAGACCCAGGCCCACGGGTGCGTTCTCCAGGCCGACGCCGACCGCGAATGCCGCTGCGCTCGCCGAATGCCCCGACGGAAGGGAGTTCGACGTCGGTGCGCGCCGTGTCTGCCGGGCCAGCGGCACGAGCACCCGGCTCGGCCGGTCCCGCCGCCACACGCGTTTGGCCCCCTGGTTGGTGACCAGACTCGTCACCCCCAGTGTCAGCACACCGCGCATCGCGCCACGCTTGACCGACGGATTGCCGACGGCAGCCAGTCCGGCGGCGATCGCGAACCACAGTTTGGAATGGTCGGCCGCCCGGGTCAGGCGCGGCATCACCGCGTCGATCAACGGGCTCGGCGACTCCGCGATGGCCTCGAACACCTCGCGATCGAGAGTGCCCAGCCCCCGGCCGATCTGGTCGATTCCCTGGTGCCGTGGCCGCCGCAGACGTGCGGGCAGAAGATCCATCACGCCAACGTAGCCGAGACGCCGAGGCGGCAAACCTCGCACTTCGCGACCGGATCGTGTCCTGATCGCGACCTCGAATGTTGGGTCGGGCGGCCACGATCGAAGCCCATGCGCCGACTGCTCACCGTGCTCTGCGCGGTTCTGCTCGCCGGCTCGGTCATGAGCGCTCCCGCTGCGCAGGCCGCGCTCAGTCCGTGGTTCTCCGCGTCGGTCGGACGGGCCACCCAGGTGCTCGCGGTCACCGGCACCGGCGGATCGGATGCCACGCTCGACGTCTGGCAGCGCACCGCGGCCGGCTGGCAGCCTGTCACCGGAGGCGTGGGCATTCCCGCCAAGATCGGCGCGAAAGGCATGTCGCCCAACCATTTCGACGGATCGATGATGACTCCCGAGGGCGTCTACTCCCTCGACTTCTCATTCGGCACCCAGCCCGATCCCGGCGGGGGACTGCGCTACATCAGGGTCGGTCCCAACCACTGGTGGGACGGCGACATGAAGAGCCCCACCTACAACACGATGCAGGTGTGCGACAAGCAGAACTGCCGCTTCGACACCAACCCGAGCTCGGGGACCGAGAACCTCGACATCCCCCAGTACGCCCATGCCGTGGTGATGGGCGTCAACAAGGAACGGATCCCCGGTAAGGGCGGGGCGTTCTTCGTCCACGGCACCGACGGCGGCCCGACGGCCGGCTGCGTGGCGATCGACGACGCGACGCTGGTGACGATCATGCGGTGGTTGCGTCCCGGCGCCATGATCGCCGTCACGTCTACTGCTTGACCGCGCGGCCGGCCTTCACCTTGAAGTTCAGCGTTTCCAGCGACATCGAGGCGTCGTAGGTACGGTCGTAGCCGGTTTCGCTGATCTTCCAGCCGGCATCCGTGCGGCGGTAGCGGTCGTGGTAGAAACCCGCGCCGATCAGCATGAAGTTGAAGGCAGGCGCGATGACGCGATCCTGCAGATACCAGGTGGCGGTGGCCTCGTCGCCGTCGATCGCGATCTCGGGATGGGTGACACGGTGCTCGGTGATGATGTCCGGGCCCAGCGAGCTGCGCATGAAGTTGACCAGCTCGTCGCGATTGCCGAAGTGGTGTTCCTCGCCGACCGACTCACCGTAGTGGCCGATCACGTCGTCGGTCAGGGTGTCGGCGAACTCGTCCCAGTGCTTGGTGTCGAGCGTGCGGAGGTAGCGGTACTTGACCGTCTTGATGTCGTCGATGTCACCCATGGCCGTCATTGCAGCACAGTTCGGCCCGGCAGAGTGTCTGATGGGCTGCAACGCCCCCGGCGATTAAGGTGTGCCCCGTCATGAGCGATGCACTGGGGTTGTCCGTCGGCGCCACCAATCTGGGCGCGGCCGGGGTCGGGCGGCCGCCAGTGCTGCGCCGGTCGGTGCTGACCGTGTACGGCCACACGGCACCGGAGGTGGGGGTACCCGCCGACCGCAGCGGCGGAGTGACGCTGAGCGGTTTCGTCGAGCGCGTCGGGGATCCCGTGCCGCTGGTGGGCGAGGACGGCTCCCGCTATCCGGCCGGTCAGCTCGTCGTCGAGGCGCTGGAATCGATGGCGGCTTTGGCCGGCTCGGCGGCGCCCTCCGATGTGGCCATCGCCGTGCCGTCGTACTGGGGTCCCGCGACGCTCGACGCGCTGCGTGACGAGCTCGAAGCCAGCGGCCCGCTGGCGCCCGGGGGTCTGCCGCCGCGGCTCGTTCCCGGCGTAGTGGCCGCGCTGACGGCGATGGTGGCCGATCCCGGACTTGAACGGCGCGGGCTGCTGGCCGTCCTCGACATCGGCGGCAGCGGGACGAGCATCAGTCTCGCCGAGGCCGGTTCGCTCGAGGTGATCGGCCGCACCGAGCGATTCGCCGAGTTCGCCGGAGACCAGATCGACCAGGCTCTGCTGACCCACGTGCTGGAACGGGTGCCGCACAGCGCCGGGGACACCGGCGCGACCGCTGCCGTCGGATCGCTGGCGCGACTGCGGGAGCAGTGCCGCAGCGTCAAGGAGCAGCTCTCGACGCAGGCCGAGGCCCGGCTGGCCGTCGACGTGCCCGGGTACCGCGGCGACATCGTCCTCACCCGGGGCGACCTCGATGCACTTCTCGCCCGCCCGCTCGACGACGTCGTCGAGGCACTACGAGATGTGCTGCAGCGCAACAACAGCGGTGCGTCGACGCTGTCGGCGGTCGTACTCGTCGGCGGTGGCTCGGCCATTCCGGCGGTGCGCCAACGGTTCTCGGCCTTCCCGGGCCGGGTGCTGTGGTCGCCCCGGCCCGCGCTGGATGCCGCCGTCGGCGCCGCGCTGTTCGCCGCCTACGGCGGGGCGGCCGAGACGGCGACCCGAGCCGCACCCGCCGTCGCCGACGAGCCCGCCGACTCGACGTATGCACTGGCGTGGTCGCAGGACGATCCGTCCACCGAAGACGTGGTGCCGTATGCCGGCGAGGACACCTACGTCATCGACGATCACGCCGACGGCCCCACCGACGTCGTGGACCGGCCCAATCCCTATCGGCTGAGCGACCCGCAGGTCGAACCCGTCGACGACGACGCGACGGGGTGGCGGCGGCTGCCGCTGTCGCTGCTCGGCGTGGTCGCCGCGATTGCGCTGGTGGCCGTCGGTGGCGTCGCCATCGCCCTCACCAGCGTCGAGCGTTCCGACCCCGACCGGCCGCAGCCCGGCAACGCGCCGCTGAGCCGCGACCTGACCCCATCGAGCGCCGTCGAGCAGACGGTGACGGTGCCGGGGCAACCGGCGCCACCGCCGACGAGCGCGGCCCCGCCGCCCGCCCCGGTGCTCACCACCGCGCCGCCCGCACCGACCACCACGGTGCCAACGACCACCACGACGACGGCCACGACGACCACGACGACGACCACAACAACGACGACGACGACAACCACGACGACCACCACGCCGACGACGACCACCACGACCACCACCGTCACGACCACAGCGCCGACCACCACCGTGCCGACGACCACCGTGCCCACCACCACGGTGCCGACGACCACGCAGGCACCCACCACAACTCAGGCAGTGACCACGACCAGCTACCTCACGGTGCCCTTCGTCCCGGTGCCGATCCCGATCCCGGTTCCCGCACAGCCCTGAGCGCGCAGGTATAGGGGTTTCCCCGATTGCTCCCGCCGTTCCGTCGGCTTAGCTTGAGCAGGTTGGCTCGATCGGCTGCGGAGGGGACAGCCGATCGGGTCACTCATCCGGCGTCAGGCCGGCAACGATTCCAGATTGCGCGGATGGTGACACGCAGCCGCATGACCCGGCTCGTAGGACACCAATTCGGGTTCGTCGGTGGCGCAGATCTCGGTGGCCCAGGGACAGCGGGTGTGGAACCGGCATCCCGACGGAGGATTGCTGGGACTCGGGACGTCACCCTCGAGGACCACCCGTTCGCGCGCGTCGTTGAGGCGCGGATCAGGAATCGGAACGGCCGACAACAACGCATTGGAGTACGGATGCACCGGCCGGTCGTAGAGGTCGTCGGTGCCCGAGTTCTCCATCACCTTGCCGAGGTACATCACCGCGACTCGATCCGACACATGCCGGACCACACCCAGATCGTGAGCGACGAACAGATACGACAGCCCGAACTCGTTTTGTAAGTCCTTGAGCAGATTGACGATCTGCGCCTGCACCGAGACGTCGAGTGCGGACACCGGTTCGTCGGCAACGATCAACTTCGGCTGCAGCGCCAGCGCCCGGGCGATACCGATGCGCTGACGCTGGCCGCCGGAGAACTCATGGGGGAAGCGGTTGTAGTGCTCGGGGCGCAGGCCCACACGGTCCAGCAGCTCCTGTACGCGGCGTTTCAATTCGGCGCCGCTGGCCAGACCGTGCAGGTCCATCGGGTCGCCGACGATCTGCCCGACCCGCTTGCGCGGATTCAGCGACGCGTAGGGATCCTGGAAGATCATCTGCATCTGTCGACGCAGCGGTCGCAGCTCCCGCCGCGACAGCCCGACGAGTTCTCGACCGAGGAACTTGACCGACCCCGAGGTCGGCGGGATCAACTGCAGGATCGCTCGGCACAAAGTCGATTTCCCGCAGCCCGATTCGCCGACCAGACCCAACGTCTCGCCTTCGTTCAACGTCAGGCTCACCCCGTCGACCGCGCGTACGGTTCCGACCTCGCGTTCGATCACGATGCCCGAGCGGATCGGGTAGTGCTTCACCACGTCGGTGACTTCGAGCAGCGGTTCGGTCATGCGCGCACCCGGGCTTTCTCCTCGGCATCGAGCCAGCAGCGATCCAGATGTGACCCGCTCTGCGTGGGCGCCAGATCGGGCGGCTCACCGCATCTGTCGAATTCGAACGCGCACCGCGGCGCGAACCGACATCCCGGCGGGGGATCGAGCAGCGACGGCGGTTGACCGGGGATCTGCGCCAGGCGTTCCGAGCGGGGCCGGTCGAGGCGAGCGAGGGACCCGAGCAGACCCCACGTGTAGGGATGCTGCGGGCGGTAGAAGATGTCGTCGAGGCTGCCGTCCTCGACGATCTGGCCCGCGTACATCACAGCGACCCGGTCGGCGACCTCGGCGACCACACCGAGGTCGTGGGTGATCAGCACCACGGCCAGCCCGCGCTCGGCGTTCAACTGGGCGAGCAACCGCAGGATCTGCGCCTGCACCGTGACGTCCAGCGCGGTGGTCGGCTCGTCGGCGATCAGCACGGCCGGTTCCAGGGCCAACGCCATCGCGATCATCACGCGCTGGCGCATACCGCCGGAGAACTCGTGCGGATAGCTGCGCAGCCGGCTCTCCGGATTCGGGATGCCAACCGCCGCAAGCAGTTCGGCAGCACGCCGGGAGGCCTCGGACTTGGGCACGTCGCGGTGCGCGCGAATCATCTCGATGATCTGATCGCCCACCCGGTACACCGGATTCAGCGACGACATCGGATCCTGGAACACCATCGCGATTTCTTCGCCACGAATGTCCTGCAGCCCACGGTCGTCGAGGCCGACCAACTCGCGACCGCGATAGGTGACGGACCCGGTGATCCGGCTGTTCGGCGAACGGGTGAGACCGGTCAGCGTCTGGGCGGTCACGCTCTTGCCCGACCCCGATTCGCCGACGATGGCGAGGATCTCACCGGCGGCCAGGGAGAAGGACACCCCTTCGACGGCCTGCACCACACCGTCCTCGGTCGCGAAACCGACCCGGAGGTCCTGCACTTCGAGCAATGGCTCACTCATGCCGGTGCCGCCTCCCCGAGTCGGATGCGCGGGTCCAGCACGGCGTAGGCGATGTCGACGATCGTGTTGAACAACACGATGAAGAACGCACCGAACATCGTCACCGCCATCAGCGGCGGCAGGTCAAGACTGCGGATAGCCTCGCCGGCGTACAGCCCGACACCGTCGAGGTTGTAGACCGTCTCGGTCAAGATCGCGCCTCCGCCGACGACCATGCCGAAGTCCAGGCCGAACAGCGTGACGATCGGAATCATGCTGTTGCGCAACACATGCCGGATGCGCACCTGGCGTTCGGTCAGGCCTTTGGCCCGTGCGGTGCGGACGTAGTCCTCATTCATCGCGTCGAGCATGTTCGAGCGCAACACGCGGCTGTAGAAGCCGATGAACAATACCGCCAACGTGAACCACGGCAGTATCAGGTGATACGCCCAGTCGAGCGGACTCTCCGTCAGCGGAACGTAACTCCCCGTCGGGAACAGTTCGACCTTGTAGGTGAAGAAGTACAGCAGGATGGCCGCCAGCCAGAACACCGGCATCGAGATGCCGACCAGGGACAGGATGCTCAGCGCGCGGTCCCCGAATTTGCCGGCGTGCACCGCGCTCAGGTAACCGAACAGCACCGCCAGCGTCATCCAGATCACCGCCGCACCGATGCACAGCGAGAACGTGGCCGGCAGCCCGTGCCAGATCTGTTCTCCCACATTGCGATCGCTGGCATACGACGTGAGTTCTCCGGTGAAGATCTGCTTCATCATGGTCAGGTACTGCACGGGCAGGGGACGGTCCAGGCCGAGGTCGGCGTTGACGCGTGCGATGAGATCGGGATCGGCGTTCTTGCCGGCGATCCGGGCGGCCGGATCGGAGTTGGGCACCACGTTGAAGATCAGGAACACGATCACCGAGATCGCGAACAGCACCGCGATCATGCCGAGGACCCGTCGTGCGACGAACCGCGCCATCAGTGCTCCAGCCTGATTCTGGCTTTCGGATCCAGCGCGTCGCGAAGGCCGTCCCCGAAGACGTTGAGCGCCAGCACCGTGATCACGATCAGCAGACCGGGGACGATCGTCAGGTGCGGCGCGGTGTAGATGAGCTGGTACCCGTCGGCGATCATCGTGCCCCACGACGCATTCGGCGGCCGGACTCCCGCGCCGAGGAATGACAGCGCAGATTCCAGCAGCATGTTGTTGGCGATGTTCAGCGTGAAGAACACGATGATCGTCGAGATGATGTTGGGCAACAGCTCGCCGACCATGATCCGCAGAGGGCCCATCCCTTGCGCCACAGCGGCTTCGACGAACTCCTTCTCGCGCAGCGCCAAGATCTCCCCGCGCAGCGGTCTGGCCATGTACGGCACGTACACCAGACCGATGATCAGGATCGGAATCCAGATCGAATCGCCTGCGATCTGGAGGAAGCCCAGCTTGAGACCGCCGATGGCCAGGGCCGTGCCCAGCGCGATGCCGAGCAACAACACCGGGAAGGCCCAGATCACGTCGAGAATTCGGGACAGCACCGCATCGATCCAGCCGCGGTAGTACCCCGCGAGCAGGGCGACCACGACGGCAAGCACCGTGGTCACCGCCGCAGCGGCCAGACCGATGTAGATCGACGTCCGGCCGCCGTACATCAGGCGCACCATGACGTCGCGGCCGTTCTGATCGGCGCCGAGCAGGTACCGGCCGTGCAGGCCCGGACCCAACGGCGTGCCGTCGGGTGACACCACGTCGGTGTCGACACCGTTGATGCTGACGGTGTCGGTGATGTGGTTGTCGTTGGGCCCCGTCTGCGCGACGTAGTGCGCCCACAGCGGCGCGGCCAGGCAGAACAGCACGATCAGGACGAACAGCACGCCGCAGAACAGCGCAACCTTGTTGCGGCGCAAGCGCAGCCACGCCAGGTACCACGGATTGCGGCCCTGTATCTGTTCTTTGGGCACCCCGGTGGGCAGTGGTGGCTCGTCGGGGACCTCGACGTCTGGAACAGAGGCGACCATCGGCTACTTCACCACGAACGAGGTGAAGTCCTGTTTGAACAACAGATGCTGATAGGACTTGTCCAGATCCATGCGCTCGGACAGGAACGTCGTGAACTGCTCGTTGCCGTAGGGCGCCCACACCGCCTGCTGCATGTAGGCCTTGTCCAGGTCCGCGTACTGCTGCTCGACGCCGGGTTCGGTGATCTGTTTGGTCAACAGCTCGTTCATCTTCGCGTCCAGGTCCGGCAGGTTGGCCCGGGACAGGTTGTTGCCGTTGGTCGGCAGGATGCTGGCGCCGTTGAGCAGCGGACGGAAGAAGTCGTCGGGATGCGGGAAGTCCTGGAACCAGTCGGCGAATCCGGTGTCCACGTCGGGAGTGGACTGGTTGCCGATGGTGGTCCAATACACATCGCCGGCAATCACTTTCAGCGTCGCGTTGAACCCGAGCTGGGTGAGCAGATCGTGGTAGTACTCCCCGATGCGCTTGCGGTCCGGCTCGTCGTCGGTCCACACCGTGATGTCACGGTCGGCCGGATTGGCCTCGGCGATCAGTTGCTTGGCCTTGTTCATGTCCGGACCGGGGTAGAGCTTGTACTCCTGGTAGCCCGGCATGCCCGGCGGCAGGATCTGCTGGGTCGGGTGCAGACGGCCGCCGAAGATGCGATTCAGCGCTTCGGGGTCGACCGCGTAGTTGATCGCCTGGCGCACCTTGATGTCGTTGAACGGCGCCTTCTGCGTGTTCATGAAGAAGTAGTAGGTGTTGATCGACTCCTCCATGCGGAACCGATCGGCGTAACGGGTCTTGACCTCCTGCAGGCGGTCCGACGGCACCGGGTCGACCATGAAGTCGACCTTGTTCTGCACGATGTCGGTGACCTGAGCGCTCTGGTTCTTGTTCTCGACCACGGTGATCTTGTCGACATTGGCGTCGGCGACCTCCGACGCGCCCGCGTCCTTGACGGTCTTGAACTGCGGGTTGCGCTCCATCGTCAGCGTGCGGGGGGCGTCGACGCTGGAGATCATGAACGGACCGCTGGCCGGCGGCGGGGTGTTGGTCGTGTCGCCGTCGAGCTTGGTGGTCGGCGGCACCGGTGCGGCGAACATCAGCGCGAGCAGGTTGTCGAACGTGCCGTTGGGGCCCGTCAGCTTGATCGTGATGTCACCGGTGTTGTCGTCGGTGGTGATCCCGGTGATCGTGTCGGCCTTGCCGTCCGCGTAGTCCTTGGCGCCGACGATCACGTCATAGAACACCGACCCGCCCGAGTCCGCCTTGAACAGACGCTGAATCGCATAGGTGAAGTCCGAGGCCTTGATCGGGGTGCCGTCGGAGTACTTCATGTTCTTACGCAGCTTGAGCTTGTATTCGGTGCCGTCCGGAGAGATGTCCGGCAGCGCCTCGGCGAGACCGGGCACGATCTCGGTGCCGTCCTTGCCCTTGGCGTGCTTGTAGGTCAGCAGAGGCGTGTAGACGTTCCAGAGGACTTCCCAGCCCTCGACCGTGTAGGAGAGCTGCGGGTCGACGTAGTCGGGGAACGAGGTCAGCGCGACCGTGATGTCGCCGCCGCCCCCGCCGCCGGAGCCACCTCCCGACCCGCTGTCCTTGCCGCAGGCGGCGAGGCCGAAGGCAGCCAGCATGATGATGCAGACGAGCGCGAGTCCATGTCGAACCGTGCGTGCGGTGGTCACAGCTTTCCCCTTTGTGGTCCGGGCGGCCCACAACCAAAGACTTCTCCGGGCCGCACAGCATTTTTCAGAAATTTTTCCGATCGGCAACTCGTGTTCACAGAAAAGTGCCGACGCCACTGCTGGAGTCACCTTAGTGCGAGCTGTGCGCGGCGTCGCGCTATCCAGAGATCTACGCCACTTCTGCGGATGTGTCGGTAGTCGAATGTATGTTCGAATTGTGGAGGTGCGGGAGGCGGTGACGGCGTTACGGGACGCTGTTGATGCTGTGTTGTCCTGTGGCCTGGATCGGTCTACCGCTGCTGAGGTGACCGAGTTGCTCGATGAGGTCGAATCCGCGGGCTGTCGGTTACCGATGGCGCGGCATCGGGGGTTGGCTCGGTTGCAGGTGGAGACGACCCCGCAGCAGATGGGTGCCAAGAACTGGAAAGACGTGCTGGCGATCCGGTACCGGATCAGCGGCGCCGAGGCGCATCGCCGCCTGACTGAAGCGGCCCTGTTGGCGCCGCGACAGCCGGTCACCGGGCCGCCGCTGCCGCCGGCATTACCGGCGACCGCGATCGCCCAGGAACACGGCCTGGTCACCGAGGAGCATGTCCGCGAGATCCGCAAGGTCGTCGCCAAGCTGCCCGGCTTCGTCGACACCCAGACGCGGGAGCAGTTCGAGGTCGAGGTGGTGCGCACCGCGGTCGGCGCGGGGCCGAAGGAGACCCGTGATGCTGCGGAGCTGACGCTGTTTCTGCTCGATCAGGACGGCCCCGAACCCGACGATGCTGAACGCACCCGCAAACGGGGATTGACCACAGGCCGGCAGGGTCGGGACGGGATGACGCCGTGGCGGGCTGATCTGACCCCGGAGGCGGCAGCCGTGTGGGAGGCGATCTTCGCCCGCTACGCCGCCCCGGGCATGTGTAACCCCGACGATCCCGAACCGTGCACGTCGGGGACGCCGACCCAAGCCCAGATCGACAGCGATCACCGCAGCCTGGCCCAACGCCAACACGACGCCCTGGTGGCGGTGGGGCGGATCGCCCTGATGAGCGGGGAACTCGGCCACCTGAATGGGTTGCCGGTGACGGTGATCGTGCGCACCACCCTGCAAGACCTCGAGTCTCGCGCCGGGATCGGTACCACCGGCGGCGGCACCCGGCTACCCATCCGCGATGTCATCCGGATGGGTGCGCACGCCTCGCACTATCTGGCGGTCTTCGACCGCGCCACCGGCGCCGCGCTGGATCTGTTCCGCACGCGGCGGGTCGCCTCGGCGGCGCAGCGGATCATGCTGATCGCCCGTGACGGGGGCTGCACGAAACCGGGCTGCCGGGTCGGGGCGTATGGCTGCCAGGTGCATCACGTCACCGCGAATTGGGCCGACGGCGGGTTGACGAACGTCGACGATCTCGGCCTGGCCTGCCCGCCGGACAACCGCGCCGTCGCACCCGGGGGCTGGACCACCACGATGAACCCCCGCCACGACGTCGAATGGGCGCCACCCCCGAACCTGGACACCGGCCAAACCCGCATCAACACCCACCACACCCCTGAACGACTCCTCCGACCACCCGACCACGACGAACCCACCCAAGACCCGGGAGAACCGTCAGAACCCGGCGGACCCGCCCCACCCGACGGCCAAGTCGCCTGACGGGGCGGGGCTCATCCCGAGGGCTGCAATTCTGCGACTGGTGATGCCAGTGATGTCCATGGGGCATTTCGTTATCGAAAGTTTGCCGTCCGTCTGTGATTTCGTGATGTGCCCTCGTAGTCTGCTGTGCGTGGGCAGGCACTCCCTGGTACGACCGCGGCGTTCGCGCGCGCGTGTGATGACCGCCCTCGGCCTGCCTGCGGCCGCGCTCTTGGTCGCCGGGGCCGATGTGCAGCGTCCTGCCGAAGAACCTGCCCGACCGGTGGTCGCTGAGGCCCCGCCGTGCTGCGTGGAGTTGGTCGCCGCCCCACCGGCAGGCTTCGCGACCGTGAGCGGCGCGAGTGGCACCCGGGTGCAATGGGTGGCTTCACGGGCAGCCGCTCGCCAGCCGCAGGTCCTGCCGGCCGGACTCGCCCCCGAACAGGGTCTGCAGGTGAAGACCATCCTGGTCGCGCGCGCGGTGAGCGCGATCTTCCCCGAGATCCAGAGCATCGGCGGTGTCCGGGCCGACCCGCTGCCGTGGCATCCCAACGGCCTGGCCATCGACGTGATGATCCCGAACGCCAGCAGCGCCGAAGGCATCGCGCTGGGCAACCAGATCGTTGCGTTCGCGCTCAAGAACGCCGAGCGGTTCGGTCTCCAGGACTGCATCTGGCGCGGCGTTTACTACACCCCGGGCGGCGGTCGCGCCGGTGGCTACGGCCACTACGACCACGTGCACATCACCACCCACGGCGGGGGCTATCCCACCGGCGGCGAGGTCTACTACCGCTGACTCAGTCGTCCACCGAAGCGCTGAGGTGTTCCCAAGCGTCGAGTTCGGCGAGTCGGCTCCTCAGCGCAGCACGCATCTCAGAAACGGCGTGGGTTCCGGTCGCCAACCGCAGCGGAGGAGCGGGTGCATCCACGGCCTCGATGATCGCCGCAGCGACGCGCGCTGGAGAATTGAAGGCGCTGGGTGGCAGTTCGCCGATCGACTTTTGCACCTCGCGCACCGTCGAGTCGTAGTCGCTGATGGTTTCAGCCAGATCCAAATTGTCGAGGAACGCTGTTGCGGTGGGCCCGGGTTCGACGAGGGTGACCGTGATTCCCAAGGGAGAGAGCTCTCCAACGAGTGCGTCGGTAAGGCCCTCCACTGCGTACTTGGTCGCCGCAAGTAGTCCGACGCCAGGATGTGCAACCTGACCGTAGTAGGACGAGCCTTGCAAGATGTGCCCGCTGCCTTGGGCGCGTAGGACGGGCAAAGTGGCCCGCAAGACATTCAGGACACCGAAAACGTTGGTATCGAAGATCGCTCGCGCCTGGCCATCTGTGGATTCCTCCACCGCACCGAACAGGCCGAACCCGGCGTTGTTGGCGACGACATCGATGCGACCGAAGGTTGCGACGGTCGACTCCACGGCCGCCCGCAGCGCCGCTGGGTCGGCGACATCGGCTGCGCGCACCACGACGCGGTCTGCGTAGGCGTCATTGAGTCGTTGCAGGTTCCGCTCACTACGGGCGATCGCGGTGACGTTGTCTCCGCGGCCCGCAGCCGCGTGCGCCAACTCGAGACCGATGCCGGAGGAAGCGCCGGTGATGAACCACGTGCGGCGGGTGTTCGGGCCGGATTTCGGGTCATGTGAAGTACGTGTCATGGTTATGATCATAACCACTTAAGTCATAACGTAAACGCATAAAAGTGCGTTGAAAGTTGAGATCTAAAAGCGTGCGACCCTAACGGATCGCTACGATGTACACGTGAACGCCGAGGACCCCGGCAGGTATGACCCTCGTGAGGTCGTAACTGCCTTCGCCAACACCCACGTGGACGGAGGCGGCTCGGTGGAACGATTCGGCGATGAAGCAAGCCTCATCGCGTGGGCCCACGAACAGAGATGGTTCGCCGCGGAATCTGCTCTCTCCTCAGTCACCGAGGTCGACGCAGCCCAAGCCCGCGAGCTGCGCGACGCTCTGGTTGTCGTGCTGCTAGCCCATTCGCGCGACGCGCGCGTCTCGGACGCTGAGGTTCGGGAGGCCGAGATGGCCCTGGCACGCGCGGGAGAGCGTTTCCCGGTGTTCGTCCACACCACCGTTGCGGGGGTGCGGCTGCGCGACACCGGCGCGGGAGTTTCACGTCTGTTCTCATCTGTGCTGGTCGCCGTCGCAGAACTGTCCCTCTCGGGGCAGTGGGGGCGCATGAAGGCTTGCCGGAACCAACCGTGCCACCTGGCGTTCGTCGATCGGACGCGCAACACATCGGCCACCTTCTGCAGTCCCCAGTGCGCGAGTCAGTCCGGTATGCGTGACTACCGCGCTCGGAAGCGCGCGGACAAAAGGGCCGGCGGAAAGTGAGCGAACCTGCTGCAGTCCTGAAGCGGGCGCCCTCGTGCGGGTTCTGATCGTCGGTGCTGGCGCTACGACGAGGACATGTCGGGGTGCCCGAACAAACCGGGCAGCCCGCCACTTGTCAGGAAGATGACTGCGCGTCCCGGGCGGATCGTGCCGTCCTCGATCGCGTCGATCAGGCCGGCCAGCGCGCGAGCAGAGTAGGTGGGGTCGAGAACCAAGCCGTGCGTTCTGGCTGCGAGTGTCATTGCGGCACGGGCCTTGTCAGTGAGTACCTCATACCCGGCGCCGACCTGGTCGGTTCTGATGCGCAACTGTTCATGTGGGACGGCGGTACCCATATCCTGCAGCAGTGCTGCCACCTGAGCGTGCGCGTCGGAGACAGCACCGCAATCCACGCCGAGAACGCGCTCGGCGCCCAGTCCCGCGACGAGTCCGGCCATGGTTCCTCCCGAACCCACCGCACACACGACCTCATCGACGCGGTCGCGCTGCAGGGTGATCTCCCCGGCAGCGAGTCGGTATCCGTGTGCCCCCACAGCATTCGACCCGCCGAAAGGGATCACCACCGGACGGCGTCCCTCGGCGCGCAGCTCCTGCGCCACCTCATCGGCGACGTCGTCCAGTTCGTCTTGACCCTTGGCATCGACGCCACGGTCGGCACTCCACACCAGGCTGGCGCCGAGCAAGGTATCGAGAAGCAAGTTGCCGGCGGGAGATGTGCGAGGCGCCGCACCGGGAAAGACGAGCACAACGTCGAGCCCCGCGCGGGCGCAGGCTGCCACCGTCAGCCGCGCATGATTGGATTGCGGAGCGCCCGTGGTGATCACGACATCGGCTTGTTGCCGCTGTGCAGCCGCGATGGTCCACTCGAGCTTGCGAATCTTGTTGCCCCCGGCCGCCAGTCCGGTCAGGTCATCGCGTTTGAGCCAGAGATCGTCGGCGTTCAATCCCAGGGCGACACTGAGCCGCGGCGCAGGTTCCAGGGGAGTGGGCCAGGACGCCAGGATGAAGCGGGCAGTCGGTGTCGTCACAGAGGTGCTCCTGGAGATGATGGCCGGCGGTCCCGAAAGGCTACGCCTGCAGTCTGCCCCTGTGCCTGTTCACAGGTGCCGCGGAAAGCACAGGAGATGAATCAGATACGAACGGCCCTGCGCGTCGGGGTCTGCAGTGCGGGATGATCGAGCATCGCCCGCGGGCACCGGCCGGAGGGCGTAGAGATGGGGGGACTGTGACGCCGACGGATGACGGCGACACCAGAGTGCAGCCGTTCACGCTGCGGGTGCCTGAAAGTGAGATCGGCGCTCTGCGTGCTCGCCTGGCCGCGGTGCGCTGGCCCGATCGCGAATCACTGCCCGAAGCGGCCGGCCGGGCGCGGTGGAGTCAGGGGGTTCCATTGGCGGACCTGCGCGCGTTGGTTGATCGCTGGCACGACGAATATGATTGGCGCGCCGTGGAACACGAGTTGGCCGACGCTGGGCAACTACTCCTCCACCTGGGCGGGGTGCACATCCACTGCCTTCATCATCGTTCGAGACGAATCGACGCCGCGCCCTTGCTGCTGACTCATGGCTGGCCGGGCAGCATCGTGGAGTTTCTGGACGTGCTGGAGGATCTCGCGCATCCGCCTGATCCATCACTGCCGGCTTTCCACATAATCGCTCCGTCTTTGCCTGGTTTCGGGTTCAGTTCGAAACCGGCGGAAGCTGGGTGGGGAGTCGAGAGGATCGCCGATACATGGGCGGAATTGATGACGGCACTCGGGTACGACGATTTCTTCGCCCACGGTGGTGACTGGGGCGCCGTCGTGACCACAGTCCTCGCTGCTCGGCACCCCGAGCGGGTTGCCGCGATGCACACCACCTTTCCGCAAGTGCCACCCGGCCTGACGCGAGTAGGTCTGACCTCTGCGGAGTGTGCTCTGATCGATGCCACCGAGGCGTTTTGGGCGCGCCGGTCCGCGTACGCGCGCCAGCAGGCCACTCGCCCACAAACGCTCGCCTACGCCCTCGACGACTCACCGGTCGGACTGTTGGCGTGGATGCTGGACAAGTTCGCCGAGTGGTCGGACACCGACGACAGTCCGTTCGAGAGCATCGCGGCGGACCGGATACTCGACAATGTCACCTTGCATTGGCTGGGACGCTCTGGAGGATCGTCGGCCCGTATCTACTGGGAGAGCTACGGTCGGATGGATCCGGCGCTGACGGTTCACGTCCCGACCGCGATCTCGCTGTATCCGCGTGAATTCGAACAGTTTCCGCGACGCTGGGTCGCGGAACGTTATCGCAACATCACTCGATGGAGTGAACGTCCTCGCGGCGGTCATTTCCCCAGTCTCGAAGTCCCACGAGACTTCGTAGCAGAGCTGCGCGCGGCGTTCGGCTGATGACCACTGCTGGGCGTCACGTCACTGGCCGATCGAGTCCCGATGTCGCCTCACATGATGGGCGTCGGGGGGGCGTCGCCCGCTGTCTCACCGAGATCCGCTTGCATCCATGCGACGTCGTGCCACCGGCCTTGCTTCCACCCCACCCGGCGGTAGAGGCCGGCTGGCTCGAATCCGAAGCATCGATGAAACGCCACGCTGGCCTCATTGGGTTGGGAAATGCCGGCGAAGGCTCGACGGTAACCGCGTTCAGCGAGCCGCTTCAGGAGTTCGGTGTACAGCCGCCTTCCCCCGCCGGTTCGGTGATGCTCCGCTGAGAGATAGATGCTGGTTTCGGTTGACCACCGGTATGCCGGCCGGGGGTTGAATGCACGCGCATAGGCATAGCCGATCGCTGAGCTGTTCTTCTCGAGCACAAGCCACTCGTGATTCGTGCGTGCGAGCTCGATTCGAGCAGCCATGTCCGCGGCAGTGGGAACCTCGATCTCGAAGGTGATGGCGGTGTCCTCGACGAAGGGGCGGTAGATCGCGACACAAGCAGACGCGTCCGCCGCATCCGCGGGTCGAACGATCAGGTTCGCGGCCACACCAGCCATGTTCTCACCGATGTGGAGGGTGCATCGCCGAGCATCGGCGGAATTGTCAGTGCGCGGCTAGCGGCTGGCCGCACGCCGCGCGAACTCCGGTGCCTGTTCCGGGCGCACACCGACGCCCACCAGGTACGCAGGGATCACTGACAGCCACGGCACCTTCTGCATCACCCGGATCAGGCCGGCCGGCGGACCGGTGACGCTATCGTCGCCGCGAACGACAGGACCCAGCAGCCGCGCGTCCAACTGGCGCTGCAGAGCCTGCGTGACCGCGGTTGCCAGAATGCGGCGCCGGCGCACCCTGGCCAGATCCCGGCCCGTCACCGCGCCGCGACGCAGTGGGCCTGCCAGCAACCGCGCGGTGGCCACGCCGTCCTGCACGGCCACGTTGATGCCGACCCCGCCTGCCGGGGACATGGCGTGGGCGGCGTCGCCGATGCACAGCAGGCCGTCAATGTGCCAGCGCCGCAAGCGGTTCAGCTTCACATCCAGACACTTGACCTCGTCGAGCGAGGCGACGGCGGAAACGGTGTCACCGGCCTCGGGGAGGAGCTCGAGCACATCGGCATGGAACGCGGCCAACCCTCGGCGGCGAAGCGCAGCGTCGGAGCCCTTCCGGATCAGCAACGCGATCTGCAGGTACCCCTCGCGCGGGATCACGATGATGGCCTTGCCCCGCCCGATGCGCGGAAACAGGCTGAAGCCCGCAGTCGCTGCGTTTCGGGGCAGCCGGAACCACCACGCGTCGAAGCTGACCGGGTATTCGCGCACTGCCAGCCCGGCGACCTGTCGGACCACCGAGCCGCGCCCGTCACACCCCACCGTCAGATCGGCGCGCAATTCGCCTGTGCCATCGGGGCTTTCGTAGCGGACACCAACCACGCGCCCCGACTCGCGCAGGACGTCGGTGACCTCGTGCTCCAGCCGCAGCGTGAATGACGGTTCCGCGTGGGCCGCGCTCGCGAGCAAGTCAAGCAGATCCCACTGCGGCACCATCGCCACGTAGCGGTGGGGCATGCGGAGTCGATCGAAGTCGGCGACGGCGACCGGGCGACCCGGCGCCGCATCCACGGTGAACTCGCGCACCCGGCTCTGCGACAGTGCGTCGAAAGCCGGCCACAGCCCTAGGTCATCGAGCAGCCGCAGCGTGCTGGGATGCACTGTGTCGCCGCGGAAGTCGCGCAAGAAGTCTGCGTGCTTCTCGAGCACCGTGACCGCTACGCCGGCGCGGGCGAGCAGCAGGCCGAGCACCATGCCGGCCGGCCCACCACCGACGACCACGCAGGTCGTCTTCTCGCTCATGGCGCCAGAGTAGTTCGCCGGACACCCGCTGTCGTCCATATGAGGGCGGCAACATCGGCGCCTGAGTCTGCGGTCCCGTTCAGTCCGCCAGTTTGAACAGAACTACCGACCGAGCCCGGGCCGAAAACTCATCGGCATCGACAGTGTCGTCGCCACCACCCACCGTCCGGTCAGTTGTCGGGGTGACCGGACGGCGGGCTGTGGCGGGCGATGGTGGAAGCGATGGCTGACAAGATCTCGGCGGGGGTTTTGCCTGTTGTGACTTCCATCCCCGAGAGCAGCAGGCCGGTCAGGTTGACCAGTCCGGTGATGAGGCCGGTGTCGCCGTGCGGTTCCGCGAGGTACGTGTGGACGCGTTGCTGGTAGAAGGCGCAGTCATCCTCGGTCCAGGCGGTCATGACATCGATTGCCCACCGGGTTTTCTCGTCGTCACCCATCACGTCACCATGTCCGTGCGTCTAGACGAGCAGACCCGAGGCTGTCGCGGTGGCGAAGCGGTTCTGCACGTCGGCCCAGTTGACGACATTCCAGAACGCTGTGACGTAGTCGGCTTTGACGTTCTTGTACTGCAGGTAGTACGCGTGTTCCCACATGTCCACCTGCAGCAGCGGAATGATGCCCAGAGGCACATTGGCCTGCTGGTCATAGAGCTGGAAGGTCAGCAGTCGGCCGCCGAGGGTGTCATGACCCAGCACTGCCCAGCCCGAGCCCTGCAGACCGTTGGCGGCGGCGGCGAATTGGGCGCGGAACCTGTCGAATGAGCCGAACTGGTCGTCGATGGCCGCGGCGAGGTCACCGGTCGGCTTGTCGCCACCGTTGGGGGACAGGTTCTTCCACCAGATGGTGTGGTTGACGTGCCCGCCGAGGTGGAACGCGAGGTTCTTCTCGTTGAGGAAGATGGCGCCGTGATCCTCGTTGGCCCGGGCTTCTTCGAGTTTGGCGATCGCGTCGTTGACGCCCTTGACGTAGGTGGCGTGGTGCTTGCTGTGGTGAATCTCGTTGATCTGCCCGGAAATATGGGGCTCGAGAGCTCCGTAGTCGTAGTCCAGTTCGGGCAAGGTGTAGTCAGGCAAGGGGGTTCCTCCACTTTCGATGGCCGCCCTCATCAACATATCTGTTCACATGTTCAGATGAAAGGGTCAGACCCCAGAGAAGCTGAAAACATGCTGTGAACTGCTGATATTTCCATCTGGACAGATGTCGAGGTGCGGCCTACTCTGACTTCCCGGCCGCCCTGCCCGGCGATGCCAGCCAAGAACGCAGAAGCCAGGAGCGCGTCTCATGTCGGTCACCGAACCCGTCGATTCTGCGCCGGGACGGGGTTTGGCTCACTTCCGGCGCACCCTGTCCGGCGCTGACAAACGCTCCCTGGCCGGAATGTACGGCGTCATCGTGTTCCTGCACGCCGTCGGTTTCATCGTGCTGTTCACCTGGGTCGTGCCCAACAACTACCAACTCGGTGGTGACCACCCGGTCTTCACCGTGGGCGTGGGCGTGCTGGCCTACACCCTGGGTCTGCGGCACGCGTTCGATGCCGACCACATCGCCGCCGTCGACAACACCACCCGAAAGCTCATCGCCGACAACCTCGAATCAGGAATCACCAAGAAGCCGCTTGCGGTGGGATTCTGGTTCTCCCTGGGGCACTCGACCATCGTGTTCACGCTGTCGCTGCTGCTGGCCGTCGGTGTCAAAGCCCTCGTCGGACCCGTCGAAGACGAAGACTCCACTCTGCACACCATCACCGGCATGATCGGCCCCTCGGTGTCGGGGGTGTTCCTGTGGATCCTGGGCATCCTCAACCTCGTCGCGCTCCTCGGAATCCTCAAGGTGTTCCGTGAGCTACGCGAAGGCCGGTACGACGAAGCGGCCCTGGAAAAGCATCTCGACTCCCGCGGGTTCATGAACCGCTTCCTCGGCGGACTCACCAAATCGGTGCGAAAGCCCTGGCACATCTATCCCATCGGCGTGCTCTTCGGGCTGGGCTTCGACACCGCCACCGAGGTCGGCCTGCTCGTCCTCGCCGGCGGCGCCGCCGCATTCGACCTGCCCTTCTACGCGGTGCTGGTGTTGCCGATCCTGTTCGCCGCAGGCATGTGCCTGATGGACACCACCGACGGCGTGTTCATGAACTACGCCTACGGCTGGGCGTTCGCAAAGCCCGTCCGCAAGATCTTCTACAACCTCACGATCACGTCCATCTCGGTGGCCGTCGCCCTGATCATCGGCACCATCGAACTCATCGGCGTGCTGGCCGACCGACTCGGCATCGATTCGGGTCCGCTGGCCGCCATCGCCGACATCGACCTCGATTACGTCGGCTACGGCATCGTCGCCCTCTTCGTCATCTCGTGGCTCACCGCACTCGCCGTCTGGCGCTTCGGCCGGATCGAAGAACGCTGGTCCGCAAATCTCAGCAGCTAGCCGGCGATCAGAACTTCAGGTAGCCGCCGTCGATTCGCAACACGTCGCCGGTGTGGTATTTGCTCGCCGGGCTGGCGAGGTAGACCGCGACCCCGGCGACGTCCTCACCGGCCCCCCACCGCCGCACGGGCACACGGGGCAGCACCCGGGAGCGGAACTTCTCGTCGGCCAGCCCGGCCGCCGTCATGTCGGTGTCGAACCAGCCGGGCGCGATCGCGTTGGCGCGAATGCCGTAGCGGGCCAATTCGACCGCCATGCTGTCGATAAGGGAGATCACGCCGCCCTTCGACGCGGCGTAGGCGGGCTGACGGGGCATGCCCTGAAACGCACCAAGACTGGAGACGCCGACCAGGCTGCCGCCCCGGCCGCCATCGACCATCTGCCGGGCCGCCTCACGGAGCGTGACGAACACGCCGTCCAGATCGACCGCGGTGATCGACCGGAACTCCGCCAGTGAGGTGTCCAGGGTCGGGGTGAATCGGCCGCCCACCCCGGCATTGGCGAAACACGAATCGAGAGAATCCCATTCGTCGCGCACGCGGGCCATCGCCGCCGTCACCGCAGATTCGTCGCTGACGTCGCACGGGAGCGTGAGGACCGGATTGCCGTACGCACGCAACGTCTCGGCGGCAGCGTCCAAACGCGCGGCACTGCGGCCGATGATGGCCACCGAAGCGCCGGCCCGGGCCAGGCCGTCCGCCATGCCCAGTCCGATGCCCGATCCGCCGCCGGTGACGACGCTGACATGTCCGGTGAGATCGAAGAGGTCGGTCACCGGGTCACCCTAACCGCCGGGCGAGTGCGCTCAGATACGCGTCCCCGCAGGGTCTCCGCCGATGCGCTGGGTCAGCCACACCGGCACGATCGCGATGATCGTCAACGCGGCGGCGACCACGTTGATGACAGGCGCCTGGTTGGGGCGGAACAGATTACCGAAGATCCAGATGGGCAGTGTCTGCACCGTGGGGCCGGCGGTGAACGTCGTCACGACGATCTCGTCGAAGCTCAACGCGAACGCCAGAATCGCGCCTGCCACCAGCGCGCCGCGCATCATCGGCAGCGTCACGAACCGGAACGTCTGCCACGACGACGCCCCGAGGTCGGCCGATGCGTCCTCGAGACCGGTGCCGAGCCGGCGCAGGCGTGCCTGGGTGTTGTTGAACACGATCACGATGCAGAAGGTGGCGTGGCCGACGATCACCGTCGCCATCCCCAGCGTGATGCCCAACGCCGAAGTGAACGTGGCGTTCAACGCGATACCGGTGACGATGCCGGGCAACGTGATCGGAAGGACGATCAGCAAGTTCACGGTTTGCTTGCCGAAGAAGTCGTAGCGCTGCACCGCGAAAGCCGCCATCGTGCCCAGCACCAGAGCCAGTGCGGTCGCGACCAGGCCGACGACCACCGAATTGCCCAGCGCCGTCCACATGCCGTCGCTGGCCAGTGCGGTGCGCCACCACCGCAGCGTGAAGCCGCTGGGCGGGAACGCGAACGTCTTCGAGGAGTTGAAGGCATTGACCACGACGAGAGCCAGTGGCGCGTAGATGAAGACCAGGACGAGTACTGTCCATGCCCTGGTCGCGCCCCGCATCCGTGACGACAACATCTACACGTTCTCCAATGCCCCGGTGCGCCGCATCGCGAACAGATACAGCAGGATCGCCGTCAGTGGGATCAGCGACAGCGCCGCGGCCATCGGCTGGTTGTTCGCGGTGACGAGCTGGCCGTAGATCACGTTGCCCAGCATCTGGGTCTTCCCGCCGACGATGGTCACGGCGATGTAGTCGCCCAGGGACAGCGAGAAGGTGAAGATCGAGCCCGCCGCGATTCCGGGAAACACCAACGGTGCGACCACCAGTCGCAGCGTGGTGAGATCGGAGGCACCCATGTCCGCACTCGCATCCACGAGGGAGTCCGGCACCCGTTGGAATGCCGCGAACACCGGAATCACCATGTAGGGCAACCACAGATAGGTCAGCGTGATCACCGTGGCGGTCAATCCGTAACCCGGCGAGTAGCCGACCGCCCAGTGCAGCGGGCCCTCGGGGGACAGCAGCATCCGCCACGCGTACGCCTTCACCAGGTAGCTCGCCCACAGCGGCGTGGTGACCGCCACGACCAGTGCCACCCGCATCGCAGGTGAGGCCACCTTGGCCATGTACAGCGCCAGCGGCACCGCCAGCACCGCGCACACCACGGTGACGAGCAGGGCCACTAGCACGGTGCGCAGGGTCGTCGTCCGGAACACGTCCGAGGTCACCACTCGCACCAGGTTGTCGGTGGTGAACGTGCGCACCACCGCGCCGGTGAAGCTGTTACGGCTCCAGAACGCCGAAACCAGAAGAATTGCAAGCGATCCCAGGTAGGCGATGATCAACCAGGCCAGCGGCGGAACCAGGAGGAAGGCCAGCGTCACCCGCTGCCGCAGCCGCGGGGCGGCGGGCATCAGCCCTTGATCTCCTGCCACTTGTCGACCCACTGGTCGTAACTGGTGCAGTTGTCTCCGCTGCCGTCGACGCATTTGGTCTGCGGCGTGGTCCAGTAGTGGATCTGCGACGCGTACTGCTCGTCGGTGGCGTGGTAGGTCGCACAGTGCGTCTTGTCGGCGGTCAGATCGCATGACTTCGTCTGTGCCGGCGCCTCACCGAAGTATTCGGCGACTTCGGCGTTGGCCTTCGGCGAGATGATGTAATCCATCCACTTGTACATGCAGTTGGGGTGCGCGGCCTTCGACGACAGCATCCACGTGTCCGACCAGCCGGTCGACCCTTCCTTCGGCAGCACCGTGGTCACCGGAACCTTGTTGTCGGCCTTGATGGTGTTGGCGATGACCTGCCAGCTGGTTCCGATCACCGTCGTGCCGGACTCGAAGGCCTGCACCTCCTTGGTGTAGTCCGACCAGTATTCGCCGATGTTCTCCTTCTGCTGCTTGAGTAGATCGACTGCGGCATCGAGCTGTTCGCTGGTCAGCGAGTACGGATCCTTGATGCCCAGATCGGGTTTGGTCTTCGACAGGTAGAGCGCGGCGTCGGCGATGTAGATGGGGGAGTCGTACGCGGTGACCTTGCCCTTGAACTCCGGTGCGCCGGGGAAGACGGCACCCCAGGTGTCAGGGTTGCCCTTGACGACGTCGGAGTTGTACATCAGCAGGTTGGCACCCCACCCGTGCGGGATGCCGTACATCTGGCCGTTCACCGAGTTCCATGGCTTGTCCTTGAGGAACGGCACCACGGTCGCGTAGTTCGGCACGAGGTCGGTGTTGACCGGGGCGACATCGCCGCCGTAGATCAAGCGCAGCGTCGCGTCACCCGAGGCTGACACACCGTCGTACTGACCGGTGCGCATCAGCTGCACCATTTCGTCGGAGGTGTTGCCGATCTTGACGTTGACTTTGCACCCGCTCTGCTGCTCGAACGGCGTCACCCAGTTGACCGCCGGATCGTTGGAGCCGTTCTCGGCGTATCCGGGCCACGCGATCAGGTTGAGCTGACCTTCACCGGCGCCGACCGAACTCGCGGGCGCCATCGACGGCGGGCCCTCCGACGAGCCACCGCCGGAGTCGCTCGAGCTGGAACA
The DNA here is from genome assembly GCF_007096635.1 of Mycolicibacterium sp. 018/SC-01/001. GTDB lineage: Bacteria > Actinomycetota > Actinomycetes > Mycobacteriales > Mycobacteriaceae > Mycobacterium. Next base: position 328,817 of record NZ_VKAA01000003.1, read on the forward strand.
GCCGGCGAGCAACAGGCCACCGGCCGCGAGCACGACGCCCATGCGGCGCAGCGTTTTCTTCATGACTCCTCCTCGGGATGGGTCGACAGATCGGTGAGATCGCGCACGGCGGTCTCGGGCCAGGCCAGGACGACGGGGGTGCCGTGACTCAGTGCGGTCGACGCTTCCGCCGACAGCAGCGTCGCGGTGAGCCGGATGTCCTGTCCCGCAACCGTCGCCGCGACGCGGGTGATCGGTCCGGCGTAGACCACTTCGGCCACGTGAGCCGCGACGCTGTGCTGGCCGGTCGGGACGGCCTCGCCGGGGTCGAGCACCGCGATGCGTTCGGGACGGATCGCGAACGTTCCCGCACGTCCGAGCAGGGTGTGCGCGCCGTCCCCGTCGAGCACGTTGGAGGTGCCGACGAAATCGGCGACGAACCGGTTGGCGGGATGTTCGTAGACCTGCCGGGCGGCCCCGACCTGTTCGATGCGCCCGTCGTTGAGGACGACGAGCCGGTCGCACAGGGTCAGTGCCTCGTCCTGGTCGTGGGTGACGATCACGAACGTGATGCCGACTTCGCGTTGAATCGCCTTGAGCTCCACCTGCATCTGCTCGCGCAGCTTGAGATCGAGTGCGCCCAGCGGTTCGTCGAGCAGCAGCACCCGTGGACGTCCCACCAGCGCACGGGCCAGCGCGACCCGCTGCTGCTGGCCGCCGGAGAGCTCGGCAGGTTTGCGCCCGGCCTGCCCGGACAGTCGGACCATCTCCAGCGCCTCGCCGGCGCGGCGGCGGCGCTCCTGCTTGCCGACGCCGCGCACCCGCAGTCCGTACTCGACGTTCTGCGTGACGGTCATGTGGGGAAACAGGGCGTACTGCTGGAACACCGTGTTCGTGTCACGGCGCGCCGGCGGCAGGTGCGTGACGTCGCGACCGCCGAGTTTGATCGTGCCGGCCGTCGGCTCCTCGAACCCGGCGATCATGCGCAGCAGGGTGGTCTTGCCCGACCCGGACGGGCCGAGGATCGCGAACAGCTCCCCGTCGGCGATCGCCAGATCGGCCCCCGCGACGGCCACCACAGGATGTCGGGCGTCGCCGAACTCCTTACGGACGCCGATCAGCTCGATCTGGGGAACGGCCGCGTCATCGACTGGGTCGGCGCCTGGATTCGACACCGCCGTTCCTGATGGCATGGAGGCATCCTAGGAATTCCGTTGCCGAAGCGCAGTTCAAGCACGAATATCGTGGCAGATGTCGCCTGGCACTAGCGGGAGACACTGCCGGGGCGCCGCGTGGGAGTACTGTCCGGAGTCGTGCCCCTGAGCGGACCGCCCTCCGCCCGTTGGATCCTGCTGGCCACCGTGTTGGGGTCCGGCATGGTGATGATCGACGGCACGGTGGTCAATGTCGCGCTGCCGCACATCGGCGCCGATCTGGGCGCCGGCTTCGGCGGGCTGCAGTGGGTCGTCAACGCGTACACGCTGTCGCTCGCGTCGCTGATCCTGCTGGGCGGTTCGTTCGGCGATCACTTCGGGCGGCGCCGGGTGTTCGTCATCGGGGTCGCCTGGTTCGCCCTGGCGTCGATCGCCTGCGGGCTGGCGCCGAGCCCCGAATGGCTGATCGTTGCGCGGGCCCTGCAGGGCGTGGGGGGAGCGCTGTTGACGCCCGGGAGTCTGGCGTTGATCTCGGCGTCGTTTCAGGGCGCCGACCGGGCGGCTGCGATCGGCGCCTGGTCCGGATTGGGCGGCATCGCCGGCGCGATCGGACCGTTCCTCGGCGGATTCCTCGTGGAGTGGAGCTGGCGGGCGGTGTTCTGGCTCAACGTCCCCCTCGCGGCAGTGGTGATTGCGGTGACGATGGTGCACGTGCCGGAAAGCCGCGACGACGAGGCGCCCTCGGGCCTCGACATCTCCGGGGCGCTGCTGGCGGCCGCGGGCCTGGGCACACTCACCTACGGGCTGACCCGCTGGGGGAACGGTGACCTCGACGGTCCCGCGGCGGTGACCATCGGTGCCGGCGTGGTGTCGCTGGCCGCCTTCGTCGCCGTCGAACGCCGCTCACCGCATCCGCTGATCCCGCCACGGTTGTTCTCCGAGAGCCTGTTTCGCGTCGCCAACCTCATCACGTTGCTGATCTACGGTGCCCTGGGTGCGGCGTTCCTCCTCCTGGTGCTGCAACTGCAGACCGTCGCGGGATTCAGTCCCGTCGCCGCCGGCACCGCATTGCTGCCCTTCACGCTGGTGATGCTGGTGTTCTCCGCGCGGGCGGGAGCGTTGGCGGCTCGTATCGGGCCGCGCATCCCGATGACGTTGGGGCCGCTGCTTTCTGCCGCGGGGCTGATGTTGATGACCAGGATCGGGCCGGGTGCCACCTGGGTGGGTGACGTCCTGCCGGCGGCGCTGACCTTCGGCGCCGGCATGGTGCTCGTGGTCGCGCCGCTGACCACCGCGGTGCTCGACGCGGCGCCCCGCACGATGGCGGGTGCGGCCTCGGGCGTGAACAACGCAGTGGCCCGCGTCGGCGGGTTGCTGGCCGTCGCGGTGCTGCCCGGGCTGGCGGGTATCAGCGGCGCCGACTACGCCGATCCGGCTGCGTTCAACGCGGGATTCCATCTGGCGGTGAGCATCTCCGCGGCGCTCATGGTGGTGGCGGCAGCCATCGCCGCGATCGGCATTCGCCGCACGCGGCCCCCGGTCACCGATGACCGGTTCCGGATCGACGAATGCCGGCACTGTGCCATCACCGGTCCGCCGGTGAACCCCAGCGACGCCCGCGAATCGTCCTAGTCCGACCGCTAGCCGGCCGGCACGGCGCCGCAACCGACGCCCGGAATGCATCCGGCCGCGCCACCCGGTCCGGCGACACCGCCGGGACCGCCGGGAATCGCGCCCGCCGCACCGCCGGGTCCGGCGACACCGCCGGGACCGCCGGGAATCGCACCGGCAGCACCCGCGGGACCTGCGGCGCCGCTCGGGCCGCCCGGGATCGTGCCCGCAGCGCCACCGGGTCCGGCGACACCGCCGGGACCGCCGGGGATCGCACCTGCCGCACCGCCGGGTCCGGCGACGCCGTAACCCGCCGGCGGAGGAGGCGGAGGAGGCGCGTAACCCGCTGGCGGCGGGGGCGCATAGCCCGGCGGCGGGGGTGCGGCGCAGCCCGTGCCGTACGGATCGACGCAGCCCGCCGGACCTCCGGCGGACGCGAACGGAGCGAACGCGAGTGCGGCAGCGGCGGCACACGCAGCGATCACAGTTTTCTGCAGCATGCCGGGTGCTCTACCCGGGCGGGCAATCCTCAAACGCTGTGCTGCTCGATGTAGCTCTCGGCGTCCTTGTCCGAGGTGTCGACACCGGTCACCGACTCGCGTTCGGCGTAGAACTGCAGCCACTTCATCCCGAGGTCGTGGCGCAGCTCGAGCGTCGCGCTCTTGATGAAATCGGGCATCGCCTCCCGCTCCTCCTCGTCGAGGTGAGAACCGTTCTCCTTGCGGGCGGCGTTGACGGCGTCGAACCATTCTTCGCTGCCCGGCTGGTGCTGCCGGGAGCGGCGCACGGCGTCGCGGATCGCGTTGTGGTCGGTGATCGCGTCCTCGGTCTCGTCCACGGGATCGCCTTCGGGGTTGCCGGGCTCGTCGCGGCCACCGTGGACGAGCAGCGCCGGGTAGAACACCGTCTCCTCCGCGTCGGCGTGCGCATCCAGTCTGGTGCCGAGGGCATCCCAGATCGCCGCGAGCTCGTCGGGCGAGCGCGCATCGTCCAGCCGGAAGAACTGGCGGCGCAGCCAGTCGTGGTCGGCGTAGATGAGATCGATGATGTCGGCCATGCGTTGTCGGTACCCGCGGGCACATCTGCTCAAGCACCAGGGTTTCCCGGGGTCGGCGCGGGGTACGACCCAGCGGTGGAACGGGACACCGAGCAGCGGTTCGATGTCGTCGTCGTCGGGGGCGGGAACGCGGGCATCAGCACGGCGGCACGGCTGCTACGCAAGGGTTTCGACCGCGTCGCGGTCGTCGAGCCACAAACCGTGCACACCTATCGCCCTCTGCTGTCCTATGTGGGCAGCGGACAGGCCACGCTGCGCAGTGCCGAGCGGACCCAACGGTCCGTCACTCCGTCGCGGTGTATCTGGATTCGCGATGCCGCGGTGTCGATCGACCCGCAGGAATCGACCGTCGAATGCGCCACCGGCCGCCGGTTGCGCTACAACGACGTGGTGATCGGTACCGGGCTGGTCCCCGACGACGACGAACTGCCCGGCCTCTCCGCCGCGTTGGACACGCCGGCCGTCGCCAGCAACTACCTCGACCACGCCGAGAAGACATGGCAGCGTGTCGATGCCATGCCCGCAGACGGCCACGCGATCTTCACGGTGCCGCGCGCTCCGGTCAGCTGCACCGGAACCACGATCAAGCCCCTGTTCCTGGCGGCGGCGCACTGGCGGGACACCGGTCGTCTGCCGGGGGTGCGGATCACGCTGGTGATCGATCGCCCGCAGCTGCTCGGCGTCTCCGAGATCGACAGGAGACTGTCGAAACGCTTGGCGGAGTTCGGAGTTCGTGTCCTGCACGACTCGCGGGTGGCAGAGCTCCAACCGGAGGCGCAGTCCATCACGCTCGGCAGCGGCGAGTGCCTGACCTACGACTTCCTGCACCTGGTCCCGCCGTTTCGTGGCCCCCGGTGGCTGGAGACGACGGGTGTGACGGGTGCGCAGCCGTACGGGCTCGTCGACGTCGACCCGGCCACGTTCCGGCACCGCACGCATCCGAACGTCTGGTCCGTCGGCGACGTCGCGGCACTGGACACCGACCCGTCCGGCGGCGCACTACGCAGGCAGGTCGCCATCCTCGTCGGAAACATGCGCGCGGCACGGGTGGGTGCGGCGCTGACACGCTACGACGGTTACACCGTCGCCCCCGTCGCCACCGACAAGCGCCGGCTGATCGCCGGCGAGTTCGACCGCAGCGCAGCGCTGGCGTCGTCGCTGCCGTCGTTCATCGACTCGACCAAGCCGCGCCGGTCAGCATGGGCGTTCGACCGCTACGTGCTCCCGCAGACGTATTGGCACGCCATCCTCAGAGGGCGGTTGTGACCGCTGCGGGCTGGCGGGTCGGCGTGATGCGGGCCTTGACCCCGTACACGGAAGCGCGGGCGAGCAACTCACGGTAGAAGTCGTCGGACACCACCGGCGTGCGGCTGAGCAGGAAACCCGACAGGCCAGTGGGATCGGTGACGATCGCCCACTGGTAGTCGGGGTCGAGGTCGACGATCCAGTAGTTGCCCGGCGGGTTCGCGTTCGGCCTGCCGAAGAACGTGACCTTCAGCTTGCTGTTGGTCGAGTCGACAGGAAGGGCGGTGCCCGTGATGGTCGATTCGGGACCGTTGTCCGAGAAGTAGTTGCCGGAGTTGACGACGCTGATCGAGTCGTCGGGGTCGAGCCCGTAGACGGCCTTCGTGTTCACCAGTCCGATCGAGAAGAACTGCTTGACGCTGCCCACCTCGTACCAGGTGCCGAGGTAGGAGTTCACGTCGACCACCGGCGGCGGTGCCAGCACGACGGCCGACGTGTCGCCCAGCACGATGTACTGGTCGGGTGCCCCGTAGATGCCGGTGCCGGTGGCCGGTCCGAGCCCGCGGTACAGGTCGTTGATCCAGCCGGAGGCCACCGTGTACACCGCGGCGGTGTCGCCCGGTGCGGAGAACCGGGTGACCAGCTGGGAGAGCAGGTCGACGACCGGGTTGCCGCCGAGCAGCGAGTCGACGTGCGAGCCGCCCGCCAGCGTCACGCCGACGAACTGACCCGGCCGGCTCGCGACGAGCTCCTTGGTGGTCGCACCGAACAGGTTGCCCGCCTGCGGTGGCGCCGCGATCTGGTACACGGGGATGTCGCCGAGGCGAGTCAGCGCGTCGGGCACCACGTTCTCGTAGGCGAATCCGTCGAACATCACCACGCCGCGCAGGTTGCCGCCGTTGTCCGGGTCGGCTTCGTAGTAACCACCGGCCGCCGCTGCCAGACCGCCGCCGGCCGAGTGTCCGGTCAGGACGAAGTCCTCGGGCAGAGCCCCGGTGTATCCGGCGGCGGCGGCGCTCGTCACGAGTTCCCCTTCGTCCCCGAGGAACAGGTCGGCCACCGCCTGCTGCGTCTGGGTGCCGTTGAGCCAGCAGCCGCCGCACCGCAGTGAGGGGAACGATGGGATGTTGGGGACGACGACGATGCTGTTGGTCTGCTGCGACAGGTCTTTCGCCAGCGCCGAGTAGAAGAACTTGCGTCCCATGAAGCCGTGCTGCAGATAGACGATGCCGGTCGCGTCGACGGACCCGTCGGACTGGGTGGGGAAGTACCAGTCCGCCCGCGTCTTCAGCTCCTTGTCGCCGACCGGGATGTCGAGCCGGGCGTTCTTGCTCGTGCGCACGCCGGTGACGGTGCCGGCCTGTTCTGCCGCCGCGACGACAGGGGGATCGGCCGTGTCGTTTCGATCGTCTCGGTCCTGGGGGTCGTGCCGGGCGGCTCGCTGGCGCAGCGTGACCACCCGACGCGTGTCTGTCCTGTCCGAGGTGACTCGACCGCGCTTCGTGATCGACGCGGGTGCCTGCGCCGGGTCGTCGTCCGTGCGGGCGGTCGCCCCGCGGTGCTTCTTCTCGGTCCGGTGGCTCGTGTTCGCCAGGGCGTCGCGACGTGGACCGGGGTCGCGCGAGTGGGTGGTGGCGCCGGCGCCGGCGTCGGTGCCCGGGTCGGTGTCGGCGGCCGCAACTCCGTGTCCGGCGCCCAGCGCGATGCAGGCGCCCGCGCCCGCGGCAAAGAACCAGTAACCCCAGTGCCTCGACGTCACGACCTCGAACCTAACCCCGCGCCTGTCGGTCGCGGCGTGAATTTGTCGGTGACGTCAGTGAGAGGTCACGTAGAAAGGCAGTGATGCCAGCACAGCGCGAGGTGAAGATCTGTCCGGTCTGCGGCCTGCCCTTCCAGAATCGGAAGAAGTGGGCGTCGCGCGGGCAGTGGGACCAGATCGTCTACTGCTCGCGCCGCTGCCGCAGCGCCGCGGTCAGAAAACCCGAATCCAGTCGATGAGCATCTGCGCCGGATAGGTCCCGCCCGCGGGTTCGCGACCACCCGAACCGCCGACGGCGATGTTGAACACCGGAGCCAGCGTGTACCCGGGATCGTTGAACGGCCAGTCGTCGATCGAGTTCGCCGGCACCGTGAAGAACGGCTCCATGCCCGGCGCGTAGTCCTTCCAGAAGTACATGCCCGTCGGCTGCCACGTCATGCGCCAGGTGTGCCAGGCGTTGTCGATCGGATGGCGATCGGTGGCGAACGACGTGCCGTCCAGTCGCGCGTGCACCGTGGTGCCGGACGGCCAGTCGTTGTTGCCGTACCACTCGACCAGGTCGACCTCGCCGCCGCGCACCGGGTTGTCGTTGAGCAGCCAGAAGGCGGGCCACGCGCCGTCGGTCAGGCAGTCGAGCTTGATCCGCGCCTCCCAGGTGGTGCCGATGCCCCCGCGCCAGTTGCCGATGATCTTGGCGCTGGCGTACTTCTCCTGGATGGTCGTGCCAGGCCCCCGGGTGGCCCGGATGACGAGGTTGCCCTTGCCGTCCTGGAAGACGTGCTCCTGGTCGGTGACGTAGCGGCCCATGTTGTAGGGCTTGTCCCACTCGACGGGGTTCCGGATCGTCTCGCGCTCCGGGACGATGAACCACCACGCCGGATCGGGCGGAGCGCCGGCGGGACCGTTGAACTCGTCCTGGAAGAGCAGGACGGGACCTGGATCGGCGACCGCGGCGGGCGCAGGCGGGGCTCCCGGTGGGGCCGGCGCCGGCGGGATGTCACCCGGCAGGGGCTGCGCGTGGGCCGTCGCGGCGGGCAGGGCTACCGCGGCCGCGCCTAAACCGAACATGAACATCAGGTGACGACGATCCATTTCTGGCACCCAAGGACCATAAATGATGACGGCGCACGGCGATCGGCCATCACGCATTCGGGCCCGCCGCGTCGGCCGGTTTAGTTGCACCGCGCAGCGGCTACCGTCTGTACCCGTGATCCTCGACGATGCCCTGCGGCTGGCCGGCCGAACGGTCGCCCGCGCGGTCACCCGCCCGCCCCGGTACGACCTCGAGGGTCGCGTCGTGTTCATCACCGGCGCCGCCAGGGGACTGGGTGCTGCGACGGCACGCCGCGCGCATGTCCGCGGTGCACGCGTGGCGCTGGTCGGCCGCAGGCTGGCGCCGCTGCAGGAGCTTGCCGCTGAACTGGGTTCGGGCGCAGCGGCTTTCGAGGCGGATGTGACATCGGCGGAGCAGCTGCAGCAGGCGGCCACCGACGCGGTGGCGACGTTCGGCGGCATCGACGTCGTGATCGCCAACGCCGGCATCGCACCGCCGTCCCACACGGTGGCCACCATCGACACCGACGCGTTCGAGCGCACCGTGGACGTCGACCTGCTCGGTCAGTGGCGCACGGTGCGCGCCACCCTGCCCGCGGTGCTCGAGAGCCGCGGCCACATCCTGCTGGTCGGATCGATCTACGCCTTCTTCAACGGTGTGCTGGCCGCGCCGTACGCGGTGAGCAAAGCCGGCGTCGAGCAGCTGGCCCGCACCCTGCGGGTGGAGCTGGCGTCCCATGGGGCGACGGCGGGCATCGCCTATCTCGGATTCATCGACACCGACCTGGCCGCCGATGCCTTCGCCGACGCCTCCGCGCAGGCGATCCGGCAGGCCGTGCCCCGCGTGTTCACCAGAGAGATGACGGTCACCGCAGCCGCCGACGCGATGCTCGACGCGATCGAGCGGCGGGCACCACAGGTGAGCGCGCCGGCGTGGGTGCGGCCGCTGCTGGCGTTCCGGTCGGTGACCACCGCGGTGATGGACGACGTGCTGCTGCACAACCGCAACGTGCAGACCGCGATCTCCGACGCCGAAGTGGCTGCGCGACAGCCCGAGTCGTGATCACGCTGCCAGGATGTCCGACCCCTTCCGACCCGCCACGACGGTGAGCAGTTCGGGAATCGTCAGCTCACCCCAGCCGGTGTTCACCGGTCCGCGTGCGGTCCCCAGCCATGGCACGACGCCCGGGTCGGGAACCACGTCGAGGTGGTAGGCCTGAATGCCCGGCAGGTGGTACTGGAAGAAGTTGACGGTGAAGTCGAACAGGAAGACGAGATTCCTGATCGGTCCGGTGTGCCACAGCGTGACCGCGTTCAGCAGCGGCGTCATCGCGGCCGGGTCGCCGATCAGCACGACGTTCCCGTAGTGCGGCTTGCTGCCCCCACCCGGAACGTAGGGAGGCATGAACGGTTGCAAGCCCGGCACGTCGGTTGCCAGGAATCCCGCCGGGTCACCGTAGGTGATGATGTTGACGAACATCGAGTTCCGGCCGTTTCCGTCGACCGTCGAGTTCATGCCGGGGGCCTCGAAGCTGACGCCGGGCAGGCCGAGTTGCTGGGCGACGTACTGGGCTTCCCAGCCGCCGAGTGAGTGGCCCGTGACGAAGATGTCGTCGGCTGCGTAACCCTGACTCGCCGCTGCGGCCTGCACCCGCTCGGCGAAGCGGAGCGCGTCGTGGAAGGCACGGGGAGTCTTCGAGGTGAAGATGACCTGCAGATCGGTGAAGACCTGGGACACGGCGATGAGCGGGTTGAACAGCAGGTTGGTGCCCCCGGTGGTGCCCTGGTAGGAGATGACGACCTGGCCCTGCGGAGTCACCCAGGCGCGAGCGGCCATGCCGGACAGGATGTTCGCCGACGCCAGTTGAAAGCCGTTGACCGTGAACGGAACCAGGCCTTCTGGTGTGGTGCCGAGGCCGTATCCGGACGCCGACGCGTTGAGGAATTGCGCCACCGTCGGCGTCGTGCCCGTTGCGGGTCCGGTGTAGGTCACCTCCGGAATCGGCGGCTGGGGTGGCGGCGTCCGGTCCAGGCGGAACCATTTCTCGACCTCACGGAAGGTCGCGAACAGGAAGTCGTTGATGGGCGGGGGAATCTTGATCGGCGGCTGCGGACCAGTCGTCGACGACGTGAGGTCCAGCACCTGCAGCACCGTGTTGATCAGACGGCCGGGCAGCGCAACGAGCTCAGCCAGAGGCGAGAGCGGTTGCGGCACGGGCTTTTCGGTAACGGTCGGCTCCGTCACCGCCACGACGGTCGTCGGGTCCGCCGGTTCGGCGCCGACTCGCGGTCGGGGACGGACGAGCGTGAGGTGCCGCGCCGGCGCGGTGCTGTCCGCTTCGGTGCTGTCGGAGTCGGTCGATTCTTCGGTCGTGTCTTCGGTCGTCTCGGTGCGCGTCTCGGTCCGCGCCGCGATCTGCGTGCGCCTCTCGTTCCTCGCCTCGATGCGCGCGTCCTGGCGCGCCTGACGATCGGCCTTGCGCTGCTCGCGCTTCTCCTGAACCCGTTCCGCGACGCGCGTCCACCCCGGATGTTCCGGCTGGTCGTCGCCGGCGCTTGCGTCGCCGGACGACGTCCGCTCCGGCGTGCTGACGTCTGCCGAGTGCGTCACGGACGCGGTGTCGGTGTCTCCGGAGTCGGCCCACGCGGGCGTCGGGGAGGCGGCCAGCCCTGCGCACAGGGCAAGGGCGGCGACGCTGTAGCAAAGGCGCCGGGATGTCTCGACCATAGCGACAACATACGTTGTCCTGTGACCGCAGTCACAACCAGGCGCCCTCGCGCATCACGCCGGTGACCGACAGCGTCCCGTCGAGCACCACCAGGTCGGCGCGCGATCCCGCGGCGAGTTCGGGGCTGGGCAGCCCCAGCGCGCGGGCGGGATTGATCGAGGTGTGCGCCACCGCGGCCCGAAGTGCCTCATCCCGAGGGACGCCGCTGTTGAGTACAGCAAACCGCAGCACCGCGTCCATGGTGGCCGTGCTGCCCGCGATCGTGTCGCTCCCGGCGACCCGCGCCACTCCACCCGCGACGTCGACCGCCAACGGTCCGAGATCGTAGCGCCCGTCCGGCATGCCGGTGGCTGCCATCGCATCCGTGATCAACGAAACACGATCGTTGCCAACGGTTTTGACGACCAAGCGATAGATCGCAGGATCGATGTGCACCCCGTCGGTGATCAGCTCGACGGTGATGCGCGGGTCCTCGAGAAGCGCGGCGATCGGGCCGGGTTCGCGGCGATCGATGGGCCGCATCGCGTTGAACAGATGCGTGCCGACGGTGGCTCCGGCGTCGATCGCCGCCCGAGTCTGCGCGTAGGTCGCCTCGGTGTGCCCGACGGCGACGACCACGCCGGCTGCCGTGAGCTGCCGGATGGCCGCGACTGCGCCGTCGCGCTCGGGGGCCAGGGTGACCATCCGGATGGTGCCGGCGCCCGCCTCGAGCACCGCGTCGATCTCCGCCGGGTCCGGGTCCCGCATCAGCGCCGGCTGATGCGCGCCGCAGCGCTGGGGCGAGAGCCACGGACCCTCGAGGTGTATGCCGTCGAGCAGTCCGGAGCGGACATCGCGGGCCAACGAGGCCACCTGCCGGATCAGGTCAGCAGGGTCGGCCGTGACCAGAGATGCGACCAGTGTGGTGGTCCCGCAGCGACGGTGCGTCGCAACGGCGGTGGCCGACTGTCGCGGGTCGGCGGCGGAGAAATTCGCCCCGCCACCGCCGTGCAGGTGGGTGTCGACGAACCCCGGAATCACCGTGACCGCGCCGAGGGCACGATCTGCCGGCCCGGGCGCCTCGCCCTGGCCGATTCCACGGATCGTGGCGTCGGTGACCTCGATCCACCCTGGCTGCAACCTCTTTCGCCCGGTCAGGACGGTGTCGGCGCACAGCAGCACGTCAGATGCCCTGCCATGCGGGCTTGCTGCGGTACGTCTCGCGGTAGTAGTCGATGAGCTGGAGCCGCCGTGCGGCGGAGTCGTCGAGCAGCACGGTCACGTGCGGATGGTGCTGCAGTACCGTCGCCGGCCACATCGCGCTGACCGCCCCTTCGACCAGGTGGTGCACCGCCTCGGCCTTGCCTCGCCCCGTCGCCACCAGCACGACGTGCCGCGCCTCGCAGATGGTGCCGAGCCCCTGCGTCAGGCAGTGGGTAGGTACCGCATCCACGTCGTCGTCGAAGAACCGGGCATTGTCGAGGCGGGTCTGATGGGTCAGCGTCTTGATCCGCGTGCGGGAGGCCAGCGACGAGCCCGGCTCGTTGAACCCGATGTGCCCGTCGGTGCCGATCCCGAGGATCTGCAGGTCCACCCCGCCGGCGGCGCGCATGGCCGCCTCATAGGCTGCGCATGCGGCCGGGATGTCGTCGGCCAGGCCGTCGGGACCCTGTACCGCACCGTCGGCGAAATCCAGGCGGGCTGCGAACACTGCGTCGATGACGTTGCGATAGCGCTCGGGGTGATCGGCGGGCAGGCCGACGTATTCGTCGAGGGTGAACCCCGTGGCCTGCCGGAACGACAGCTCTCCCGCCTCGTATCGGGTGACCAGTTCGGCGTAGATGCCCAACGGGGATGAGCCGGTGGCCAATCCGAGAACCGCATCGGGTTTGCGGATCAGCAACGCCGAGACCGCGTCGGCGGCAACGCGACCGATGGCGGCGGCATCCTGCAGGACAACGACTTCCATCAGGAACCGGCCGTGAACAGTCCGTCACCCGCACTCAGTACCGCGCCCTCGAGCACGGCCTCGTCCGGCGTGATGTTGTCGGGCTCGCGCTCGTCCATCACCACAACGGGCACAATGGGATTCAGCCCCTTGGCCACGATACCTGGCACGTCGTACGTGGTGACGGTCTGACCCGCGGTCACCTCGTCACCTTGACTCACGTGGGTGGTGAATCCCTCGCCCTCGAGAGCGACGGTGTCGAGGCCCAGGTGGACCAGCACACCGACGTTGTCGGCCGTCATGATCACATAGGCGTGCGGCATCAGCTTGAGCACCTTGCCACTGACCGGAGCGACCGCGTCGACCACCTCGTGTGGCGGATCCACCGCCGCGCCGTAGCCGACCATGCCTGCGGAGAACACCGGATCGGGGACATCGGACAGGGGGACCGCGCGCCCCCGAACAGGGGCGAGGACGGATGTGGTGCTCACGGGTGCGACTCCTTTTGGTCGATCGGATGAAAGCCGATCGCACCAAGAATAGGCTTGCAGAACTTGCGCACGGGCACGAAACCGGCGAGAAGGAAGGCTGACCTGTGACGGATCGATCTGCGAAACCACAAGAAGCGCAGAGCAAGTCGGGTATGCGGATACCGGGATTCGCTCAGTTGCAACGGCTGGGCAAGAGCCTCATGCTGCCGATCGCGGTGCTGCCGGCCGCCGGAATCCTGCTGCGTCTCGGGCAGCCGGATCTGCTCGGGCGCATCGACACACCCGTCATCGGAGCCTTCTTCAAGGCGATGAGCGCCGCCGGGGACGCGCTGTTCACCAACCTGCCGCTGCTGTTCGCCGTCGGTGTCGCCATCGGCTTCGCGAAGAAGGCCGACGGGTCGACCGCGCTGTCAGCCGTCGTCGGATACCTCGTGGTACAGGCCGTGTTCAAGACCATGTCGCCGATCGTGCTGGCCGGTCAGGTCGACAAATCCGGGGATCAGGCGCTGATCAACTACAGCGTGTTCGCGGGCATCGTCGTCGGGTTGCTGACGGCGTGGCTGTTCGATCGCTACCACACGATCGAGTTGCCTTCGTATCTCGGCTTCTTCGGCGGCAGACGCTTCGTGCCGATCGTCGTGTCGTTGGCGTGTCTGTTCCTGGCGTTCGCGATGAGCTACTTCTACCCGATCTTCGACGCCGGTCTGACCGGCCTCGGTGAGTTCATCGGTGGCTCCGGAGCAATCGGCGCGTTCGTCTACGGCTTCGCCAACCGCATGCTGATCCCGCTGGGGCTGCACCACATTCCGAACTCCTACATCTGGTTCCTCTACGGCGACTACCAGACACCGAGCGGGGAGAACGTCACCGGCGAACTCACCCGCTTCGCCGCGGGCGACCCGACGGCCGGCCACCTCACCTCGGGCTTCTACCCCATCCTGATGTTCGGGCTGCCTGCTGCGGCGCTGGCGATGATCCATGTCGCGAACAAGAAGCAGCGCAAGGTCGCCGTCGGCATCCTGTCGGCCGCGGCCCTCACTGCGTTCCTGACCGGTGTCACCGAGCCTCTCGAGTTCGCGTTCATGTTCGTCGCGTTCCCGCTCTACGTCATCCATGCTGTGCTGACGGGCCTGTCGTTGGCGATCGCCTACCTGCTCGACATCCACCTCGGGTTCTCGTTCTCCGCCGGGCTGATCGACCTGCTGCTCTACGGCACGGCGCCGGCCGCGAAGAACATCCCGCTGCTGATCGGCATGGGTGTGGTGTTCTTCGTCGTCTACTACCTGCTGTTCCGGTTCGCGATCGTGAAGTTCGACATGCGCACCCCCGGACGCGAACCCGAGGCCGAGTTCGACGCCGAGGAGCAGGCGAACCTGGAGGAGGGCGGTGAGGCCGCACCCTCGCCGTCGGGCACGACAGCAGTCGTTGCGCCGGCCACGTCCAAAGCCGAGCAATTGATCGCGGCCTTCGGGGGCCGGGAGAACCTGGTCAACGTCGACGCCTGCATCACGCGGCTGCGCATGGAGGTCGCCGACAAATCGAAGGTCGACCAGGCCCGTCTCAAAGCGCTCGGCGCCGCCGGCGTGATCGAGGTGGGCAACAACGTGCAGGCGGTGTTCGGCACTCGGGCCGAAGCGCTGAAGAACGACATCAGGGACGTCCTGTAGTTCCCCAGCGCTGGTGGGTCAGCCGACCTTCTGCAACTGGAACGGGCTCTGGGTGACGACGCCGCCCGCGCACCCGTAGTTCGAATCCGACGACACGACGCCGGCGAGCGTCACCGGGTCGATCGTCATCGATACCACGGCGGGTTCGTAATGGCCGTCGTCGCAGGTGAGGCCACCTGGCTTGGACACGGTGAAGGCCCAGCGACCGTCGGTGAACGTCGTCGGTGTGGTCCAGCCCTGGTTGCTCGCGACGGTCCCGGTGCACCCGGCCGGGCTGCAACTCGTCGCGATGGTCCACACGTTGTACGGGTCTCCGTCGGTGGAGCTGTAGGTGCCGTTGAGGAGCGGCGGATCGGCGGCCGCCGTACCGGCGAGGGTCAGCGCGGCCACCGCCGGTGCGGCGACGGCGCTGATCGTGCAGAGAAGCGTGCGGAAAACCCTTGCCATAATGTCTCGCAATGTACGGCCTGGTCAGGGTGGGAAGCGGCAGGCCGAACGGTTGTGTCCGTTGTGTCGCCGAACCGAGATCTGACGGTGCCGGACCGCCCTGGGGGGCGATCCGGCACCGCCGTCGATCACAGCGGAATCCAGATCCCGAAGAACCAGAAGCCCCACGCGTGGAACCCGGGATCGAAGACCGGGATCACCCGGTGGCCCCAGTAGTCGAAGGGCGGCGGCGGCGGTCCCCACGGCGGTGGCAGGGGACCATGCGGTGGTGGCGGCGGAGGCGGACCCCAACCCCACGGGGCCGGACCGTCACCCCACGGCGGCCGGTGGCCACGCCAGCCCGGCCCGTCCGGAGGACCCCAGTCATGCGGCGGAGGGGGACCCCAGTTCGGGGGTGGT
>NZ_VKAA01000040.1 GCF_007096635.1 Mycolicibacterium sp. 018/SC-01/001
TTCCCGACGTGTCCGCCTACACCGGGGCGTACGGCGATGTCCCGCCACCGCCCGGTTTCCCGCCGGCACCCGGTCCAGCACCCGGGCCTGCACCGGCCACGACCGACCAGTTGTTGGCACCGAGCGTGCCGCCGAGCGCTCCCCCCGGCCCGCTTCCCGCCGAGGCACCTGCACCCCCGAGTCCGCCGTCGAGCGCGGTGGGAGGAACCACGCCATGATCGCTCGCCGCGTCGCAGCCTGTGCCGCTGTCGCGCTGATGGTGGTGTCCGGCACCGCCTGCAGTTATCACGGCCTCAATTCCCTTCCCCTTCCGGGCGCCGAGGGCCGTGGCAGCGGCGCCGCGACCTACACCGTGGAAATTGCGAATGTCGCTACGCTGGAGTCGAATTCGCCGGTCTTGATCAACGACGTGGTCGTGGGCAGCGTGCGAGACATGCGTGCGGAGAACTGGCACGCCGCGGTCACCGTGTCGGTGGACCCGACGGTGACCGTGCCGGGGAACGCCGTGGCCCGGGTCGGGCAGACGAGCCTGCTGGGATCGATGCATCTCTCGCTGGATCCGCCACTGGGCGAAGCCCCGCAGGGGCGCCTGCCCGCGGGCAGCACGCTCCCGCTCGACCGCAGCTCGACCTATCCGTCGACCGAACGCACACTGTCGTCGCTGTCCACGGTGCTCAACGGCGGCGGCTTGGGACAGCTCAGCGACATCGTCGCCGAGTCCAGTGCCGCACTCAAGGATCATGCCGGCCAGTTGCGCGATGTGCTGGGGCGGTTCAATTCTCTGCTGACGCTGCTGGCCGACCAGCGCCAGGACGTGGTCGACACGTTGACTGAGCTGAACCGGCTGAGCGGCACCCTGGCCGGCGGCAACGACGTGATCGACAAAGCGCTGCAGACGATTCCGTCGGCGATCGATGTCCTGGTCCGAGAACGTCCGCGGGTGACCGCGGCGCTGGAACGGCTCGGCGCCTTCAGTGACACTGCGAGATCGGTCATCAACACCACTCAGGCCGACCTCGTGCAGAATCTGCAAAACCTCGCACCGGTCATCAAGGCCGTCGCCGATGTCGGGCCCAAGCTCACTGACGTGCTGCCGTACCTGACGACGTTCCCGTTGACGCAGGGTGTCATCGACCGGGGACTCAAGGGCGACTACATGAACCTGTTCGTGATCCTCGACCTCACTGTGCCGCGACTGAAACGGACCCTGCTGCTCGGAACGCGTTTCGGGCAACCGCGAATGCCGTTGACGCCGGCACCGGGGGACCCCTACTACCTGAACTACACGTGGGATCCGCTCAACACCGGTATCGCCCCACCGGTCGGCCTGGGACAGACAGCCGTGCCCAATCCGCCCCCGGGCGCTCCGGGTGGGCCTCCCCCGCCTCCGCCCGTACCTCCCAACCCTCCCCTGGCCGGAGGCTGAGCGATGCTCACTCGGTTCGTCAAGGTGCAGCTGATCATCTTCTCGACGGTCTCGGTGATCGCGATGACCGCGATGGTGTTCCTCTACATGCAACTGCCTGCCCAGTTGGGCATCGGCAGGTACGAGGTGACACTGCAGATGCCCGACGCCAGCGGGCTCTACCGCTACGGGAACGTCACGTTGCGTGGCGTCCAGATCGGCGAGGTGACCGACGTGCAGCTGCGCCCCGACGGCGCGTCAGCCACGCTCAGTCTCGACCGCTCCCCCCGTGTCCCCGCCGATCTGCGCGCAGAGATTCGTAGCGTCTCCGCTGTCGGTGAGCAGTACGTCGACCTGTTGCCGCGCACCGACAACGGCCCTTACCTGAGCACCGGATCGGTGATACCAGCGGCGAACGTCACACTGCCGCAGCCGGTTGGGCCGATGGTCGACAAACTCAGCGCTCTTTTCGGGAGCATCCCGAAAGACAGGATCGGCGACCTCCTCGACGAATCCTCCCAGGCGTTCGGCGGCGCCGGATTCGACATGGGATCGCTGATCGACTCCACACGGACCGTGGCCTCGAGCCTGGACTCCGTATCCGACAACGTGGCGGCGTTGACCACCGACAGCGCTCCGCTGATACAGAGCCAGGTGCAGACCACCGACGCGCTGCGGCTCTGGACACGGAGTCTGGCGGGTGTCACGGAGCAGGTCGCCGCGAACGATCCGGAAATCCGAGGCCTTCTCGACAAGGGTCCGGGTGCCCTGCAGGAAACCGCGCGGCTGCTGACCGATCTCAAACCCACCTTGCCGATATTGCTGGCCAATCTGTCCAGCCTCACCAAAGTGGGTGTCACCTACAACGCGAGTCTGCGCCAGCTGATCGTCCTGCTGCCCCCTTATCTGGCGTCGCTGCAGAGTTTCGCGCTCCCCACCAGTTCTGTGACCGGGTTTCCCCAGGGAGACTTCGTCGCCGCGATCGGGGATCCGCCCGCCTGCACAGTGGGCTTTCTGCCTCAGTCGCAGTGGCGATCCCCGGCCGACACATCCGACATCGACACTCCAGATGGCCTCTACTGCAAGCTGCCCCAGGATTCGCCGCTGGCGGTCCGCGGAGCCAGGAATGCGCCCTGCATCGAGGTACCCGGTAAACGTGCTGCCACGGTGGAGGACTGCCGAAGCGACCGTCCCTTCATGCCGTTGGCGATGCGGCAACCCGCGCTCGGTCCGAATCCGTTGGACCCGAACCTGATTGCGCAAGGTATCCCGCCTGATGAGCGAGTCGACACGCGGAACGGGCTGTACGGACCGGTGGCCGGCACTCCCCGTCCGGACGGCGCGGGCCCCTCCCCGACAGCCCCGCCGCCACCACCCCCGGCAGCCACACCGTCGGCGTTCACTCCGCCGACCGGCCAATCTCAGATGGGGGCCAGTGAATACGACATCACCACCGGGCGCTATCTCGGCCCGGACGGTCAGGCGTTTCGCCAGACCGACCTCGATGCGAAAACCCCGTCCTGGCAGAACATGATCGCAGGAGCAGGCGCGACGGGTTAATCGATTCTGTCGAGACGGAACGGCATCCGGATCGTCAGAGGCTGGCCGATGCCGCAGGCGCCGCTGGCGCCGTAGGTGGTGTCTTCACCTGCCGACAGCGGGGATCCCGGGGTGAACTTGTTGTCGGGCGATATGGGCACGAATCGGTACACCTGTTTCGCCGGAAAGGGAATACCGTCCGGACACGGGCCCCATTCAGGAATGTCTCGCCGGACGAACCAGTTCTGCGAGATGAATGTGATGGGCGCCGACCAGCCCTCGTCACTGGTCACGGTGCCGCCGCAGGCCAGGAAGTCCTCGCAGGACGTTGAGATGGTCCAGATGTTGCGCTTCATGCCCTCGGGCCGGAACACCTCGTTGGTCTTTGCCATGTTGCCGATCGACGTCGCCACATAGCGTCCGTTGAGTGCTTGTTCGTTGGGGTCGGCGGTGGCCGCGGGGGTGACATGGAGGATGGCCAGCGCGGCGGCCATTGCCACCGGTTTCCCCATGGCGTAGCGCACCTGACTCCTCAACATCAACAGATGAACATCCTCTGGTTTATTGTGCACCGTCGCTTCGCGTCCCGGTAGTGTTCTGAGTCATGAGCCGTCACAGGACGCGCTGCATGATAGGTGCCGCGGCCATCCCCGCTGCTGTCCTCGCGATGACGTTCGCTGCGCCCGCCGCCTCCGCCCAGCCGGCAGCCCCACCGCAACCGTGTGACGACCCGTTCTGCACACCCGGTATCACTCCCGGCGTGGTCCTCGGTGCGCCGTGTACCGACACGTCGCACTACGTTTTCGGCACGACGGCAGATGGCCGGATGGTGTTCTGCGGCAGTCCGCGGCGTTACGCGCCCCGATACTTCCGAACCACGCCGATGGTGGGCGTCAAGGAGCTCGGTGCACCGTGCGTCACCGAGGAGGCGAAGATGGCGCAGGCTCCCGACGGTCTGTTCTTGTTCTGTCAGGCGATCAACGGTCAGGTGGTCTGGGTGCCCGGGGACCAGGCTCTACCAGGAGCGCAGTGAACACAGCGCTCCGCGCGGCCTGCGGTCCTCAGCGACGACCGCGCCGTCGACGGTCAGTCGGCAGTGGACGTCGGCCGGTTCGAGTGCGGGCGCGATGCCTGCCGTGACCATCGCCCACAGCCGGGGATTCGCCAGCCCGACCTGAAGCTCCCACGGTCGATCAGGACCGACGTCCACCGCCACCTGTGGGCTGAATGCGTACGGATCCTGGCTGTAGGCGGCGAAATTCGGCGGATCGACCGCACGGTAGTAGATCGACACAGCCGCCGCCTGCTCGGCCCAGACGCGGTAGCTCACCAGATGCAGGGGCGGCGCCGGCTGCGCCGAGCTGACGGCGGGAGCGCCGGCCAGGAAGCCGATCCACACGGCCGCGAGCACCCGCCATGTACCCATTCCCGTCACCTCCACCGCCGCCCGGCCCAGTAGTCAGTATTACACTCACTGTCTCGTTGTATTACGAACATGAAAGCATCGTCGCGAAACGCGTGGCGCACAGCCTGCCATTCGTCCCCGGCAATCGTCCCGATGGATTCGCCAAAGCTGTTGCGAGGCAGACTCTGTCGTCCTCGATCTGGAGGACGAGCTCGCGCCCGGACGACAAGCGGCCGACCGGACGTCAGGCCCTGCGGAGCAGCATGGCTGTGGTCCCGCTGTTGGCGGCCCCGACTCCGACGGCGGCCAGGTCCACGCCGTCGATCTGGCGTGGGCCGGCCTCCCCGCGCACCTGCAGACATGCTTCGTGGAGGTGGCCGAATCCGTGCAGTCGGCCACCGGAGAGCTGTCCCCCCGCCGTGTTGATGGGGAGCACCCCGCCGGCGGAGATGCGGCCGGGATCGGCGACGAATTCCCCGGCCTCCCCGACCCCGCAGAAACCGAAGTCCTCCAGCCAGCACAGGACGAAGACGCTGAACCCGTCGTAGAGCGACGCGTAGCCCACGTCGTCGACGGTGTGATCCGTTCTCTCCCACAGCGTCATGGATCGCGAACTGATCCGGGTGATGTCGGCCCCGGCCTCCCACAGGAAACGGTCCCGGTGCGCGCAATCCACCGCGTCGACGGTCACCGCCGGGTGATCCATGGCGGCGACATGCTCGATGCGCGAGATCACGAACGCCGTCGCGCCATCGCAGGCGATGTCGCAGTCGTACATGCACAGCGGCTCGGAGACCATGCGTGATGTCAGATACGTATCGGTGTCCAGTGGCTCGGTGTAGATGGCGGCGGGATTGAGCGCCGCATTGCGGCGCTGCACGATCGCGACCGACGAGAGCTGTTCGCGTGTCAGTCCGTGCGCCATCATGCGAGCACGAATCTGCAGAGCGGCGAGGTTGGCGGCGGTCGCGCCGTACGGCAGCTGCCAGGTGAGCTGACCGCTCGGCCGGCCCGCTGCCGTGTAACCCTTCCGGCGTCCGCTTCCTTGCGCCGTGCCCTCGTAGATGCTGCGCCAACACAGCACATGATCGGCCAGACCGGCGGCCACGGCGCACATGGCGTTGACGACGGCGCCCAGCTGGCCCGGCACCTCGACGCCACCGGACACCCACCGCGGTCGAATTCCCAACAGATCGTGCACGTCTCGAAGTCCCGCACCGGAGAATCCGGGGCCGGCCGACGAGGCGCCCGGATAGGTGGACAATCCGTCGATGTCGGCCAGCGTCAGATTGGCATCGGCGACCGCAGCCAGGCACGCGTCCGCGGTGAGCACCTGCGGATCACGGCCCAACCGGCGGCCGATGTCCGACTGACCGATACCACTGATCACGACCGAATCGGTGAGAGGTCCCGCCATCAGCGGTCGGGCTCGAAGAGGGGGACGAACACCCGTTCGTCGGAATCGTGAGACGCGTCCGGCGGGGGGGCCTCTTCGAAGACCACACGCACGGGCATGTTCTCCGATACGCGGGACGGATCGACGTCGACCAGGTTGGTCAGAATCCGGACTCGGTCGTCCTCGACGGGGGTCACGAAGGCAACGACGTACGGTGCCGGGAAGCCCGGAAACCACTGGTGCTCGTTGACAGTCCAGGATTCGACCCGGCCGCGACCGCTGAGCGTGACGTGCTGCAGCGTGGTCTCCGTACCGGGCGCGTGGTCGTAGGGGCATCGCAACGCCGGTGGATGCACCAGCCGCGCGCATCCGTCGCAGCGTTGCAGACACAGTTCGCCGCGCTCCCCGGACGTCCAGAACGGTGCGTTCACCTCGGTCAGGGCCGGCACCGGCCGAACGGTCTCGCCCGCGCTGGAGTCAGGCACCCGCGGATCCGAAGATGAATCTGTCGGCGATCGCGTGTTGATTGCGAATGGACATCTCCTGTGCGGTGTTGAGCCAGAGGCCGCGGAATCCCCGAGAGTGCATGCCTGCCTGGATGTCGCCGATGTTCATCAGGTCCTGGGTCGGCAGCTCGCCCCAGCCGTCGTGGTCCTGCCAGCGCGCGAATTCCTGCCACTGTGTCGTCGGGACCTCACCGGGAGCCATGTGCTCCAACGAGAACATCTCGAACGTGCACTGATCGGGATCGTCGGGATGCGGCAGCATGCGGTAGCCCAGCAGACAGGACTTCTCGACCAGGATGACCAGGGTCGGGAACACGTGCCAGTCGCCATTGCCGGCGAAGTACTGCTCCATCGTCATCTGCGGGAAGTCGACACCCTCGTCGAGCGCGAGCTTCTCGGCCATCTCGTGGTACCGGAGGAATGGCGGCACCTCGTTGGGTTCCAATGTGGCCAACTCCTGAGCGGCCCGGTAGTCACGCTCGGTGACCAGCGAGCCCACTTCGAGGTAGTTGTACTGCATGGAGTTGGCGAACACCTCGGGGCGCATCGCCTGCTTCTGCCGTGCCGCATCGCGGTTCGAGCTGTCCGGGCGCTGGGTGTAGATGAACCGAGAATGGTTGGCGTAGCGCATCGTCGGTGTGTACGGCGCGTAGGCGAATTCCTGGGGAGGAGCGGGTTCGGCTGATGGCCGCGGTCCCTGATACGGCCGCATCGTCTGCGGATGGGTGCCCGGCGTGTGATAGCCCTCGATGAAGGCGTCGATCACCGTCTTGTAGTTCGCCGCCAGGTTGGTCCGTTTGCGCCAGCGATAGCGCATGTCCTGCAGGCGGAACGGCGCGAGCGCGGTGGGCAGTGGGTCCAGCCACTCCAGCAGGTCGGGAGGTTCATCGGCCATCGACACGAAGATCCAACCGCCCCATGTGCCGACCGCGACCTCCGTGAGCGCCCATTCGTCGCGGGGCCGGCCGAGGAACTCATCGCGACACGGCACGAACGAGGAGCGGCCGTCCAACGCGAAGCGCCAACCGTGGAAGTCACACCGCAATTCCTTGGCCGCCGTCGGACAGGAACCACGAGCCACCTTCATCCCCCGGTGGGTGCAGGCGTTGTAGAACGCCTTCACGCTGCCGTCGTTCTGCCGCACCACAGCTATGGATTGGCGCCCTACGGTGTACTCGTAGTAGCTGCCGGGCTCGGGAACCTCCTCCTCCCGGCAGGCCGCCTGCCACACCTGTGGAAACAGCCTGTCCAGTTCGAGTTGCAGGTATTCACGATCGGTGTAGCGACTCTTTGGCACGAATGTCTCGCCGCAGGCGTATTTTTCGGGCACGCTCGTCGGCGAGGGGGCGCGCTCGGCTGTATCGGTCATGGTGCCGTTACCTCCTACTGCGCCGGCGGCTTGTCGAAGATGTTGGGCCACAACACTGCCTCCTTGAACGACGACTCGATCTCGGCGAAGGCGGTGGGAACATCCCAGGTGCCGGACGCGGAAACGATCTCGCGTTCGACGACAGGGTTCGACATCAAGCTGATGCGGCCGTTACCGGCGAAGATGACCCGGCGATTGAGCCACTCGGACTGTTCGCTCGCCAGATAGACCACGGGCGGAGCCACGTTGTCGGGTGCGAGCCGGGCGTTGGAGTCGGAGTAGTCCATGGACCCGCCGCCCTTGATCCCCTGCGTCATCCGGGTGCCGGCGATCGGGGCGATGGCATTGGACCGGACACCGTACCCCTTGAGGGCGTTGGCGCACGAGAACGTCAGCCCGACGATGCCCATCTTGGCCGCGGCGTAGTTCGGCTGGGACGGGGCGCCCTGCAGACCCGACATCGAGGTGAAGTTGATCAATCGGTACTGCCCGCCGCGATTCTCCCGCCACCACGCCGCAGCGTGCCGGGTGAGGTTGAAGGTGCCCTTCAGGTGCACCGAAATCACGGCGTCCCAATCCTGCTCGCTCATCTTGAAGACCATGCCGTCGCGAAGGATGCCCGCGGCGTTGACCATGACGTCGAATCCGCCGAGGGTCTCTGCGGCCCGGGTGATGAGGTCCCCGCAGGCTGCGAAGTCGGTGATGTCCGTGGCGTCGGCGAAGGCCTTACCGCCACTGTCGTTGATCTGCGCGGCGACCGTTTCCGCCGGCCCCGCGTCATGACCGTCACCGTCGACGCTGACTCCGGCATCCGACACCATCACGGTCGCGCCTTCGGCAGCGAGCGCCCGCGCGACCGCAGCGCCGATCCCCCGGCCCGCACCGGTGACCAGAGCGGTCCGGCCTTCGAGCACACTCATCTCTCAATCCTTCCTGTCCCACATGGTGATTCGACGGCGACGCTGCGGACACTCAATCGAAACCCCATTCCGCATAACGCCGCTCCAGCTCGGCCAGCGCCTCCTTGCCGCCGCGGGCAGAGCGTTCCTTCATGAAGTTGAACTCGTCCTCGCGCCACGACAGGTTGCTGAAGACCGTGTGTGCCATCGGCACGAAGTCGCCGAACTGAGCCATTCCCATCGCATTCCAGAATGCGATCAGCGCATGCTTGCCGACCATGAGGCCATCGGCAGAATGATGCGCCACCGCCCGCGCGTAACGCATCGCTTCGTCGCGGAGTGCTTCGGCGGGGACGACGGACGCAGCCACGCCCCAGTCGCGCAATTCGGCGGCCGGCACGCGCCTACCGGTGATCATCGCTTCGTAGCCGCGGTTGGGTCCGAGCTTGAGCAAGGCCAGGGGCATTGCCGTGGAGAACCCCGCGAAACCGATCCGCGCCTGGGGGCGGGCCAGGTACATGTCCTCTGAGACCACCAGGATGTCTGCAGCGAGCGCCAGGTTCATGCCGGCACCCAATGTCGCGCCCTGGCACGCGGCGATCACCGTTTTCGGGAAGTAGAGCCAATGGGTGAGGTGACGGTGCAGGCGGCGGGCATTGCCGAGTCTCGCGGTCTGCGGCAATCGCCCACCCTTGGTGAGCCCTGCCTCCTCGACCGGCAGTCGACGTACGTCATCGCCGCTGCAGAAGTCGCTGCCCTGCGCGAGCAGCACGACGACCTTGACGTCGTCGTCCTCCTCCGCGCGGTCCAGGCGATCCTTGAACAGCCGGTGCATGTCCGGCGACAGGATGGCGTTGCGCCGATCCGGCCGGTTGATCGTGATCTGTGCGATGTGCGGTTCGACGACGTCGTAGCGCACCCAGTCGTCGTCGACCTCGAAGGAAGCTCGATCGGATTCAGACATGGATCGCGACCTCTGCCGGGAGTCGGACCGACGACCTTCGGAGCAACTGCACAGATGAACAATAGCCGATCAACTGTTCCATTGACATGATACCGTCGCATCATGCCCGCACTGACCGTCAGCAAGCGCCTGGAGACGTCTGCGGAAGCGCTCTGGGAGGTGCTGTCCGACTTCGCCGACGCCTCGTGGATCCCGGTGGCCGGTGACGTCGACGTGGTGGGCGTCGGCCCGGGGATGACCAGGACCATCGGGGGTAGCGGCGGCGATCCGACCATCGAGACCCTGGAGTGGATCGCCCCCGAGAAGCGGTCGCTCGCCTACACGGTCACCGGCGGCCCACTCCCGGTCGATCGCCTCGAAACCGTGGTCACCGTCGCGGAATACAGCGCCGAAGCGGCCGTCGGTACCGGGCAGTCGGCCACCGTGACGTGGACCATCGCCTACGAGACCACCGCCGATGACGGCACCGCGCGGCAGACGCTCGACGCGGTTTACCACGCCATCGCCGGGTGGCTGGAAGAGGCCGCGTGCGCACGGCAGGGCTCTGCGCCCGGTGCCTGATCAGGACTACGGAGTCACGCTCGGCGAGGCGGATGCGGCGTTTCGCGACGAGGTCCGGGACTTCCTGTCCACCGCACTCGACGACGATGTCCGCGGCGGCCGCGGCACCGAGGCGCTGCAACGCGCCCGGCGCTGGCAGGGGCGCCTCGCCGCGGCAGGACTGGCGGCGATCTCCTGGCCCGTCGAACACGGTGGCCGCAGCGCCACACCGGTGCAGCAGTTGATCTTCGCTGCCGAGATGGCTCGCGCGCGCGCGCCGGAACCGATCAATCGCAGCGCTATCAATCAACTCGGTCCCACCATCATCCAGTGGGGCACCGACGATCAGCGCGCGCACTACCTGCCCCGCATCCTGTCGGCCGATGACGTCTGGTGTCAGGGCTTCAGTGAGCCCGATGCGGGCAGCGACCTCGCATCCCTGCGCACCCGCGGCGTCCTCGACGGCGAGCATCTGGTCATCGACGGCCAGAAGATCTGGACCTCGAAAGCGCACTACGCCAACAAGATCTACATCCTCTGCCGGACCGATCCCGATGCCGAGCGCCATGCCGGGATCAGCTACGTGCTGGCCGATCTCGACACCCCGGGCATCGAGATTCGCCCGATCCGGCAGATCACCGGCGATGCGGAATTCAGCGAGGTGTTCTTCGACGGTGCGCGTATCCCCCTGACCAACGTGCTCGGCCCTCTGCATCACGGCTGGAAGGTCGCGAAGTCGACTCTTGGTTACGAGCGTGTGGGTCAGAGCCGGACGCATCGCATCGAACGCCGGCTCGCGATACTGACCGGGCTGGCTGACGCGCCCAACGCCCTCTCCGACGACGGTTTGGCGGACTCCTACGTCGCCGACCAGCTCGTGCGCTTCGCCGCGAAAGTCGAGGCGTTGCGGCAGATTTCGGCGCAGGCGACCGCGGCGGGGGTTCGCGGAATCAGCCCAGGGCCAGAGGCGTCGGTGGCCAAACTGCTCACCTCGGAGGTCGACCAGTCGATGGCGAACTTCGGCCTCGATCTGACCGGAGTCACGGGGACGCTGGAGCGCGGTTCACCGAGCGCCGCCAAGAAGGGCAACGTGGCGCACAGCTACCTGGTCATGCGGGCCGCCACGTTCGGCGCGGGAACGTCGGAGATCCAGCGCAACATCATCGCCGAGAAGCTGTTGGGGTTGCCGCGAGATGTCTGAGCACGCCGTCGCCGATCTCGGCGAACTCGCCGACCTCGCCGTCGAGCTGGCCGACTTGCGCGGAACCGCTGACGATGTGCTCCGGCATGCATGGTCAGCCGACCGTTTCCGTGAGCTCCTCGACACCGGCGGTGCCGCGTACGACCCGCAGCTGTGGCGGACGGTGTGCGACCTCGGCTGGCCGGACGTGCTGGTCGCTGACACCGCGGGCGGCGGGGGCGGCACGCTGCGCCAGATCGCAGTCCTCGCCGAAGCGCTCGGCGCGGCCGCAGCCCCCGTTCCGCTCGCGTCCGCCGCAGCGGCGGCGTGGTGCGAACAGCGCGTGCAGGACGGGCTGACGCTGCTGATCCCCGAACCTGCACGACTGCGCGGGCCACGGATGAGCGGTCGGTGGCCGGCGGTCCGCTTCGCGGGCGCGGCCGATCGGCTGATCGTGCTCGGAGTGGACGACGACGGAGACGCAGTGCTGGCGGCAGTGGCGCTCGAGGAGGAGGGAGTCGAGCTGCTCCCGGAGATCCCGTTGGACCACACCCCCTCGGCCACAATAAGTTTCGTGGATGTCACGTTCTGCGAGTTGGCGAGGGGCACCGAGGCGATGCACCGGCATCGCGAGGCGCGGTTACGCGAGATCGTCACAGCTGTAGCAGAACTGGTCGGCATAGCCGATGCCGCGAATGCCGCGGCGACCGACTATGCCCGCGTACGAGAGGCGTTCGGTCGTCCGATCGGCGCGTTCCAGGCCGTCAAGCACCGGCTGGTCGACCAGCGCGCTGCCGTCGAAGTGGGCCGCGCTCTGGTCAATCGAGCCGCTGACGCCGTCGAGGCGGAAGGCACTCACGCTGCGCCGCTGGTGTCGTTGGCAGCATTCTGGGCGATCGACTCGCTGCGGTCGGTGCCCGAGGGCGCGATGCAGGTGTTCGGCGGCATCGCCTACACCTGGGAACATCAGGCGCATGTGCACCTGCGTCGCGCCGCGACGCTCGCCGCCTCCCTCGGTTCGCGGTCACGTCACCGCGAAACGGTCACCGCCTGGCTCACGACTCGGTGACGTTCAGCGATAGGTGAGCGTCACCGGCAGGCGGTCGTGCGTGTGCACGAGCGACGACGCGCGAGGCACTCGCTCCCCGGTGACTTCGAGGCGGGACACCCGCGTCGCCAGTTCCTCGATCAGGAGGCGCGCTTCGCGGCGGGCCAGCGGCGCGCCCATGCAGAAGTGCTCACCGACACCGAAACCGAGGTGGCCGGCCGCGTCCTGACGATCGATGTCGAAGATCTCGGCGGTGTCGCCCCAGTGCTCGACATCGCGGTTTGCCGAGGCGTAGGCCAGCAGCAGGCCGTCTCCGGCCCGGATGTCTCCTCCTCGAAGTTCGACGTCGACGGCGGCCTGCCGGGCCATGCTCATCACCGGAGTCCACCATCGCAGCGTCTCTTCGACCACGCCGGCCGACAGGGACGGTTCGGCCCACACCCGCTCCGCCTGATCCGGATGTCGGTCCAGACAATCCGCGAGCCCCGCGATCAGACTCTGGGTGGTCTCGCTGCCCGCGGCCAACAGTGTCAGCGCGTAGGTCATCACCTGGATTTCGTTGAAGGGCTCACCGTCGATCTCGATGGATCCCAGCATGCTCAGCAGGTCGTCGGTCGGGTTCTTCGCGCGCTCGGCGACGAGCCCCATCAGGTAGGGGGCGACCTCGCCGAAGATCAGCTCGAAGTCGCTGTCCTCGGCCAGTCCGCTGCCGACCTTGGCGATGGTGGTGGCCCAGCCGGCGACCTGGGGCCAATCGGCTTCGGGCACGCCCAGCAGGTAGGAGAAGATGTACACCGGTATCGGCTCGGCGATCTTCTCGATCCAGTCGAACTCCCCGTCGGGCAGACAGTCGAGCGCGTCCTGGACGACTTTGCGGACCCGCTCCTCCATCTTGTTCACCTCGGCCGGCGTGAAGCGCACCTGGATCGCCTTGCGATGGGCACGGTGCTCGGGCGGGTCCATGAACATGATTCCGCGACCGCCGTATCCCTGAGGGTCGACCCCGTTACGGTGGGCGATGAGATCCATCATGATCGCGATCCGCTCCGACTTGAACTTCTCCGGGCGCGCCGAAATCGACTTGATGTCGTCGTATTTCGTCACCACCCAGAATTTGCCCTCCTCGTACCAGTGCACTGGATCGGACTCCCGGAGCTCGCGGAACGTGGCATTCGGATCGCCGAGGTAGAAGGCGGGATCGTCGAAACGCGCGGCTGTGACAGTCGACATGGGTTGAACAATAGAACATTATTTGTATTAATGGCGAGCAGCTGGCGAAACTGCCCGCCGTCCGTCGGGAAAGGACCTCCATGTCAGCCACCGTGTGGTCAGCGACGTTCGTTCCGTCGCCGTCGCCATACCCGGACTTCGGACAGAACGGGTACTCCGTCGCCTGGATCGACACCGACCGCGGGCGCCTCCAGGTTCTCGTCGACGGCGCCCGCCCGTCTCCCGGTACCAGCGGACGGCTCATCGAGATGCGGCTCGGCGAGGAGTCCATCGACGTCTTCCGTGCGGACGCACCGTGACCGGGGTCCACGTCTCGGGCGTGGGTGTGACACCGTTCGGAAAGCACGGTGACACACCGCTGGTCGACCTCGGTGTCGCCGCCGCAGAGGCGGCGTTGTCCGACGCCGGCATCTCCTACGACGAGGTGGGCGAAGTGTTCACGTCGTCCGCTCTCGCCGGTCCGCAGACCGGCATGCGCGTGGCACTGGCGTTGGGCCGCACGGGAGTTCCCGTCACCGCGACCGAGAGCGCATCGGCGGGCGGAGTCGTCGCGCTGCGCCATGCGGTGTGGGCCGTCGCGTCCGGGCGGTGCCGCACGGCGCTGGCCGTCGGATACGAGAAGACGACAGCGCTGGAACCGGGTGGAGTGGTGCCCGCGGCGATCGGGTTCTGGGACCGCTTCCCTCCTCAGCTGCACTACGCGATCGAGGCAGCCCGCTGGTTGCACGACAGCGGTGCCGATCCCCGAGTGATCGCCGAGGTGGCGGCCACGTCCTACAACCAGGCCCGGCTCAATCCCGCCGCGGCCCGTCGCAACGCCGAGCCGGTGAGTGCCGACGACGTGCTGGCGGCCCGGCTGGTGGCCGATCCCCTGACCAAGATGATGTGCCATGCCTCGGTCGACGGCGGTGCGGCCGTCGTCGTGACCAAGGACCGTGTTCCGCGGTCGGTGTCGGTGTTGTCGATCGAGCAGACGAGTTGGCCGGCAGACCCCTCGTGGCCGTTGATCGGCCCTGTCGTGGGCCCGCCGTCGCAGATCGCACAGACCGCCCGCCAGGCGTTCGACTCGGCGGGCGTGACGCCGTCCGACATCGGCGTGGTCAACCTGCACGACATGTGCGCCAGCGAGGAGATCACCGCGCTGATCGCGATGGGGCTGGCCGACGACGATCGCGTCGTCGATCTTGCCTGCACGGGAGGCCTCGGGTCACTGGGCCCGCTGCCGACGAACACGGACGGCGGGTGCATCGCCCGGGGGCACCCCATCGGTGCCACCGGCCTGGCACAAGCCGCCGAAATCGTGACACAGCTGCGCGGCGAGGCCGGGGACCGTCAGGTACCCGACCCCCGAGTGGGGTTGGCGCAAGCTGTCGGCGGAGGCGGATCGTGCGCCGTCGCGCTCTTGCGCGCCTGAGGGCGATCAGGCGATCGCGCCACTGTCCTTCAAGGCCGTGATGCGGTCCCAGTCTCCCCCGAGCTCCAAGATCAGTTCCTCGGTGTCGGCCGCGAACTCTGGCAGCGCCCCGAGTTCGAGCGGCGTCTCGTCGAACAGCACTGGGCTCGCGACCAATTCGAATGCATCGCCGTCATGCTCGACGGCGACGATGTTGCCGTTGGCCCTCGCCTGGGGATCGGCCGCGACCTCAGCGGTGTTCTGCACGATGGCCCACTGTCCGGTGAAGCCCTCGAACGCTGTTCGCCAGTGCGACAACGGTTGCGCTCCGATGACGCGGCGAAAGACGTCGGTCGCCTCGCCGGCGTTGCGCGCGAGCAGCTCGTGGGAGGCGAAGCGCTCGTCGTCGGCGAGTTCGGCAACGCCGACGCGGCGGCAGAACTCCCTGAAGAAGCGGAAGCCCTGGAGCATCGACACTGCGATGTACCGGCCGTCCGCCGTCCGGTAGTTGCCGACGAGCGGATTGTGTGGGGTGACATTCGCGCCACCCGGGTTGGTGACCCACGCCTGACCGGTGCTGAGCGCGGCGTTGACCGCAACCCCCGACGCCCACACGCCGACCCCGAGTAAGGAGATGTCCACGACCCGGGCTCGGCCGGTGCGCTCCCGTTCGAACAGGGCCGCTGCGATGCCTCCGGCGATCGTCATGCCGCCGATCGAGTCACCGAAGGCCGGGCCGGGCTGCGGAACGACCCCGTCCAGATCGCCGGGTGTCGAACCGCGCGCTGCGCCGGAACGACTCCAGAAGCCCGTCATGTCGTAGCCACCGTTGTCTGCCTCGGCACCCAAGGGCCCGTAGGCGCTCCCGCGTGCATAGACGATCCGCGGATTGACGGCCCGGACGTCCTCGACGTCGATACCGAGTTTGCGACGTGCGGCCGGAAGGAAGTTGGTGAGGAAGACGTCTGAGGTGGCGACGATGTCCATCAGAAGGGCCCGACCCTGCGTGGTGGAGATGTCGATCGCCGCGGAACGCTTGCCACGATTCGCATGCTCCATCACCGGATTGCGCTTGCCTTCGACGGTGATGTGGCCCAGTTGCCGGAGTCCGCGCTGCGCATCGCCCGTCAGCGGGTGCTCGATCTTGATGACCTCGGCGCCCCAGTCGGCAAGCACCGCGCCGGCCGCCGGCACGAACGTCCACTGCGCGACCTCGACGACGCGGACACCCGACATGGGCAGTGCTGTTGCGGTCTGGCTACTGTCCGACATGAGCATGACAATAGGACATCGTCTGTCTTATTGGTACGTCGAACAGACGGCCTATCCTTTGGCAAAAGAACACATTTTGTTCTACTGTCCCATGTTATGAACAGCGCGCTGTCGCATGTGCGAGTGTGCGACCTCAGCGGCCAGCTGGCCGGCGCCGGCGCGACGAAGATCCTCGCCGCGTTCGGGGCCGAAGTGATCCGGGTCGAAGATCCCGCGACCCGCGGCCTCTGGGATGCCCTCCGCGGCGTGGGGCCCTATGTGGATGATCGCCGCGGCGTCGACCTCGGCGCCGGATTCAACAACCACAACGTGGGCAAACTCGGCGTGACACTGAATCTGCGTACCGACAAAGGCTGCGAGCTACTGCGCGAACTGATCGCCGTCAGCGATGTCGTCTGCGAGAACTTCGCCGCCGGGGTGATGGCACACCGCGGTTTCGGTTACGACGATCTGCGGCAGATCAAGCCGGACATCGTGTACGTCTCGAACAGCGGCTTCGGCGACACCGGACCCTACCGCGAGTTCAAAACGTGGGGGCCGATCGTGCAGGCGGTCAGCGGCCTCACCTACACCTCGGGATTACCTGATGACGAGCCGGCCGGGTGGGGCTACTCGTACATGGATCACGGATCGGCTTTCTACATGACCGTGGCCATCCTCGCGGCACTGCATCACCGCGATCGCACCGGAGAGGGGCAGCACGTGGATTTGGCCACGGTGCCCGCGGGCATCGCGATGCTACCCACCGAGGTGCTCGACTGGACGGTCAACGGACGTGGCGCCACCCGCCACGGCAATCGCGCCGACCACGGGGAGATGGCCCCCCACGGCATCTATCCCTGTGCGGGCGAGGACCGCTGGGTGGCGATCGCGTGCCGGGACGAGCGAGACATCGCCGCGCTGGCGAAAGTGCTGGACGTCCCGGACCTCGTCGCCGATCGCTTCGCGGATCTACCGGCTCGGCTGGCGGCCGCCGACGAACTGGATCATCTGATCGCCGACGCCACCGCGGGCCGACCGGCGGAACAGCTGGCAGATGATCTCGCCGCCGCCGGCGTACCGGCGAGCGTGGTGAAGTCGCCCGCGGAGCGCATCGACGGCGATCCGTCGCTCACCGAATTCGGGCTCTTCCCCACCGTGGTGCACCCCGACATCGGTGCCGTTCGCGTGGAGGGCATTCCGGTCCAGCTCTCCGAGACTCCGTGGGACATCTCGGCTCCGGCGCCGCGGCTGGGACAGCACACGCGCGAGGTGCTGGAGAACCTGCTCGGCCACACCGCGGACGAGATCGCCGACTGGCACCAGCGGGGTGTGATCTGAGCGCGTTGGCCGACCTGCGGGTCATCGAAATCAGCGGGCAGTACACCGGTATCGCCGGACGGGTCCTGGCCGAGCTCGGCGCCGACGTCATCGTGGTGGAGCCGCCGAACGGGTCCCCGGAGCGCACCCGCCCGCCGTTCGTCGGCGACGAACCCGGCGCCGAACGCAGCTTGCGCTGGTGGGCTGCGAACGTCGGTAAGCGCGGCGTCACCGTCGATCAGGGATCCGGCACCGACGTCGCGCAACTGCTGAGCCTCATCGAAACGGCCGACATCGTCATCGCCGCCGGTGACCGGCTCGGTGACACCACCGTCGCCTACGACCGGTCACACGCTGAGCACCCCGGCCTCATCTGGGTGTCGATCACGCCATTTGGCCTCGCGCACAATGACATCGGCAGGCCTGTGACCGATCTGACAATGCTGGCGGCGACCGGCCCGGTGTGGAACTGCGGTTACGACGACCGCACTGTGCCTCCGATGCGCGGCGCAGGCGAGCAATCGGCGAACATCGCGGGGATGTATGCGGCGATCGGCGCGCTGACCGCACTCTCTCATCGCGACCACGGCGGACGCGGCCAGCTCGTCGACGTCAACGTCGCGGCTGCGTGCAACGTGACCTGCGAACAAGCCACGTACTATTGGCTCGCGGTGCAGGGCACCGTGCTCCGGCAGACCGGCAGGCACGCGGGACCCTACCCGAGTTCCAAAGTCCAAGTGCGTTGTGCTGACGGCGAATACGCCACCACCGGCGTCCTGCCACGTAAGCCGTCCGAATTCGCGGGCCTGCTGGCCTGGCTCGGCGATCTGGGATTGACCGAGCAACTACCCGAGGCGGTGTTTCTCCAGCTGGGGGCCGACCGCGAGGACCCGGTGGACCTGTCGGCCATCGGAGCCGACGACGAGGCCACCGCGATACTGAGCGCGGCGCGGGAAGCCATCTCGCTGATCGCTGCGAACCTGCCGGCCAAACGATTCTTCGTCGACAGTCAGCGCCGCGGGTTTCCCGCGGGCGCAGTGATGTCGCCCCAGGATGCCTTCGACGACGAGCACACCCGGGCCCGTGGCTTCGGGATACCGGTTGCTCACCCGGAGCTCGACCGCACGGTGGTCTACCCGGGTACCCCCTACCTGTTCGGCGCGTCACCCACGTCGATCACCCGACGGCCGCCCCTCATCGGTGAGCACAACGAGCTGATGAACAGCCGACGTGACTGACGAGCACCGCCTCACCCACATCGGACTGTGCGTCTCCGACCTCGCACGTTCGCTCGGTTTCTACTGCACGGCACTGGGTTTCGTAGAGATCGGTCGGATGATGGTGCACGACGAACCCACCGCGACCCTGCTCGGAGTGCCCGATGTCCAGCTCGAACTGGTCTACCTCGAGCGCGACGGCTTCCGGGTCGAACTTCTGGACTTCCACGCCCCCGGCGTGTCAGGCGACCCGTCCCCGCGGCCGATCAACCGACTGGGCTTCACCCACCTGTCCGTCCGCGTCGACGATCCGGACTCGCTGGCGGCCGCGGCGGTGCGACACGGCGGGCGCATCGCGTCGGAGCGAACCGTCGTCTTCGCCGGGGGGAACCGGGGGATGATGGTCACCGACCCGGACGGCAACTGGATCGAGCTGATCGAGCGCCCGCGCGCACAGGACTAGTCAAGTGTGCATGAAATGTTCATCTGTTCAGCACAGTGTTAGGGTCTAGCCGTGTCCGAGACCAACACCACCGCGGAGCTGCACTACTCGCCGTTCTCGCGCGCCGTCTTCGACGACCCGTACCCGGTGTACCGCCGACTACGCGACGAGGCGCCCGTCTATCGCGATCCAGAGGACCGCTGGTGGGTGTTGTCCCGCTACGCCGATATCGCGGCGGCACTGAGGGATTGGCAAACATTCTCGAGCCGCCTCGGACCCGCTCCCGAGAACCCCGACGACAACGGTCGCAAGTACTCGATCATCTCGATGGATCCACCCAAGCACGACCGGATCCGTAGCGTTCTCAAGGGCTTTTTCACACCCAAAGCTGTTGCGGCCATGGATGCCACCCTGCGTCGAGTGGTCACCACCCATCTCGATCGACTCGAGCCCGGTACGACGTTCGATGCCATGACGGCGTTCGCTTTCTCGATCCCCACGGACGTCATCGGTGACCTCCTCGGAGTGCCTGAGCGGGACCGAGAGCAGTTGCGGGTGTGGTGGGAGGCGTTTCTCACCCGCGAAGAGTCGTCGGTGACGATGCCACCGGAAGCGATCGCGGCAAACCGCGAGATCAGCTCGTACATCGGCGATCTGATCGAACAGCGGCGCACGTCCCCCGGAGACGACCTGATCAGCATCGTGCTCGGTGCTGGATACGACGATCCGGATCTGGGGCGGTGCGAACTGACCCCGCACGAAGTGCTGATGTTCTGCAACCTCTTGTCAGCTGCCGGCTCCGAGACCACGCAGAAGCTGATCTCCAACGGTCTGGTCGCGCTATCGGAGCACCCTGACCAGTGGAATCGGATCGTGGCCGATCCCTCCCTGATTCCGGCCGCGGTCAACGAGGCCCTGCGGTACGACACCCCCAGCCACTGGGTCGCGCGCACGCTCACCCGCCCGGTGGAGTTGCACGGGGTCACCATGGCCGCGGGCGACTGGGTACTGCTCCTGCTCGGCAGCGCGAATCGCGACGAGCGCCGCTACGTCGATCCCGACCGGTTCGTCCTCGACCGCTCGGGTGGCGCGGACGTCTACTTCGGCTGGGGCATCCACATCTGCCTGGGCCAATGGCTGGCTCGGCGCGAGGCGGCGCTGGTGTTCGAGTACCTGGCGGCCCGACATCCGCGATTCACGATCGGCGCGCGGGAGCGCACACTGACCGCCACGGTGCGCGGCTACACCAGCGTTGAGATGACACTGGGCTGACGGAATCGCCGATCGACGACGCCGCGTTCAAGGTTCGCCGCCAGGACCGCAGCGCCGATCACACTGTGTCCTCAACGGTCGAGCAACACGGTCAAGGGTGTCAGCGGTTGGACGCCGCCACCACGATTCAGAACCGGCTCCAGTAAACGCATTTGCCGCATGATTCGTCGGTGGAACAACCTGATCAGTTCAGCGTCCATGCTCGCGGGTGCCGTCAGCACGAACTCCTCCAGTGCCGCGTCCCCCGAACGCCAGTCGATACAGCGAGAGTCGAGGAGAGCCTCTATGTCGTCGATGTTCTCGGCTTCGATCGCCGACCCGTATCTGCAGAGGTCGGCGATGTAGCGGGCGGTCTGCGCAGTCTGGTGCCGACGAAAGCGGTCGACGTCAGTGTCGGCGGGCAACTGCTCGATGATCGGCGCCAGTGCATCAGCGAGATCGCCGTGACGAACGTCTGCCACGTGCGGAAGTCGGTAATCGTCCAGTGCGACACCCGCGACTGCGGCCATTGCCTCCACCGCGTTGAGCGAGCATTGCTGGAACCATTCGGCGTACTGGATCAGCTCGCTCATCGGAAAAGTGTTGTGCAAGATCATCACCAGCGACAAGGGCGTGGTGAGCGAGAACTGAGCGGTGTGAAACTCGACCACGGGAAGGTCCAGTTCCACCCCCGCAACCTCTTCATACCGTCGAAAAGCTCGCTGCAGGTCACCGAACGGCTCGGAAATGTTGCGCAGGCGCAGCGCCGCCAGGTCGTGCGCGATGTCGCCGAGGTAGGCGAGCTCGACATCGAGGAGTCCGGTGATTCGTCCATCGGCGAACATGAACTGTCCGGGGTCACCCAGAACGAGGCGGGGGTCGAAGCGATGGGTGGGAACATTGCGGCGGACCCAGCCGATACCGAATTCCAGGAACGGCTCAGGGCGCTGTTTCGTTGCTCGGTAGCGTGATACGGCCTGCTCGAAGCTCGACAGAGCATGGTGCTCAGGATCGGGGGGGATCCTGAGTCCCTTCTCGACGAACTCGCTGGGATCCAGCCGGTGGACACGCGTGAGGATGTCCATGTACTCGTCGAGGACCGAGTTGCGTTCCACTGACGTCAGCGCGTTCGACAGATCGTTGGTGCCGGGCAGGCGATCCATGACGATGGCCTGCGGCGTCTCGATTCGACCGTAGATGTGTGGAACCGGAATCCCGTGATTCTCCAGAGCCTCGAGGATGTCTGCTTCGCGGTGGGTGGACAGGGAGAACTCCAGACCCTCGCGGTCGGCTCGCACGTACAACGGCAAGACGGCGCCGTCGCGTTGGACGTCAGCGAACCAGGCTGGACGCCAACGAGGTTGACGCTCGAAGGACCGTACGGGCCCGATGTGATGTTCCAACCAATTGCGAACAGCCGCATCGGAAGTCGTCTCATCCACGGGTC
Organism: Mycolicibacterium sp. 018/SC-01/001; assembly: GCF_007096635.1. Taxonomy (GTDB): domain Bacteria; phylum Actinomycetota; class Actinomycetes; order Mycobacteriales; family Mycobacteriaceae; genus Mycobacterium. Next base: position 21,803 of record NZ_VKAA01000040.1, read on the forward strand.
ATGCCCGACAGCAGACTCAATGTCGCTCCTCGACGATCAGACACAAATGTCGCAGTGCTCACTGCAACGGGCCAGTATCAGATGCATTCGGGCCTTCGCCGACCCACCTCGCGGATCACGGGGACCGTCCGAGGACTCCCTCGGCGCGCATCTGAGCGACCTCGGTTCCCGTCAACCCCAGCTCCCGCAGAACCTCCTCGGTGTGCTCGCCGAGGGCCGGCACAGCGCCCATCGCGGATTCGTAGCCGCTGATCACCGGAGGCGGCAGCAATGCCCGGATCATTCCGCCCGGGATCGCCACGTCGCGCCAGCGGTCCCTGGCCCGAAGATGAGGGTGGGCCACCACCTCGAGGGGAGTGTTGTAGCGGGCGTTGCCGATACCCGCGGCATCGGCGGCCCGCTGGATGTACGCGAGCTCGTGTCGACCGCACCACTCCGCGATCGCGGAGTCGAGGACGGAGCGGTGCTCGACCCGGGAGGCGTTGGTGGCGTACGCCGTATCGTCGGCCAGGTCGTCGCGCTCGAGAATGTCGCGAGCCAGCCGCTGCCATTCCCGGTCGTTGGTCGTACCGAGGACGACGAGCTGGCCGTCCGCCGTCGGATAGGCACCGTAGGGCGCGACTGCCGGCGCACCCATTCCCAGAGGCGCCTGGTTCTGCCCGGAGTGCTGGGCGTGCGTCAACGGATAACCCATCAGATCGGTCATGGCGTCGAACAGGCTGACCGCGACGGTAGGCATCGGGCCGGTGCGAGTCACCCTGGTGGGCAACAGCGCGAGAATCGACAGCGCGGTGTAGAGCCCTGCCGAGATGTCTGCCACCGGCGGGCCCGCTTTCGCGGGCTCCCCCGGTCGGCCCGTCACCGCGCATGCGCCGGACTCTGCCTGCACCAGGAGGTCGTAAGCGCGTCGATGCGACAGCGGGCCGCCGGAGCCGTAGCCGTCGATCTCGGCGACGATCACCTGAGGATGGCTGCGTGCCAGCGCCTGTGCGCCCAGGCCGAGGCGCTCCATCGCACCCGGGGCCAGATTCGACACGAGCACGTCTGCGGTGTCGAGCAGTCGGAGGAGGACCTCTCGGCCGCGTCGCGACTTCAGGTCGATCGTCACCGATTCCTTACCGCGGTTGGCCCACACGAAATGCGCGGCCTGGCCGTTCACGACGTCGTCGTAGTCGCGGGCGAAGTCGCCGCCCGCGGGATTCTCGATTTTGATCACGCGCGCCCCGAAATCGGCCAGCAGGCGGGTGCACATCGGCGCCGACACTGCCTGTTCGAGTGCGATAACGGTGACACCTGCCAATGGCGGCGAAATCATGGGCGGCCTTTCGCGGTCGAATTCCTCGCTCAGCCGAATACGCCGGGTGAGTCGCGATAGTCCACCGTCGACAGTTCGGTCATGCCCCCGTCGATGTGCAACACCGTACCGGTGACGAACGAGGAATCATCGCTGGCGAGAAACGCTACCGCCGGCGCGATCTCACCGTCGGGGTCGGCTCCTCGTTTGAACGGCGAGGCCGCCGCCGTTCGCGTGTAGTTGTCCCATTCGGTACCGATCATGTTCTTCTGAACATCGGTCAACGCGAACGGACACACCGCGTTGACCCGAATGCCGTGCGCGGCCCACTCGTTGGCAGCGACCTTGGTCAGCGCGTGGATCGCTCCCTTCGCCGCCGAATAAGGCGCGGTGTAGGCGATCCCGCCCAATGCCGACCCGGACACGAAGTTCACCACCGAGGCGCGCCCGCCGGCAGCCTTGAGAAGCGGGAAGGCGGCCTGCATGAAACGGAACGAGGCTTTGGGTCCGGTCGCCTCGGAGAGCTCCCAGTCCTTCTCCGACACCAGTTCCAATGCTTTTGGCATCGCGAAATACTGAGCTGCGTTGACCAGCACGTCGAGCACACCGTCGGTCGCCGCTGTGGCCACCGCCGCGTCGATGTCCTCACGTTTCGCGACGTTGGCCCTCGCGAAGCGCGCCCGCCCGCCCGCGGCCTCGATGAGATCGACGCACTCGGCGCCCTTGTCCGCATTGAGATCCACCACGGTCACCACCGCGCCTTCGGCGGCCAGCCGGCGTGCGACCGCCCGGCCCAGGCCCTGCGCACCGCCGCTCACCAGTGCCGATCGGTTCTCCAGCCGCATATCCACTACCTCTCGACGACGCTACGCTAACGAGTAACAGTTAAACATTTTGTGTTCTATCATCCATCAAGCGGAGGCATGGACGGTCAGCCGAAGACCCGGAGGGAACAGACGATGCGCATCACGGTGGACAGGGACCTGTGCGAGTCGAACGCCGTGTGCGTCGGTGTGGCCGATGACATATTCGACCTCGACGACGAGGATCTCGCGGTGGTGAAGAGCGACCCCATCCCCGCCGACCGCGAAGACGCTGCGCGGCAGGCGGTCACGCTGTGTCCGAAGGTCGCGTTGATCCTGCACGACGATTGACCGATGCTGACAGTTGAACACTTCATGTCATACTGACCAGTGATGGACGTGAGCTTCACCGCGGAACAGCAGATGCTCTGGCAGACCGCGCGACGACTGGCAGAGACTGCGGCGACGACGGACCCCAGTGACATCGCCTCCGGAGAGACGCTCGACAAAAACTGGCACCAGCTGGTCGAGCTGGGCGTCACGACGTTCCGGTCCCCGGATCTCTGCGGGTTGGAGGCCAGCGGCGTCGAGACGATGATCGTCGTCGAGGAGCTGGCCAGGACTCTGTGCGCGGTGCCGGTCGCCGGTCAGGCAGTACTCGCCGGGGAGATGCTGCAGGCCGCCGACGCGCAGGACCTCGCCGCGGAACTCGCCGAGGGCGACCTTCGACTCGCGCCCGCCCTGAGCGCCGACCTCGCCACCTTCGCCGGTGCCGGTTCGGCTGTGGCGTTCGACAGCGCCGGCGCCACGGCGGCCCTGATGGCCCGTCTGGTCGATCGCGACACCGGAACGCGTCAGATCGTGCGCGTGCCGCTGCCCGACGCACACTCGGATGCTCTGGACCTCACCCGGGCGTTGACCGCGCTCGACAGCGACGACGGCGAACCTGTCGGCGAGCCCATCAGCGCTGCTCGCTGGACACGCGTCGAGGCGCTGGCACTGACCACCGTCGCAGCTGATCTGCTGGGCGTGATGCAGGGTGCGCTCGACGACGCGGTCCGGTACGCGGGCGAACGGACGCAGTTCGGAACACACATCGGCGCTTTTCAGGCGATCGCGCACCTTCTCGCGGACGCACATGTCCGCGTCGAGGGCGCCCGCAGTTGTCTCTGGCATGCTGCGTGGGCGGTCGACCACCTGCCCGATGACAAGACGGACAGCGTGATGCTGGCCGCGCGCACCGCCAAGGCAGTGGCGGCGGCGGCCGGACGCGACGTCATCGAGACCAGCACCCAGGTCTTCGGTGGCATGGCGATCACATGGGATCACCTCGCACACCTCCGGTTGCGTCGGATGCTGACCGACCGACAGCTGTTCGGCGATGAGAACCTCCACTACGACGCGATCGCCTCCGCACGCCTCGCTGACCCGGAACTGGTGTGACGACATGGATTTCACCGACAGTGCGGACGAAGCGGAATTCCGGGCGCGGCTGCGCGACTGGTTGGCCGTGCACAGCGATCAGGCACTTCCCGACGACCCGGCCGAACGAGCCGACGCGATCAACGCCTGGCACCAGACGCTGCACGAGGCCGGCTACATCGGGCTGTCGTTCCCCGAAGAGTTCGGCGGGCACGGCCTCCCTCCGGTCTACGAGGCCATCCTCAACGACGAACTCGGCCGGGCGGGGTCACCGCCGATCGAAGGCATCGGCCACCTGAGTAACGCACTGTTGTTGTTCGGCACCGAGGAGCAGCGACGCGACCTGCTGCCCGGGTTGCTCTCGGGCAAGGTGCGCTGGTGCCAAGGATTCTCCGAACCGGAGGCCGGCTCGGACCTGGCCAGCCTCAAGACGCGGGCCGATGCGGAGACCGCCGACGGGCGGGCCGTCTATCGGGTATCGGGACGCAAGATCTGGACCAGCTTCGCGGCTGTCGCCGATTGGTGCTTCCTGCTCTGCCGTACCGACCGCGAAGCGCCCAAACACGCCGGCATCTCGGTTCTGCTCGTGCCGATGAACACCCCGGGGGTCAGCGTCTCCCCGATCGTCAACGCGGCCCGGAATCGAGAGTTCGCCGAGGTGACATTCGACGACGCCATCGTCTCGGCGGCCAACATCCTGGGGGAACCGGGTCAGGGCTGGTCCATCGCGACGCAGCTGCTGGCTTACGAGCGGGGCCCGAGCGACATCAATTGGGTCAGCCGGCTGGCAATGCAGCTGCGCCGCCTGGAAGCCGATGTGCGCAGCGGCAGCATCTCCGATCACCCGGCGAACCGCACTCGTCTCGGCCAGGCCTACGCCGAACTGCGATCGCTGCAGATCACCGTGCAGCGATCGCTCTCCGAACGGCAGCGCGGACGTCTGCCCGGGCCGGAGGGCTCGGTGGACAAGCTCCTGATGGCGCGCGCCGACCAGTTCTTCGGCAACACCATGATGGATCTGCGCGGTGCCGCCACCGTCCTCACCGAGGGGTTCGACTGGGATCTCTACGTCTGGTCGCGTGCCGCCACGATCTACGGAGGTACGGCCCAGATCCAGCGCAACATCGTCGCGCAGCGCGTTCTCGGCCTCCCGAGGGCGTGAGTCAGCCGTCCTCGCCCCGGAAGTTCGCGAGCGCTTCCCGCATGCCCGCGAGTCGGCGTTCGAGCATGTCGCTGCCCTGCCCGGCCTCGATCTTGGCGACGGTTTCGTCGATCTCGACGACGAGCCGTTCGGCGGCCTCCGACTTCGTCAGCAGATCCTGGTCGGCCCAGTCGTCCAGTGCGATGCGCTCGTTCGCGTCCACTGTGCCCACTTCCTGTCGTCGCCTACGCGGTTGAGCCCAGACTACCGGGCCAGCTATAGTCAGTTAGGCACTTGATGTTTATTTGTACCGTCGTGGCAGTGCCCCGCCCGTAGACGAGGAAAATTCTGATGCCGCTTACCGACGACATGAAACTGCTGTCCGTCGACGACCACCTCATCGAGCCGCCCCACGTGTGGACCGACCGGTTACCGAAGAAGTTCATCGATCGCGGTCCGCAGATTCGAGAATTTCCCCGCGAGGGTCTGCCGCCCGTTCACCAGTGGGTGTACGAGGGACGTTCCTATCCGAACATCGGACTCAACGCGGTGGCCGGGAAGCCGCCGGAGGAGTTCGGTGTGGACCCTGTGCGCTATGACGACATGATCCCGGGCTGTTACGACCCCAAAGCGCGACTGACCGACATGGACATCGACGGCGTGCACGCCATGCTGTGTTTTCCGTCGTTTCCGCGCTTCTGCGGCACCGTGTTCCTCGAGGGGCAGGACAAGGAGCTGGCGCTGCTCAGCGTGCAGGCGTGGAACGATTTCTCGCTCGACGAGTGGTGCGCCACGGATCCGGCGCGCTTCATCCCGATGATGGTGACCCCGTTGTGGGATGTGGATCTGATGATCGCGGAGATCGAGCGGATGGCAGCCAAGGGGTGCCGCGCTGTCGGTTTGCCGGACAACCCGACCAACCTCAAGCTGCCCAGCTACCACACCCCTCATTGGGATCCGGTGTGGTCGGCGCTCGAGGAAACGAACCTCACGGCCGTGATGCATTTCGGCTCCGGCGGACTGCCACCGCAGACCGCCCCCGAGGCGCCGTTCGCGGTCATGGTCACGCTGATGGGCACCACGTCGATGAGCGCAGCCATCGAGCTCGTGTTCTCACCGGTATTCCACAAGCACCCGAATCTCAAAGTCGCATTCTCCGAGGGCGGTGTCGGCTGGATGCCCTACCTGGTCGAGCGCGCGGACTACGTCTGGCGCAAGCACAAGTACTACCAGAACATCCATCCCGACGTCCCGCCGTCAGAGTTGTTCGCGCGCAACATCTCCGGCTGCTTCATCGAGGACGAAGTCGGCATCGCGCTGCGCCACGGCATCGGTATCGACAACATCACCTGGGAATGCGACTACCCCCACTCGGACTCGTTCTGGCCGAAGAGCCGGGCGCGTGCCGAGGAGATGTTCAAGAACGTGCCCGACGACGAGGTCCGCAAGATCGTGGAGACCAATGCGCGCCGCTGGTACGCCTTTCCGGAAGAAGGCTTCAAGGCCAGCACCGCCGACACCGGATGGCGTCCCAACGGTGGAAAGCCCCTGGACTACGACTACGACGCGGTGATGGCCAGTCACGCCGGGATGGGCGGGGACGAGTTCATGACCAAGATGGCCGAGCAGATTCGCAACGTCGACTGACGCGACGCGGTCAGTCCGACCGTGGCACCGCGACATCGGTCGGTGTGTCCCGGCCCCGCAACGTCTCGGTGTGCGTGATTCGCCACCGCTGCGCCTCCTCGCCGCCGGCACGTCGCAGGGTGGCTTCGGAAGCAGCGACGCCACCGATGTCCTTGGCTCGCTCGCACAACCGTGCGGCCTCGTTGACCGGATCCCCGATCACGGTGTATTCGTACCGCCGCGGTTCTCCGATGTTGCCCGCAATGGCGGTGCCTGCCGCCACACCGATCCCCGCGCGCAGTGGTCGGCCGGTGCTCAACCGGCGGTGCAGTTCCCGCGCAGCCGTCAGGGCGTGCTCGGCGGCGTCGGGATCGTGAAGCGGCGCACCGAAAACCACCAGTGCCGCATCGCCCTCGAACTTGTTGATCAGACCGCCGGCTGTCTCGACCACGTCCACGACATCGGCGAAGAACTCGTTGAGCACCTCGACCACCTCCCGCGGGGGGAGTTCCGCTGCCAGCGTGGTGGAGCCGACCACGTCGACGAACAGGACGGCGACCTCCCGTTCCTCACCTCCCATCACCGGGCCGGATGTCTCGCTCGCCTCCCGCAGCGCACGGCGAGCCACCTCGCGGCCCACGTGTCGCCCGAACAGGTCGCGCAGCGATTCGCGTTCCCGTAGACCCGATGCCATCGCGTTGAAACCGGCTTGGAGCACGCCGGTCTCGGACGCGTCGGACACCGATACCGTCGTGTCGAGGTCACCCTCCTGCACCCGTTGCATGGCGACCCGGACCTCGTTGATCGGGCCTGC
>NZ_VKAA01000041.1 GCF_007096635.1 Mycolicibacterium sp. 018/SC-01/001
CCCTGCCCAGCCACATGGTGCCCACGGCGTTCGTCAGGCTCGACGCATTACCGCTCACCCCCAGCGGCAAACTCGACCGGAATGCACTGCCCGATCCGGTCCTTCCCAGCGCCGCGGGGCAGCCGCCTACCACGGAGCGGCAGCGTCGACTGTGCGAGCTGTTCACCGACGTCCTTGGCACACCCATCGATTCGATTGACTCCGACTTTTTTGAACTGGGCGGCCATTCGCTCCTCCTCGTCCGGCTCGCCTCGACGCTGCGTCGCGAATACGCCGCGCTTGCTGACCGCGTCTCAGTCGCTGATCTCATGGTGGCGTCGAGCGTCGCTGCGATCGACAACCTGCTGTCGGGAGAGTCGGGGGGTGGTGCGCGGAGCTTCGCGCCGGTTCTAGCCTTGCGCGCCACGGGCAGCGCGGCACCGCTGTTCTGCCTGCCTCCGGCCAGTGGTCTGGGGTGGCCGTATGCCGGACTCAAACACGTTCTTCCGAAAGATGTTCCGCTGTATGCGCTGCAGTCTCCATTGTTCTCGGGAGGGCAGCTCCCCGAGGGCCTGGCCGCGCTGGCATCCGATTACGCCGACAGCATCGAGGCGACCGCGCCCGACGGCCCGGTTCGCCTCCTCGGGTGGTCATTCGGCGGTGTCATCGCGCTGTTGGTCGCGCAGGAGTTGACGCGGCGTGGTCGGCGCATCGGCACGGTCGCCATGCTGGACTCCTACCCGGAAGTGACCGAAGTCGGGCGCGCCCTCGATCGCGACGCCGTGCTGGCACGGGTGCTGGCCGAGATGGGCTTTCCCGTCGACCCCGACGAGCGTGTGACCGTCGAGCAGGCGATCGAGCTGATGAGAGACCAGGGTGATGCCATCACCGTGCTCGAAGATCACCATGTGGCAGCTGCGATCGAAAACTACATCGCCACAGAACACTTCACCTCAGGCGCCGACTACGGCCACTACGACGGAGATGTCTTCTTCGTCGTAGTGGCCGATGAGGTCGACCGATGGGGCACCGCGTCGCCCGCCTGGCGGCCCTACATCGGCGGCGAGTTCACGGTGGTGTCGGTTCCGTTCCGGCACTCCGAACTGCTGGACATCGCGGCACTCGAGCTCTACGGGCCGGCGTTGGTCGAGGCGCTGGCTCGCGAGGGCGGGTCCTGATACGACTCACCCCGCCGGCAGAGCGCCGGCGGGGTGAATCGAAACGGATGTCAGGCGTTGGCGAGGTCGGCGACCGGCCGGCCCGCCAGCGCATTGGCCAGCTGCGGTGTGAGCACGTCGAGCGCGTACATCAGCGCTTGGGGGCCGCTGTAGGTCAACGCACCGCTGAGGTTCGATTCGAATGTGGTGTAGAGCGTGCGTCCATCGCGCACCACGCCCAGTCGGGCGAACGCCGGCGACGCCATCATCTGGTCCCGCGTCGCACCGTTGACGAACAGCACGTCCTTGTCGAGCACGTCGAGCCGTTCCTCGCTGACGTCGCCGTGCACATCCTGGGTCTTGAAGCCCAGTGCGGTGAACAGCGAACGGCGAGGGTCGTTTTCGGGCAGCAGGTAGTGTCCCCCGCTCTCCGGGCCGAAGTCGACGACCAGCGTCTTGCCGTCGAACTCCGGATGAGCCGACCTCGCATCGGCGATCTTGCCCTTGACCTGCGCCACGAGCTTCTCGGCCTCATCCTTCTTCCCGAGCGCCGTACCCGTGGTGAGAAGTTGGACGTCCCAGGGGGTTTCTTCGTCCGCGTAGTCGCCGGACTGGATCACCGTCGGCGCGATCGAGGACAATCTGTCATACGTCTGACGGTCGATGGTCTCGTAGATCGCGAAGATGACGTCGGGTTTCTGCGCAGCGATGGCCTCGAAGTCGATGGTATCGGCGCCCCAGGTGGTGACACCCTTGCCGTCGGTCGCCGCCTGCACCCACGGGTAGCCGTTGTATTCGGTGAAGAACTCCCGGGTGCTGACGGGAACAACGCCGAACGGCAGGACGAAGTCCTGATCGGTCCAGCCGACGGTCACCACTCGCTTGGGGTCGGCGGGCACCTTGGTCTCGCCGAATTTGTGTGCGATCGTCACGGTCTGCGCCTGCGGCGCCTCGGTCGACGACGATCCACAGCCCACCAGCGCGGCGACGAGCAGCGCCGCTGCCATCACCGCCGCGGCGACGCGCCCTCTGCGCTGCCCTCGTCTCTGCTGCTCGGTCACGTTGGTGTCCCCTTCGTTCGGTATGCTTCGCGCGAGCAGATTAGCTTAGGCTTGGGTAACTTACTAGCCGCTGTTGACATGACCTTCCGCCCCCGCACATTGACCGGTGCTCGGCCGCGTTGGCAGCCAACAGTTTTGACGCCGCGTCCGACAGACGTAGGCCTTGCAGATCAATAAACATAGGCTAGCCTTATTTAGACAATTGGAGGTGGGATGCTGCGCACACTGCTCGGAGGCAAGATCCACAGAGCGACGGTCACTCAGGCCGACCTGCACTACGTCGGATCGATCACCATCGACGCCGACCTGATGACGGCAGCGGGGATCGTCGACGGCGAACAGGTGCACGTCGTCGACGTCACCTCGGGAGCCCGGTTGGTCACCTACGCGATCACCGGCCGGGCCGGCACGGGTGTCATCGGAATCAACGGTGCGGCAGCACATCTGGTGTCCCCTGGCAATCTGGTGATCATCATGTCGTTCGTCGGTGTACCGCAGTCGGAGGTGGCGCGTCACCGCAGTGCGGTCGTCCACGTCGACGCCGCGAACCGCATCGTCGGTCTGGGAACGGATCCGTCCGAACCCGTCCCCGGCGCCGTCGACCAGATGGCAGGAGCATGATGCCGACCTTCGACGAACCGGCCGCTCGTCAGGTGCTCGACCTCGTGGGTGTGGGCTTCGGCCCGTCCAACCTCGCGCTGGCGATCGCCCTGCGCGAGCACAACGAGACCGCGGCCGTGCCGCTGTCGGCACAGTTCGTCGAGGCCAAAACCGAGTTCGGCTGGCACACCGGCATGCTCATCCCGGGTGCGACCATGCAGATCTCGTTCCTGAAGGATCTCGCCACGCAGCGCAACCCGACCAGTGAATTCACCTTCCTGAATTACCTGACCGACCGGGGCCGGTTGACCGAGTTCATCAACTACAAGACGTTCTTCCCCACCCGGCTCGAGTTCCATGACTACCTGCAATGGGCCGCGCACAAGGTCCAGGCCGCGGTGCACTACGGATCGCAGGTCGTCTCGGTGCGCGACGCCGGTGACTTCTTCGAGATCGAGGTGGCCGGTACGCACGCAGGGACGCTGCGGGCGCACAACGTGGTGATCGCTGGCGGGCTGGAGCCGCAGCTACCGCCCGACGTCGTCCCGTCGCCGCGAAAGATCCACAATCACAACTTTCTTCACGACCTCGCGCGTCTGCCCAGCAGACGGCACAACCGGTTCGTCGTCGTCGGCGCGGGCCAGAGCGCAGCCGAGGTGTGCGCCTACCTGCACGACATCGACTCCGTCGAGGTGCACGGGGTCTTCGCGAAGTACGGTTACAGCCCGGCCGACGACAGCCCGTTCGCCAACCGGGTGTTCGATCCCGACGCCGTGGACGACTTCTACAGCGCGAGCCCGCCGATTCGGCGTCAGCTGCTCGACTACCACCGTGCCACGAACTACTCCGCCGTCGACATGCCGCTCATCGAGGACCTCTACGCCCGCGAATACGCGGAGCGGGTCAGCGGAGCGCGCCGACTGTACCTGCGGGGCGCGTCCAGCGTCTGCGGCACCGATGAACACGACGACGGGATCTCCGTCGACATCCGGCACCATCCGACCGGCCGCATCGACCGAATCGACTGTGACGCAGTGATCTACGCGACCGGATTCACCCCGGCCGCGCTCGGCGCGATACTCGGCCCGCTGCATGCCGACCTGGTCCATCGCGACGGGCGTCCCGCGGTGTCGCGGGACTACCGGCTGATCACCGAACCGCCCACCGCAGGTGGCCTGTTCGTCCAGGGCAACACCGAACACACCCACGGCCTGACGTCCTCGCTGCTGTCGAACATCGCGATTCGCAGCGGCGAGATCCTGGCATCGATCGATGCTGCCAGGACGGCATCTGCCCGACACAGGGCTGTGGAGCTCAGCCGCCCCTAGCGGTTGAGCTGCCAGATACGGGTCGACAACGCCGTGGCGAACGCGCACCACAGCGGATAGGGGGCCAACGCCGCTCCCGCCGCGGGCTGCACCGAGGCTGCTCTGCGGGCCAGATCCGTGCTGCTGGCGGCCAGGACCGCGGCCGCCACCGCCGCGGTACCGAGGCGCCGCTGGTTGAAGAAGATCCAGCTCCACCCGGCGTTGAGCACCAGGTTGGCCGCCAATGCGCGGCCGTACGCGCGCGCCTCGGCGTGCCTGCCCTGATCGTTCATGGCGTCGATCGTCGACGCCGACACCACCGCGATATCGGTGTAGAGGATCGGCCACACGATCGGAAAGGCCTGTCGCGGAGGCTGAAACGACGGCTTCGTCAACCGCGTGTACCAGGGGGACTGAGCGGGCCGGCTGGCCAACCCTCCGACGACGGCGGTGGCGAGCGCCGCACCGGCGGTCTTGGCGAGAGTGTTCGAGGGCATCTCGGTCCTTTCTTGCGGCCCGTACAGGCGAGGCGTTACACCCCCGACGCTACCGAAGCTCGGCGCCTCGGCCGGTGACGATTCAACCTGCCACGAGCCTCCCTGAACCGTGGTCACATTCGACCACCAGGGCATCACCTTCACCGGGCCGGGTTGGCAGCGTGATCTGCCGGCGGTTCATAATCAACCGGAAATCAAGGCGGGCTAACGATCGGAGGGGGCGTGGCACAGCGACAGCCTCGCCTGCTCGTGATCGGGCTCAGTGTCGTCGTGCTGACCGTGGCCGTGTTGCAGACCGCGGTGGTACCCGTGCTGGGCGTGATCGCCGACCAACTCGGCGCGTCCACGGTCGCGGTCAGCTGGGTCGTGACGGCCAACCTTCTCGCCGCTGCAGCGGCCACCCCGCTCATCGGGCGCCTGGCCGATGTCAACCGCAAGAAACACGTGCTGCTCACGGTGCTCGCCGTGGTCCTGGCCGGCTCGCTGCTCGCCGCGACGACGACGTCGCTGCCGCTGCTGGTGCTCGCGCGTGTCCTGCAGGCCGCCTCGTTCGCCCTGTACCCGATCAGCATCGCGATCCTGCGCGAAGAACTCCCCGACGACCGCATCGGATCGGCGATGGCCGTGCTGAGCGGCACGCTCGGCTTCGGTGGCGGCGCCGGGCTCGTCGTCGTGGGCCTGCTGATGAACGGCGATGCCGGATATCACCGCGTGTTCTGGCTGACGACCGGGTTCACGGTGCTGGTCGTCGCGATCGTCGTCGCCGTCGTTCCCGACCGCCCGCGCTCTGCATCGGGGACGATCGACTGGATCGGCGCACTCGGCCTCGCAGCAGGCCTGTCCGCTCTGTTGCTCTCGATCACGCAGGGACACTCGTGGGGGTGGTGGTCGGTACCGACCGTGGCCTGCCTCGCCGGCGGCATCCTCACGCTCGTCGGATGGTGGGCGTGGGAACGTCGGGTGAGCCAGCCGCTGGTGTCGACGCAGATGCTGGCCCGCCGCTCGATGCTGCTCACCAACGTGGCAACGGTGTTCGTGGGCATGGGGCTGTACTTCGCGTTCCTGGGGCTGACGCAGTTCGTCCAGATGCCGGGCGGGCCGGGCAGGTACGGCTTCGGTGCGACAGTGCTCCAGGCGAGCGTCGTGTACCTCCTCCCCGGGGCGGTCACCGGATTCGTCGTCGCGCTGGTCAGCGGTCGGTTCATCGACCGCTTCGGCGCCCGGCCGGTCCTCGTCGTCGCGGCGTCGGTGGGCATCGTCGGGTTCGTGCTGGCCGCATTCATACATTCCAAGTCGTGGCAGGTGATCATCGCCAGTGTGCTGGCCAACGGCTACATCAGCCTCGGTTACGGCGCGCTACCGGCACTCGTGGTGGGCGACAGCGATGCCGGCGAGACCGGGGTGGCGACCGGGATGAACGCGATCGCGCGCACCGTGGGCAGCTCGACCGCGGCCGCGGTCGTGGCAGTCCTGCTCGGCCGCACCGACGCGGCCGGAATTCCGTTGGAGAGCAGCTTCGTCACGATCTTCGCGGCGGGCGCGGTGACAGCGCTTCTGGCGATGGTGCTCATCGCCGCCTCCCGGCCCCGCTCCCGGTCGGCCGACGCCAGGAGTTACGAGATGCGGGCGATGAACCACGAGTGGGGATGACCCGCTGACCGGCGAGTCGCGCGCGGTCAGTGCAGCTCGGCCAGGTTGCAGACAGACCGTTTCACGTCGCCTTTGATCACGCGCGCAACCACGCCGCCGACCGGAGTGTTCAGCAGGCCACCGGACAGGTCGGCCAGCACGCGGAACGACGACCCCCGGCGCCCTCCCGAGTCGTGCGGTTCGACCCGCAAGGTCAGCCCGATGCTGACCCCACCTCGCCCCTTGCCCTGCAGCTCGATCTCCTTGGGTTCGTCGTAGCGCGTGACCCGCCAATGGATGGTGTTGCGAAATCCCTTGACCTTGATCAGCGAGGACACCTGCGTGTCGACGTCGATCTCGTCGGGCACCGGGCTCTTCCATCCGCCGAAGATCGTCAGCCATTCGTCGAAACGGCTCAGATCCGATGCCAGCACCCATGCCCGTTCGGGGCTCAGATCCGAGGTCACGGATACGTCGACTGCTGCCATGGCCTCCCCCTTTCCCGCTGACCCACGACGGTAAACGACACCGGTAGCCACCGGAGCCGTCAGACTCGTACAGCAGCGCACAGAGCCGCCGGCCGGAATGCTCCCGGTCAGGTGTGGGTGATCCGTGTGCCCCTGACGCGATATCTCGCCGTTTCACGCAACTGACGGGCGGTTTTGCGAGGGATTCCATTGTCGAGATGTAAATTCGTTGCGGAATCGCTTGCGAAGGTCCGCGGAATCGGCGATGGTTTACGCACAGCCGGGGGGCAGATTCGAGGAGGATGGGGCACTGACCCGCGCACACACGGCCGGTGGCCAGCAGACGACGAAGGACACCGCTCGGTCCGACGGCGGCCCCGTCATCGAGATCGACCACGTCACGAAACGCTTCGGCGACTACGTCGCCGTCGCCGACGCCGACTTCACCATCGCCCAGGGCGAGTTCTTCTCCATGCTCGGTCCGTCCGGGTGCGGGAAGACGACCACGCTGCGGATGATCGCCGGATTCGAGACCCCCACGGAGGGCGCGATCCGCCTCGAAGGCCGCGACGTGTCCAAGACACCGCCCAACAAGCGCAACGTCAACACCGTCTTCCAGCATTACGCGCTGTTCCCGCACATGACGGTGTGGGACAACGTCGCGTACGGACCGCGCAGCGCCAAGAAAGACAAGCAAGAGGTCCGCAAGCGGGTCGACGAGCTGCTCGAGATCGTGCGCCTGACCGACTTCGCCGAGCGCAAACCCGCACAGCTCTCAGGTGGCCAGCAGCAACGCGTCGCGCTGGCGCGTGCCCTGGTGAACTACCCAAGTGCGCTGCTGCTCGACGAGCCCCTCGGCGCGCTCGACCTCAAGCTGCGCCATGCCATGCAGTTCGAGCTCAAGCGGATCCAGCGCGAGGTCGGGATCACGTTCGTCTACGTGACCCACGATCAGGAAGAGGCGCTGACGATGAGTGACCGCATCGCGGTCATGAACGCCGGCAACGTCGACCAGATCGGCTCGCCGACCGAGATCTACGACCGGCCCTCGACGGTGTTCGTCGCGAGCTTCATCGGGCAGGCCAACCTGTGGGCCGGGCGGCAGACCGGGCGCGCCAACCGCGACTACGTCGAGATCGACGTCCTCGGCTCGACGCTGAAGGCCCGCCCGGGCGACACCGCGATCGAATCGGGCGGGCACGCCACGCTCATGGTCCGCCCCGAACGCGTGCGGGTCAGCATGGACGCGCCCACCGGAGACGCCGTCGGGGTCCGCGCCACGGTCACGGATCTGACCTTCCAGGGTCCCGTGGTGCGACTGTCACTGACGGCGCCCGACGAGTCCACCGTGATCGCCCACGTCGGCCCGGAACAGGATCTGCCGCTGCTTCGTCCCGGTGACGAGGTGTACGTCGGGTGGGCACCCGAAGCGTCGCTCGTGCTGCCCGGCGACGACATCCCCACCACCGAGGATCTCGAGGAGATGCTCGACGACTCGTGACGGCCCCAGCGGGCTGACACCCGTTCCGACCCCATCCCTGCCCCGGACCCGACGAAAGGTGCGCCTCGCCATGTCCCCCGAATTCGATCCCCGCCTGCTCGCCCGAATGACCTCGAGCCGCACCTCGCGGCGCCGCTTCCTCGGTGGAAGTGCCGCAGCGGCAGCAGCTCTGGGCCTGGGCTCATCCGTGCTCGCCGCCTGCGGCGGCTCCGACAGCAACACCGCGAGCTCGTCCAGCCAGGACAGCGGCCCCGCCAGCGGCACGCTGCGTGTCTCGAACTGGCCGCTCTACATGGCCGACGGTTTCGTCGCCGCGTTCCAGACCGCCTCGGGCATCACGGTCGACTACAAGGAAGACTTCAACGACAACGAGCAGTGGTTCGCCAAGGTCAAGGAGCCGCTGTCACGCAAGCAGGACATCGGCTGCGATCTGGCGGTGCCGACGTCGTTCATGGCGACGCGACTGCACCAGCTGGGCTGGCTCAACGACATCAGCGACGAGGGTGTGCCGAACAAGAAGAACATCCGCCCCGATCTGCTCGAGGCCAGCGTCGACCCCGGCCGCAAGTTCACCGCGCCCTACATGTCGGGTCTCGTCGGGCTGGCCTACAACCGAGCGGCCACCGGCCGGGAGATCACGTCGATCAACGATCTGTGGGATCCGGCGTTCAAGGGGCGCGTCAGCCTGTTCACCGATTCGCAGGACGCGCTGGGCATGATCATGCTGTCGCAGGGCAACTCGCCGGAGAACCCCACCAGCGACAGCGTGACCAAGGCCATCGACCTGGTGCGTGAGCAGAACGAGAAGGGCCAGATCCGGCGCTTCACCGGCAACGACTACGCCGACGACCTCGCTGCGGGCAACATCGCTGTGGCGCAGGCATATTCGGGTGACGTCGTGCAGCTACAGGCCGACAACCCCGACCTGCAGTTCGTCGTCCCCGAATCGGGCGCCACGACGTTCGTCGACACGATGGTGATCCCTTACACCACGCAGAACCAGAAGGCCGCCGAGGCCTGGATCAATTACGTCTACGACCGGGCGAACTACGCGAAGCTGGTGGCGTTCGTCCAGTACGTGCCGGTGCTCTCCGACATGACCGAGGAACTCGACAAGGTCGATCCCGCCGCGGCCAAGAACCCGCTGATCAACCCGTCGAAGGAGACGCTGGCCAAGTCGAAGGGGTGGGCACCGCTGACCGACGAGCAGACGCAGGAGTACAACACTGCCTACGCTGCCGTCACCGGCGGCTGACCGATGGCCGGTGTAGCCAGCAGCAGCAGACAGCGCAGCAAGATCGCGCCGTACCTGATGGTGCTGCCCGCGCTCGTGTATCTCGCGGTCTTCTTCGTGATCCCGTTCTTCTCGCTGGCGCGGACGTCGCTGTCGACCACGGGCGGCTCGGTGTTCATGCCGACGCTGCAGTTCGCCTGGGATTTCAGCAATTTCACCGACGCGTTCGTGCTGTACAAGGATCAGATCTTCCGATCCTTCGGGTATTCGTTCGCCGCGACGATCCTGTGTCTGCTCCTGGCGTTCCCGCTGGCGTATGTGATCGCGTTCAAGGCGGGGCGCTACAAGAACCTGCTCCTCGGCCTGGTGATCCTGCCGTTCTTCGTGACGTTCCTGATCCGCACGATCGCGTGGAAGACGATCCTGGCCGACGAGGGCTGGGTGGTGAGCGCGCTCGGGGCCGTGGGTCTGCTGCCCGACGAGGGACGCCTGCTCTCGACCAGCTGGGCGGTGATCGGCGGCCTCACCTACAACTGGATCATCTTCATGATCCTGCCGCTCTACGTCAGCCTGGAGAAGATCGATCCACGGCTGCTCGAGGCGTCCAAGGACCTGTACTCCTCGGCCGGCCGCAGCTTCGGCAAGGTCATCCTGCCGCTGTCGATGCCGGGCGTGCTGGCGGGCAGCATGCTCGTCTTCATCCCGGCCGTCGGCGATTTCATCAACGCCGACTATCTCGGTAGCACGCAGACCACGATGATCGGCAACGTGATCCAGAAGCAGTTCCTCGTCGTCAAGGACTACCCCGCCGCGGCGGCGCTCAGCCTCGGCCTGATGGTGCTCATCCTCGTCGGCGTGCTGCTCTACACCAGGGCGCTGGGCACGGAGGACCTGGTATGACCACCCAGGCCGGTGCCGCCGTCGCCACCGCGGCGCAACGAACACCCACCGCGAAAAAGGTGAAGGCACGGCGCAATTGGGGCGACCTGTTGCTGCGCATCGTCGCGGGCCTGGTGCTGCTCTACCTGTTCCTGCCGATCTTCGTGATCATCCTGTTCTCGTTCAACAAGCCGGCCGGCAAGTTCAACTACAGCTGGCAGGGCTTCACGCTGAACAACTGGGCGCATCCGTTCAAATATCCGCCGCTGACCGAAGCACTGAAGTTGAGTCTCAACGTGGCCGCGGTGTCGACGGCGATCGCCCTGGTGCTCGGAACGCTGGTCGCGATCGCGCTGGTACGCCAGCGCTGGCGCGGCCAGGGCGCGGTCGACACGTTCCTGGTCCTTCCGCTGACCGCGCCCGAGGTGGTGATGGGCGCCGCGCTGCTCACGCTGTTCCTCGACCTCGGATGGGCCGCCGGCTACACCACGATCCTGCTGTCGCACATCGCGTTCGAGGTGAGCTTCATCGCGATGACCGTGCGGGCGCGGGTGCGGGGCTTCGACTGGACGCTGGAGGACGCGTCACTGGATCTGGGCGCGAGCCCCGCTCGGACGTTCTTCAAAGTCACACTGCCGCTGATCGTGCCCGGCATCGTGGCAGCAGCGATGCTGTCGTTCGCGCTGTCTCTCGACGACTTCATCATCACCTACTTCGTCAGCGGCTCGACGGTGACCTATCCGCTGTACGTCAATGCTGCGGTCAAGGCGGCCGTGCCGCCCCAGATCAACGTGCTGGCGACTGCGATCCTGCTGATCAGTCTCGCGTTGCTGGCGCTGGCAACGCTCTACCGGCGCAAGCGGTTCGAGGCCTGAGCTAGGCGGAGCCGAGGCGCACGCGCACGGTCACACGGCCACGCTCGTCGCGGTGTGCCACCGCGTGACCGGTCTGGTCCGCACCGTCGAAATCGGTCAGTGTGATCGGGCCGCCGCCATCGGTGAAGTTGCGCCACCACGTCTTCTGGTCGGGCGCCATGACGCGGATGACGATGTCGTCGCCGGAGCGCTGATAGTTGACGGGAGTCTCGAACGTCTGGTGCGAACGCCGTCCCGTGTAGCGGATGACGACCATGCTGCGCCGCACCAGCGGACCGAGCACCGGGGCGTGGATCAGACGAGCCGCAACGCCGTTGACGAGGCCCACCACGGGTGAGCCGAAAATTCCTCTACCCATGCATGACACGGTAGACGCTCAAACCACCTCGAGGGGTATGGGTTGCGTGCGGGCACCGGAGCGGGCAGCGCCGGCGCCGGCGAGCACCACGAACGCGATACCGACCACCCCGAGTGGCCCCGGCACCTGATGCAGGATCACCAGCCCGACGAGCATCGCCAATGCCGGCTCCAGGCTCATCAGCGTGCCGAATGCCGCGGTGGTCAGGCGCCGTAGCGCCAGCAGTTCGAGAGCGAACGGCACCACCGGGAGCAGGATCGCGAGGCCGAAACCGAGGAGCAGGATGTCCGGGCTCATCCTCGGGATCACCGCCGGACCGACGACCGCGGTGGCGAACAACGCGGCGACGGGCATCGACACCGCCAGGCCTGCGATACCCGCGACCTCGTCACCGACCTTCTGAGTGAGCAGGATGTAGCAGGCCCAACACACCGCCGAGCCGAGAGCGAAGGCGACACCGACCTGATCGACGGTTCCGCTCCACGGTTCGGTCAGCAGGACGACGCCGACCGCGGCGAGACCGGGCCACAGCAGGCGCCCGCGGCCGTGCCCACGGGCGACGGCGACCGACAGCGGTCCGAGAAACTCCAGCGCGCTGGCCGTTCCGAGAGGGATCCGGTCGACGGCCGCCATGTACATCAGCGTGATGCCCGCGGTGATGATGCCCAGGACGACGCACATCAGGAAGGACCGGCGGGTGAACGCCGCTCGCCGCGGCCGCACCAGGACGAGCAGCAGCACGCCGGCCCACATCAGCCGCAGCCACGCGACGCCCTCGACGCCGATGTCGTCGATCAACGTGACGGCGAATGCCAGACCGAGCTGGACGCACGCCATCGCGCCGACCGCCATCAGCGCGCCAGTGCGTGCCCCGTCGGATGTCATGGCTGCATTCAACGGGACATCGACCGTTGCGGTCCACGTGATTTCAGCGGACATATCGTTCGGTGTTTCCGAATGGTCGTCGTTGGTTGTCCCCAGAGCCGATTCCATCCCCAGGCAGTCGCGCGTCGGGCGTTGGTGAGCGCGTGGATGTCGGTGGCGGCGGGCAGGTTGGGGTCATGTCTCCGATCAGTTCGTTGGCCATCGATGAGCGGTTGTCGGTGCTGCACGAGGAGTTGGCGGAGCTGACGGGAC
>NZ_VKAA01000042.1 GCF_007096635.1 Mycolicibacterium sp. 018/SC-01/001
TCGCGGGAGTGGTCGTGGTTCCGGCCTCGGGGCTCTGGACGGTTTCGGCCGGCGCCGTCGGTACCCGAGGTGGCGACCGCAGACGTCGCGACGCCGGTGCAGGACGAGCAGGAGGCGTCGGCGGCGACTCCGGTGGCGGCCACGACCGAGACGCCGGCCGAAACCGTCCAGAGCCCCGAGGCCGGAACCACGACCACTCCCGCGACGCCGTTGGTCTCCGACGTCGCGCCCGCGGCGGTGCCGCACATCGCGGCCGCGCCGGGATACCCGCAGCCCGTCACGGCGGGCAACGCCGGTACAGCGGCGGTGGGCATCACCCCCGGTGATTCGCCGGCGATCGACCCGATGACCGGCCAGCCGCACCTCACCGGGTCGCAGTTGGCCGCCGGACCGGTGCAGGCCGTCGTCGCACCCGCGCCCGTGCAGGCCGCGCTCCCGGCCCCGTCGACCTCGGATGCGCCCACGCAGGCGGCCAACGGACCGCTGAGCGCCTTCCTCAACGCGCTGCCGTAGCGGTAGTACTACTCATTCCCGCGACGGCGCCGGCGCGGCATGCTGGCGTCATGACCGATTCGACATCCGCCCGCGACCGCGCCGTCGACGTCGCCCGTCTCGCCGCACTCGTCGTGGTGATGTTCGGCCACTGCGCGCTGCTGCTCGCGACCATCGACGGCCGCGGCCTGCACGTGGCCAACCTGATCGGCGAGGTGCCGGCGATCGCCCCGGTCACGTGGATCGTGCAGGTGATGCCGCTGTTCTTCCTGGCCGGCGGTGCAGCGGGCAGCTACGGGTACCGGAGCGGAACTCCCTGGGGTGCTTGGCTTTTCACTCGATCGCAGCGACTCTGCCGACCGGTGTTCTACTATCTCGCCTTCTGGACGGCCGCACTGCTGGCCGTGCGGCTCTGGCTCGGCGCGGATTCGGCCGCACGGCTGGGTCGCGAGAGCGTGGCGCTGCTGTGGTTCCTCGGCGTCTACCTGGTGACGCTGGCCTTCGTGCCCGCCCTGGTCCGGATGACCACATCGCGTGTTGTGACCGTCGTGCTCGGCGGACTGCTCGCGGCCACCGCGCTCGGCGACGCCGCCCGGTTCGCGATCGGCAGCCCCGAGGCCGGCGTCACCAACTTCGTCGTCGTCTGGCTGATCCCCGTCGTCATCGGCGTCGGCTACGCGCGCCGGCTGCTGCGCACCCGGTGGGCCGCCGCCGTCGGCCTCGGCGCATTCGCGACCCAACTGGCCGTCGCGGTCGTCGGTCCCTACGACGTGTCGCTGGTCGTCACCGGCGCCGAGCGCGTCTCCAACGTGGCCCCACCCACGCTGCTGTTGGCGCTGCACTGCGTCTGGATGTCGTGCGCGTTCGTCCTCGCGGCCGGAGCGCTGCAACAGTGGGCGCACCGCCCCCGCGTGTGGCGGGTGGTCAGCACCGGCAACGCCGGCGCGATGACGCTCTACCTGTGGCACATCCCGGCGATCGCCGTGGCCGCCTTCACCCTGCACGCCGCCGGCCTCGACGCCTACGACGTGCACGCCCCGCGGTTCTGGGCGTTGCTGGCCCTGCGCGCCGTAGTCTTCGCCGTCGTGATGGCGGTGTTCTTCGCGCTGCTGTCCCCGCTGGAGCACCGCCCGCTGCCGTGGTGGGACCGACCGGTGCATCCCCGCGGCGGCGCCGCGATCGCCACCGGCGCCCTGGTGTGCGCTGCCGGAGTGGCCCTGGTGCTCACCGCCAAACTGGGCCTCGCCGGCTGGGGGTGGACCGCGCTGGCGGCGTTCACCGCCGCCGTCGTCGCCGCGCGCGTGAGCGCCGGGGTGGGCACCGACGCGGATGGCGAGCCGGGCAGCGACCTGCCGGAAAACTCCAAGCAAAAAGTTGCACCGAAATCTTGATCTAATCCAGAAAACGGGCCAAGATCGAAGAGATGACCGGCGAACCCGAATACGCAGACGCGCTGAAGTCGGCGGGTATGCGGGTGACTCGTCCGCGCATCGCGGTGATGCACGCGGTCGAGCACCATCCGCACGCGGACACCGAGGTCATCATCACCGCGGCCCGCGATCTGCAACCCGACATCTCCCGTCAGACGGTCTACGACGCGCTCAACGCGCTCACCGCGACCGGTCTCGTCCGACGGATTCAGCCGGCCGGTCATCTCGCCCGCTACGAAGCCCGAGTGGGCGACAACCACCACCACGTCGTGTGCCGGTCGTGCGGCGTGGTGGCCGACGTGGACTGCGCCGTGGGTGAGGCGCCGTGCCTGACCGCGTCGGACGATCTCGGCTTCGACGTCGACGAAGCCGAGGTTATCTTCTGGGGCCTGTGCCCCGACTGCACCCAGCAGCCCTTGTCACATCAGTGATCAGCCCGTCAAACACCACCGAAAGGGAATGTAGTGTCCTCTGATACCTCCGATGCCCGCCCTCCGCAGTCGGACACCAAGACCCACAGCCACAGCGAATCCGAGAACCCGGTCATCGACGCGCCGGAGCCGAAAGTCCATGCGCCGCTGACGAACAAGGACTGGTGGCCGGAGCAGGTCGACGTCTCGGTGCTGCACAAGCAGAACGAAAAGGGCAACCCGCTCGGTGAGGACTTCGACTACGCGACGGAGTTCGCCAAGCTCGATGTCGAGGCGTTCAAGCGTGACGTGGCCGAGGTGGTCACCACCTCGGTCGACTGGTGGCCGGCCGACTACGGCAGCTACGCCGGCCTGTTCATCCGGATGAGCTGGCACGCCGCGGGTACCTACCGCATCTTCGACGGGCGGGGCGGCGCCGGTCAGGGCGCGCAGCGGTTCGCTCCGCTGAACAGCTGGCCCGACAACGCCAACCTGGACAAGGCCCGCCGGCTGCTGTGGCCGATCAAGCGCAAGTACGGCAACAAGATCTCCTGGGCCGACCTGATCGCCTACGCCGGCAACGCTGCCCTCGAGTCGGCCGGGTTCACGACCTTCGGCTTCGCGTTCGGTCGCGAGGACATCTTCGAGCCCGAGGAGATGCTGTGGGGCCAGGAGGACACCTGGCTGGGCACCGACAAGCGCTACGGCGGCACCAACGACAGTGACCGTGAGCTCGCCGAGCCCTACGGCGCCACCACGATGGGCCTGATCTACGTCAATCCCGAAGGGCCGGAAGGCAAGCCGGATCCGCTGGCGGCCGCGCACGACATCCGTGAGACGTTCGGCCGGATGGCGATGAACGACGAGGAGACCGCCGCGCTGATCGTCGGCGGCCACACCCTGGGTAAGACCCACGGCGCCGGACCCGACGACGGCATGGGTCCCGAGCCCGAAGGCGCGCCGATCGAGCAGCAGGGCCTGGGCTGGAAGTGCCCGTTCGGTTCCGGCAAGGCCGGCGACACCATCACCAGCGGTCTCGAGGTCGTCTGGACCGGCACCCCGACGCAGTGGAGCAACGGCTACCTCGAGATCCTCTACGGCAACGAGTGGGAGCTGACCAAGAGCCCGGCCGGCGCCTGGCAGTTCGAGGCCAAGGACGCCGAAGCAACGATCCCGGATCCGTTCGGCGGCCCGCCGCGGAAGCCCACCATGCTCGTCACCGACGTGTCCATGCGGGTCGACCCGATCTACGGGCAGATCACCCGGCGCTGGCTCGACCACCCCGAAGAGATGAACGACGCGTTCGCCAGGGCCTGGTACAAGCTGATGCACCGCGACATGGGCCCGGTAAGCCGCTACCTCGGTCCGTGGGTGGCCGAGCCGCAGCTGTGGCAGGACCCGGTGCCCGCGGTCGACCACGAACTGGTCGACGAGTCGGACATCGCATCGCTGAAGGCCACGATCCTGGCCTCGGGGCTGTCGGTGCCGCAGCTGGTCAAGACGGCGTGGGCGGCGGCGGCGAGCTACCGCGGGACCGACAAGCGCGGTGGCGCCAACGGTGCGCGGCTGCGTCTGGAGCCGCAGCGCAGCTGGGAGGTCAACGAGCCGTCCGAGCTGGACAAGGTGCTGCCGGTCCTGGAGAAGATCCAGCAGGACTTCAACGCCTCCGCTACCGGTGGCAAGAAGATCTCGCTGGCTGACGTGATCGTACTGGCCGGCTCGGCCGCGATCGAAAAAGCCGCCAAGGACGGCGGATTCGAGATCGACGTGCACTTCGCCCCCGGCCGCACCGATGCGTGGCAGGAGCAGACCGATGTGGAGTCGTTCGCGGTGCTGGAAACCCGCGCCGACGGGTTCCGCAACTACGTGCGGCCCGGGGAGAAGACCCCGGCGGAGAAGCTGCTCGTGGACAAGGCCTACTTCCTCGACCTCACCGCACCGGAGATGACCGCGCTCATCGGCGGTCTGCGTGTGATCGGCGCCAACCACGGCGGCAGCAAGCACGGCGTCTTCACCACGACGCCGGGAACGCTGACCAACGACTTCTTCACCAACCTGCTCGACATGAGCACGGAGTGGAAGCCGTCGACCGACACCGAGAACGTCTACGAGGGCCGCGACCGCGCCACCGGTGACATCAGGTGGACCGCGACCGCCAACGACCTGGTGTTCGGCTCGAACTCGGTGCTGCGGGCAATCGCCGAGGTCTACGCGCAGGACGACAGCAAGGGCAAGTTCGTCGAGGACTTCGTCGCCGCGTGGGTGAAGGTGATGAACAACGACCGGTTCGATCTGAAGTAGTTCTCCGGCCCTGTGAGCCGTCGGGCGCCCACACCGTTCTCGCGAGGACGGTGTGGGCGTTCCCGTCTCTGCCGCGCTAGGCCGATCGCGCCGGATCCTCCGACCAGAGAGCTACCCGTGGCCTGGAAGTAGACCCGCCGCGCGATCTCGACGGCGTGGTCGGCGAAGCGTTCGTAGAACCGGCCCAGCAGCACCATGTCCGCGGCCACCAGCGGCCCGTGCCGCCATTGCGGCGCCGCCACCCGCACCAACAGTTGCCGATGCAGCTCGTCCATTCGGGCGTCACCGGCACAGATCTTCTCCGCCAGGTCGGCGTCGCGCCCGCGGACCGCGTCGCGCGCCTCACCGGCCATCCGCACCGCGGTCGTCCCCATCTCGGTGAACAGATCAGCGACCTCGGCGGGTACGGCGGGCTCAGGGTCGGTTCGCGCCGCCACACGGGCCACGTGCGAGGCCAGCGCGCCCATCCGGTCCGCGTCGGCGCCGATGTGCAGAGCGGCCACCACGGTGCGCAGGTCTCGCGCCACCGGTGCCTGCAGCGCGAGGAGACGGTAGGCGCGGTCGTTGACCGACGCCGCCAACGCCGTCAGGTGCGTGAGATCGGCGCGCAGCCGCCGTCCCGCGTCGGCATCGGTGAACAGCAGCGCGGTGGTCGCTGAGCGCATCATCGCCGAGGCGCGGTCGCACATCTCTGACAGGTCAGCCACCAGAGTGTCGAGCGTGTCATGGAATTCGTTGCGCATCAGGGCCTCGGGGTCAGCCGTACCCCGTCGCGCCGGCCTGAAACCCGGCGGTGGCCAGACGTGCCGGACACGCCCCCTGCGAGCGCCACGGTGGTGTCGGCCGGGTTCGGTAGGGTCTGCGCCGTGACATCGAGCTCCATACGGATCCGCCGCCCGAAACCCGTAACCGCCCGTCTCGCTGTGGAACTGGCCGTCGAGGAGGGGCGGGTCAGCGCAGCTGTCCGGCTGCTGGACGAAGGCGCGACGGTGCCGTTCATCGCCCGCTACCGCAAGGAGGCGACCGGCAGCCTCGACGACGGCCAGCTGCGCACACTCGCCGACCGACTGACCTACCTGCGCGAGCTCGACGAACGCCGCGATGCGGTGCTCACCTCGATCCGCGACCAGGGCGCCCTGACCGACGACCTCGTCGACGCGCTGATGGCCGCCGACACCAAAGCGCGCGTCGAGGACATCTACCTTCCGTACAAGCCCAAGCGCAGGACCAAGGCGCAGATCGCCCGCGAAGCCGGTCTCGAACCGCTCGCCGACCGCCTGCTCGCCGATCCCACACTGATCCCCGAGCAGGCCGCCGCCGAGTTCGTCAGCGCCGAGGTGTCCGATGCCGCCGCGGCGCTCGACGGTGCGCGGCACATCCTCGTCGAGCGTGCCGCCGAGAACGCCGAACTGGTCGGTGAGGTGCGCGAACACTTCTGGAAGCACGGTGCCGTGCGGTCCCGCGCCGCCTCGGACGCCGTTGCCGCGACACCGAAGGCGCAGAAGTTCTCCGACTACTTCGACTTCAGCGAACCCCTCACGCAGATGCCGTCGCACCGGGTGCTCGCCGTGCTGCGCGGCGAGAAGGAAGAGGTTCTCGCACTCACCGTCGACGGCGGTGAGGACGCCGAGTACCAGGCGATGATCGCCCGCGCGCTCGGTGTCGACCTGACCGCGCACGGTGCCGCGACCCCGTGGCTCGCCGGTGTCGTCGGGTTCGCGTGGCGCACGCGGCTGTCGGTGTCAGCGTCGGTGGACGCGCGGGTGCGGCTTCGGCTGCGCGCCGAATCCGACGCGGTCACCGTGTTCGCCCGCAATCTCAAAGACCTGCTGCTCGCCGCGCCTGCCGGCAACCGCACCACCCTCGGCCTGGACCCCGGTTTCCGCACCGGCGTCAAAGTCGCCGTCGTCGACGGCACGGGCAAGGTGCTCGACACCTGCGCCATCTATCCGCACCAGCCGCAGAAGCAGTGGGACACCGCCAAGGCCACACTGGCCGCACTCGTCGCCCGCCACGGCGTCGAACTGATCGCGATCGGCAACGGCACCGCATCGCGCGAAACCGATGCGCTGGCAACGGAAGTGATCGCAGACATCCGGGCCGCCGGCGCCCCGGCGCCGACGAAGGCGATGGTCAGCGAAGCCGGCGCCTCGGTGTACTCGGCGTCGGCGTACGCCGCGCACGAGCTGCCCGACCTCGACGTCACGCTGCGGGGAGCGGTGTCGATCGCCCGCCGCCTGCAGGACCCGCTGGCCGAACTGGTCAAGATCGAACCCAAGTCCATCGGTGTGGGCCAGTACCAGCACGACGTGACCCCGGGCATCCTGGCGCGCAGCCTCGGCGCCGTCGTCGAAGACGCCGTCAACGCGGTCGGCGTGGACGTCAACACCGCGTCGGTGCCGCTGCTGGCCCGGGTCTCCGGTATCACCGAGACACTGGCCGAGTCGATCGTGGCGCATCGCGACCGTACCGGTCCGTTCCGCAACCGCAGCGCGTTGCTGGAGGTGCCGCGGCTGGGGCCCAAGGCATTCGAGCAGTGCGCCGGGTTCCTCCGCATCCGCGACGGCGAGGATCCCCTCGACAATTCCGGTGTGCACCCGGAGTCCTACCCCGTGGTGCGCCGCATCGTCGACCGGGCCGGGGTGAGCCTGGCCGAGATCATCGGCAACCAGCGCGCCCTGCGATCGGTGCGGCCGGCCGAGATCGCCGACGAGCGCTTCGGCGTGCCGACCGTCACCGACATCCTGGCCGAACTCGAGAAGCCCGGCCGCGATCCTCGGCCGGCGTTCACCACGGCCACCTTCGCCGCCGGCGTGGAGAAGGTGGCCGATCTGAAGGAGGGGATGATCCTCGAGGGCGTGGTGACCAATGTGGCCGCGTTCGGCGCCTTCGTTGACGTCGGCGTGCACCAGGACGGCCTGGTCCACGTCTCGGCGATGTCCGATCGGTACGTGTCCGACCCGCACGACGTCGTGCAGTCCGGCCAGGTGGTGCGGGTCAAAGTGGTGTCGGTCGACACCGAGCGTCAGCGCATCGGGCTGAGCCTGCGGCTGGACGAGAAGACCCGCGGCCCGAGCGCGGAGTCGGGACCGCGCCAGGGTCCACGGCGCGGGCAGGAGAAGCGGCAACCCCGCGAGGCCGACAGGAGGGGCGGCCGTTCCGAGAAGCGGGGGAGCGGCGCCCCGGGTGGGTCGATGGCGGATGCGTTGCGCGCCGCCGGATTCGGCCGGTGACCCGACCGCTCGATCAGCCGAGGTAGACGCCGGGGCTGCCGGGGTAGCCGCCGCCCACCGTGGCGATGTGGACGTGGTTGTAGTGGTTGGCGTTGTCGGAGCCCAGGTCGGTCATGCCGTGCGGGGTGCCGTGCGCGGGATAGAGCGTCTGGCGCCAGATCACGTGCGCCACACCGAGTCGGTCGGCGTTGCTGACGGCGAAGGCCGCGATGGCATTGCCGAGCGCGATCCCCTCGGGCGAGGCGTAGTCGGGGATCATCACGTCCACGGCCAGCCCATCCGGATGCCACCGAAGTGAGTCGGGTCGAACCCCGCCGATGTTCTGGATCTCGGGGAAGATCGCGCTGACCGCGCGGGCGACCAGGATGGTCTTGACCTGCATGCCCGCCTCCGACCCGATGGTGCTCGGCAATGCGGCGTCCAGGGTGCGGTGCATGGATCGGGAACGCGCGAGCGTGAGCCCCTCGTCGGCGGGGACGCTGCGGTAATCGGCGATCGACGGTGTGCCGGTGACCAGCGAGGCTGTCGACGACGCCGCAGCGGACATCTCGGCCGGGGTCGCATCGGGGGAGTGCACCGAATCTGCGCCGGAGCACAGCAGCGACAGAGCGGGCACCGCGAGCGCAGCCGCCGGCACCGCCCACCGGGGACGGCGCTGTGTGGCTAAGCGGTGTCTGCCCACGGGCCTGCACCTTACCGCGCGATCGTGGGCCACCAGCAGATCCCGCTGCCGCCCGCTCGGGGTGCCCGGCACCGGCGCAGCATCCAATGCGGGCCGAATCCGCTGGTCACGCGCATAGCGAGCGAGATCGGGTCCCCGGCGTTAGGCTGCCCGTCGACGGCATGCTGTGGCAGGTGTAACACCGCTTCAGGGCCGCCCGATGAACCACAGACACCGGCTTCGACACCCGAAGGAGATGCCGTGGGCGCAGTTCTGGGGTTGTCGTTGACCAGCACCGAAGTGACCTGGGCGCTGGTGGACGACGCCGAGCGCACCCTCGTCGATCACGACTCGCTCGAGCTCGACTCCGACTGCGAGAACACCGCCCGTCCCGGTATCGACATCGATGTCGCCCGCGTGGCCGCGCGTGGCGGACACGGCCTGGCCCGGGCGTGCGGGCTGGAGGTCGACCGGCTGCGGTTGGTGTGGACCCCCGACGCCGAAGCGTGCGGACGGCGGTTGCGCAGCGACCTGCGTTCGCTCGGCGTGACCGTCGACGCGGTTCCCCTGACCTGCGCCACCCGGGTGCTGATCGATCCGAGAGACTTCGACATGCCGCCGCTGGTGGCCTTGGCTTACGGCGCGGCGCTGGCCGAGGTCGATCCGGCCGAGGCGATCACCGTGGCGTTGCCCCGACAGGTTCCGACCGTGCGCCCGAAGCGGCCCGTTCGTGTCCTCGCCGCCGCGATCGGAGTGGCCGCCGCGGCCGCCGTCGCCGCGGTCGTCCTGACATCGGGCTCGGTACCCGAGATCGAGCCGGCAGCGAGCGCGGCCTCCGCACCCGCCGGCGCCGATGCGGGGTGGGTGAGCGTGACGGCGCCGGTCGACGGAGCCGCCGAGCCGTTACGCAAGGTGGTCAACGAGCCCGTGCAGGCCTACCAGGCAGCACCGATCCACATCGCCGCTCCCGCGGCGGTTCCCGCGGCTGCAGCTCTGGCCGCGCCGGCACCCGCGGTCCTCCCGCCGCCCGACGCGCTTCCCGGACCCGTTCCGGTGGCCGCCCCGATCACGGCACCTGAGCCGCTGGTGCCCGAGGTGGCGCCGCTCACCGGCGGAACCGCGACGGAGCCGTCTGCCGAACCGCACCTCCCCGCCGCCGAGCAGCAGCACCTGCCCGGGGCAGAGCCGCTGGTCGCGCCGCTGCCCGGCCCCGAGGCGCAGGCGCCGCAGGTACTGGCGCCCCAGCCTCAGACGCCGGCGGGTGCGGACCCGGAGATGACAGTTCCGGCGAATGTGTTCACTGCGCTGCCGTGAGGCGCTAGCGTCGAGGCCGTGACAGCGGTTTCGCGCACCCGCGATGACGTCGTAGGGCTGGCCCGTGGCATGAGGGACCTCGTGCGCGAGGAGGCCGCCGAATCGGAGCATCAGCGCACGATGAGCGGCGCCGTCGTCGACGCGATGTGGTCGACGGGTCTGATGTCGGCGTTCAACCCAGCGCCAGCAGGCGGGTCGGAACCGTCCTTCGCCCAGATGATCGAGACGTGGATCGAAATGGCTTGGCAGGACGGCTCTTTCGGGTGGGTGGGCATCGCCAACATGCCGTCGTCGTTCGCTGCTGCCACCTATCTGCCCGACGACGGGTTCGCCGAGGTGTTCACCGCGAACCACAACCACGTCACGATGGGCGGTCAGTTCTTCCCCAACGGCCAGGGCCTCGCGGTCGACGGCGGATACCGGCTGACCGGTTCGTGGAGTTTCGGTTCCGGCACAGGGCACGCCGAGTACGTCGCCGCGGGCTTCCTGCCGATGGTCGACGGCGAGATGCAGTGGATCAGCGAGGGCGTGCCGGATATGCGGGTCGCGATCGTGCCCCGTGCCGACGTCGAATTCCGCGACGGATGGCATGTCCAGGGTCTGAAGGCCACCGGGTCCTACGACTACGCCATCACCGATGTGTTCGTCCCGCACAGCCGCACCTTCGCGTTGTTCACCCGCGAGCCGCGACGGGGCACCTCACCCGCGACGCGGATGGGCATGATGCCGGTGACCGCCGCCGGGCATGCCGCATGGGCACTCGGGGTGGCCAAGAGCATGCTCGACGACGTGGCCGAGCTGGCCGCGACCAAGTTCCGGATGAGCGACATGGCGGCGCTGGCCACGCGGCCGACGTTCCAGAAGGGCCTGGCCCGCCACGTCGCGGCGTGGCGAGCGGCACGACTCCTGGTTCTCGACGCGTTCGGGACCGCCGAGGCGGCCGTCGCCGCCGGCGACCAGCTGACCCCGACCATGCGAGCCGACATGCGGGTGGCCGCCGTGCACGCCACCGACACCGCCCGCGAGTGCGCAGAGTGGGCCCACCTGGCCGCGGGCACCACGGCGATCCGCGAGGGCAGCCGGTTGGAGCGTGCGTTCCGCGACATCTACACGGGCACCCAGCACGCCTTCATCAGCGAGAAGGTGGCGATGGATGCCGCGCAGATCTGGCTGGGCATCGTCGAGGACCAGTTCGGCCTCTGACTCAGCCCTGCGGCGGGCGGGGTTCGTAGGGTTGGTACCACCACCACTGGGCGCGTTCGCCGGTCGGGCCGGGGCACGGTGCGACGTCCGGCGGAGGCCGTGTCGGGGTTCTGGCTAGCGACGCTGAGGTGAGGGCTCGGCCGGCGGCGTCGGTGACGACGAGTTGATCGGCGGGCCCAGTCAGCGCGATGAGCCCGCGGTGATGCGCCCGGTGGTGATACGGGCACACCAGCACGAGATTCCAGAGTTCGGTGGGGCCGCCGTCCTCCCAGTGCACCAGGTGGTGAGCGTGCAATGCCCGTGTCGCCCCGCAGCCGGGGACCACGCAGGTGCGGTCGCGGTGCTCCAGCGCGCGGCGTAGCCGCCGGTTGACAGTGCGGGTGGACCGGCCTGCGCCGATGACCCGCCCGTCGCGGTGAAACCAGGCCTCGCAGGTGGCGTCGCAGGTCAGGTACTGCCGGTCGGCGTCGGTCAGGACGGGG
>NZ_VKAA01000043.1 GCF_007096635.1 Mycolicibacterium sp. 018/SC-01/001
TGGAGGTCGCGGTCGGCGAAGGGGACGCCGACACTCCGGCGCCGCCAGAGCGCGAGGCGCGGGACGCCATGCCGCCTGCACCCCCGGCCCCGCCGGCGCCGGCGGGGCCGGGGGTGCAGGCGGCATGGCGGCCAGCGCCTCGCGCTGAGGCGGCGACAGGGTCTCGTACTGCGATTTGACGACCGCGATCTGCACCTGCAGCTGGCTCTGCTTGTTCTGCAGGTCCGCACGCACGGCGGCGGCCTGTTCTGCGGCGGTCTTGGCCTCGGACGCCGACGCGGCGGACGCCTGCTCGGCGGCCTCGGCTTCCTTCCCGACCTCGAGGTACCGCGACATCTGTGCCGACATCTCGTGGGCCATCACGCGCTGGATCGAGAGCTGATCGATCAGCCCCTGCGGCGACGACGCCGTCAGCATGGCCTGGAAGCCAGATGGCCGCCCACCCATGTACTGGGCGGCGGCCAGGTCATCGACCTTGTGCTGGAAGTCGGCGAGCTCTGCTTTGGCCGAGTTGACAGCGGCAACGTCGTTGGCGTGCTTGGTTTCTGCGGCCTGCTGGATCTCCAGCTTCTTGTCCAGGTCGAGCTGCGCGGAGTGCATCGCCTCCGTCGTCTGCTCCGCCTGGCGCGACAGCTCGTTGAGCTTGGCGACGGCGTCGGCGGCCGGGTCGGCATGGCCGGGGCCGGCCACGACGGCACCGACGACGGCCAGCGAGGCCAGGGCACTGATTGCGGGTCGCCAGAAACGGCTGGTGCTGCGGTGCGCGCGGTCGAGCATCAAGGTTTTAGCGTCCTTACAACTGCCGTATCGAATGCCGTATCGAGCCGTCTCGAGCTCCCTTAGGTCTCAGATAGGTTACGAAACGGCATCGGCCTTGTCCAACAGGAGACGCAAATTTAACAGGTACTCCTGGGAAGGATGGGACAGCGGTGACGGCGGGCCCCGTCAGGCAACGCCCGGTGTTCCGTGGCGATGCAGCGGCACGAGCCTCAACCTCGGCGCCAGGCCTACTTCGGCGAGCGCTTCGAGGGCGCGCTGCTCGTCGGCCAGCAAAGTTTCCGGAATTCCGAGGAGCACGCTGACGACGCAGTCCTGACAGCCCGGACCGCGCACGGCGCAGTCGTCGCAGTCGATGGTCACGGTCTCTGAATAAATGTCTGAGTGGGGGTCTTGGTCGTCGTCTCGTGGCTGGTCATGTGCCATGCCGCCGTCCTTTCGATTGCAGTCGAGGGCACGGTAACGACAGCGACCGACAAGTTCGGGGCGGGCGAGCCCGCGTGCCTGCCCGGGACTTGTCGGCCCACCGTCCTACGGTCGGCGCATGGGTCAGCTGAGCTTCGCCGATGTCGACCCGGCTGCTGATCTCACGCTGCGCGAGACCACCTTCGTCGTCGTGGACCTGGAGACCACGGGAGGGCGGTCCAGCGGCGAACACCACGACCAGATCACCGAGATCGGCGCGGTCAAGGTGCGCGGGGGCGAGATCCTCGGCGAGTTCGCCACCCTGGTCGACCCTGGCCGGGCCATCCCGCCGCAGATCGTCGCGCTGACGGGAATCACCACCGCGATGGTCTACGACGCGCCGCGCATCGACGCGGTACTGCCGGCGTTCCTGGAGTTCGCGCGTGGCGCGGTGCTGGTCGCCCACAATGCCGGTTTCGACGTCGGGTTCCTGCGCGCCGCCGCCGAGCGCAACCACGTTCCGTGGCCCAAGCCGCCGGTGTTGTGCACGGTGCGGCTGGCGCGCCGGGTGCTGACCCGCGACGAAGCGCCCAGCGTGCGCCTCTCCGCGCTGGCAGCGCTGTTCGGCGCGGGCACCACCCCCAACCACCGCGCGCTGGCCGATGCCCGCGCCACCGTCGACGTGCTGCACGGCCTGATCGAGCGGGTGGGCAATCAGGGCGTGCAGACCTACACCGAGCTGCGGTCCTACCTGCCCGACGTGACCCCGGCCCAGCGCCGCAACCGTCACCTGGCCACATCCGTGCCGCACACGCCCGGGGTGTACCTGTTCCGGGGACCGTCGAACGAGGTGCTGTACGTGGGCACCGCGAAGGACCTGCGCCGACGGGTGAATCAGTACTTCACCGGGCCGGACCCCCGCACCCGGATGAAGGAGATGGCGTCGCTGGCCACCGGCGTCGACCACGTCGAATGCGCCCACGATCTGGAAGCCGGCGTGCGCGAACTGCGTCTGCTGGCCGCCCACGCACCCCCGTACAACCGCCGCTCGAAGTTCCCGCACCGCTGGTGGTGGGTGGCGCTGACCGACGAGGCTTTCCCCCGCTTCTCCGCGGTGCGCAGCCCCCAGACCGACACCGCGATCGGGCCGTTCCGCGCCCGCGCCGACGCGCTCGACGCCGCCGCCCTGATCGCCCGCTTCACCGGCATCCGGACCTGCACCGCGCGCCTCTCACGCAGCGCCCTGCACGGTCCCGCGTGCCCGGACGTCGAGGTCTCCCCGTGCCCGGCTGTGCGCGGCGCACGCCCCGAGGACTACCGCGCGGCTGTCGGTGCGGCACAGGCGCTGATCGACGGACACAGTGGGCAGGCGCTGAGCGCGATGCTGGCCCACATCGACGACCTGGCGCAGCGACACCGCTACGAGACCGCGGCCCGGATGCGAGACCGGGCGTCGGCCGCCATCGACGTCCTGTGGCGCGGTCAGCGGTTGCGGGCGCTGTCGGTGATCGACGAGCTGATCGCGGCACGCCCCGACGGTGAACGGGGCTGGCACCTGGCCGTCGTCCGACACGGTCAGCTGGCCGCCGCCGGTGTGGCGCCTCGCGGCGTGCCGCCGATGCCCGTCGTGGACGCCCTGTGCGCGGCCGCGCAGACCGTGCTGCCCAGCGCCGCCCCCCACGGCGGTGCGCTGATCGAGGAGATCGCCCTGATCGCGCGGTGGTTGGCTCATCCCGGTGTGCGGATCGTGCGCACCGACTCCGCATCCGACTCCGGCTACTGCTCACCGATCGGGGCCGCCGGCCGATGGGCGGGGTGGGCAGCCTCGGCCCGCTCGGCCCGGGTGGCGGCAGAACAGCTCGCCGAACAGTTTCCGAGCTCAGAGCTCCTGGGTGAACCGAGCCCATCGCGCGAGCAGCTGTTCGGCCGCCCCGGAGTCGATCGCGTCCTTGGCGCGGGCGAGCCCGGACTCCCAGGCCGGAACCCACTTGGCGTCGCTGGATAGGCCCGCGTGAGAGACCAGGGCGCCCGCGGCGTTGAGCAGCACCGCGTCCCGCACGGGACCGGTGGCCCCGCCCAGCACCGCGCGCGCTTCGGCGGCGTTGGATTCTGCGTCGCCGCCGACCAATTCGGAGATGTGCGCCCGCGCGAACCCGAACGCGGCCGGGTCGAACCGCAACCGGTCCACGGTGCCGGCCTGCACGCGCCAGATCGTGCTCGTCGTCGTCGTGGTCAACTCGTCGAGACCGTCGTCGCCGTGGACCACGAGCACGCTCGACCCGCGGGTCGCGAACACCTCGGCCATCACCTCGGCCAGTTCGGCCCAGGCACAGCCGATCAGGCCGGCGCGCGGTCCGGCCGGGTTTGTCAGCGGGCCGAGCAGGTTGAACACCGTCGGCACCCCGATCTCGCGGCGCGCGACCCCGGCGTGTCGATACGACGGATGGAACTGCGGAGCGAACGCGAATCCGATGCCCACCTCCGCGACGCAGCGCGCCACCTCGTCGGGGCCCAGGTCAATGCGTACCCCGAGCGCTTCCAGCGTGTCCGCGCCCCCCGACAGGGACGTCGCCGCCCGGTTGCCGTGCTTGACGACCTTGACCCCGGCCGCCGCGACCACGATCGACGCCATCGTCGACAGGTTGACGGTGTTCGCGCCGTCGCCGCCCGTGCCCACCACGTCGACGGTGTCGGTGCCGATGATCTCCGTCGGGACCCGGTGGGCGTGCTTGAGCATGATGTCGGCGAGCTCACCCACCTCGCCCGAGGTGGGTCGCTTCATCTTCATCGACACGCCGAAGCCGGCGATCTGCGCCGGCGTGGCGGCGCCGCTCATGATCTCGTCCATCGCCCACGCCGCCTGCCCCGGCAGCAGCGACCGATTGGTGGTCAGCCGACCGAGGATCACCGGCCACGTCGGAGCGGCCACAGACGGGTCATGCGCAGCGGGAGCAGGAGTCACGACGCGATTATGACGAATTGCTCGACCCGGGTGGAGTTAGACAACTACAAAGCGTCATACTTGCACCTGTGACGAGCGCTGTAGGGACTTCGGGAACCGCCATCACGTCGCGAGTGCATTCGCTGAACCGTCCGAACATGGTCAGTGTCGGCACCATCGTGTGGCTTTCCAGCGAGCTCATGTTCTTTGCTGGCCTCTTCGCGATGTACTTCACAGCCCGCGCCCAGGCCCACGGTGACTGGCCTCCGCACCCCACCGAGCTCAACCTCTACCTCGCTGTGCCGGTGACGCTGGTGCTGATCGCCTCGTCGTTCACCTGCCAGATGGGCGTCTTCGCCGCCGAGCGCGGTGACGTGTTCGGCCTTCGTCGCTGGTACCTACTGACCTTCGCGATGGGCGCCTTCTTCGTCGCCGGTCAGGGCTACGAGTACTACCACCTGGTGCACGAGGGCACGACGATCCCCGGCAGCGCCTATGGCACCGTCTTCTACCTGGCCACCGGCTTCCACGGCCTGCACGTCATCGGCGGTCTGGTGGCGTTCATCCTCCTGCTGCTGCGCACGCGGATGAGCAAGTTCACTCCGGCGCAGGCCACCGCCGCGATCGTGGTCTCGTACTACTGGCACTTCGTCGACATCGTCTGGATCGCCCTGTTCGCCGTCATCTACTTCGTCCGATGACGGATTCGACGACACAGCCCGGCAGCCCGCAGAAAAGAAGGGGTTCGATGACAAGCAAGTCCAAGCGCCGGTTGCGCCGGCGCGCCTCGGCGGCACTGTTGCTGCTGATCGGACTGGCAGTGGCGGGTGGTCTGGCGGCCACGTTCACGCCGACGCCCCAGGTCGCGGTCGCCGACGAGTCGGCCTCGGCGATGCTGCGTACCGGCCAGCAGCTCTACGACACCGCGTGCATCACCTGCCACGGCGCCAATCTGCAGGGTGTGGCGGACCGCGGCCCGAGCCTCATCGGCGTCGGCGAAGCCGCTGTCTACTTCCAGGTGGCCACCGGCCGCATGCCCGCGATGCGCGGCGAGGCGCAGGCGATGCGCAAGGCCCCCGCCTTCGACGAGGGGCAGATCGACGCGCTGGGCGCCTACATCCAGGCCAACGGCGGTGGTCCCGTCGTCCCGCGCGACGAGAACGGCGCGATCGCGTCCCAGTCGTTGATCGGCAACGACGTGGCCCGCGGCGGCGACCTGTTCCGGCTGAACTGTGCCTCGTGCCACAACTTCACCGGCAAGGGCGGCGCGCTCTCGTCGGGTAAGTACGCACCCGACCTCGGTGAGGCCGCCGCGGTGCCCGCGCAGGTCTACACCGCGATGCTGACCGGACCGCAGAACATGCCGAAGTTCTCCGACCGGCAGCTGTCGCCGGACGAGAAGCGCGACATCGTCGCCTACGTCAAGGAAGCGGCCGAGACGCCGACGCCCGGCGGTCTCGGACTGGGCGGCTTCGGCCCCACCTCCGAGGGCATGGTCGCGTGGATCGTCGGCATGGTGGCCATCATCGCGGCCGCCCTCTGGATCGGAGCACGAGCATGAGCGAAGCCACGGATACGGGCACTGACAAGGGCACAGAGAAGGGCACCGACTCGCCGGGACAGAAGGGCACCCCCGGGGAGCCCACCGATGCCCAACTCGCCGAGATGTCGCGCGAGGAACTGCTCGAACTCGGCGGCAAGCTCGACGGCGTCGAGATCGTCTACAAGGAGCCCCGCTGGCCCGTCCCGGGCACCAAGGCCGAGAAGCGTGCCGAGCGCACGGTCGCGTATTGGCTTCTGCTGGCTGGTGTTTCGGGCCTGGCGCTGCTGCTGATCTTCTTGTTCTGGCCGTGGGAGTACAAGCCGTTCGGCTCCGAGGGCGAGTGGATCTACGCGCTCGCGACGCCGCTGTACGGCCTGACATTCGGCCTGTCGGTGCTGTCCATCGGGGTCGGCGCGGTGCTGTTCCAGAAGAAGTTCATTCCCGAGGAGATCTCGATCCAGGACCGCCACGACGGCGCCTCCCCCGAACTGCACCGCCGCACCGTCGCCGCCAACCTCGGTGACGCACTGGAAGGTTCGACGCTCAAGCGCCGCAAGCTGATCGGGCTGTCGCTGGGTATCGGGTTCGGCGCTTTCGGGCTCGGCACCGCGGTCGCGTTCATCGGCGGTCTGATCAAGAACCCGTGGAAGCCGGTCGTGCCGACGGCCGAGGGCATGAAGGCCGTCCTGTGGACGTCCGGTTGGACGCCACGCTTCACCGGCGAGACCATCTTCCTGGCGCGCGCCACCGGCCAGCCCGGTGAGTCCCCGTTCGTCAAGATGCGCCCGGAAGACATCGACGCCGGCGGCATGGAGACCGTGTTCCCGTGGCGTGAATCCGACGGTGACGGCACGACGGTGGAGTCCGAGCACAAGCTCACCGAGATCGCGATGGGCGTGCGTAACCCGGTCATGCTGATCCGCATCCGGCCCGGCGACATGTCGCGCGTGGTCAAGCGGCAGGGTCAGGAGAGCTTCAACTTCGGCGAGCTGTTCGCCTACACCAAGGTGTGCTCACATCTGGGCTGCCCGTCTTCGCTGTACGAGCAGCAGACCTACCGGATCCTGTGCCCGTGCCACCAGTCGCAGTTCGACGCGTTGCACTTCGCACGGCCCATCTTCGGACCGGCGGCCCGCGCGTTGGCGCAGCTTCCGATCACCATCGATCAAGAGGGCTACCTTGTAGCTAACGGTGATTTCATCGAACCCGTCGGACCGGCATTCTGGGAGCGCAAGTCATGAGCCCACGACCCAACATGGCCGAGATCGCCGCCAAGCAGGGCGACGCGATCGACTCGCGATACCACCCGTCGGCCGCGGTCCGCCGCCAGCTGAACAAGGTGTTCCCGACCCACTGGTCGTTCCTGCTCGGCGAGATCGCGATGTACAGCTTCATCGTGCTGCTGCTCACCGGCGTGTGGCTGACCCTGTTCTTCGATCCGTCGATGGCGCACGTCACCTATGACGGCGTCTACCAGCCGCTGCGTGGCGTCGGGATGTCGCGGGCCTACGAGACGGCGCTCGACATCAGCTTCGAGATCCGCGGCGGCCTGTTCGTCCGGCAGGTCCACCACTGGGCGGCGCTGCTGTTCGCGGCGTCGATCATGGTCCACCTGGCTCGTATCTTCTTCACCGGCGCGTTCCGTCGCCCCCGTGAAGCCAACTGGGTGATCGGCTCGCTGCTGCTGATCCTCGCGATGTTCGAGGGCTTCTTCGGCTACTCCCTGCCGGACGACCTGCTGTCGGGCACGGGTATCCGCGCCGCACTGTCGGGCATCACGATGGGCATCCCGGTCATCGGCACCTGGATGCACTGGGCGCTGTTCGGCGGCGACTTCCCCGGCGACATCCTGATCCCCCGCCTCTACGCGCTGCACATCCTGCTGATCCCCGGGATCATCCTGGCGCTCATCGGTGTGCACCTCGCACTGGTGTGGTTCCAGAAGCACACCCAGTTCCCCGGCCCCGGCCGCACCGAGACCAACGTCGTCGGCGTCCGCGTCATGCCGGTGTTCGCGGTCAAGTCCGGCGCGTTCTTCGCCGTCACCGTCGGCGTCCTGGGCCTGATGGGCGGCCTGCTGCAGATCAACCCGATCTGGGTGCTGGGGCCGTACAAGCCCTCTCAGGTGTCGGCAGGCAGCCAGCCCGACTTCTACATGATGTGGACCGACGGCTTGATCCGGCTCTGGCCGGCGTGGGAGTTCTACCCGTTCGGACACACGATCCCGCAGGGCGTGTGGGTGGCTCTCGGCATGGGCCTGGTGTTCATGCTGCTGATCGCCTACCCGTTCCTGGAGAAGAAGTTCTCCGGCGACGACGCCCACCACAACCTGCTGCAACGTCCGCGTGACGCACCGACGCGCACCGCGATCGGTGCGGCCGCCATCTCGCTGTACATCGTGCTGACCTTCGCCTGCATGAACGACATCATCGCGCTGAAGTTCCACATCTCGCTGAACGCGACGACGTGGATCGGCCGTATCGGCATGGTGGTCCTGCCGGCGATCGTCTACTACATCGCCTACCGCTGGGCGGTGGCGCTGCAGCGCAGCGACCGCGAGGTCCTCGAGCACGGAATCGAGACCGGCATCATCAAGCGTCTGCCGCAGGGTGCCTACATCGAGCTGCACCAGCCGCTGGGACCGGTCGACGAGCACGGCCACGCCATCCCGCTCGAGTACCAGGGCGCCGCTCTGCCGAAGCGTATGAACAAGCTCGGTTCGGCCGGCGCTCCCGGCTCGGGCAGCTTCATCAGCGCAGATCCCGCCTCCGAGCGTGAAGCGCTCGCCGAAGCAGCCCACGCTGCCGAGCATCGGGCGCTCACGGCCCTACGTGAGCGGGTGAGCCACAACGGGTCCAACGGCCACGGGTCCAACGGCCACGGGTCCAACGGTCACGGCTCGAACGGCAACGGGTCATCCGGCAACGGACATCACTGACCCGTCGATCGTCTGACATCCGCCCCGGCTCCGGCCGGGGCGGATGTTTTTTGCGTGCTTCCCGGGCCGGTTCAGACAGAAGCGGTGCTGCGCAGCTCGCGCAGGAAGTACACCGGCAGGCCGATCATGGCGACCGTGACGACGCCGGCCGCGCCGTAGAAGACCCAGGACGCGACGTCACTGTCGGCGGCCATCAGGTAGGTCGCGGTTCCGATGAGCACGTAGGCGACGCCCATCGCGGCGCCGATCGAGGTGGCGCAGCGCAGGGTGAGCTGTTCGACGACGGGCGAGACCGACGGGCCTGTGGCGGCGGCCGGCGGGGCAACGGCGCGGATCTTCTCGGTCGGCGCCTCGGCGACCCGCGGAGTGGCACTCCCCTGCTCCACGGGTGCGGGCGGCCGCGGCGACGAGCCGTGGCCACCGCGCGCATCGCGACGCGCCCGGAGCAGCAGCGGGACGGCAGCGATGATCACCGCCGCGGACACGCCGATGACGACGTAGAGGAACCAGGGCGTGCCGGAGCCGCTGGACGCGGTGTGACCGCGCCCGAGGTCGACGAGCGCCACCGTCGCGGCGACCCCGGCCCCCAGGGCAGCGAGCCAGGCGGCCGCGCAGCCGCCGAACAGGATGCGGTCGGTGCGGTCCGGGACGTATCGGGCCTGCGATGTCGTCATACCGGCTAGCAGTTGGTCTGCGCGGCGTTGTTGGTGTTCGAGGACAACACCGTGCCGTCGCTGGTCGTGATCGAGCAGTTCAGCCGGCTCACCAGGAACAGGCTCGACGCCTGCACCGAACCCACCTCGGACTGCGAGATCGGAGTGACGGTCAGCGACCACGGGATGTAGACGTTGCGCTGGGTGCGGCTGCGCCCGGAGGCATCGGTGTAGGTGACGGTGATGATGTCACCCGGCGCTTTCGTGCCGGTCACCGAATAGGTGACCTGCCGCGGCCCGGCCGGAGTGGTGGTGGTGGGCGGCGGCAGGTCACCTATTC
>NZ_VKAA01000044.1 GCF_007096635.1 Mycolicibacterium sp. 018/SC-01/001
CAATGTGTGTTCGGCGGTGTCCTACTTTTCCACCCGGGTGGGTAGTATCATCGGCGCTGGTAGGCTTAGCTTCCGGGTTCGGGATGGGTCCGGGCGTTTCCCTGCCGCTATGGCCGCCGTAACTTTATTCACTCGTTTTTGAGTGTCCCCCTTTTGTTGTTGGGGGAAGTTGTGTGGGTCCCTGTTTTTGGTGGTGGGGGTGGTGTGGTTTGTGGTGTGGTTGCGAGGTTTTGTTGGTGTTGTAAGTTTTCGGCCGGTTAGTGCCAGTTCCCTGCGACTGTTGCCAGTCTTGTAGGTCTGGTCTATCGATCCCGTGGTCTGCGGGGGGCCTTATCCCACTTGATGGGTGAGAAGCCTGGTCTTGGAGGGGGTTTCCCGCTTAGATGCTTTCAGCGGTTATCCTGTCCGAACGTGGCTATCCAGCGGTGCCCCTGGTGGGACAACTGGTGGACCAGAGGTTCGTCCGTCCCGGTCCTCTCGTACTAGGGACAGATTTCCTCAAGCTTCTGACGCGCGCGGCGGATAGAGACCGAACTGTCTCACGACGTTCTAAACCCAGCTCGCGTGCCGCTTTAATGGGCGAACAGCCCAACCCTTGGGACCTGCTCCAGCCCCAGGATGCGACGAGCCGACATCGAGGTGCCAAACCATCCCGTCGATATGGACTCTTGGGGAAGATCAGCCTGTTATCCCCGGGGTACCTTTTATCCGTTGAGCGACACCCCTTCCACTCAGAGGTGCCGGATCACTAGTCCCGACTTTCGTCCCTGCTTGACATGTACGTCTCGCAGTCAAGCTCCCTTGTGCACTTACACTCACCACCTGATTGCCGTCCAGGTTGAGGGAACCTTTGGGCGCCTCCGTTACTTTTTAGGAGGCAACCGCCCCAGTTAAACTACCCACCAGGCACTGTCCCTGAACCGGATATACGGTTCGAGGTTAGAGGCCCAATACGATCAGAGTGGTATTTCAACAACGACTCCGCACACACTGGCGTGTGTGTTTCACAGTCTCCCACCTATCCTACACAAACCGTATCGAGCACCAATACCAAGTTGTAGTGAAGGTCCCGGGGTCTTTTCGTCCTGCCGCGCGTAACGAGCATCTTTACTCGTAATGCAATTTCGCCGAGTCTATGGTTGAGACAGTTGAGAAGTCGTTACGCCATTCGTGCAGGTCGGAACTTACCCGACAAGGAATTTCGCTACCTTAGGATGGTTATAGTTACCACCGCCGTTTACTGGGGCTTAAATTCTCCGCTTCACCCTAACGGGTTAACAGGTCCTCTTAACCTTCCAGCACCGGGCAGGCGTCAGTCCGTATACATCGTCTTGCGACTTCGCACGGACCTGTGTTTTTAGTAAACAGTCGCTTCTCACTGGTTTGTGCCACCCCCTCCCGCTACCGGCCGCGAAGGCCATGACGGTGTGGGGGTCCCCCTTCTCCCGAAGTTACGGGGGCATTTTGCCGAGTTCCTTAACCATAGTTCACTCGTACGCCTTGGTATTCTCTACCTGACCACCTGTGTTGGTTTGGGGTACGGGCCGTGTATGCGCTCGCTAGAGGCTTTTCTCGACAGCATAGGATCACCGAATTCGCCTCACTCGGCTATGCATCACCTCTCAGGATATGTGAAACGCGGATTTGCCTACGTTTCTCCCTACAGGTTTACCCCGGTATTACCACTGACCGGTACGGCTGCCTTCCTGCGTCACCCCATCGCTTGACTACTACCACCGAAGGTCCCACG
Source organism: Mycolicibacterium sp. 018/SC-01/001 (assembly GCF_007096635.1). Classification (GTDB taxonomy): domain Bacteria; phylum Actinomycetota; class Actinomycetes; order Mycobacteriales; family Mycobacteriaceae; genus Mycobacterium. The sequence continues at coordinate 1,751 of NZ_VKAA01000044.1, forward strand.
CAGCGGAGAACCGCCGCACCCCGAAGGGATTGGTCAGCTCTCGTTTGGATGGTTAGTACCGGTGATTCATCAGGGACGCTCATACACGGGTACGGGAATATCAACCCGTTGTCCATCGACTACGCCTGTCGGCCTCGCCTTAGGTCCCGACTCACCCTGGGCGGACTGGCCTGGCCCAGGAACCCTTGGTCTTTCGGCGGGCAAGGTTCTCACTTGCCTTATCGCTACTCATGCCTGCATTCTCACTCCCACACCCTCCACCACTCGATCACTCGGCGGCTTCACCGGATGCAGGACGCTCCCCTACCCAGCGTATGAATACGCTGCCGCGGCTTCGGCGGTGTGCTTGAGCCCCGCTACATTATCGGCGCACAATCACTTGACCAGTGAGCTATTACGCACTCTTTCAAGGGTGGCTGCTTCTAAGCCAACCTCCTGGTTGTCTTCGCGACTGCACATCCTTTTCCACTTAGCACACGCTTAGGGGCCTTAGCCGGCGATCTGGGCTGTTTCCCTCTCGACGCACGGAGCTTATCCCCCGCCGTCTCACTGCCGCATTACACCGTGCCGGCATTCGGAGTTTGGCTGACGTCAGTAACCTTGTGAGGCCCATCGGCCATCCAGTAGCTCTACCTCCGACACGAACACTGCGACGCTGCACCTAAATGCATTTCGGGGAGAACCAGCTATCACGGAGTTTGATTGGCCTTTCACCCCTACCCACAACTCATCCCCTCAGTCTTCAACCTAAGTGGGTTCGGGCCTCCACGCGGTCTTACCCGCGCTTCACCCTGGCCATGGGTAGATCACTCCGCTTCGGGTCCAGAACACACCACTACACCACACACTATTGTGTGGATACGCCCTATTCAGACTCGCTTTCGCTACGGCTACCCCACCCGGGTTAACCTCGCGACATGTCCCTGACTCGCAGGCTCATTCTTCAAAAGGCACGCCATCACCCCACAACAAAGTCGAAGGCTCTGACGGATTGTAAGCGCACGGTTTCAGGTACTCTTTCACTCCCCTCCCGGGGTACTTTTCACCATTCCCTCACGGTACTAATCCGCTATCGGTCACTGAGAAGTATTCAGGCTTACCGGGTGGTCCCGGCAGATTCACAGCAGATTCCACGGGCCCGCTGCTACTCGGGGAAAACATTTCACGAAAGCCGTCACGTTTTCGGATACGGGGCTCTCACCCTCTCCGGCAGGCCATCCCAGACCACTTCACCTAACACAACGGTTGATCACTTTCGCCCCCATCGGCGGATGGGAGAAGAAACGCCCCACAACACCGCACACACAACCCCCGCCGGGTATCACATGCACACGGTTTAGCCATCCTCCGCTTTCGCTCGCCACTACTCACGGAATCACTGTTGTTTTCTCTTCCTACGGGTACTGAGATGTTTCACTTCCCCGCGTTCCCCCCCAACGCCTATATATTCAGCGCTGGGTAACACGACATCACTCGTGCTGGGTTTCCCCATTCGGACACCCTCGGATCCACGCTCGGTTGGCAGCTCCCCGAGGCATATCGCAGCCTCCCACGTCCTTCATCGGCTCTCAGTGCCAAGGCATCCACCATGCGCCCTTAAACACTTACAACACAAAACCAAAAAAATGAGTCATCACCCACACACACCACACACGCCCAAAAAGGGCACGAATGCGTGCGGGTATCAGAAAAATTTGCATTACATACCGACCGCACCAGGCCCACAAAAAGCCCACTGCGATCAGATGCTCGCAACCACTATCCACAAATCAAACACCACACCCCACCACCAAAGCAGGGCAACAACAACCCTCCCACCCCACACAGGGGCCAGAGAAAAAACGGGCTGTTGTCTCAAAGCCCAATAGTGTGTCCGGCAGTTCCATCACCGCAATCGAAAACTCGATCCCGTTGCGGCTCAACGTTTGTTGTGCACCAAACCCTCACCCACTACAGGTCAGGATTCCTCACGGCATCGCAGAAGGCCCAGTGCCTCACTGCTTTTCGTGGTGCTCCTTAGAAAGGAGGTGATCCAGCCGCACCTTCCGGTACGGCTACCTTGTTACGACTTCGTCCCAATCGCCGATCCCACCTTCGACGGCTCCCTCCCACAAGGGGTTAGGCCACCGGCTTCGGGTGTTACCGACTTTCATGACGTGACGGGCGGTGTGTACAAGGCCCGGGAACGTATTCACCGCAGCGTTGCTGATCTGCGATTACTAGCGACTCCGACTTCACGGGGTCGAGTTGCAGACCCCGATCCGAACTGAGACCGGCTTTGAAAGGATTCGCTCCACCTCACGGCATCGCAGCCCTTTGTACCGGCCATTGTAGCATGTGTGAAGCCCTGGACATAAGGGGCATGATGACTTGACGTCATCCCCACCTTCCTCCGAGTTGACCCCGGCAGTCTCTCACGAGTCCCCACCATAACGTGCTGGCAACATGAGACAAGGGTTGCGCTCGTTGCGGGACTTAACCCAACATCTCACGACACGAGCTGACGACAGCCATGCACCACCTGCACACAGGCCACAAGGGAACCGACATCTCTGCCGGCGTCCTGTGCATGTCAAACCCAGGTAAGGTTCTTCGCGTTGCATCGAATTAATCCACATGCTCCGCCGCTTGTGCGGGCCCCCGTCAATTCCTTTGAGTTTTAGCCTTGCGGCCGTACTCCCCAGGCGGGGTACTTAATGCGTTAGCTACGGCACGGATCCCAAGGAAGGAAACCCACACCTAGTACCCACCGTTTACGGCGTGGACTACCAGGGTATCTAATCCTGTTCGCTCCCCACGCTTTCGCTCCTCAGCGTCAGTTACTGCCCAGAGACCCGCCTTCGCCACCGGTGTTCCTCCTGATATCTGCGCATTCCACCGCTACACCAGGAATTCCAGTCTCCCCTGCAGTACTCCAGTCTGCCCGTATCGCCCGCACGCCCACAATTGAGTTGTGAGTTTTCACGAACAACGCGACAAACCACCTACGAGCTCTTTACGCCCAGTAATTCCGGACAACGCTCGGACCCTACGTATTACCGCGGCTGCTGGCACGTAGTTGGCCGGTCCTTCTTCTCCAGGTACCGTCAATCTCTCTTCGTCCCTGGCGAAAGAGGTTTACAACCCGAAGGCCGTCATCCCTCACGCGGCGTCGCTGCATCAGGCTTGCGCCCATTGTGCAATATTCCCCACTGCTGCCTCCCGTAGGAGTCTGGGCCGTATCTCAGTCCCAGTGTGGCCGGTCACCCTCTCAGGCCGGCTACCCGTCGTCGCCTTGGTAGGCCATTACCCCACCAACAAGCTGATAGGCCGCGGGCCCATCCCACACCGCAAAAGCTTTCCACCACACACCATGAAGCGCGTGGTCCTATCCGGTATTAGACCCAGTTTCCCAGGCTTATCCCAAAGTGCAGGGCAGATCACCCACGTGTTACTCACCCGTTCGCCACTCGAGCACCCCGAAGGGCCTTTCCGTTCGACTTGCATGTGTTAAGCACGCCGCCAGCGTTCGTCCTGAGCCAGGATCAAACTCTCCAAACAAAAACCCCGGGACACACCCGGCAGAATTCGAATCAGAAAAATCCGATCACAA
>NZ_VKAA01000045.1 GCF_007096635.1 Mycolicibacterium sp. 018/SC-01/001
GCGGTGCGGGAGGTCGGCCCGTCTGACGCTCCGCTCACGGTGGTGTTCGCCCACGGCTTCTCTCTTCGCATGGGCTCCTTCCACTTTCAGCGGGCCCGCCTGCGCGAGCAGTGGGGCGCACAGGTCCGCATGGTGTTCTACGACCAGCGTGGCCATGGCCGGTCCGGTGAGGCGCCGCCGGACACCTACACCGTGGAGCAGCTGGGTCAGGATCTCGAGAGCGTGCTGGCGGTCATGGCTCCGCGCGGCCCCGTCGTCCTCGTCGGGCACTCGATGGGCGGGATGACGGTCCTGTCGCACGCCCGCCAGTACCCGCAGCGCTATCCGACGCGGATCGTCGGTGCCGCGATCATCGCCTCAGCGGCCGAAGGGGTGTCGCGGTCGCCTCTCGGCGAGATCCTGAAAAATCCTGCGCTGGAAGCAGTTCAGTTCGCAGCGCGCTATGCGCCCAAGACGGTGCATCGTTTCCGCGGCGCCGCGCGGTCGGTCATCGGGCCGATCCTGCGGGCGGCGTCCTTCGGCGACGAGAAGATCAGCCCCAGCGTGGTCGCGTTCTCCGAGCGCATGATGCACGACACCCCGATCGCCACGCTGGTCGAGTTCCTGCACGCGCTCGAAGTGCACGACGAGACCGCGGGCCTCGCCACGCTACGCAAGATTCCGACGCTGATCGCGTGTGGTGATCGGGATCTGCTGACGCCGGCCGAGTACTCGCGGGAGATGGCGGCCGCGTTGCCGAAATCAGAGCTCGTGATCGTCGGTGGCGCAGGCCATCTGGTGCAGCTGGAGCAACCGGAGATCATCGACGAGGCGCTGGTGCGGCTGGTCGAGAGGTCGACGCCGTCGAAGCTCGTGGCCCTGACGCGCCGGGTGAGGGACAGGGTGCGTAGCAATGGCTGACTCCGGCATGCAGCAGTTGGCCACCGCCGAGGACACGCTCGCCTTCGGAGCCGAGCTGGGACGCGGATTGCGCGCGGGTGACCTGGTCGTGCTCTCCGGTCCGCTCGGTGCCGGAAAGACCGTGCTGGCCAAGGGGATCGCGCAGGGGCTGGACGTCGAGGGGCCGGTGCTGTCGCCGACGTTCGTGCTGGCCCGCGTGCACCGCGCGCGTCAGCCCGGGGCGGCGGCGATGGTTCATGTGGACCTGTACAGATTGCTCGACGAGAGCTCGGTGGATCTGCTCGCCGAACTCGACTCCCTGGACCTCGACACCGATCTCGACGACGCCGTCGTGGTCGTCGAGTGGGGTGAGGGTGTCGCCGAGCGGCTGTCCGAGCGGCACCTCGACATTCGGCTGGAACGAACCGGTGACAGCGACGTCCGCACGGCGATCTGGCAGTGGAGCATCCCGTGAGCAGGCTGGTGCTGGCCGTCGACACCGCGACACCGGCTGTGACCGCGGGGGTGGTGCGGCTCGGCTCCGGGATCGAGGTGCTCGCCGAGCAGGTGACGGTCGATCCGCGTGCGCATGCAGAAACCTTGACGCCGAACATCGTTGGTGCGCTCGCTGACGCCGGTGTCGAGGTGGGCGCGGTCGATGCCGTGGTGGTCGGGTGCGGGCCCGGGCCCTTCACGGGACTGCGGGTCGGCATGGCCACCGCGGCGGCGTTCGGCCACGCGCTCGGCGTGCCGGTGTACGGGGTGTGCAGCCTCGATGCGATCGCGGCGGGGACGACGGGCGAGGTGCTCGTCGTCACCGACGCGCGCCGGCGCGAGGTGTACTGGGCGCGCTACCGCGACGGCGTGCGGGTGGACGGGCCGGCGGTCAACGCGGCGATGGACGTACCGGCTGGAGCGGGGGCGGTGGCCGGTTCGCCCGAGCATGCGGCGCTGTTCGAACTGCCGCGCCTGGCGCCGGTGTATCCCTCGGTGACGGGACTCGTTGCAGCCGTGTCCGATTGGGATGCGGCTCGGGAGCCGTTGGTGCCACTGTATCTGCGCCGGCCCGATGCGAAACCGTCGGCGGCGAAGCGATGAACGTCCAGTACACGACGTTGGCGGCTGCCGACGCGGCGCGATGCGCGGAACTGGAGGCGCAGTTGTTCGACGGGGACGATCCGTGGCCGGAGCGGGCGTTTCTGGCCGAGATCGCGGCCAAACACAACCACTATGTCGCGGCGCGGGCTGACGACAAGCTGGTGGGATATGCCGGTATTGCCCGGCTGGGGCGCAGCAAGCCGTTCGAATACGAGGTGCACACGATCGCCGTCGATTCCGGGTATCAGGGGCACGGCATCGGCCGGGAGATGCTGCGCCGGCTCGTCGACTATGCCGACGGGGGCGCGATCTTCCTGGAGGTGCGCACCGACAACGAGCCGGCCATCAGGCTCTACGAGAGCGAAGGGTTCACGAGGATCGGGCTGCGGAAGCGGTACTACCGGGTCAGCGGCGCCGATGCCTATTCGATGAAGCGGGAGCCGCGATGATCATCCTGGCGATCGAGAGCTCGTGCGACGAAACCGGTGTGGGCATTGCCGAGCTGAGCGACGACGGTGCTGTGACACTGCTGGCGGACGAGGTCGCCTCCAGTGTCGACGAGCACGCGCGATTCGGTGGGGTGGTGCCGGAGATCGCGTCCCGCGCGCACCTGGAGGCGCTGGGGCCGACGATGCGGCGCGCGCTGGCGGCCGCCGCGATCGACCGTCCGGACGTGGTGGCGGCGACGATCGGGCCGGGCCTGGCTGGTGCATTGCTGGTGGGAGTGGCTGCGGCGAAGGCGTACGCAGCGGCCTGGCAGGTGCCGTTCTACGCGGTGAACCACCTCGGCGGGCATCTCGCCGCGGACGTCTTCGACCACGGCCCGCTGCCGGAGAGCATCGGGCTGTTGGTGTCCGGCGGACACACGAACCTGCTGCACGTGCGGTCGCTGGGGGAGCCGATCGTCGAGCTGGGCTCGACAGTCGACGATGCGGCGGGGGAGGCCTACGACAAGGTGGCGCGGCTGCTGGGGCTGGGCTATCCGGGCGGCCGGGTGCTCGACGAGCTCGCGCGCGAGGGCGATGCCGCTGCGATCACGTTCCCCCGAGGCATGACAGGGCCACGGGATGACAAGTACGCGTTCAGTTTCTCGGGGCTCAAGACCGCGGTCGCCCGCTATGTCGAGAGTCATCCGGAAGCCTCCCAGGCCGACATCGCGGCAGGCTTCCAGGAGGCGGTCGCGGACGTGCTGACGGCGAAGGCGGTACGTGCGGCCGGGGAGCTGGGGGTGTCGACGCTGTTGATCGCCGGAGGGGTCGCGGCGAACTCTCGGTTGCGCGAGCTCGCCGAGGAACGCTCTGCGGCAGCGGGTCTGACGCTGCGGGTGCCGCGGCCCCGGTTGTGCACGGACAACGGGGCGATGATCGCGTCGTTCGCGGCGCATCTGATCGCGGCGGGAGCGGAGCCGTCACCACTCGATGCGGCAAGTGACCCCGGGTTGCCCGTCGTACAGGGGCAGGTCGCGTGAGTGACACCGGTGACCGGCTGGCTGTCACCGAATTGCTCTATCGCTACGCCGAATTGATCGATGCGGGCGACTTCGACGGCGTCGGCCGGCTGTTGGGCCGAGGTGACTTCATGGGTGTCGCAGGCAGTGAGGCGATAGCCGCCCTGTTCGTCGCGACGACCCGCCGCTTCCCCGATCACGGCAACACCCCGCGCACCCGTCACCTCGTCCTCAATCCCGTCGTGGACGTCACCGGAGACACGGCTGCTGCGCGGTCCACTTTCTGCGTGGTGCAGCAGACGGATACCGTTGCGCTGCAACCGATCGTCGTCGGCCGGTACGCCGATACCTTCGCGCGCGACGATGACGGCTGGTATTTCACCCAGCGGACGGTCGACGTGGAGATGGTCGGCGATGTGTCCGACCACCTGTTGATGGATCCCGCCCGACTTCGCTAGAACGGTGGTGGGTCATCGCCACCGCCGGTGTTCGAGGGTGAGTATGTCACCCAATTTCGTTGAGAGCTTATGGGAGTGACGACTTCTCGGGCTCGTTCCTGGGCGTTGAGGTGGCGTTCTCTGCGGATGTAGGCGGTGTGGTTTTGGGTGCGGTTGCGGCGG
>NZ_VKAA01000046.1 GCF_007096635.1 Mycolicibacterium sp. 018/SC-01/001
TGACTGCGCTCATCGAATGTCCCCGGGCGTGCTCAGCGAAATTCCCCACCTGATGGCTGGGTCAGTGTATCGGCTGGCGGGTGCCGGTGGTGGCTCGGCGGAGGGTGTCTGCGGCGGCGTGGTGGTCGCGTAGGCGGTAGGACTCGCCGTCGAGGTTGATGACTATAGATCGGTGCAGGAGCCTGTCGAGCATGGCGGCCGCGACGGTGGTGTCGCCGAGGATGTCGCCCCAGGCGCCGACGCCGCGGTTGGTGGTGATCACGATGCTGGTCTTCAGATAGCGTTGGGAGACAACCTGAAACAGCGCCGAGGCCGCCTCGGCAGGTAATGGCAGGTATCCCAGTTCGTCGATCACCAGGAGCGTGGGACCGGCGAAGAAGCGCATGGTGGTGGCCCACCGTCCCTCGATGGCAGCGCGGTGGCAGCGGGCGGCCAGGTCGGCGGCGGTGGTGAAGTAGGTTCGATACCCGGCATGCGCTGCGGCCCTCGCCAATCCGACCGACAGGTGTGTCTTGCCGGTGCCGGGCGGTCCGATGAGCAGGATGTTGGTTGCCGTCTCGAGGTAGCGGCAGGTTCCCAGCTCCTCGATCAAGGGGCGGTCGATCCCTGCGGCGGCGTCGACGTCGAAGTCGGCCAGCGTGGCCGGGGTCGGCAGGCAGGCGAACCGCAACCGGCCCGCGAGGCGGCGGGCGGTGCTGGCGTGGACTTCGGCAGCCAGGAGCCGCTCCAGCGCGACGGTCAGAGACAGGCCTTCGGCGGTGGCCTGGTCCAGCACGCTCGGGAGTGCTTCGGCGGCGGCGTGCAGTTTGAGTTCGGCCAGGTGCGAGCGCAGCTGCTGATATCGGCTGGCCACCGTCGACGGTGGCTCGCTCGAGGTGGTGGTCTTCGGGGTGCGTGCGGTGGGGGTCATTGGACGGTCCTGTTCTGGGCGGCCCGCTCGTAGGCGGAGAGGTCGACGACAGTGGAATCGTTTGATTGCGTTTGGGATTGGCCAGAGGTCGAGGCGTGGTTGTGCATCTGGAGTAGTTGTGCGGCAGCGGCTTTCGCTTGAGCCCCGGGCGGGATACGTTCCTTGCGGCGATGCGGGCGCTCGGTGGTGGCCGGGGTCATCGCCGCGGTGTCCAGGGCGATGACGTGTCCGCTGTCGCGGACCATCACCCCGAGCCCGTCAGCGGCCAGGCGGTGCCGGGCGATGACGATGCCGCCGGTGGTGGCGATGTCGAGGTACTCCCCGCCCACGGAATGAGACACCCGCACCTGGGCTGCGGCCAGCTCCGGTGGCACCGAGTAGCGGTTGCCGCGGTAGGACACCAACGCCTGGCGAGAAGCCGTGCGGGTTTCGGTGATGATCACCGGATACGGCCGGGCCGGCAGCGGGCAGAGCTGTTCGGCCTTGGCGACCACGGCGACCGAGGAGCGGCCGTCAGCGGTGGCCCGCAGACGGGTGTCGCCACGCACGCGGGCGAAGCGATCCACACTGACCTGTGCTTGTTCGACGGTCATCTCATCGGCCAGGGTGCGCCACCAGCGCTGTGCCGCTGTGTGATTGATCTTCTCCACCACGCCCTTGCGGTTACCGCGCCGTGGCGGGCAGATCGCTACCGAGACGCCGTAGTGTTTGGCCACCCCGGCGAAGGTCGCGGTGACACGGCCCGAGCCCGGGTCGCACACGGTGGCCATCCGGTCGAACCGCCAACAGCGAGTCACCCCGCCCAGGCCACGGGTCACGCGGTCGAGTGCGGCGATGAGGTGCGGTTGATCTTCTGAGGGTGACAACGCCGCCCGCCACTTGCCGGAATGGGCCAGCGACCCGACCAACAGGTGGGCGGTCTTGCCCCATCCCCAGGATTCGGGTGGTCCGGGCAATTCCAGCCAATCCCATTGGGTTTCATCACCGGGTGGATGCTCGATGACCGCGTTGGGGCGCTCAGTGGCCGTCCGACAGGCAGCACACGTCGGTCGTAGATTTCGGGCCCGGATGTTGCGGGTCAGGCTCTGATAGGACAGCTCGAACCCGAGTGCCTCCAGTTCGTCGAACAATGTGCGGGCCCACAGGTGCGGGTCCTCGATCAGCCGGGCGGTGACGTAGTCAACGAACGGGTCGAACGGATCCGGTAACGGCCGGGCCCGCACTCCCGGCGTGGCGTCACCGGCCAAATACTTGCGGACCGTCTTGCGGTCATGGCCGGTGTGGCGGGCGATCGCTGAGATCGACCAACCGCGTTTGCGTAGGGCGTGTACTTCCATGTCGTTCTCCCATGTGAGCATGAGAAAGCGGGCCTCCTTCGAGTGGAGCTGTTGGCGTCAGACACCAGCAGCATCGAGGGAGGCCCGCCCTTCTCGGCGGAGCCACACGGGTGGGGAATTTCAATGAGCGTCAGTGGGGAAATTCAGCGAGCGCGGTCA
>NZ_VKAA01000047.1 GCF_007096635.1 Mycolicibacterium sp. 018/SC-01/001
CGGTTGACGATGGCGGTGTGGGGCACGGCGATGCCCTTGGGGGTGCCGGTGGATCCGGAGGTGTAGAGCACGTAGGCCACGGCGTCCGGATGCACCGGCGGCAGCGGGTCTGGGGTCGAATCGTGCTGTGCAGCAGCGATGTCGGTGATGTCGTCGATGATGACCGCGGGTGCGGCGTCGGCGATCATGTGGTCCAGGCGTGCGGGCGGGTAATCGGGGTCCAGGGGCAGGAACGCAGCACCGGTCTTGGTGGTGGCCACCAGGGCCACGATCAGTTCCGGGCAGCGGGGCAGGCGGATGCCCACGACCGCGCCCGCGGTAACGCCGCGCTCACGGAGCCGTGCGGCGTAGCGGTCTGACCACGCGTCGAGCTCGCCGTAGCTCACCTCCACACCCTCGAACAACAACGCGACGGCCTCGGAATTGTGCTCCACTCCTGCGCGGACGAGGTCACCCAGCGTGGCCGCAGGTATGGGGTGGGTGGTCTCGTTGCGGGCTGCGAACGCTCGGCGTTCGGCTGTCGTGACGAGGGTGAGGTCACCGACGCGGTGGGCGCGGTCACCGGCGATCTGCGCGAACACCGATGTCAACCTGGTGGCGAGGGTGTGCACCGTGTCGCGGTCGAACAGATCCGCGCTGTACTCGACAGCGAGTGTTGCTGTGCCGTCGGAATGTTCGGTCAGCGTCACGTCCAGATCGAACATCGCGGTCTGCGCGGTGTGTTCGTGCCAGCGAACGGGGAGCTCGAACAGGGTCGTGTCGTCTCCCGCGTCGCGATGGTGGGCGACGAAGACGTTGAACAGGGGATTACGGCCCGGGATGCGGGGTGGGTTGAGGGCTTCGACGATGCGGTCGAAGGGCAGGTCGGCGTGCGCAAACGCGTCGAGGTCGCCGGCGCGGATGACGGCGAGCAGGTCGGCGATGGTGGGGTTGCCCGAGACGTCGGTGCGGAGCACGACGGTGTTGACGAACAGCCCGATCAGGTCGCTGAGTGCGGCGTCGTCGCGGCCGGCGACGGGGGTGCCCACCACGATGTCGGTGCCCGCCCCCAACCGGTGCAGCAGGATAACGACAGCGGTGTGTAGCACCATCAGCATGCTGGCTTGCTCTGCGACAGCCACCTCTCGCAATGCCCTCACACTGTCGGCGTCGAGCGCCAACTCCACCGCACCGCCGGTGCCCGTGGGTGCGGTGGGGCGGGGTCGATCGGTGGGTAGGGCGAGTTCGTCGGGGGCGCCGGCGAGGGTGTCGGTCCAGAACTGGAGGTGCTCCTCGGCGGTCTGGTCGAGCAGATCCTGTTGCCAGAGTGCGTAATCGGCGTACTGGACCGGCAGCGGTTCCCACTGGGGTGGGTGGCCGGCGCGGCGGGCGCTGTACGCGACTTGGAGGTCGGTGAGCAGCGGGGCGTCGGACCATTCGTCGATGGTGATGTGGTGCAGCAGCAGCACGACAGTGGTGCTGTGGTCGCGATGCCGGATGAGCGTGACGCGCAGCGGAGTTTCCCGCGTCAGGTCGAACCGGTGCGCGCTCGCGTGGGCGATCAGCTCGTCGAGCGGTGCCCCGTCATGGTCGACGCTGTCGATGGGGGTGGCGGTGTCGGGGGGCAGGACCGTTTGGGCGAACCCGCTGTCGTGTTCGGTGAACACCGTGCGCAGCGTTTCGTGGCGAGCGACCACATCACCGACCGCCGC
>NZ_VKAA01000048.1 GCF_007096635.1 Mycolicibacterium sp. 018/SC-01/001
GCCGGGGTATCGAGGTCGAGGGTGGGACGTGGTCGGGTGTTGAGCTTGTCGGCGACGGCTTGCAGGTCGGCTTTGGTGTAGCCGCTCAGATCAGCGCCCTTCTCGAACCAGTGACGCAGCAGACGGTTGGTGTTCTCGTTGCTGCCACGCTGCCAGGGCGAGTGAGGGTCGCAGAAGTACACTGGGGCTTGCAATTCCAGTGAGATGTCCTGCCAACGCGCCATTTCGCTGCCGCGGTCCCAGGCGATCGAACGGCGCAGATAATCAGGCAGTTCACCCATCGCGGTGAGCATCGCCGCGGCGACCGCTTCGGCGGTGTGATCGACAGGCAGGTGCAACAAGATGGTGAACCGGGTGCTGCGCTCGACCAGGGTGCCGATCGCGCTGGCGCCCCGGGCACCGACGATCAGGTCGCCTTCCCAGTGCCCAGGCACCGCGCGATCGGCGGCCTCGGCGGGCCGCTGACTGATGCGCAGCACGTCGTTAAAGCGGCCGCGTCGTTCGGCGTGCCCGCGCGGTTTGCGCGCCGCCCGTTTGGTCGACAGGCATTTATGCAGATCAGCGCGCAGTTGGCCACGAGTCTGGACGTACAAGCTGCGGTAGATCGTCTCGTGACTCACCCGTGCCAGCTTGTCATCGGGGTGATCGCGGGCCAACACGTCGGCGATCAGTTTGGGGCTCCAGCCGTCGTCCATCCACGCTTCCACCGCCGCACACAGGTTCGGGTCGGACAGTTTGAACGCCTTGGGTCGGCGCGCCGCGCGGGCTGCTCGGGCGTGCGCGAGCTGGGCGTGGTAGTCCCCGTCAGCGGTGCGGTGGCGGGTCACTTCCCGCCAGATGACCGAACGGTCCCGACCCAGCTTCGCCCCGATTGCGGCGTAGCTCAATCCCGCGTCGAGGCCCCGCATGATCGCCACACGTTCGGTGAAACTGAGTCGCCGGCCCGGTCCACCGGCCCGGGTCAGATCACCCGGTTCGGCCAGCCCTGATCCGCCGTTGCCATTGAGCAATCGCATCGCGCCAGCTTTGCGCCACCACACATAGCCGGCCGCAAACGACACGCCCAACTCCACCGCTGCATGCTTGACCGGCGCACCTGCACACACCCGGTCGTAAAACTCGCGCCGCACCTCACAACCAAACCGCCGACCACTGCTCACTCAGCAACTCCTCACACCACCGGATGTTGCAGTGACCGTATGAATCCGCC
>NZ_VKAA01000049.1 GCF_007096635.1 Mycolicibacterium sp. 018/SC-01/001
GCCTACGTGCTCTACACCTCCGGATCCACCGGCACCCCCAAGGGCATCGCCGTGCCCCACACCGCCATCGTCAACCGCATCGCATGGCTACAACACGCCTACCCCCTCGACGCCACCGACCGCATGCTGATCAAAACCCCGATCAGCTTCGACACCTCCATATGGGAAGTGTTCTGGCCCCTGACCGCCGGCGCCACCGCAGTCATCGCCCGCCCCGGCGGCCACCGCGACCCCCACTACCTCGCCCACACCATCACCAACCACCGCATCACCGCCATCGACTTCGTCCCCTCCATGCTCGAGGTCTTCCTCGACGAACCCACCATCAACACCTGCACCACCCTCACCCGCGTCACCGTCGGCGGCGAAGCCCTCACCAACGACCTCCTGCGCCGCTTCCACCACCACTTCCCCCACACCCCCCTGCACAACCTCTACGGACCCACCGAAACCGCCGTCGACATCCTGGCCTGGACCTCCCACAACAGCCCCCACGACGGACCCGCCGCCCTGGGCACCCCCGGCTGGAACACCCAGGTCTACGTCCTCGACGACCACCTGCACCCCGTCCCCGACAACACCCCCGGCGAGCTCTACCTCGCCGGCACCCAACTCGCCCACGGCTACCACAACCAACCCCACACCACAGCAACACGATTCGTGGCACACCCACACCACCCCGGTCAGCGCCTCTACCGCACCGGCGACCTCGTCCGCTGGCGCAACACCCCCAACGGCACCCCCGTCCTCGACTACCTCGGCCGCACCGACGACCAGATCAAACTCCGCGGCATCCGCATCGAACCCACCGACATCGAAACCACCCTCACCGCACACCCCGACATCACCACCGCACGCATCACCGTCCACAACCAACGCCTCATCGCCTACTACCTCACCGATGCCGATGTCGATGCCAACGCGTTGCGCACCTTCGCGTCCCGCACCCTGCCCAGCCACATGGTGCCCACGGCGTTCGTCAGGCTCGACGCATTACCGCTCACCCCCAGCGGCAAACTCGAC
>NZ_VKAA01000004.1 GCF_007096635.1 Mycolicibacterium sp. 018/SC-01/001
GAATATCATTCCAGGCTGCTGTTTCGAGTTATCCACAACCGTGGCTTAACGCGCGCGGCCCCGGCGCTCGCAGGCCCCAGGATGCTCGTATGGGGGAAGCCATCATCGGGTCGGAAGCGATCGCTGCCGGGGCCATCACGCGCGGGGCGTTGCGCTGGAACTATTCCGCGATCTACCCGGACGTCTACGTGCCCAACGGCACCACACCCACGCTCGCGGTCCGCACCGAAGGCGCCTGGTTGTGGTCGCACCGACGGGGCGTCGTCACCGGCCGCGCCGCTGCAGCATTGCACGGAGCCCGATGGGTGGACGGGGCCGCGCCTGTCGAACTCCTCTGGGCCAACAGCAACCCGCCACCCGGGATCATCACCAGGCGCGGACCCATTGCCGATGACGAGATCACAACTCTCGCAGGGGTTTCCGTCGCCAATCCCGCCCGCACGGGGCTCGACCTGGGCCGCTATCTGCCGCGCACCGCAGCGGTCGCCCACCTGGATGCACTCGCCCGGGTCACGCAGGTCAGCGCCGCCGAGATCCTCACTCTGACCTATCGCTACCGTGGCAGACACGGTGTGCGTCGCTGCCGGGAGGCGCTGGCGTCGATGAACGCGGGTGCACAGTCTCCCCAGGAGACGCGGCTGCGTCTGTTGCTCGTCGACAGTGGCTTCCCCGAGCCGCGGACGCAGATCCCGGTTGCCGATGCGTGGGGCCGGACCTTCGCCTATCTGGACATGGGATGGCAGGACGTCATGATCGCCGTCGAGTACGACGGCGATCAGCACCGGACCGACACCGCCCAGTACCGCTGGGACGCCCGGCGCTCACGAATGCTGGCCAATTCGGACTGGCTCGTCATCCGGGTGATGGCGGGCGATCGCGACCACGAGGTCATCGGCTGGGTGCGGCAGGCATGGGACCGCCGCCAGAGAGAAGCCAGGGCTGTGAAACGGCCAGCGTGACAGCCCGGAACGATATTCCGCGGCCGCAAAGAGAATCGCGGTGAGACAAACCCATGTCGTGTGCGGCAGAACCAGGCACCCTTTCGCGGTGACCCGTGTGATCCGCTTCAACGCCTTCGACATGAACTGCGTCGCCCACCAGTCGCCCGGCCTGTGGAAACACCCCGAGGACCAATCGTGGCGGTACAAGGACCTCACCTACTGGACCGAACTCGCCCGCCTCCTCGAGCGCGGCCGCTTCGACGGGTTGTTCATCGCCGATGTGCTGGGCACTTATGACGTCTACGGCGCCAGTGACGAGGCCGCGATCCGTCAGGCCGCCCAAGTGCCGGTCAATGACCCGCTGCTGCTGGTGTCGGCGATGGCCTATGTCACCGAGCACCTCGGGTTCGGCGTCACGACGGGTACCGGCTTCGAGCATCCCTATCCGTTCGCCCGCCGCCTGTCCACGCTCGATCACCTCACCGGCGGGCGCATCGGCTGGAACGTCGTGACGGGCTACCTGCCCGCGGCGGCCCGCAACATGGGGCAGACCGATCAGCCCGCGCACGACGCCCGCTACGACCACGCCGACGAATACCTCGAGGTGCTCTACAAGTTGTGGGAGGGCTCCTGGGAGGACGACGCCGTGGTCCGCGACACCGCACGCGGAGTCTTCACCGATCCGGAGAAGGTGCACCACATCGGGCACGACGGGACGCATTTCCGGGTGCCCGGTATCCACCTGAGCGAGCCGTCACCGCAGCGGACACCAGTGATCTACCAGGCGGGGGCGTCCCCGCGCGGGGTACGCTTCGCCGCCGAGAACGCCGAGGCCATCTTCACCGCAGCACCCACCAAAGCGATTCTGCGCGAAACGGTGTCGACGATCCGCCGCGAACTCGAGATCGCCGGCCGCGATCCGTATTCGGTGAAGATCTTCAACCTGTCGACGATCGTCACGGCCGCCACGAACGAAGAGGCGCACGCCCGGCACGCCGAGTACCTGTCCTACGGGGACCCGGAGGGTGCGCTGGTGTTCATGTCGGGGTGGATGGGCGTCGACCTGGCCCGCTACGGACTCGACGAGCCGGTCGGTAACGTCGACTCCAACGCGATCCTGTCGGCGGTCAAGGCCTTCCAGTCCGCCGACCCCGACGGCCGCGAGTGGGCGGTCCGCGACATCGCCGAGTGGGGCAAGATCGGAGGCATCGGGCCGCGCTTCGTGGGATCGGGCGCGCACGTGGCGGATTCGCTGCAGGAGTGGGTGGAGGAGACCGACGTCGACGGATTCAACCTCGCCTACGCGATCACACCCGGATCGTTCGCCGAGTTCATCGATCACGTCGTCCCCGAACTCACCGCACGTGGCGCCTATCAGAGCGCCTACACGCCGGGAACGCTGCGCCACAAGCTGACCGGCAACGGCGACCGCCTGCCGGCCGAGCATCGCGGCGCCTCCTACCGCATCGGCGGCGCCCGCTCGACGGTCATCGACCGGCCATCGACCGTCCCGTCGTCGTCGGCCTCGCTGGCGGCCCAACCCGCGCGCGGACGCTGAAAGGATCTCCGTCATGTCCCTGACCCTGCACTGGTTCCTGCCCACCTACGGCGACAGCCGCCTGATCGTCGGTGGTGGCCACGGCACCCCGGCCGGCGCCGCGCACAGCGACCGCGACGCGTCGATCGACTACCTCGCCTCGATCGTGCGCGCCGCTGAGTCCTTCGGCTTCACCGGGGCCCTGATACCGACCGGCGCCTGGTGCGAGGATGCCTTCGTCACCGCCGCGTTACTGGCACGGGAGACGACGTCGCTGGCGTTCCTGGTCGCGTTCCGGCCCGGGCTGGTGAGTCCGACGCTGTCCGCCCAGATGGCAGCGACATTCGCCCGGCACGCCCCGGGCCGTCTGCTGCTCAACGTCGTCGTCGGCGGCGAGGCCCATGAACAGCGGTCATTCGGTGACTTCCTGGACAAGGACGCCCGCTATCAACGGTGTGACGAGTTCCTGGAAGTGGTGCGTCGGCTGTGGACCGGCGAGACGGTGACGCTCGACGGCGAGCACATCCACGTCGACGACGCCGCCCTGGCGACGCTGCCGAATCCGGTGCCGCCGTTGTACTTCGGGGGCAGCTCCGCCGCGGCGGGTCCGGTGGCTGCCAAGCACGCTGACGTGTACCTCACCTGGGGGGAGCCGCCGGCCGCCGTCGCCGAGAAAGTGGAGTGGATCCGCAAGCTCGCCGCCGACGAGGGCCGCCCGGTGCGCTTCGGCATCCGACTGCACACCATTTCCCGCGACACCGCCGACGACGCGTGGCACCAGGCCGATCGGTTGGTGGCCGCGCTCGACGAGGAGACGGTTCGCAAGGCCCAGGATGGCCTGCACCGCAGCCAGTCCGAGGGGCAGAAGCGGATGCTGGCGTTACACGAAGAGCATCGCACCAACGGAAGTTGGCACGACGCACGGTCGCTGGAGGTGGCCCCCAACCTGTGGGCGGGTGTCGGGCTGGTCCGCGGCGGGGCGGGCACCGCACTGGTGGGCAGCCATCAGGAGGTGGCCGACCGCATCGCCGAATACGCTGAGGTGGGGATCGACGAGTTCATCTTCTCGGGCTACCCGCATCTGGAGGAGCTGTACTGGTTCGGCGAGGGTGTGGTGCCGATCCTGCGGGACCGGGGCCTGTTCACCAGGCAGACGAAAAATGCTGCGCCGGCGTCGATCCCGTTCGTGGGAGCCAGCCGGTGATCACCTCCGTCGACGACGTCCTGCCGGTCGCGAAATCCTTCGCGGCGGATGCCGCCGCCGGTGCCGCCGACCGCGACATCCATCGCACCCTGCCGCACACCGAGATCAAGGCGCTCAAGGCATCCGGACTGCTCGCCGTCACGGTGCCCCAGCGGTTCGGCGGCATCGCCGCGCCTGCCACCGTCGTGGCCGAGATGTTCCGTGTGTTCGCCCACGCAGATCCCTCACTGGCGCAGATTCCGCACTCGCACTTCACGTTTCTGGAATCACTGCGGTTGCAGGGTACGCTCGAGCAGCAGGAGCTGTTCTACGGTCACGTTCTCGGCGGCGCCCTGCTCGCCAACGCGCAGAGCGAACGGGGTCCGCACCCGATCGATGTGGACGCGACGACGTTGACGCCCCGCGCGAGTGGGGACTACCTGCTGTCGGGACGGAAGTTCTACAGCACGGGTGCGCTGTTCGCGGACTGGGTGGTGGTGCGCGCGTCGCTCAGCGACGGGTCGGGCGAGGTCCCGGTGGCGTCGACACCGAAGGCGGTGGCGTTCGTGCCGCGCGACGCGGCCGGACTCGAGGTCGTCGACGACTGGGACGGGATGGGCCAGCGCACCACCGCATCGGGCACGGTGACGCTCGATGACGTCGTCGTGCCCGCGGCCCACGTCGTTCCGTTCAGTCCGATCTTCTCCGGGCCCACCGTGTACGGTGCGCGAGCGCAGTTGTGGCACAGCGCCATCGATGTGGGTATCGCCACCGGTGCTCTCGCAGCCGGGGTTCATCAGGCTGGCCGGGCCAGAGCGCATTTCGAGGCGCGGGTACCGGCCGCTGTCGAGGATCCGACGGTCATCAACGCCGCGGGTGAGCTCGCCGTCACGGTCCGCTCGGCGCAGGCGCTGCTGGTCGAGGCCGCCCGCCGCGTCGACGACGCCACGGCGGACCTGACCGAGGAGTCGGCCGCCGAGGCGTCGGTCGCGGTGGCGGCCGCCAAGGTGGGCGCGGTGCGCGCGGCACTGGCGGCGTCGAACGGGCTGTTCGAATTGGGCGGAACCAGAAGCGCATCGGCGTCGGACAACCTGTCCCGGTTCTGGCGGGATGCGCGCACGCATACGCTGCACGATCCGACGCGGTGGAAGCTGCAGCACATCGGTCGCTATACGCTGTCGGGCACGCTGCCGCCCCGGCACGGCCAGATCTGACTCAGGTGTACAGCGTGATCGGCGCGACGTCACCGGTCAGGTAGTGCGCGCCGACTTCGAGTTTCTTGTAGTCGACCGGATCGTGCAGTGAGTGCGTGCGGATGTTGCGCCAGTACAGGTCCAGGCCCACCGAACTCAGCGTCGAACTCGCCCCGGTCACCTCGTAGACGCGCTGAGCGACCTCGAGTGCGGTCTCGGTGGCCACGACCTTCAGACCGGCGATGCCGATCTCCACGCGCGTGCGATCCTGGGCAGTGACGTCGGCACCTCGCGCGATCACGGCGTCGAACTCGCTGTTCCACTTGTCGGCGAGCGCCTCGACGGCGGCGGTGCGGGCCAGTAGCTCACCGAACGTTCGCTGCACGAACGGGTCTCGCGAGTAGTGCTCTGCAGAGCTGAGCAGCCAGGCACCGCGGCGTTGCAGGGTCAGCTCGCGGGCACGTTCCAGCGCGCCTTCGGCGATCCCGAGGTAGAGGTTCGCGAAGCCCAGCTGGACACCGGGGGTGACGAGCGTCGAGTACGGTTCCTCTCCGACCTCCCCGAGCACATCGTCCGGATCGATGCGGACGTCGCGGTATTCGACGCTGCCGCTGGCCGACAGCCGTTGCCCCAGCGCGTCCCAGTCGTCGGCGAACTGCACTCCGCTACGGTCGTGATCCACGACGGATGCCAGCACGACACCCCCGGTCGATGCCATCACCAGCGTCACGTCGCCGGTGGCGGCACCGGTGGCGAATCGCTTACGGCCGTTGAGACGGTACCCGTCACCCTCGGGGGTCAGGACGAGGTCGGGGTCGACGGGGTTGACTGCATCACCCCAGAGCCAGCTGCCCCGCGCTGACGCCGTGAACCAGTGCTCCCACCGCGATTCATCGCCGAAGAACACGATGCTGGCCTGGTTGCAGTAGTGGTAGCTCAGGATCTGCGCGATCGATCCGTCGCGGCGGGCGAGGCGGCGCACCGCACGCAGACCGGTCGACCAGTGCCCTCCTGCGCCACCGAAGCGGGCGGGAATCAGCAGGTCGGCGAGCCCTGATTCCTTGAGCAGCTTCAACTCCGCGTCCGGTTGCCGGTTGGCCCGATCGCGGTCGAGGGCGTCGTGGGACAGGCTGGTTGCGACCTCGTCGGCGATCCCGTCCCAGCGCCGTGTCTCCGCGGCCGATGGCGGTGAAGTCCAGGGTGTGCGGGGCATCGCGCCGATGGTACGTGCCTGCGCTGCAAATGGACCCACTTCTGTTCTGCCAGAGTCAAATTGATGCGCCTGCGTCTGATTGTGATCGACTGTGCGGTCGTGACCGATACAGTGACCCGCCCGCAGCTCGCTCAGGCCCGTGCGCATTTCGCCGATGTGTTCGCCGAGATCGCCGCCGGGACGCGCGACCGTGAACTGGCCGGAGTGCTGCCGGTGGAGGCGGTGACGCTGTTGAAGCAGTCCGGTTTCGGGACCCTGCGCGTTCCGGTCGAGTTCGGCGGATGGGGTCTGGACTGGATCGAGATCACCGCGCTCTGGATCGATCTCGCCGCAGCCGACGCCAACCTGGCGCAGGCGCTGCGTGGCCATTTCGTCCTGGTCGAGGACACCGTGTTCCGGCATCGTCGCGGCGACGATCAGTCCCGGTGGTTCGCCCGCTTCGTCGATGGTGAGATCGCCGGGAACGCGTGGACCGAGACGGGCCCAACGGCCATGGGAGACGCGCAGACCACCGTCACCCACCGCGACGGACGCTCTGTCGTGAACGGCCGCAAGTACTACACGACCGGCACCATCTTCGCCGAGTGGGCGGATGTGTACGTCAAGGACGGCGCCGGCTGGGCGACCGCGGTGGTCGACACCCGCCAGCCCGGTGTGGTGGTGCACGACGACTGGGATGGCTTCGGGCAGCGTGGCACCGGAACGGGCACCACCGAGTTCACCGACGCGGTGGCCGAAGACGTCATCCCCTTCGAGCGCAGGCACCCCTATCAGACGGGGCTCTACCAGTTGAATCTCGTGGCGACGCTGGCCGGCATCACTCGGGCAGTGCTGACCGATGTGACGGCCGAGGTGCAGCGGCGAGATCGCAACTACTCGCACGCCAGCGCAGCCCGGGTGCGCGACGACGCGCAGGTGCTGGGTCGGGTCGGCGAGATCTGGGCTGCGGCCTACACCAGCGAGGCGGTGGCTCTGAGGCTCGCCGAGGCGATCGACGCAGCCGCGATCGCCGACGACGCGGCCCTGCCGGCGGCCGCTGAGCGGACCGAACTGGAGGCGGCCGCAGCGCAACTGACAGCATCGCAGTTGGCAATCGACGCGACATCGAACCTGTTCGACACACTCGGCGCCTCAGCCACCTCCCGCGGCCGCGGACTGGACCGACACTGGCGCAACGCGCGCACGGTGGCGTCGCACAACCCCAGGCTGTTCAAGGCGAAGGTGCTGGGCGCCCACGCGGTCAACGGCACTCCCCCGCCGTACGCGTGGGGTATCGGCCGCACCGAACGCGAAAGCTAATCGAGCCGGTCGCCGCTGACGCTGTCGAACAGGTGCGCGCGATCCGGCCGGACGTCCACGGCGACGCTGTCGCCGGGCGTCGGCGCCCCGGGCCACTGCGCCACCACGGCGGCCTCGACCACTGCGGTCAGCCGGTGCTCCCCGACCCGGACGATGAGAACGTAACGCGGACCCAGTAATTCGACGAGTTCCAAAGCCCCGTTGCCCGTCGGATCGGGCGTGACGGTCAGGTCCTCGGGCCGGACGCCGAGCGTGGCGGCAGCAAGGTCAGGGCCGGTGATCCGGACATGCAGTCCCGCGGCGTCGAAGACACCGTCGCGAACCGCGCCGGGGATCAGATTGGTGCTCGGCGAGCCGATGAAGCCGGCGACGAACGTGTTGGCGGGCCGCCGGTACAGCTCGGCGGGCGTGCCCGTCTGCGCGATGTGTCCGGCACGCAGCACCACGAGCTGGTCGGCGATCGTCATCGCCTCCTCCTGATCGTGGGTGACGTAGAGCGCCGTGATCCCGGATTCCTGTTGCAGCCGCCGGATCTCCGATCGCAGCTCGACCCGCAGCTTGGCGTCGAGATTGCTCAACGGCTCGTCGAAGAGGAACAGCGCCGGGGTGCGCACCAGGGCGCGGGCGATCGCCACCCGCTGTTGCTGTCCGCCCGAGAGCTGGCGCGGTTTGCGATCCAGCAGTGCGGTGATACCGACCCGCTCGGCGGCCTGTCGGACACGCTGCGCAGCAGCGTCTTTGGGCACACCGTTGTTGCGAAGCGGGAAGGCGATGTTGCGTTCGACGCTCAGGTGCGGGTAGAGCGCATAGTTCTGGAAGACCATCGCCACATCGCGCTCGGACGGAGTCGCTGCGGTCACGTCGCGCCCGCCGATGTGCACCGTTCCGCCGTCGGCGGATTCGAGGCCGGCGACGATCCTCAGGGTGGTCGACTTCCCGCAGCCCGATGGCCCGACGAGGACCGTCATCGAGCCTTCGGGCAGCGACAGGCTGAGTCTGTCGACGACTGTGGTGCGGCCGGAGGACGTGTCGAATGTCTTGGTGATGTCTCGGAGTTCGACGGCACTCACTTGGTGGCTCCTGTCGTCAGGCCGCCCACCAGGTATCGCTGCGCGGCCAGGGCGAGCACGTAGACCGGCAGGATGCCGAGCAGACCGGCCGCGGCCTGCTGCCCGAACTGCACGTTGCGGTCGCCCTGGAACAGCGACAGCCCCACGGTCAAGGTCTGACTCTCTTTCGTCACGGCCAGGTACACCGCGAAGAGGAAGTCGTTGTAGCTGAGGAAGAACACGACCAGCAGGGCGGCGATCACCCCGGGGAGGAGCAGCGGAACGACGACCTTGCCGAAGATCGCCGCGGGCCGCAATCCGTCGATCGCGGCGGCCTCGTCGATCTCGACCGGGATGCGGCGGACGAATCCGTCCAGCAGCCAGGCCGCCACGGGAACTCCGGCGATGCCGTTCACCAGGATCAGGCCCGCGACATTGTTGACCAGTCCCACCGAACGCAGCAGGAAGAACAGCGGGATGATCGCGACGATCGGTGGTGCGCAGTAGCTGGCCAGCAGCACGGTGAGCAGGCGCTCACCGCGGACGTGGCGGGCGGTGACATAGGCTGCCGGAGCGGCGATCACGACGGCGAGCAACGCTGCCCCCACCGCGGTCAGCCATGAGTTGCGCAGCATGGTGCCCAGGTCGATGGTGTCGAACACCCTGACGATGTTGTCGATCGTCCACGCATGCGGCAGCAGGCTGGAGTTGAGTACGTCGGAGGCGGGCCGTACCGCCAGCGACGCCAGGTACGCGATGGGCAGCAGCGCGACGATGACGGCGCCGGCCAGCGCGATCCGACGTCTCACGCGTCGGCCTTCACCGCGCGCGCACGCAGCGTGGTGACCACCGTCGCGACCGCGCCGACGACGAGGGCGAACACCAGCGTCTGCGCGGCGGCGGTGCCCATGTCGAAGCTGCCCCGCAGTCCGGTCTGGTAGATCACGAACGGTGTCAGCGCAGTGGAGAATCCGGGTCCGCCGGAGGTGATGACGACGATCGAGTCGAAGACCTTGTAGCCGATCACGAGTTCGAGCACCGCGACGGCCCACAGGGTCGGCCGGATCGCGGGCCAGGTGACGGTGGTGAAGGTGCGCCAGCGCCCTGCACCGTCGATGCGGGCCGACTCGAGCAGTTCGGGCCGGACGACACCGAGTGCGGCGAACGCGATCAGCGTCGCGAACGGCGTCCATTGCCAGATGTGGATGATCATCAGCACGATCAGTGCCCCGACCCCCGAGCCCAGGGGATTGACCCCACCCAGACCGATCGCGGCGAACAATCCGGCCAACCCGCCCCCGACGGGCGCCAGCAACAACTTCCATGCCACACCGACCAATACCGGTGCGGTCACCAGCGGGAGCAGCAGAAGCGCTCCGGCGAACCCGAACCCGCCACCGCGATGGCGCAGCAGCAGCGCCAGGGCGAGGCCGAGCACCGTGGTGGCGACGGCGACGACCACGGCGAAGAGGCTCGACTTCCACAGGGACGGGACGAACGCCGGCGACGCGAACGCGGTGGCGATGTTGTCGGTGCCGGTGAAGCTGCGCAGCGGATGCGCCAGAGACGATTTGGTCAGCGTCAGCGCGACGAGGTAGATCGTGGGATAGACCAGGAACAGAACGAGTCCGGCGATCGCGGGCGCGGCCAGCCACAGCGGAACGCGCCGGATCATGTCGCGGCGCTCTCCCATCCACGCTGGGCGTTGTCCAGCGACTGCTCGACGGTCTGACTGCCGTTGATCGCGAGCGCGAGCTGATCGACGAGGTCCTGCAACAGTTTCGGCGCACCGGCCTGCTTGGGCCATACCAGAGGATTCCCGTTGAGCCCTTGCCGAATGGGTCCGATCGCCTTGGTGACCACCTTGGCATAACCCTCGGAGTCGAGTACCTCACCACGCACGGGGTCGATGCCCGCGCCGGCCGTGGATGAGGTCACGAGGTTCTGCGGGCCCGCCGTGGCCCACGTGATGAATGCCGCAGCGGCGTCGGCGTTCTTGGTCGCGGTGGAGACACCGAGACCGAACCCGGCGTCCAGCGCGGTGCGCGGAGTGGTGTTGGTGCCGCCGACCGGTAATGACACCGCACCCCACTTGCCGGCGATCTGCGATGCGGTCGGGTCCTCGGCGCGCAGCGCCATGTCGGTCCACGTGTCCAGCAGTGCGCCCTGACCGGTGAGGAACGCGGTGTTGGCCTGGTCGAAGCCGATCTGCAGCGGGGTCGGCAGCGCCGCAGGAGCGACGGCGACGAGGTGTTTGAGCGCGGCGATCGACGCGTCCGATGTCAGTGCGGGTTTCCCGTTGTCGTCGAACAGGTTTCCGCCGTATCCGGTGAGCCGGTTGATGTAGGAACAGCCGAGGATCATCGGAACCTGTTGGCCGGACACGATGGCGCCGTATGCGGCGCCGCGCGCATCGGTGGTGATCTTCGCCGCGACCTCGTCGTACTCGTCCCATGTGGTCGGCGGCGCGACCTTGTACCGATCGAGCAGTTCGGCGTTGTAGAAGAGGATGTGGATGTCGCCGTCGTAGGGCAGTCCGTACCGCTTCCCGTCGAGCAGCGTGTACGGGTCGTAGACCGACTTCAGGTAGCCGTCGACGCCGATCTGCTTGGCGTTCGCATCGATCCACGGGGTCAGCTCGGTCAGCGCTCCCGCGTCGACGAGGTCGCCGAGACCGAAGTAGAAGTAGTCGAAGACGTCGAATTCACCAGTGCCGCTTTGCACATCGAGAATCTGCTTGCTGGTCAACTGGTCGTACGGCGACGCGGTCACGTCTAGCATGCCGCCGGTGGCCGCGGCCCACTTCGGGGCGAGGACGTCGCGGAACGAGGTGACGTGCGGCTGATTGACGAGCAGTTTGAGGGTGACGCCCTCGAAGCGGCCCGACACCGGCGCGGTGGACGGCAGGGCGGAGCTGGTGCTCGACGATCCGCACGCGGCCAGAGCCGGGGCGAGCACAGCCGCGCCGCCTGCCAAGCCGAGCAGTTGCAGCGCGCGGCGGCGCGAGAAGGGAGGGACAGTCACAGCGCGACACCTTATGAGCGCGTGCGCTGTCTTCCGAGGGAAAAACTCAGCCCGAGTTTTGTCGTGAGGCGGGGAACGCAGCCAGCAGCTCCCCGGGGATCATCCGCGACGGCACCGTTTCCATACTTTTTGGTATGTTAGTGTAAGGCCATGATGTCCGCGACGAGCTCAAGGGACGTGATCGACTCCGACTTCGTCGATCGAATTGCGCTGCGCGCGAGCATGACCGAAGACCTGCGCCGGCTTCCTGATGAGACCATCGCCGAGGCCCGGACCAGCGGGCTGTTCGAGCTGCTATTGCCCGCGCGCTACGGCGGCTCGGAAGCTCCGTTCCCGGCGGTGCTCGACCCAGTGAGGAGGCTCGGCCACGGCTGCACGTCGACGGCCTGGACGTTGGGCTTCTATGCCCTGCACAACTGGATGATCGCGCTGTTCGACGAGCAGGCGCAGGACGAGATATTCACCGACGGAGCAGTTTTGGCTCCCGCGCCGTTGGCCCCGTCCGGCCGGGGCGAGGTGACCGACGGCGGATACCGGATCACGGGCCGGTGGTCCTGGGCGACGGGCGTCATGCATGCCGACTGGGTTCTCGTCGGCGTGCTGCTGGGCACCGGCTCGTCGATGTTCCCCGCGCTGGCGGCGCTCCCCATCAGCGCGGTCACGGTGGCCGACGTCTGGCACACCGCCGGCATGCGCGGCACGGGCTCCAACGACGTGATCGTCGACGACGTCTACGTACCTTCGCATCGCGTCGTGTCAGTGCCGAAGGTGTACACGGGTGCGAGCCCCGGTGCCGCGGTGCACGGCAGCGACACCTATCGGTGGCCGATCGTGTCGGCGCTGGCTCTGACGGCCTGCATGCCGGTGCTGGGCACCGCCGAACGCGTGGTGGAGCTGTTCGGGGAGCGCCTCGGGCATCGCGTGCTCGCCTACGGCGGCGGTGCGCAGAAGGATCAGCCGGCGGCCAAGATGCGCCTCTCGGAGGCGAGCACGCGCGTGGCAGCACTGCGTGCGCTCGCCTTCTCCGTCGCAGACGAGGTGCAGCGAGCTGTATGCGGCGGTGGCACAGTCGATCTCACGTTGCGGGCACGTGCGCGTGCCACCGCGGCACACGTCGTCCACGAATGCCGCGCGGTGATCGGCGATGTGCTCGGCGCGGCCGGAGCGAGCGCGCACTTCCTCGACAATCCGATGCAACGAGCACGACGCGATGTCGACATCGTCGCGGGCCATGCCGTCTTCGATCACGACGTCAGCCGTGAGCTCGATGGCGCCGTGAGGATAGGAGCCGGCATCTCACCGATCGCGATGGTGTGAAATGCCCTGGGACCAGCGGGCCCTAAGCTGACCCCCGTGGCAGGTTCCGAGCGTCGGCGGGGCGCATCCGCCGACGATTGGCTGCAGGCCGGGTTCGCGATCCTCGCCGAGGACGGCTTCACCTCGTTGAAGATCGATTCCTTGTCAGCGCGGCTGGGTATGACGAAGGGCAGCTTCTACTGGCACTTCACCGACATGGCCGCCTATAAGGCCGCGTTGGTGTCGGCGTGGGCACAGTGGCGCGACGACGATCACCGCGAGTTCAGCGGCATGCAGGCGCTCCCGCCGCGCGAGCGGTTGATCGAGATGACCGCGTTCCTGGTCAGCCCGCGTCAGTGGATGCTCGAGCGGGCGATGCGGGAGTGGGCGCGCACCGACCGTGCCGCGGCGCGGAGCGTCCGGGCCGCCGATCGCCGCGCCGGGGCTGCGGTGCGTCAGGCGTTCATCGACCTCGGTTTCGACGACGATGTTGCGGAGCAGCGAGCACAATGGCTGTTCGCCATCGGCATCGGGGCGCTGCACCTGTCGGGTTCGAAGTCACCGCAATTCCCCCTCGCACAGCGGGAGGCACTCGTGGATTTCATGCTGCGGCCCTGAGATTGCCGCGCGAGCCTCAGCAGAGGGAACCGGCGAACACCGCTCCGGTGACCAATGCGACGACGATCGCGATGTTCGGCAAGCCGCTGGACAGCGCGAGGACCACTCCCGCGATCCCGACGATGAGCACCGTCACGAGCAGGAATGCCACCACCCAATTGACGGGATGAGCGGCACGCGCCGGCTTCATCTCCTGCGGGACCATCGCGCCCTCGCCTACAGCAGCCATGTCGGTCCTCTCTGTGATGACCGACACAGCATAACGGCAGAATGGCCCAGATCACAGCAACACCGGCAAACGGTCGATGTCGAAAGCTCAACTAACAAAAGCGATTAGGTGAACTAACCGAGGCCTGCCCCGCATCGGTAGCGTCGCAGAGGTGCGGTTGAGAAGGCTCCTGGGCACAGTCACCGTGGTGGCGGCCGTGGCGGCCGTCCTGGTGCAGTGCGCGCCACCGCCCGGTCCCGAACCGCGGGCCCCATCGTCCACGACGACCTCGTCACCGCCGCCACCCCGCACGCCGGAGCCCCAGCCGCCGACGATCAGCCCCGTCACCGCCGCCGATCTCGGCGCGACCTGGCGCCCGGGCTGCCCCGTGTCCCCGGACCAGCTGCGGCGCGTCGAACTGGACCACTGGGGGTTCGACGGCCGCCTGCACCGGGGGGAGTTGGTGGTGAACGCCGACATCACCGGCGCCGTGATCGACGTGTTCGCCCGCCTCGAGGCGCTCCGGTTCCCGATCGAGAAGATGCGGCCGGCCGCCCTCTACCCCGGCGCCGAGGACGAACTGTCGATGCGCGACGACAACACGTCGGCATTCAACTGCCGTGGCATCCCGGGTTCGACGAGCTGGTCATGGCACGCCTACGGACGGGCCGTCGACATCAACCCGCTCGTCAATCCGTACGTCGACGCGCGCGGCCACGTCGAACCGGCCACCGGCGTCCCGTGGCTCGACCGCACCCGCCGCGACATCGGCATGCTGCACGACGGCGACCCGGCCGTCGAGGTGTTCGTCAGCAGCGGCTGGCGCTGGGGCGGGCACTGGCGCACGCCGGTCGACTACCAGCACTTCGAGCTCCAGGGATGACGTAGGTCACACCTGCGCCCGCGGATGAACTGAACCGGCGCACCCGTCGTGTCCTCTCCAGGTCCTCGAGAGGAGACGATCCTGCTGACCCGAATCGCGTCGCTCGCCCTGATCGCCCCGCGCCGGATCGTGGTCGCCGCGGCGGTCCTCACCGCGGCGCTGGCGATCCTCGGCGTCCCGGTCGCCGCGCTCCTGTCGCCCAGCGGCTTCGCCGACCCGGGCTCGGACTCGGCCCGGGCCGCACAGACACTCGCCGACACGTTCGGCCGGGGCGACGTGGACATGGTCATCGTGGTGTCCTCGCCGGATGGCGTCGACGGTCCGGCAGCACGCGAGACCGGTGAGAGCATCGTCGCGGAGGTGACGGACGCACCCCACGTCGCCACGGTCTCGTCCTGGACCCGACCGCCAGCACCGGTCGCGCTGGTCAGCCGCGATGGCACCGCCGGGTTGATCGTCGTCGGCATCCGCGGGACGGAAGCCGAGCAGCAGACGTACGCCAGGCAGATCGACGAGGAGGTCACCCGCGACGTGCCGGCCGGCGTCAGCGTGCGCACCGGCGGTACGGCGATGGTCAACGTGCAGATCACCGAGCATTCGCAGCGGGATCTGCTGCTGATGGAGGGCCTGGCCATCCCGCTGAGCTTCCTGATCCTGGTGTGGGTGTTCGGTGGCCTACTGGCCGCGGCGCTGCCCGTCGCGATCGGGGTCATGTCGATCGTCGGAGCGCTGGCGGTGCTGCGGGCGGTCACGGTGTTCACCGACGTCTCGATCTTCGCGCTGAACCTCGCCACCGCGATGGGCTTGGCGCTGGCCATCGACTACACCCTGCTGATCGTCAGCCGGTACCGCGACGAGCTCGCAGCCGGCGCCGATCGCGGCCAGGCCGTCCGGACCACGATGCTCACCGCCGGTCGCACGGTGATCTTCTCGGCGACGACGGTGGCGCTCTCGATGTCGGTCATGGTCCTGTTCCCGATGCACTTCCTGAAGTCGTTCGCGTACGCGGGTGTGGCGACGGTGGCGTTCGCGGCGGCCTCGGCGGTGGTGGTCACCCCGGCAGCCCTGGTGCTGCTGGGCGATCGGCACGCGGCGCTGGACGTCCGGCGCCTCGGGCGCCGGGTGCTGGGGCGGCCCGAGCCCGTTCCCGTCCCGGTGCAGCAGCGCTTCTGGTACCGCTGCGCCAGGTCGGTGATGCGGCGTGCGGTTCCGCTCGGCCTGGCCGTCGTGGCGCTGCTGGTGGTCGCGGGCGTGCCGTTCCTCGGGGTGCGGTGGGGATTTCCCGATGACCGCGTCCTCCCCCGGTCCGCCTCGGCCCATCAGGTGGGCGACCGACTGCGTGACGAATTCGCCGAGAACACCGACACGGCAGTCACCGTCGTGCTGCCGGACACGGGAGGGCTCGATGAGGCGGCACTGTCGGCCTACGCCGCGGAGTTGTCCCGAGTGCCCGACGTCGAAGCGGTCTCGGCACCCACCGGCACGTACGTCGACGGGCGCACGTCGGGCCCGCCGTCGGGCCCCACCGGTGAACGCGACGGTGCCGCGTTCCTCACGGTGGCCACCAGCGCTCCCCTGTTCTCCGACGCCTCCGAGACGCAGCTGTACCGATTGGCCGCGGTCCCCGGACCCGACGGCCACGCGGTGCAGCTGACCGGCACGGCGGCCGCCAACCGCGACAGTGTCGCTGCCATCACGTCCACCCTTCCGCTGGTGCTCGGTCTGATCGGCGTCATCATGTTCGTACTGCTGTTCCTGCTCACCGGCAGCGTCGTCGTGCCCCTGAAAGCGCTTGTGCTGAACATTCTTTCGCTGAGCGCCGCGTTCGGCGCACTGGTCTGGGTGTTCCAGGACGGCCACCTCGGCGGATTGGGCACCACACCGACCGGCACGCTGATCGCGAACATGCCGGTGCTGCTGTTCTGCATCGCCTTCGGCCTGTCCATGGACTACGAGGTCTTCCTGGTCGCACGCATCCGGGAGATCTGGTTGCGCACCGGGGATTCCGACGAATCGGTCGCCCTGGGTATCGCCTACACCGGCCGCGTGATCACCGCCGCGGCCCTGATCATGTCCATTTCGTTTGCGGCGCTGATCGCCGCCAGCACGTCGGTCATGCGGATGTTCGGCCTCGGACTGACGCTGGCGGTACTGGCCGACGCGACGCTGGTGCGCATGGTGGCGGTGCCCGCCTTCATGCGGTTGATGGGGGGCCGGAACTGGTGGGCCCCGCAGTGGCTCAACCGGATTCATCGCCGCATCGGCCTCACCGAGGGCGCGGCGATGCCTTCTGCAGAACACACGGAACGGATGGTCACATGAACCCTGTCAGCGTCATCGCCGGTGTGGCCGGCGCCCTGCCCGCCCACCGCTACAGCCAGCAGGAGATCACCGAGGAATTCCTCGCGATGCCCGCGTTCGCCGAGGTCGCCGATGTGGTGCGCACGCTCCACGACCACGCCAAGGTCGACAGCCGGCACTTCGTGCTTCCCCTCGACAGATACCGCACGCTCGAGGATTTCGGCGAGGCCAACGAGATCTACATCGAGCACGCGGTCGATCTGGCGTGTGAGGCGCTGACCGCCGCGCTGGAGGAGGCCGGTCTGCGCGCCGCCGATCTGGACATGATCATGACGACGACGGTGACGGGCATCGCCGTGCCCTCGCTGGACGCCCGCATCGCGACCCGGCTGGGGCTTCGTGCCGATGTGCGCCGTGTCCCGCTGTTCGGCCTCGGCTGTGTCGCGGGGGCGGCGGGGATCGCCCGCCTGCACGACTATCTGCGCGGCGCACCGGGACACGCCGCCGCGCTGATCTCTGTCGAGCTGTGCTCACTGACGTTCCCGGCCGTCGAACCGACGATGGCGAGCCTGGTGGGCAGCGCGCTGTTCGGTGACGGGGCGGCCGCGGTGGTCGCGGTGGGCGAGGACCGTGCCCGCCGTCTCGATCCGCACGGTCCCGCCGTGATCGACTCCCGCAGCCGGCTCTATCCCGATTCGCTGGACACCATGGGCTGGCGGGTGGGCGGCACGGGTCTGGCGCTCGTGCTGTCTCCTGACCTTCCCGAGTTGATCGATCGCTTCCTGTCCGACGATGTGAATTCGTTCCTCGGTAGCCACGATCTGGCCGTCGCCGACATCGCAGCATGGGTGTCGCATCCGGGCGGGCCCAAGGTGATCGAGGCGATCACCGCCGCGCTCGATCTCGGCCCGGAGGCGCTGGAACTGACGTGGCGTTCGCTGGCCGAGGTGGGCAACCTGTCCTCGTCGTCGGTGCTGCACGTGCTGCGCGACACCATCGCGAAGAAGCCGCCTGCCGGCAGGCCCGGTCTGCTGATGGCGATGGGCCCCGGCTTCTGCGCCGAGTTCGTGCTGCTGGGATGGCGGTGAGCCGTGCTCGCCTACACCGTGCTGATCGCCGCCGTGTCTCTGGAGCGGGTGGCTGAACTCGTTGTCTCGCAACGCAATCTGCGCAGCAGCCGCGAGCGCGGCGGCGTGGAGTACGGCGCCGGGCACTACCCCGCGATGGTGGCGCTGCACACGGCGCTGCTGATCGCGTGCCTCGTCGAGGCGGCGCATCGCGAGTTCCTACCAGCCCTCGGATGGCCGATGTTCGGTGTGGTGCTGGCAGCCCAGGCGTTGCGGTGGTGGTGCATCCGCACCCTCGGCACTCAGTGGAACACCCGCGTAGTCGTGGTGCCCGGGGCCGGCCGCGTCACCGGCGGCCCCTACCGCTACCTCCCTCATCCGAACTATGTGGCCGTCGTCGTCGAAGGTGTCGCGCTACCACTGGTCCACACCGCCTGGATCACCGCGGTGGTGTTCACTGTCCTCAACGCGATCCTGTTGCGCACCCGGATCTCCTGCGAGAACACCGCATTGGCACGGTTGCCGTGATCGACCTGGTGGTCGCGGGCGGCGGGCCCGCAGGTCTGGCCACGGCGCTGGCCGCCGCCCGCCACGGCCTGGAGGCCGTGGTGATCGAGAAGCGGCAGGCGCCGATCGACAAAGCGTGCGGCGAGGGGTTGATGCCGCACACGGTGCGGCATCTCGCCGCACTCGGCGTTCATCCCGACGGGGTGCCGTTTCGCGGTGTCGCGTACCTCGACGGTCGGCGCACGGTCCGCGCGGAATTCCGCACCGGCCCGGGTGTGGGCGTTCGGCGCACGACGCTGCACCAGGCGATGCTCGATGCCGCGGTGTCGGCGGGTGTGCGCATCGCCGGCGGTACCGTCGGCACGATCGAACAGGGCCCGGACAGCGTGACCGTCAACGGTTTTCGCGCGCGCTATCTGGCCGCCGCAGACGGGCTGCATTCGCCGATCCGGATACGGCTGGGACTGCAGCGTCCCGGCCGTGTCCGGCGGCGGTGGGGACTGACCCGGCATGTCGATGTCGCGCCCTGGACGGACTGCGTCGAGGTGTACTGGGCGGCAGAGCCCGATGCCGGGGAGGCATACGTGACGCCGGTGGCCCACGACTGCGTCGGCGTTGCGATCCTCACCTCCCGGCGCGGCACGTTCGACGAGCATCTGAGCGCCTTTCCTGTCCTGCGCCAACGTCTTTCGGGAGCACCCCACAGCGGTGACCGAGCTGCCGGCCCGCTGCGGCAGCGGGTGTCGCGCCGCGTTGCGGGCCGGGTGCTGCTCGTCGGTGATGCGGCCGGCTACGTCGATGCGCTGACCGGCGAGGGGCTGGGACTGTCGGTCGCGGCGGCCCGGGCACTGGCCGGGTGTGTCGCCGCCGACCGGCCCGACGCGTATGAACGGTTGTGGCGCAGAACCACGGTCCGCTATCGCGCGATGACGTCGGCGATGGTGGCTGCGAGCTCCTCGCCGGTGCGACGCGCGATCGTGCCGGCCGCGCACGCACTGCCGACGGTGTTCGCCCGGGCGGTCGACCTACTCGCCGAGTAGCACCCCGGCCTCCCGGTACATCGACACCGCATCGCGCCCTGCGGATTTGGCCGCGTACAGCGCTTTGTCGGCACGGTCGAGCAGCTCCCGCACCGCCCCGTCGTCATCTGACTCCGACTGTCGCCACGGCCGCAGCGTGGCCACCCCGACACTGACCGTCACGGTCCCGCGGGCCCCTCGCTCGTGCGGTATCGCCAGCGAGCGGATCGCCGTCAGCAATCCCGTCGCGAAGCCGCTCGGATCGTCGCACCCGGACAGCACGACCGCGAACTCCTCACCGCCGTACCGCGCGGCGACGCACACGCGGTCATCGGCGAGGTGGGCCAGCACCTCGGCGATGTGCCGCAGGCACTCGTCACCGGCCTGGTGGCCGTAGAGGTCGTTGAACGATTTGAAGTGGTCGATGTCGACGAACAGTGCGCTCACCTGCTCGCCGGCCTCGCGCGCCGTCGACCAGATCTCGCGTGCCCGCACGTCCAGCCCGCGACGGTTGGCCAGCCCGGTCAGCGGATCGGTGTTGACCATCGTGGTGAGCGAGTCCTGCATCTCCCGCTCGAGCGTCACGTCACGCATGATGGCCGCCGTCAGGCCGTCGGCGGTGCGCCGGCTGTGCACGACGTACCAGCGCAACGACCCGTCGGGGCGCCGCACGCGGAACGGCTCGGAGGCGCCGTGCGCGGACGACGGGAAGCCGGCGATCGACGCACGGTCGTCGGGGTGAACGTGCTCGAGCCAGACCGCCTGGGTGATCGGCCCGTCCGGGAGGCCGAGGATCTCGTGGCCCGGGCTGGCGCGGTGCAGCACGGTGCCGTCGGCGTCGACGAGGACCACCACGTCTCCGGTCATATCGGCGATCAGCTCGTAGGCCTTGTGGCTGACGTCTTCGAGGGCCGCGAGGCGCATGCGGTCCTCCAAGGCGGCGGCGACGAGCACCACCATCGTGAAGGCGCCCAGCACGAACACCTGCGCGGAGATCATCGCCTGGCCGGGGTCCCGCATCGACGCGGCGAACGGACCCTCGCCGGCGAAAGTGCTGCCCAGCACGAGCGCGGAGCCGACCGCCATCTCGGCGAACGCGGCGGCGATGCCCGAGCGGATCAGGACCAGCAGTGCGGGCACACACGTCAGGAACACCAGCACGAAACTGGACCTCGTCGCCGACGCGGCGCACAGCCCGACCGTGACCGCGGTCATGGCGGCGAACCACGCAGCTTCGCGCCATGTGTGCGGCTGCGTGTAATGCCGCCACCGCAGCATCAGGGGCACCAGGAACGCGATGCCGACGGCCTCGGTCAGGTACCAGGCCATCGCGGCGTAGAGCAGGTCTGCCGGCGCGGTGCCGATCTCGCCGTTGACCACCAGACCGGCGATGCCGACGGGGCTGGCCACCAGTGGCGCGAGGTACACGCCGTAGACCAGGAACCGCTGCCAGCTGCGCAGCGAGTCACTGCGTCCGGTGACCCAGTCCTGGTCGCGATGCAGCATCGCCGCGGCGAATACGACGGCGGTCAGTGTCGACAGCACCCCGATCTCCGGCGCGATACCCAGGACGAGCCGTGCGGGGATGACCTGGACCGCGGCGAACGCGGCCAGATAGACGGGCCACTGCCGGCGCGGGGACGTCAGCAGCGCGACCAACTGCGGCGCGACGGCGGGCCACACCATCGCATAGGACCAACTGTCCAGGTAGACCAGCCCGCGGACCGCGAAACACGTGATGCCGACGGCCAGTGTCCAGCCGAGCAGCCGCGACAGCGGCGGCACGGTGCCCGCACGACGACGCACCACACCGGGGTGCGCGTCCGTCGTCATCGGAACAGTCAACCGCGTCAATAACCGGTGCGCCAACGTTTGCGCACAACCGTCGCCGGGGGCGTCGTTCACGGTCAGGATTCATTGCCGAAACATGGACCCGCCAGAATGGCCCGCGTGACCGACCTCGCGAACGCTGCCTCCGACCAGTCCGCCCAGGTGAACGGCGCTCAACCCGGCCCCACCGGGCAGACCAGGACCGGTATGACCGCCGATGCGCTGCGCGCCGCGGTCACCGACCACCTCGTGTACTCGATCGCCCGCCCGCCGGCGGTGCTGCAGCCCGAGCACTACTACCGCGCGTTGTCACTGGCGGTGCGCGACCGGATGCAGAAACGCTGGATGGCCACCACGCAGGATTGGCTGGACCTGTCGGCGAAGGTCACGTGCTACCTGTCGGCGGAGTTCCTGATGGGGCCGCAGCTGGGCAACAACCTGCTCAACCTCGGCATCGAGGACCAGGCCCGGCAGGCGCTGGCCGATCTCGGCCAGGATCTCGACGAGATCCTCGACTGCGAGGGCGAGCCCGGGCTCGGCAACGGTGGCCTGGGCCGGCTGGCCGCCTGCTATCTGGATTCGCTGGCCACGCTGGAGCGGCCGTCGATCGGCTACGGCATCCGCTACGAGTTCGGCATCTTCACCCAGGAGATCCAGGACGGCTGGCAGGTGGAGAAGACCGACAACTGGCTGGTGCACGGCAATCCGTGGGAGATCGACAAGCCGGACGCCAGCTACTTCGTCAACTGGGGTGGGCACACCGAGACCTACGAGGACCTGGCCGGCCGGCTGCGGGTGCGGTGGGTGCCGCAGCGCGTGCTCAAGGGTGTCTCCTACGACACCCCGGTGCAGGGCTACGGGGTCAACACCTGCAACACGTTGACGCTGTGGAGTGCCCGCGCGGTCGAATCGTTCGCCCTCGACGCGTTCAACAGCGGCGACTTCTACAAGGCCGTCGACCAGGAAGTGGTCTCCGAGACCGTCTCCAAGGTCCTCTACCCCAACGACGAGCCGGAGGCCGGCAAGCGGCTGCGTCTGCTGCAGCAGTACTTCTTCGTCACGTGCTCGCTGCAGGACATCCTGAACATCCATCTCGAGCGGGCGGGTCTGCCGCTTGAGGCGCTGCCCGACAAGTGGGCGATCCAGCTCAACGACACCCACCCGTCGATCGCGGTGGCCGAGTTGATGCGCCTGCTGATCGACGAGCACCACCTCGCGTGGGAGGACGCGTGGGACCTGACGGTGCGGACATTCGGCTACACCAACCACACCCTGCTGCCCGAGGCGCTGGAGACCTGGCCGCTGAGCATCTTCGGCGACTCACTCCCCCGGCACCTGGAACTCATCTACGAGATCAACGAGCGCTTCCTCGCCGAGGTCCGCGACCGCTTCCCCGGTGACGAGGAACGCGTGGCACGGATGTCGCTGATCGGAGAGGGCGGCGGCAAGAGCGTGCGCATGGCGCATCTGGCCACGGTCGGCAGTCATTACGTCAACGGTGTCGCCGCGCTGCACTCCGAACTCCTGAAAGCCAGTGTGCTCAAGGACTTCTACGAGATGTGGCCGGAGCGGTTCGGCAACGTGACCAACGGTGTGACGCCGCGGCGCTTCCTCGCGCTGTCCAATCCCGGGCTGCGGGGGCTCCTCGACGAGGCGATCGGACCCGGCTGGATGACCGATCTCGAGCGGCTGCACGGCCTGGAGTCGTTCATCGAGGATTCGTCGTTCCGGGCGCGCTGGCGAGAGGTCAAGCGAGCCAACAAGTCTCGACTCGCCGAGTACGTGCATTCGACGACGGGCATCGAGCTCGATCCGCTCTGGATGTTCGACGTGCAGGTCAAGCGCATCCACGAGTACAAGCGCCAGCACCTGATGGTGCTGCACATCGTGGCGCTCTACCACCGCCTGAAGACGAACCCGGGCCTGACGATTCCGCCGCGGGTGTTCCTGTTC
The DNA here is from genome assembly GCF_007096635.1 of Mycolicibacterium sp. 018/SC-01/001. GTDB lineage: Bacteria > Actinomycetota > Actinomycetes > Mycobacteriales > Mycobacteriaceae > Mycobacterium. The sequence continues at coordinate 23,122 of NZ_VKAA01000004.1, forward strand.
GGCGGGAAGGCGGCTCCTGGCTACTTCATGGCCAAGCGGATCATCAAGCTGATCACCGCGGTGGGCGCGACCATCAACAACGATCCCGACGTCAACCGTTTCCTCAAAGTCGTGTTCCTGCCGAACTTCAACGTCAAGAACGCCCATCTGGTGTACCCGGCGGCCAACCTGTCCGAGCAGATCTCGACGGCGGGCAAGGAGGCCTCGGGCACCGGCAACATGAAGTTCATGATCAACGGCGCCCTGACGATCGGCACGCTCGACGGCGCGAATGTCGAGATCCGGCAGGAGGCGGGTTCGGAGAACTTCTTCTGCTTCGGGCTCACCGAGGATCAGGTCGAGGCGGTCAAGGCGGGTGGGTATCGGCCGCAGAGCCACGTCGAGCAGGACGCGGAATTGGCCGCCGTGCTGGAGTTGATCGCCGACGGCACATTCACCCACGGTGACACCGAGGTGCTGCGCCCCGTCGTCGACAATCTCGTCGCCCACGATCCGTTCCTGGTGCTGGCCGACTACCGGGCGTACGTCGACAAGCAGGCCGAGGTGTCGCGCGTGTGGCTCGACGACGAGACCTGGACCCGGATGTCGATCCGCAACACCGCCCGCAGCGGCATGTTCTCCTCCGACCGCGCCATCCGCGAGTACTGCGACGAGATCTGGGGCGTGGGCCCGATGAGCGTCGACCTCTAGTCGCCTCAGGGCTGGGCGGCTCCGGACTGAGCACTGAGGCGGCACAGCACCCCGAAGTGATCCGACGGGAAGATCCGCTGGAGCGACGGGGCGATCGGTTCGACGCCGAGCAACCGGATCTCGGTGGGTTGCCACGCCTGACCTTTCACGAGGACGCGATCGAATCGCACGTGGCGGTGCTTGTTCTTCATGTCGTAGCGCATGAGGTTGATCGAGGTGTCCTCGGTGAAGCCCGGCTCGCCGGGCCGGAGCTGCGGCCACACGTCCCGATAGGTCGGGTCGAGCGCGTCGTTCTCGGTGTCGCGCAGGTTGAAGTCGCCGAGCAGCACGACATCGGTGTCTGCGGCCACGGCACGGAACAGCCGGGTCAGCTGTCGGGCCCGCAGCTGCCTCGCGGCCTTGCCGCTTTCGAGGTGGACGCAGCCGATCACGAGATCGCGTCCGTTGACGGTGAATCGAGCGCTCAGACACCCACGATTGAGGCGGCTCGGCAACCGGGTGTAGGTGCAGTCCTGCACCGGGAGCCGGGACAGCATGAGCATCCCGTAGTTGTGGTCGCCGATCACCGCTGCGCGGCGATAACCCTGCCGGATCCACGTCTGCCCTCCGAACACGTCAAGCGCCGCGTCGGTCACCTCCTGAAAGACCATGACGTCGGGGCGTTCTCGGGACAGCAGCTCGGCGATCGCCTGGTAGCGCTGCTGCCGGTAGAGCTCGTTGAACCAGATGTTGAACGTCGCCACCGTCACGTGGGTGCGGTCCACCGGTCCGCCGCTCTCGTGATCACTCCACCGGCCGGCGTCGGCGTCGTAACTGCAGACGGGCACGGCGACGCGCCGCTTGGGAAGAAACCCGAACAGCCGCATGTCGCAAGGCTTCCACACCCGATATCCGGTGGCGGCCGGCCCGGCCGTTGTGTCAGCCTGAGCTCATGGTCGACATGGACGCCTTCGCCGCGGACGGCGTCGTCAAGATCGCCGGGGCGGCACCGCGTGACGTCGCCGATGCCGCCCGCGAGCAGCTCTCGACCTCATCACTCCCGGTGAGGATGGCACCTGGGTCGTGACGAACCGTCCGCACACGCTTCTGGTGCTGACGCTGCTGTCCGAGGTGACGATCGACGATGCGCCGACCCGCATCCGGGTCGGCTCACACCGCGACACCGCCCGCGTGCTCGGCTACGCGCCGTGCAGCGCCGCCGAGGCCGCGGCCCGCGCCGAACCCGCCAGCGCCCACCGGCCGGTGCGCTACGCCACCGGCGTTCCCGGCGACATGTACGTCCTGCATCCGCTGACCGTGCACGCCGCCGACGTCCACCGCGGCCGCACACCTCGCTTCATGGCGCAGACGCCGATTTCGGCGCGCTGATCGACGCTCAGCGTCGATAGCCGCGCCGAAATCACAGATTTCGCTCGATCGCGTGGAGCAGCTCGAGCGCCGACGCGATGTCGTGCTGCTCCCCGGACGCCTCGAGGGCGCCCCCGAGCAGCGTCGCCCAGATCCCACGAAGCCGCGTCAGGTTCTCCGCGGCCCGGCGGGTCGAGCGCAACACGACCTGACGGCTGTCGGTCGGATCGGCAGAGCGGCGCACCAGCCCCTTGGCCTCGAGGTCGCGCAGCGCGCGACTCAGGTTGCTGCGTTGCAGCCCCGTTCCGGCGGCGACGGTGCCGGCGCTGACGTCGGGATGGTGGTCGATGTAGCGCAGCACCGTCACCTCGGTCGCCGACAGTTCGACGATGTCGGGATCGGCGGAGGCCTGTGTTCTGACCGCGCGCGCGACGGCCATGACGACGTCGGCGAGGTCCGCGAGTTGCTCGGCGCGGGATCGACGGGCTTGCACGAACTCACCCTACCTGATATTTATGCATTGATAACTATCATCTGATAATCACTTCGGGAGAGCCCATGACCGCCACCGTCGACACGACGGAACGCCGGACGTCGCCGCCGCAGATCACCGCCGGGCTGCTCGTCACGCTCGCGCTGCTGTCGGCCGTCGCGCCGTTCGCCACCGACCTGTATCTGCCGGCGTTCCCGCAGATGGTCGGCGATCTGCACACCTCCGCGACGAACGTGCAGCTCACACTCACCGCCTTCCTTCTCGGCCTGGCCGCGGGACAGTTGGTGTTCGGGCCGCTCTCGGATCGCTACGGGCGGGTCAAGCCGCTGGTGTGCGGGGCCGCCGTGTGCGTGCTCGCGAGCGTCGTCGCCGTCATCGCCCCGACCATCGAGGTGTTGGTCGCGGCGCGGCTCGCCCAGGGCCTCACGGGCGCTGCGGGCATGGTGATCGGCCGGGCGATCATCTCGGATCTGGCCACCGGGCGCGCCGCGGCCCGGGCGTTCAGCCTGATGATGATCGTCGGCGGTATCGCCCCGATCGCCGCGCCGCTGGCGGGCGGCTTCCTCGTGCAGCCGCTGGGCTGGCGCGGAGCGCTCGCGGTCATCCTGGCTCTCGTCGTGGCCATGCTCGTCGCCGCGCTGGTCGTGATCCGCGAAACACACACCGAGGAGCGTCGCAGGGCGCTGCGGGCGGCCAGAGCCACCCAGGGCTCCCCGCTGCGCGATCTGACCCGCCGCGAATACCTCGGGCACCTCGTGGCTTTCGGCTTCGCGTTCGCGGTGATGATGGCCTACATCTCGGCGTCGCCGTTCGTCTACCAGACGATGATGGGCCTCAGCTCGGCGCAGTACGGGGCGATGTTCGGGGTCAACGCCTGCGGGTTGCTGCTGATGAGCGCGACGAGCGCACGGCTGGCCGCTCGCGTCGAGCCGCGCCGACTGGCCGGCGTCGGCCTCACGGTGGTTCTGACGGCAAGCATCGCGGTGCTGACGCTCGCGGCCACCGGCGTTCCCGCGGGCTGGCTCGCGCTGCCGCTGTTCTTCGCGGTCGCGGGCATGGGCCTGATCTTCGGCAACACCACGGCGCTGGCACTGTCCGCCGCGCCGAGGGCCGCCGGCACCGCGTCAGCGCTGATCGGCGCCGCACAGTTCGGGCTCGCGGCCGTCGTGTCGCCTCTGGTCGGGCTCGGCGGCGAGCACACCGCGACGCCGCTGGGCATCGCGATGGTGTGCGCCGCAACGGTCGCGGTCGCAGGCTTCCTCGCCGCCCGCCGCTGAACCCTCCTGCGATTTCGGCGTGTTCATCGTCGCTCAGCGACGACGAACACGCCGAAATCGCGGGTGGATAACAACCCGGTCACCGCCGCGCGCGCCATCACCCGCCGCAGCTCCATCGCGCATAGGTTCGCGCGCGTGAACTCCCTGGGCCAGCGGTTGCGTCGCGTTGCTGTCGCGGCGCTGCTCGCCGTCACCGCGCTGACCATCGCTCCGCAGGCGCACGCATTCTCCCGTGAGGGCCTGCCGGTCGAGCAGCTCGACGTGCCGTCGCCGTCGATGGGCCGCACGATCCGCGTCGAATTCCAGGATGGCGGCCCACATTCGGTGCTGCTGCTCGACGGTCTGCGAGCCCAAGACGATTTCAACGGGTGGGACATCAACACCGCCGCTTTCGAGTGGTTCCACGAGTCCGGCGTATCGGTGATCATGCCGGTGGGCGGGCAGTCCAGCTTCTACGCCGACTGGTACCGGCCGGCCAAGAACCGCAACGGCGTGCTGACCTACAAGTGGGAGACGTTCCTGACCAACGAGTTGCCGACGTGGCTGGCCGCCAACCGCGGTCAGGATCCGTTCGGCAATGCCGTTGTCGGACTGTCCATGTCGGGCAGTGCTGCCCTGACGATGGCGGCCTACTACCCGCGTAAGTACAAGTTCGCGGCGTCGCTGTCGGGATATCTCGCCCCGTCGCAGAAGTTCTGGCCACCGCTCATCGACATCGCGATGCAGGACGCCGGCGGCTTCGACTCCTACGACATGTGGGGGCCGTCCGGCTCCCCCGCGTGGCTGCGGGCCGATCCGATGCTCAACATCAACCGGCTCGTCGCCAACCGCACCGCGCTGTGGATCTACTGCGGCAACGGCGTCGCCTCCGACCTGGACACCGGGACGGACCCCGGCATCAACCTCAGCGCGGGCTCGTTGGAGACGATCACGATCGCCACCAACAAGGAGTTCCGCGACAAGTACCTCGCCGCAGGCGGACGCAACGCGATCTTCAACTTCCCGCCCAACGGCACCCACAGCTGGGGGTACTGGGGTGCGCAGTTGCAGCAGATGAAGCCCGACATCGTGCGGTTGCTGGCAGCACCTCCGCCGCCCCCGCCACCGGCGGCTCCGCTTCCGCCCGCACCCGCACCCGCGCCCCGCTGATCACATCAGCCGGCGGGCACCAGTTCGAAGATCGGGATGACGCGGTCGGTGCGCTTCTCGTACTCGCCGAAACCGGGCGCCTGCTCGACGACGCGCGGATAGAGGCGGTCACGTTCCTCACGCGGTAGCTCGCGCGCCCGCACCGGACGCGGCGGGTCCGAGCCGATCTCGACGAGCGCGTCCGGATGCGCGCGAATGTTGAACGCCCAGGCCGGGTCCTGATCGCGACCTGCCGCGGACCCGACGATGTAGATCGAGCCGTCGAAGTCGAAGTACGCCACCGGATTGACGCGCTGCGCACCGCTTTTGGCGCCGGTCGAGGTCAACAGCAGCAACGGGAAGCCTTCGAACTGGCCTCCGACCTTGCCGCCGTTGGCCCGGAACTCGTCGATGTTGCGCTGGTTGAAGTCGCGCTCTCCACTCATCTCATCGGCCACGACGACCATGGTATGGCGGCAACCGCTTCCCCGGACGAGGATGGCGGGCATGGATCACGTCACCTTCATCCCGACGCCCGAGCAGATGGCCTACACCTTCGGCGGCGCCGCTCCCGTCCTGCGGATCACTCCGCCGACGGCCCTGACGCTGTGGACCGAGGACGCGTACGGCGGCCGCATCACCAGTTCCGCGGACGTCGCCTCGACTGCCCTGGACACCGAGGATCTGAACCCGCAGACCGGGCCGTTCTGGATCGAGGGCGCCGAACCCGGAGACACCCTGGTGGTCCACCTGGTGGACCTCACGCCGGCGCGCACCTGGGGCGCGTCCTCCCTCATTCCGTTCTTCGGCGGACTGACCAGCGTGCCCGCCAGCCCGTCGCTGCAGGATCCACTGCCCGAACGCACCTACATCTACGAATACGATTCCGCCACAGACACTGTCGCGTTCTCCGCACAGGGCAGCGACTTCGAGCTGCCGCTGCCCGCCAATCCGATGCTCGGCACCGTGGGAGTCGCTCCGGCGCGTCGCGAGGTGCGGACGTCGCTGGTGCCCGACGTGTTCGGCGGCAACATGGACACCCCGGAGATGAGGGCGGGCGCGACGTGTTATCTGCGGGTGAACGTGCCCGGCGCGCTGTTCTCCCTCGGCGACGGGCACTACCGGCAGGGTGAGGGTGAGTCCTGCGGCACCGCGGTCGAAGGCGCGATGAACGTGACGGCGATCGTCGGGCTGGTGAAGGGCGGCGGGCCGGCGTGGCCTCGGATCGAGACGGACACGCATCTGATGTGCGTGGGATCGGGCCGCCCGTTGGAGGAGGCGTGGCGGGCCGGCCAGGTCGAGATGATCGCGTGGCTCGGCGAGTTGTACGGACTCGACCGGTTGGACGCCTACCAGCTGCTGACCCAGATCTCTCTCGCACCGATCGCCAACGTGGTCGACACGAACTACAGTTCGGTGACCAAGATCGACAAGCGCCTATTGCCCGCGGCCGCCGCCTTCGGCGGTGTGCATGACGAGATGCGAACGGCAGCAAGGGCACTGGGCACTATCACCTACTAGAGGGAGCACGCGTATGGATCTCGGGCTGGCGGGCAAGCGCTTCGCGGTCACCGGCGGTACCCGCGGTATCGGCCGAGCGGTGGTGGAGGGCCTGCTCGCAGAGGGCGCCAGCGTCGCGTTCTGCGCGCGGACGCCCGAGGCTGTCGACGAGGCGCAGAAGGAATTGGGTTCCGATACCCGAGGTTCCGTCGTCGACGTCGGCGACCCGGCGGCGGTGACGGCGTGGGTGCAGGCCACGGCCGAGACGTTCGGGGGGCTCGACGGGGTGGTCGCGAATGTCAGCGCGCTGGCCATCCCGGAGTCGGCGGAGAACTGGCAGACGACGTTCGAGGTGGATCTGATGGGGACCGTCGGTCTGGTCGATGCGGCACTTCCGTTCCTGCTGGCCGGCGAATCCGGTTCCATCGTCACGATTTCGAGCGTGTCGGGCCGTGAGGTGGATTTCGCGGCGGGGCCGTACGGCACGATGAAGGCCGCCATCATCCACTACACGCAGGGCCTGGCGTACAAGCTGGCCGCCCAGGGTGTCCGCGCCAACACCGTCAGCCCGGGCAACACGTACTTCCCCGGCGGAGTGTGGCCGACGATAGAGACCGAGAACCCAGAGCTGTTCGCCGAGGCGCTCGCACTGAACCCCACCGGTCGGATGGCCACGCCGCAGGAGGTCGCCAACGCGGTGGTGTTCCTGAGTAGTTCGGCCGCCAGCTTCATCACCGGCACCAACCTCGTCGTCGACGGAGCGCTGACCCGCGGCGTGCAGTTCTGAGCGCCCGTCACCCCAATCCGCGCAGCAGGACCGCCAACCCGAACTCGAACGCGTCATCGGCACGTTGTGGTTTCGGCGCCCCGGTCTCCAGCGCGGCCGCCAGTTCGGCTCCGACCTCGGCGCGGTGGCGCCACGGCTGATCGGGCGCGGCGACGTCGAGCGCCGAGCCGAGCACGTAGTTGTCGACCAGCGTGATCGTGCGCAGCGTGTCGGCCGGGTCGAACCCGGCGCGCGCGAGCGTGGCGGCCAGCGCGTTGTACATCGTGATGGCCTGCGGGCTGTTGACCGCATACTCGGTGAGCAGCGGGATCAGCTGCGGGTAGCGGGCGAAGCTGCGGCGGTAGGAGCGCGCGATGTCGGCGACCACGTCGCGCCACGGGCGCTGCGGATCGTCGAGGGGCAGCTCGACGTCGGACATCGCGCGTTCGCGCAGTAGTTCGACGACGTCGTCGCGCCCGGCGACATGGTTGTACAGCGAGGACGGTCGCACCCGCAGCTTGCGTGCCACCCCGGCGATCGTGAAGCCGCCGGTGCTGGTCACGAGCTCGAGAGCGGCCTCGGCGATCCGCTCGGTGGACAGCAGAGGTGTTCGGGGTCGGCCCACGTCGTGCTCCCCTCTTGCACGGTCGGGTGAGTCAGTTCACAATAAACGAACGTCATTCGTTTTAGGAGTCCGATGATCCTTCTGGTGGTCGTGTGAGCGCGACGCTGTTCACCGGCGGCGTGGTGTGGACCGGTGGTCATGACCCGGTGGAGACCGACGCCGTCCTCGTCGTCGACGGGGTGGTCGCCGCCCTCGGTGACGATGCGAAAGCCCAAGCGGGACAAGCAGAGAGGGTCGATCTCGACGGCGGCTTCCTGATGCCGTCGTTCGGCGACGGGCACGCCCATCCGCTCTACGGCGGACTGGAGGCGGTCGGGCCTGCGGTGCGGCCGTGCACGTCGGTCGACGAGATCGTGCTGGCCGTCAAGCAGTACGCCGAGGATCACCCGGACGAGGACTGGATCGTCGGCGCCTCCTACGACGGCAGCCTCGCCCCCGGTGGACTGTTCGACGCGCGCTGGCTCGACGCGGCCGTACCGGATCGGCCGGTCGTGCTGCGCGCCTGGGATTACCACACCGTCTGGTGCAACAGCGTGGCTCTGCAGCGCGCGGGCATCACCGCCGACACTCCCGACCCGGTGCTCGGCGAGATCCCGCACCGCGAGGACGGATCGGTGCTCGGCACGCTGCGCGAATGGGGCGCAACTGATCTCGTGATGAACGTGATGCCGCCCCGCGACGAGGAGGTCCGCATCGCCGCACTGGGCACCGCCGCGGACTACTACCTCGCCCGCGGTGTGACGTGGGTGCAGGACGCCTGGGTCGAATCGGCCGACGTCGCCACCTACGTCGAGGCGGCCCGCCGCGGGGCGCTGCGAATGCGATTCAACCTGGCGCTCTACGGCGATCCCCGCCACTTCGACAGCCAGGTCACCCATTTCGAGGAGCAGCGGCAGCTGGTCGCCGATGCCGCGAACCCGTTGCTCACCGCCAACACCGTGAAGTTCTTCGCCGACGGCGTGGTGGAGAACGAGACCGGATCGCTGCTGCAGCCGTACTGCTCGGGCATGCATGCGCACGACAACCGTGGCATGCGCAACTGGGAGGGCGACTCCCTGGCCGAGGCAGCCCGCCGCGTCGACGAGCTCGGCCTGCAGATCCACATCCACGCGATCGGCGATGCTGCCGTGCGGCAGGCTCTCGACGCCATCGAACACGTTGTGGCACAGAACGGTCCGCGCGATCGCCGACCGGTGATCGCCCACTGCCAGCTGATCGACGAGGCCGACTTGGCCCGGTTCGCCGCGCTCGGCGTGATCCCGAACATGCAGCCGCTGTGGGCGCAGCTCGACGCGCTGATGACGGTACTGACGGTGCCGCGCCTGGGCACCGAACGTGCAGATCGCCAGTATCCGATCCGCACGCTCGAGCGCTCGGGTGCACCGTTGGCGTTCGGTTCGGACTGGCCGGTGTCCTCTGGCGCCCCGCTCGACGGGATCGCGGTGGCGGCGTCGCGTCGCACGTCCGACGGAGAGCCGGAGGGCGGCTGGACACCGCACGAGATCCTGCCGGTGCAGCGCGCCCTGTCGGCGTATACCGCCGGCGTTGCGAATCAGGCGTTCGCTGATAACGATTGGGGCGTTATCGCCCCGGCGGCGAGCGCCGACCTGGTATGGCTGGATCGCGACCCACGGGCCGTGCCGCCGCTGGACCTTCCCGGTATCGGCATCCGCGCCACCTATGTGCGCGGCAGCGCGGCCTATCGGGCCGAGAACGGAGCTGACTCATGACCACGACGTCCGGAGATTCCGGCGGGTTCCTCGCCGATCCCCACGAGGGGCAGCTGAAACGGGCGCTGGGGCTCCCGTCGCTGGTGCTGTTCGGTCTCGTGTACATGGTGCCGCTGACGGTGTTCACCACCTACGGCATCGTGACCGAGACCTCCGGTGGCCGGGTGCCGACGTCCTACGTGGTGACGACGATCGCGATGGTGTTCACCGCGCTGTCGTACGCCCGGATGTCCGCCGCGATACCGGTGGCGGGTTCGGCCTACACGTACACGCAGCGGACGTTCGGCGCGCCCGTCGGCTTCCTCGCCGGCTGGTCGCTGCTGCTCGATTACCTGTTCCTGCCGATGCTGAACTACCTGGTGATCGGCTTGTATCTGAACGCCGCGCTGCCCGCGCTCCCCGCGTGGGTGATCGTCCTGGTGTCGATCGCGATCGTCACGGTGCTCAACATCGTCGGCATCGTGTCGGTGGCGCGCGCCAACTTCCTGATCATCGCGATCCAGGCGATCTTCATCGTGGTGTTCGTGGCGCTGTCGCTGTCGAAGATCTCCGGGTACGGCACGGTCGACCTGATGGCGCCGTTCACCGGCGACGGCAGTGCCGGCGGTATGAGCCCGGTCCTGGCCGGCGCGGCGATCCTGTGTCTGTCGTTCCTGGGCTTCGACGCCGTGTCGACGCTGTCCGAGGAGGCACGCGACGCCAAACGCACCGTGCCGCAGGCGATCATGATCGCCACGATCGTCTCCGGCGTGATCTTCATCGTGCTGTCCTACGTCTCGCAGCTGGTCTTCCCGTCCAACCAGTTCGGCGACGTCGACACCGGTTCGACGGACGTGATGCTCGCCGCGGGCGGTTCGTTCGTCAACACGTTCTTCACGGCCGCCTACGTGGCCGGCGCGCTGGGTTCGGCGCTGACCTCCCAGGCCTCGGTGGCGCGCATCCTGTTCGCGATGGGCCGCGACGGCATCCTGCCGCGCAAGGTGTTCGGGCACGTGTCGGTCAAGTTCAGCACGCCCACCTACGCCATCCTCACGGTCAGCGTCATCTCGCTGCTGGCGATCGTGATCGACCTCGCGATCCTCGCGTCTGTGGTGAGTTTCGGTGCGCTGGTGGCGTTCTCGGTGGTGAACCTGTCGGTGATCAAGCACTACTTCGTCGATCAGCGGCAGCGCAACGTGGTGCTCAACGTCGTGCTGCCGACCATCGGCTTCCTGCTGACGGCGTGGCTGTGGACCAGCCTGTCGGGTGAGGCGCTGACGATCGGACTGATCTGGCTGGCCATCGGTTTCGTGTGGCTGGCGGTGGTCACCCGCGGCTTCCAGCGGCCCACGCCGGTGCTGGATCTGGACGAGACGGGGTCACTCACCGAGAGTGACAGGGCGCGCTGACTCGGCGCTGTACTGCGACCAGGACCCCGGGAACAGGGCGGCGTCCATCCCGATCGATGCCAGCGCGGCGACGACGACGGACGCGGTGACGCCGGACCCGCAGTAGACGGCGGGCCGGGCATCGAGGGCGCCGAATCGTGCGGTCAGGTCGTCACGGAGCGTCCCGTCCTCGGCCAGCAGGCTGGTGCTGGGGACGTTGCGGGCGCCGGGAATGTGCCCCGCCACCGGGTCGACGGGTTCGTGCTCACCGCGGAAGCGTTCGGGTGCGCGGGCGTCGATCAGCACCGACGCCGAGACCGCCTCGTCGGCGGTCACCGTCGGCAGCGCACCGGCGTACAGGTCGCCATGGGTGACGGTGACGTCCCCGGGCTCGGCAACCTCGGTGCCCGAACGCAATTCACCATGCCAGTCGGCCAGGCCGCCGTCGAGGATGCGGACGTCCGGGATGCCTGCCGCCGTCAGCACCCACCAGGCGCGCGCCGACCCGGCCCGGTTCCAGTCGTCGTAGACCACGACCGGGACACCGGTGCGTACCCCCCAGCGGCGTGCGGCCGCCTGGACGGCCGCTCCCGACGGCAGCGGGTGCCTGCCGCGGCCGGTGACGCTGTGGTCGGTCAGCTCGTCGTCGAGCGAGACGTACACCGCGCCGGGCAGGTGTCCGCGCCGATAGGCCTCGGTACCGTCCGGTTCGGGCAGCGACCACCGGACGTCGAGCAGCGTCACGGGCTCGGCACGCTCGAGCATCCCGGCGAGTTCGTAGGCGCTGATGAAGACCTCGCTCATCGCTGCGCCGCCAGCGCGAGAACCTCGTCGGCCGACGGCGGGCTCGACGGGTGGTAGGACAGGCACCACGGTTCGACGACGCGGTGGAACGACTCCCCTTCGGTGGCGACGTAGAAGTTGCCTGCCCGCAGCCGGCTGATGTCGTCGACGAGACCGCCTTTGGCCCTGGCCATTTCGCGGGCCGTCTCGATCTGCGCGGGCGCGTTGAGGAGCCCGTAGAACTGGGTGGCGGCATTGCCGGGGATGTTCAGGTTCAACCCCTTCGGCGCCTGCGTGGCGAACACCAGCCCCAGCCCGTACTTGCGGGCCTGCGACGACAGCGCCAGCGTACTGCGCGTGCAGGCTGTGAAACCCCGTGCGGGGGCGAAGTTCTGCGCCTCGTCCATGACGAGTAGCCCCCCGAGGGGCCGGTCTCCGGCCGGGTTGCGTTTGATCCACGCGAACAGCGCCATCTGCAGCTGGTTGACGAAGCTCTGTCGCTGTTCGTCCGACGGCAGACCGATCATGCTGATCACCGAGACCCGCGCGCGGTACCCGTCCGAGGGGGTGAGCAGAACGCCGGGATCGACCGGTGTCCCCGCGCCGCCGAACAACGGGTCGTTGACCATCGCGGCGCGCAGGTTCTGGGAGAGGTCGCCGGCGATCTCGTGCGCGCCGGCCATGTTGCTGACGTCGTCGGGCAGGTCGGCGAGCAGCCGGACGAAACCGGCCAGCGTCGGATCGGGCTTCCTCCCGTAGTGCTGCAACGCTTCTCGCAACACGGCCCGGGCTCGGGTGGCCTTCTGCGTCTTTCCGGTGATCAGAGCCTGCGGTTCCAGCGCCGAGCAGGCGGCCTCCACGGCTTCGAAGAACTCGTCGTGGTCGTCGACGACGCTGGCGAAGTCGGGGAGCGGCTGGAAGCTCAGCGGCCGGCCACTGGTACGCCGCGGCGTCCAGATCGTCACCTCGGTGGAGCGCAGATAGTCCTCGGCACGGCCGTCATCGGAGCGCTGCCATCCCTCGGGCTTCTGCGGCCACGCGGTCCCGAGCCGGGAGAGGTCGTTGTTGGGGTCCAGCACGATCGCGGACACGCCGCGCAGTGCGCATTCCTCGACCAGCCGGCGGATCAGGACCGTCTTCCCCGATCCCGACCCGGCGAAAATCGCGACGTGCTTGCGCAGCGCGGACATCGGGATCGACACCGGGTCGCCGGTGTGCAGGTCGCGGCCCAGCGGAACCTCGCTGTCGGGGACGTCGACGGCCGGGGTGTCGTCCACCGGCTCCGCCAGAGGCTCACTGTCCGAATCGATCTCGGGCTCGTCTGCGGCCACGCCGTCGCCGAGGGCCTCGGCGAGCAGCGTCATTCGGTGGGCGGGCCGGCGGGAGCGCAGCCACTGCCCGAGGCCGGGGTCGTCGTCGGCGAACAGGTCCCGCAGCGCGGCCATCGTGCGCACGTCGTCGTCGGACACCGGCACGGTCACTCCGCCCCAGGCATGGAACGCCGCCATCTCCTCGGCGGTCTTCTTCCCGGTGGGCCACGGCGTGTTGCGGATCAGGAAGAGCTGACGCCGGCCGGCGCCCGGCCCGAAACCCGCTGCGGTGATGGCCTTTCGGACGCGGCTGAGCGCCGCGCTGGCGTTGCCGGAGGCGACGGCGCGGAACGCCCAGTGCCGTTCGTCCTCGGTGGCGCTGTCCAACGTCTCCCGCAGCCGGGCGTGCAGCGTCACGTGTGTGCCCGGCGGTGGATCGCAGGCGAATGTCGGCTCGCCGTCGCGCTCGGCGATCCACGCGGTCAGCGCGGCGCCCAGCAGTTCGGGCATCGTGATGTCCTCGCCGTCGGGTGCGGTCGCCGCCGCGGGGACCGCGCGCCTGCGGTACTCGGCGAAGCGGCGATCCAGGAGCGCCGAATCCTGTCCGGAGTCGTTGTCCCGCTTGGTGTCCCACACTACGTCGTCACCGGCCAGGTGGTGCAGTTCGACGACGTCGCCGTGATTCAGGCATTCCCGGACGTGGGTGTCGGCGCGGATCAGGAGTTGCCGCGGAGTGTACGACGGCGCGTCGTCGAAAGCGTCGGCCGCGATCGGCCAGCTCGGGTACGGCGGGGTGAAGCCGACCCCCCGGTAACTGGCGGTGAAGCGGCGCTCGAGGATCGCCCGGCCGATGTCGGCGGTGGGCAGCGGGGTCAGCACGCCCGTCACGCGGAAGCGGTCGGCCACACTCGCGGTCGCGGTGTCGCGGATGTGCTCCCACACCGCGGGCAGGCACGCCACCACCGGCACCGTGCGCCGCATGGTCTGCCGTACCGCCATCAGGCCGTGGGCGACCTGTTCGAGCACCCGATCGTCACCGTCGACCGCGGATTGTCCGGTCGCTGCCAGCGATTGCGCGATCAGCGTGTCGATCTGGTCGACGGCCAGCACCGCGGGGCCGGCCAGCGCGACCAGGCGGGCGATGTCGCGCACGCATTCCTGCGCGGAGGCGGGCGCGGTCCGCAACCCCCACGGGCCGCGCTCCTCCGCGGTGAACTCCTCGCTGCCCTGCAGGAATCCTTCGCCGATGTCGTGGGCCATGAAGTCGTTGGACGCCAGCAGCACCAGCGCGCGCAACACCTGATGGCATTGCCGCACCGTCTCTTTCGCCGACGGCTCCTTGGCCAGGGCCATCACGAAGCGGTACAGCGTCTCGGCGTCCAGGTCGTCGTCGCCGACCAGGGCCCGCCGGTCGGCGCGGGAGACGTGCGCCAGCGACGCCAGCTCCCACAGCACGTCCTTCAGCTGGGTCTCCAACCGGTGGCCGGGCCGGCCGAGACTCTCGAGCACGCCGCTGCGCACCGATTCCCAGAAGCTGGCCGCATCCAGCAGCTCGACGACGAAGAAGAATCCGCTCTCGGCCTGCACGCGCTCGCGGATCTGGCCGAGCAGGTGGGTCTTGCCGGAGCCGGCCGGACCGCGGATGACGACGCCCAGCGGGCTCGATTCCGCGCTGGCCCGCGCATCGCCGAAGGCCGCCATCACGTCGTCGACGGCGGCGTCGTTGAGTCCGCTGACGTGGGTGGCGGCCTGCGGGCGCCACAGATCGTCGCTGGTGGGCGCCCAGGTCAGGCGCAGCGCGGTCAGCGCTTCCCGCTGTGATGCGTCCATCAGACCTCGATCGCGATCAGGTGCTTGGGCCGGTCGCCGATCAGCACGGCGGCGGCGCGGTCGTCGTCGGTCAGCTGCTTCTGGTTCTCCTCGGGGATGACACTCACCCCGGGCGTGCGGTGCAGCGCGGTCAGGGCGGCGTCGACGGCGTCGCGCGGTGCCTCGACCTCGGCGCGCAGGCGGCGCAGCGGCACCCAGCCGCCGGGCCGGGGGGCCAGCTTGGCGTAGGCGGCGCGGATGCGGTCCTCGACCGTGTCGGCGTTTGGGGGTGTATCAAGCGCGCCGAACACGTCGGCCAGGCTGACGTCGGCGGCCTGCAGGTAGCGGCCGAGCCCCGCGAGAACGGTCTGCAACGCCTTCGCCGGTCCGGTGGCTCGCGCTGGTGGCGGTGCGTCGAGCAGTTCGCGGCACATGCGCCAGCCGCGGTCGGTCAGCTCGTGGACGTACCGGCTGCCGACGCGCTCGGAATCGATGAGCCCGAGCCGGTTCAGCTTCTCGCGGCTGGGCCGCTCCAGTGCGGGCCCCAGCACCGCGAGCTCGGGGTTCGGCACGGCGCGAGCTCGGGCCATCAGGACCAGCAGCACCGCGCGTTCGGTTCCCGTCAGCTCCCCCGGCGTCGCAGTCACCCTGCCAACTTAACGGGCTGGGGCAGGATGGCTCTCGGCATGGTTGACACCGAGGGCACTCCCGAGACGTCGCGACGCCGCCACATCGTGCGGCTCGCGGTGTTCGTCGCGGTTCTGGGCGTGCTGTTCTACCTGACCGCGATCCGCCGGGTCATCGACGTCGACGAGGTGCGCTCGTTCATCGAGTCCGCGGGCCCGCTGGCGCCGCTGGTCTACGTCGCGGTGTCCTCGGTCCTGGGTGCGGTGCTGGTACCCGGCCCGCTGCTCGCCGGCGGCAGCGGATTCCTGTTCGGCCCGGTCCTCGGCACGTTCGTCACGTTGGGTGCGACGGTCGGTTCCGCGGTGCTGACGTCTGTGGCGGGCCGGCGCGCCGGCCGCGACAGCGCCCACGCGCTGCTGGGACCCGAGCGCTCGGCGAAGGTCGACGCGCTGATCCGCCGCGGCGGGCTGTGGGCGGTCGTGGGGCAGCGCTTCGTGCCGGGCATCAACGACGCGCTGGCGTCCTACGCGTTCGGCGCCTTCGGCGTCCCGATCTGGCAGATGGCGGCCGGCGCGGTGATCGGCTCGGCGCCAAAGGCGTTCGCCTACACCGCGCTGGGCTCGACGCTCGGTTCGTTCTCCGCTCCGTTGTTGATCGCCGCGATCGCGGTGTACTGCGTGACGGCCATCGCCGGTGCGTACGCCGCGCATCGCGGCTGGCGAGCCTGGCGGTCCAAGCCGTGATCGTCCTCACCGACGAGTTCCGCCACGCGCTCGACCGCCTGGGTGCCGGCGGGCACATGTTCCTCACCGGCAAGGCCGGCACCGGTAAGTCGACGCTGATCCGCCGCTTCCTGTCCGACTCCGATCGCAGCGTCGTGGTGGTGGCCCCGACGGGGATCGCCGCGCTGAACGTCGACGGGTACACGATTCACCGGCTGTTCGGGTTCCGCGCGACGACGACGCTGGACGACGTGCGCGGCGGTGATTACCGGCCGGGCCGCTTCACCAAGACGCTGGCGTCGTTGCAGACGCTGATCATCGACGAGGCGTCGATGGTGCGCGCCGATGTCTTCGACATGATCGCGGCGGCGCTGTCCCGGTTCGGCCCGGCGCCGGGCACCGCGTTCGGCGGGGTGCAGATCGTGCTCGTCGGCGATCTATACCAGCTGCCGCCGGTGGTCACCGAACACGAAACCGGCTTCTTCGACAGCACCTACGACACGCCCTACTTCTTCTCCGCCCGTTCTTTCCGCCGTGAGGACTTCCCCACCGTCTCGCTGACCACCGTGTTCCGTCAGCTCGGCGACGATCGAATGACGGCCATTCTGAACGAGATTCGTGAGGGTGTGCTGCTCGGCCATGCGCAGGAACAGCTCAATGCGCGCGCCGACAAGGACTTCGTGCCGCCCGACGACGAGTTCTGGCTGACGCTGGCCCCGACCAACCGCCTCGTCACGGCCCGCAACCGGCAGCAGCTCGAGCGCCTGACCGGTGACGAGTTCGTCCATCAGGCGAAGATCTCCGGTGATCTGAGCCTGTTCGACCCACCGGTCGAGGAGACGCTGCGCTTCAAGGTCGGCGCCCAGGTCATGATGCTGAACAACGATCAGGGCGATCGCTGGGTCAACGGCAGCATCGGTCGGGTGGTCGGCGTCGGGTACGACCGCTACGGCGCCGTCGTCGAGGTCGAATTCCCCGACGGCTCCTGCGCGGACGTCGCGCCGTTCAGCTGGGAGGCCACCAGGCCGGTGGTCGACGGTGGGTCGTTGAGCCGCGAGGTGATCGGCACCTACACGCAGCTGCCGTTCAAGCTGGCCTGGGCGATCACGATCCACAAGAGCCAGGGCCAGACGCTGGACCGCGTGGTCGTCGACCTGACCGGCGGCATGTTCTCCACGGGGCAGCTGTATGTAGCGCTCAGCCGCTGCACGTCGCTGGCCGGGCTGGTGCTGAAAAGGCCTGTGCTGCCGAAGGATCTGAAGACCGATCGGCGGATCGCGCGATTCCTGCGCGGTGCGGGAGAGGGCACCGGCCCCCGGCGCCACTGCGCGTTCGGGATGCTGACGGTCGGCGACGAGGGCCGGATGTCGCGGCCGCGGCCGGTGGAGTTCGCGGTCGCGTTCGACGACGGCACCGCGGTGTCGACGCTGATCAACCCGCAGCGCGATCTGGCCGACGCGCGGTCGGCCTACGGCATCACGGTGGCCGACGTGCTGCTCGCCCCGACGCTGCGCGAGGCGTGGGCGGTGATCGCACCGATGCTCGCCGGGTTCACCCCCGTCGGTCCCGGCGTCGACGAGCAGCTGGGATTGATCGACTTCGAGCTCAAGCGGCTCGGTTTCGTGACGGCGATGCCGTTGGGCGTCGAGGTGCGTGCCCGGGTCAGCGGAGCCACCGCGCTGGAACGGGCCACGGCGGCGCTGCGAGCCCACGCCCAGATCAGCAGTGACACCGCAGCGACGGCCTTCGACGATCCCGACGCCGTCGAGTCCGCCGGGCTGCTGGTCAGCCGGGACCCGTCGGCGCCGACACCGGCAGCCGAGCACCTCCCGGGGTTGAGCGCACTGTTGCGGATCAGCCGCGACGTCGGGGCGGTCCTGCTCGGCGCGCAGCCCACGCCGGGTCCCGCGTCGACGTGGGACTCAGCAGCGCGCCAGTCGGTGGCCGACCAGCTGCGCCGCGCGGCAGCAGGTGTCCGCCTGCCGGCCGATGTCCGCGCCCGGTTGCAGATGGCCTCTGAGCTGCTCGGCGTCGACCTCGTCCCGGGTACCGCCGAGGGCGCCGACAAACCCGACATCGCGACGGTGCTCGCAGCGGGCACGCGGATCTGCTTCACCGGCACCGCCCAGGATCCCGCCGGACGCATCGTCGACCGCCCACAGATGGAGGCGCTGGCCGCCGACGCAGGGCTGGTCCCCGTCAAAACGGTGTCCAAGACGCGGTGCGACGTCCTCGTCACCGCGGAGGCCGGCACACAGTCGGGCAAAGCGCGCAAGGCCGCCGAGTACGGCAAACCGGTGTTCACTGCCGCGGAGTTCTTCACCTGGCTCGCCGCACGCTGACCGAGGGCACAATGGCGAGCGTGCCCGTCTCCGCCGCCTTCGCGTCCGACAACGCCGCACCCGCTCATCCCGCCGTTCTCGACGCGCTGACCCGCGCCAACGCCGGTCCGGCGCCGTCGTACGGCGACGACACCCTCACCGCCGCGGCCGCCGCCGCGTTGCGCGAGGCCTTCGACTCGCCGGGCGCCGACGTGCTGTACGCGTTCACCGGCACCGCCGCGAACGTCATCGCGCTGAGTTCTGCGGTCCAGCCGTGGCACGAGATCCTGTGCAGCGACGTGGCGCACGTGCTCCTCGACGAGGCGGGCGGGCCGGTGCGTCTCTCGGGTGCGCAGCTGACCCGGCTCCCCAGCGCCGACGGCATCATCGCGACCGACGAGCTCGATCGCCGCGTGGCCCGCCGCGGACCGGTGCACCACTCGCAGCCCCGCATCGTCACGATCACGCAGTCGACGGAAAACGGGCGGGTCTGGTCGGCGCCGGCGATCAAGGACTTCGTCGATCACGCTCATGACCTCGGCCTGCTGGTCCATGTCGACGGGGCCCGAGTGGCCAACGCCATCGCCAGTAATGCAGCGGGCCAACAGGTGTCGCCCATCGATGCGGTGGGCGATGCCGATGTCGTGACGGTCGGCGGGACGAAGAACGGTTTGCTGTTCGGCGATGCGATCCTGGTCCGCCGACCCGAGCACTTCCCGGGAATCAGCTTCGTGCAGAAGCAGATCGGGCATCTGGCGAGCAAGCACCGGTACGTGGCCGCGCAGTTCCTCGCGATGCTCGACGACGACCTCTGGTTGACGACCGCGGCGCACGCCAACGCGATGGCCCGCGCACTGGCCGCCGGCCTGGAGGAACTCGGCCACCCGCTGGCGTCGCCCGTGGAAGCCAACGAGGTGTTCGTCCGACTCGAACCGACTGCGGTGGAGCGACTCTCGCGGTCCTACCAGGTGCACCAGCCCGATCTCGGGGAACCGGTGTGGCGGCTGGTGTGTTCGTGGGCGACGACGCAGGCCGACGTCGACGACGCGCTGGCGACGCTGCGCTGACGCAACCTTCTCGATGGCCCACCCCGAGCGACTTTTTCGGCGGATACCGAGCCCACCTCACCAACCACCGACACTGTCGCTGAGGGTGGGCCGCCGCCGACCTCACTCCGGAAATCCCGACGCGTAGTTCTCCTTGACGACGTCGAGGTGCACCCAGCTCTCGACGGCGCCGACCCCCGGCAGCCCCCGGATCTCGTCGACGACGTCCACCAGCTGAGCAGCCGAGATGCCCCGAACCGTGGCGAGCACGTCACACCGACCGAGGACCCGCGCGACGAAGATCGCCGCCGGCATCGCCAGCAGCGCGGTGACCACCGGTTCGGGCGCGCCGGCCAACCGGATGCCCAGACCCAGCGCGCCCTGCCGGTCTTGCCCCGAGTGACGGACGACCGCACCGATGCGCACGACGTTGTTCGAGACCAGCCGCACCACCCGCCGGCGGGCCCCTGCTGCCGAAAGACCGACGGCGGCAGCCAGATCGACGTAGGAGGCGCGACCGTCGTCCTGCAGCGCCCGCAACAGCGCCCGGTCCACGTCGTCGATCGTCACGCCGACCTCTCCGACCGGACCGATGACGTCGCGCACCACCTCGACATAGGACAGCGCGTCGACGCCTGAGACGTCGGGCAGGGCCCGCACCTCCCCGATCGCGCGGTCGACCTCGGCCATCGAACGCGCCCGCAGCTCGGCGACGATCGCGTGAGCGCCGCTGGTCATCGACAGGAACGCGACATCGCTGCGCACGGCCAGCGCACGTGCGATCGGCGTGGCCCGGCCCGATACGACGATGCCGAGGTGGGCCAGGGCGCCGCGGCCGAGCACCGCGGGATGCACGACGCCGCGGACCACGACCTGGCCGGTGCTGAGCAGTCGGTGGACCCGGGTCGCGGCCGCTGAGCGGGACAGGCCGACCGCCGCGGCGATCTCCAGATGGGTCAGCCGGCCGTCCCGTTCGAGCAGGCCGACGATCGCTCCGTCGATGTCGTCCACGAATTTTCCGCCTCACCCTGCGACCACATCATGCGTTCGATCGGACTGATTCTGTCATGAATGACGGTTGTGACGACTTTTATCGGCAATTCACGACGGATGCAGATCGCAGGACGAGTGATGCGATTGCGCGGCACCGGACGTGGTCTTAGCGTTGTTCGGATCACACCAGGAGGAGCCACGCCATGAGCTCGATCGACGCGACCGGACGCGCCGCCCCGCCGAGGGTCACCGAGGTCGAGATCCACGGAGTCGAGCCCATCCCCGACGCCGAGCGCACCGCCGGCCCCCTGGATCTGTTCCGGCTGATCTTCGGCGGGGCCAACACCATCGCCACCGTGGTGCTGGGCACCTTCCCGATCATCTTCGGCCTGTCGTTCCGCGACGCCGTGCTCGCGACACTGGCGGGTCTGCTGCTCGGCGCGGCGATCCTCGCGCCGATGTCGCTGTTCGGCCCGCGCAACGGCACCAACAACGCGGTGTCGTCGTCGGCGCATCTCGGCGTACACGGCCGGGTGGTCGGCTCGTTCCTGTCGCTGCTGACCGCGGTCGCCTTCTTCTCGATCTCGGTGTGGACGTCGGGTGACGTGCTCGTCGGCGGCGCCAATCGCGCATTCGGACTGCCCGACAGCAACATCGCCGTCGGCGTCGCCTATGGCGTGTTCGCACTCCTGGTGCTCGTCGTGTGCATCTACGGATTCCGATTCATGTTGCTGGTCAACAAGATCGCCGTCATCGCCGCCACACTGCTGTTCCTGGCCGGCATCTTCGCCTTCGGCGGCACCTTCGATCCGGGCTATGCCGGCACGCTGGCCGCCGGGGATCCGCTGTACTGGCCGTCGTTCGTCGGCGCCGCGCTGATCGTGATGTCGAATCCCGTGAGTTTCGGTGCGTTCCTGGGTGACTGGGCCCGCTACATCCCGCGTGACACGCCGTCGTGGCAACCGATGCTCGCCGCCTTCTGCGCGCAGCTCGCCACGCTGGTGCCGTTCCTCTTCGGACTCGTCACGGCGAGCGTCGTCGCCACCACCGCGCCGGAATTCATCGAGGGCGGCAACTACGTCGGCGGCCTGCTGGCGGTGTCACCCGGCTGGTACTTCGTGCCGGTCTGCCTGATCGCGCTGATCGGCGGGATGTCGACGGGCACCACCGCGCTCTACGGCACCGGCCTGGACTTCTCGAGTGTGTTCCCCCGCTTCAGCCGTGTGCAGGCCACCGTGTTCATCGGCACGCTGGCGATCCTGTTCATCTTCGTCGGTCGCTTCGCGTTCAATGTGGTGCAGAGCATCTCGACGTTCGCGGTGCTGATCGTCACGTGCACGGCACCATGGATGGTGGTGATGATGATCGGCTGGTTCACCCGCCGCGGATGGTACGACTCCGACGCCTTGCAGGTGTTCAACCGCCGCCAGCGCGGCGGCCGCTACTGGTTCCGCCACGGGTGGAACTGGCGGGGATTGGGTGCCTGGCTGGTCGCCGCGGTGCTCTCGATCTGCTTCGTCAATTCGCCCGGCCAATTCGTCGGCCCGCTGGGCGATCTCGCGGCCGGCGTGGATCTGAGCATCCCGGTCGGTCTCGGGTTGGCCGCCGTGCTGTACCCGCTGGCGCTGCGCCTGTTCCCGGAACCCGCTGACGTGTTCGGCCCCGAGGGCCCCCGGCTGGTGCCCGCCGGCCCCGCCGCGAACACGCCTATCACCTCGGAGGTTTGAGCCATGCCCATCGGACCCGTCGACGCGTCCATCACACCCCGCTACGCCGGACCGGCGACCTTCGCGAAGGTGCCGCGTCTGGACCAGGTGACCTGCGCTGACATCGTCGTCGCCGGGGTGCCGTTCGACGCCGGAGTGTCCTACCGCCCCGGCGCCCGGTTCGGCCCCTCCTATGTGCGTGAGGCGTCGCGTCTGCTGCGGCCGTACCACCCGGCGATGGACGTGTCCCCGTTCGAGCTCGTACAGGTCGCCGATGCCGGGGACATCGCGGCGAACCCGTTCAACATCGACGAGGCGATCGAGACCATCGAGGGTGCCGCCGCCGAGCTGACCGCCGACACCACGAAGTTGGTGACCATCGGCGGAGACCACACCATCGCGCTGCCGCTGCTGCGGGCCGCGGCGGCCAAGCACGGTCCCGTCGCACTGGTGCATTTCGACGCGCACCTCGACACCTGGGACACCTACTTCGGGGCGGCCTACACCCACGGCACCCCGTTCCGCCGAGCGGTGGAGGAAGGAATCCTCGACACCGAGGCGCTCTCCCACGTCGGCACCCGCGGGCCGCTGTACGGAAGGAAGGACCTCGAGGACGATCGCCGCTTCGGCTTCGGCATCGTGACGTCGGCCGACGTGTACTACCAGGGGGTCCGTGAGGTCGTCGACCGGCTGCGCACCCGGGTGGGGACGCGCCCGGTGTACGTGTCGATCGACATCGACGTCCTCGACCCCGCGCACGCACCGGGCACCGGAACGCCCGAGGCGGGCGGCATGACCAGCCGCGAGCTGCTGGAGATCCTGCGCGGGTTCCGCGGGCTGAACCTCGTGGGCGCCGATGTCGTGGAGGTCGCACCTGCGTACGACCACGCCGAGATGACCGGGGTGGCGGCCGCGCACGTGGCCTATGACCTGGTGTCGCTGCTGGCGCTGGGAGCTGGGAAGTCGGCCGACCAGCAGACGTGAGGTAGGGTGGTATCACGTCGGCCGGTTCACACCAGGCCGATGCGTCGTGAAACGCTCGTCATCGACTGAGGCGCCGGCACCGTTGCCAGGCTGCTCCCGCCGGATGACCCGTGGATCCACACAGCTCGTGTCACGGCGATCGATGGTGCCCACCGGCACTCTCGCCACCCTGTGTTGAGGACCGCGCCCCACACTGCGCCGGCTCGGCACGACAATGCCCGAAAGGCACTCGAAAGTTGAACAGCGACAAGACCTTCGCCGATCTCGGCGTTTCCACTTCCCTCATCGACGCGCTCACCGCGCGGGGGATCACCTCCCCGTTCCCCATCCAGCAGGAGACCCTGCCCGACACTCTGGCCGGCCGTGACGTCCTCGGCCGCGGCAAGACCGGCAGCGGCAAGACGCTCGCCTTCTCCCTGCCC
Source organism: Mycolicibacterium sp. 018/SC-01/001 (assembly GCF_007096635.1). Taxonomy (GTDB): domain Bacteria; phylum Actinomycetota; class Actinomycetes; order Mycobacteriales; family Mycobacteriaceae; genus Mycobacterium. Next base: position 46,768 of record NZ_VKAA01000004.1, read on the forward strand.
CTGGTCAGCCGGCTCGCCGGGACCACGCGCCGCCCGTCGCGGCCCTCCGGGCTCGTCCTCGCGCCGACCCGTGAGCTGGCCACGCAGATCTCGGCCACGCTCGCGCCGCTGGCCGCTGTGAACAACCTCACGGTCACCACGATCTTCGGTGGCGTGTCCCAGCACCGGCAGGTCCAGGCGCTCAAGGCCGGCGTCGACATCGTCGTGGCCTGCCCCGGCCGGCTCGAAGACCTGATGAAGCAGAAGCTCGTGAGCCTCGACGGTGTGACCGTCACGGTCATCGACGAAGCCGATCACATGGCCGATCTGGGCTTCCTGCCCGGTGTCACGCGCATCCTCTCCGCCACCCCGGCCGACGGCCAGCGGCTGTTGTTCTCCGCGACCCTGGACAACGGCGTCGACAAGCTCGTCAAGCGCTTCCTGCGCAACGAGGTGCTGCACTCGGTCGACAGCCCCGAATCGCACGTCCCCGCGATGACCCACCACGTGTTCCACGTCGCGGGCCCGCAGGACAAGAAGGATCTGGTGCACCGGCTCGCGTCGGGCACCGGGCGCCGAATCCTGTTCATGCGCACCAAGCATCACGCCCGCAAGATGGCCAAGCAGCTCACCGCGGCCGGCATCCCGTCCGTCGACCTGCACGGCAATCTGTCTCAGCCGGCACGCGATCGCAACCTGGCCGCGTTCAGCTCCGGCGAGGTCCGCGTGCTGGTGGCCACCGACATCGCCGCGCGCGGCGTGCACGTCGACGACATCGAGCTCGTGGTGCACATCGACCCGCCCGCCGAACACAAGGCCTACCTGCACCGGTCCGGCCGGACCGCGCGGGCCGGCAGCGCCGGCGATGTGGTGACGGTGGTGCTGCCTGAACAGCGCAGGGAGACACAGGCTCTGCTGCGCCGCGCCGGCATCCAGGTCGCCCCTCAGCAGGTGACCGCCCAGTCCGAGGCCGTGCAGAAGGTGGCCGGTGAGGTCGCGCCGTACCGGGCGCCCGTCGAGCGCGTGGTCGCGGCATCGCGTCCCACCGTCCCGTCGGCGCCCGCGGCTCCTCGCCGGTCCTCGAGCTCGTCGCGCCGGCGCTCCCGCCGTCCCGCCGGCGCTGGTGGGCGCACACACCAGCGGTAGGCGGCACTCGGTGTCGCAGGTATGACGGCCTGCGCCGCCTGGTGTGGCGCAGCGGACCCCGGGGTACCTCCCCGCCATGACTGATTCTGGCTTGATCGTGATCGGCTCGGGACCTGCGGGGCTCAGCGCTGCCGAGGCGTACCGCTCCGAGCGGTCCGACGGCGCGATACGCATCATCAGCGCTGACGGCAGCCACCCCTACGATCGCCCGCCCCTGAGCAAGGACTTCCTTCGCGGGGAGAGCGACGACGTCGAGCTGCATCCCGCCGAGTGGTTCACCGAACGCGACATCGATCTCACCCTCGGCACCACCGTCGAACAGATCGACACGGCCGCTCGGACGGTGACGGTCGACGGCACGCCCTACGGCTACAGCGCTCTCGTGCTGGCGACGGGTGCGAACCCCGTGCCGCTGTCCGTGCCCGGCGGTGAGCACGTCCTGCAGCTGCGGTCCCTCGACGACGGCAAGCGACTGCGCGACGCCGCGGGTTCCGCCCGTTCCGCTGTCGTCATCGGCGCCGGCTTCATCGGCTGCGAGGCCGCGGCATCGCTTGCCGCACGCGGTCTTTCGGTGACGCTGGCCGCGCCCGACGAGGTCCCACAGCAGAAGCGCCTCGGCGACGAGGCAGGACGGCGACTCAAGGCGCTCGTCGAAGCAACCGGGGTCACCTATCTGGGCGGTGTCAAGGTCACCGCAGTCGAGGACGGCAAGGTCCGCCTCGACAACGGCACCACGCTCGAGGCCGATCTCGTGCTCGCCGCCACCGGGGTCACACCCAACAGCAGCCTCGCCGAGAACCTCGGCATCTCGCTGGAGAACTCACGAATTCCGGTGCAGGCGAACATGAGTGCCGGTGTCGACGGCGTGTACGCCGCAGGCGATGTCGCATTCGCCGTCAATACCGCGGCGGGCCGGGCCCTTGCCGTCGAGCACTGGTTCGACGCCGAGTCGCAGGGCAAGGTCGCCGGAACCTCCGCGGCCGGTGGCGACGCGTCATGGGGCGACGTGCCGGGATTCTGGACGACGATCGGCGACGCCGACGTCAAGTACGCCGCGTGGGGCGACGGGTACGACCGCAGTAAGTTCGTCGATCACGGCGACGGTTTCACCGTGTGGTACACCAAGGGCGACGCCACCGTCGGGGTGCTGACCTATCAGGCCGACGAGGACTACGAGAACGGCGAAAAGCTGGTCGCGGCAGGCGATCCCCCGCCGGTCGACATGGGGTAGGGCTCAGCCCTTGGGATGCTCGGCGCGAAACGACACAGTGACGACGTCGGCGACCTTCACCGCACCCATCATCAGCGAGTAGGGCTTGAGGCCGAAGTCCGCGTGGCTCACCGCGACGTCGCACGTCATGCGCCAGGCCGAGCCCTGATCGGCCACCCGAAGGTCCACCGATCGCGGCTGTGTCGTGCCGTGGATCTCGAGGCTGCCGTTCAGCTGGTAGCCCCCGTCGATGGCCGTGACGATATGGTCTGCCATGAACCGGATCTGCGGGAATCGTTTGGCGTCCAAGGTCTTCAGCGCGTTGGAGCGGGCGAGCGCCTTCTCCACGCCGCTCAGCCCTTTCACTCCCCCGTCGCCGCGCAGCACTTCGAGCGAGTCCACGTCGACCGTCAGGTCCACGGCGGCCGGTTCGTCACCCTCCCAGGTCACCGTGGCCCGCCACGCCGTCATCGCGATCGTCAGCCGGTGCCCCATCGCCGACGCCGGCCCTGTGACTCCCGTCGTGATCTGCAGTTCTCCGTGCGACGGGTCCAGTGTCCAGGTCATCAGTCGACGCTACCCCGCCCCCGCGAGTGTGAAACGCCATCCGCGACACGCCGCGACACCCGTATCGGGGCGCACACTCGCGGCGCGCCCTACGCCTCTCGGCGCGCCAGCCGCTCCCGCTGCGGCACGACGACGTATTTGGGGTCCTGCGTCGAGGCAACCCCGGCTTCGAACACGCCGAAGCGTTGCAGGGCGCTGCCCGCCAAGAGCGCGGCGCCCGATGCGGCGACGGCCCACCGCCGACGGCCGGAGACGACGGCGCCGACAGCACCGACGACGGTGAGGACCTCCGATGCCTGACGCAACCGATGCGGCCGGCCGGTGGTGTACGCCTCTCCGACGAGACCGAGCTTGCGCTCCATCGCGCGCGACGCAGCCACTTCCAACGCTGCCCCGGCGACCGCCATCCGCCGCGCGGGGCCGCTCTCCGACACCGGGGCGGCCAGCATCCCCAGCCCCGCTCCACTGGCCGCCGCCGAGCCGGTGAACACGAACGGCAGATACGGGTGCGCCTCGTTCCACGCGGGAACTGCCGTCTGCGACAACAGCACTGCGGTGTAGGAGGCCACGCCGGGAGCGACGGCGGCGGCCTCCAGACCCGCCGGCCGTGCGGCCCAGGTCAGCAGCCGGCCCACGAGCGAGCGCCGCAGCCGCGCCGGCATCAGCTCGGCGACCGCAGCCAGTCCGGCGCCCGGGCCGTAGGCACCGAGAAGCCAGGTGCCCATGCTCATCGGCGAGCTCGGCTTGGCGACTCGAAGCATGTGGTGGAAGCGCTCGGGCCGGCCGAGATCGCCGATCAGGAAGTACATGCTGGCCAGCAAGCTCACCAGCGCTCCGAGGCGCGACACGCGACGCAGTTCGGTGCGGCCCGTCAGGTCGGCTCCGGCGGCCAGCAGTGCCGAGCCCGCCGAGAGACCGCCGCTGAACAGGTACGCCGCGATCATCCAGTTCCACACCGGCGGCTTCAGGATCGGCCGGCCGTAGTAGGACCGGAACTCCGCCGGCGGCACCGCCGTGTGCTCGCGTGGCATCAGGTCCGCTTCCCGACGAACGCCGACACCGCGATACCCACGAGCGCAGACGCCGCCATCCCGGCATAGCGCCACATCGCGCCGGCGTCGCGGGTCGGCACCACCGGATCGGGCGGTAGTCCGTACACCTCAGGCTCGTCGAGCAGCAGGAAGAACGCGCCGTCGCCGCCGACGCCGTCGTTGGGATCCTCGCCGTAGAGCCGGGCCTCGGTCACGCCCTGCTCGTGTAACTCGTTGACGCGCAATGCTGCTCGCTCCCGGAGCTCATCGAGCGGGCCGAATTGGATCGAATCGGTCGGGCACGCCTTGGCGCACGCGGGTTCCAATCCGTCGTGCAGGCGGTCGTAGCACAGCGTGCACTTCCACGCCCGGCCGTCGCCCTCGCGCCGTTCGATGACGCCATACGGACAGCCCGACACGCAGTACCCGCAGCCGTTGCAGATGTCCTGCTGGACGACGACGGTGCCGAACTCGGTGCGGAACAACGCCCCGGTCGGGCACACATCCAGGCAGCCCGCGTGGGTGCAGTGCTTGCAGACGTCGGAGGACATCAGCCACCGGAAGTCCTGACGCGTCTCGGGGCCGGTGGCGTCGCCTGGCCGCTGGAACTCGGGCATGCCGAGTTCGACGGGCGGGGTGGCCGGCTGTTCGATGAACGCCACATGCCGCCACGTGCTCGCGCCCAGGGCCCCGGTGTTGTCGAACGACATCCCGAGCAGGTTGTACCCGTCCTCGGGAACCATGTTCCATTCCTTGCAGGCCACCTCGCACGCCTTGCACCCGATGCACACCGAGGTGTCGGTGAAGAACCCCACGCGGGGCGGATGTTCGTCGTCGTAGCCGGCATCACCCGACGGGTCTTCGAGCGGGCCGTAGAAACTGTTGGCGTCCATCACGTCTCCTCGGTGTGGTCGTGGGACGGCTGGGTCGTGTCGAGGTCCGTTCCGGTCTCCGGGGTGATCTGCGCCCGGGTCCGGTACGCCGCCAGATACTCCAGCAGAGCCGGGCCCCGCGGCCGCCGGCCCGGCTGGATGTCGCACGTCGCGACCTTGCTCTCCTGGATGAACACGTTGGGATCGGCCACCACTCCGAGGAGGTCGTTGACCACGTCACCGTCGACCACACCCTTGTTTCCCCAGTGGTAGGGCATCCAGATCTGATGCACCACATGATCTTCGATACGCAGCGGCCGCATCCGGCTGGTGACGAACACCCGTGCATCGACTGCCGCGCGGCTGGTCACCACGTGTGCCCACTCCATGTGCTCGAGGCCGCGGATCTTCGCCAGCTCCGGGGACACCTCCACGAACAGCTCCGGCTGCAGCTCGGCCAGATACGGCAGCTGCCTGCTCATACCGCCTGCGGTGTGGTGCTCGGTCAGTCGCGCAGCGGTGAACACGAACGGGAAGACGCCACCGTGCGCTTCCGGAGGTGACGGGTTCGACGGATTGTCTTTGCGCCCATAAACTTTGCGCGCCGGATTACCTTGTTGACCGTAGAGCGCATTGCGTACCGGCGACTCGTGGGGTTCGTAGTGTGTGGGCATGGGGCCGTCCTGTACGCCGTCGGGCGCGAACAGCCACGCCTTGCCGTCGGCCTGCATGATGAACGGATCGTCGCCACGCAGCGCCTCGACACCCACGGCTCCGTCAGGCGGTCGATAGTCGGGCGCCTTGTTCTTCTCGAAGTCCGGCACATCGTGACCGGTCCACTGGTTCTTGGCGGAGTCCCACCACACCAACGCTTTTCGCTCGCTCCACGGGCGGCCCTGGGGGTCGGCCGACGCACGGTTGTACAGGATCCGGCGGTTCATCGGCCAGGTCCAGCCCCACTCGTTGTCGTAGGGGCCCTGCTCGGTGTGCGGCTTCCGGCGCGCGGCCTGGTTGACCTCGTCGGCGTATACGCCGCTGTAGATCCAGCATCCGCACATGGTCGAGCCGTCAGCCTTGAGCGACATGTAGTTGTCGACGGCGCGGCCGGTGGTCAGGTCTACGCCGCTGATCCGGCGCAGGACGTCGGCGCCGTCGGGCTCGTCGCCATCCATCGTGTAGTCCCACGAGAGGTTCAGCAGCGGCTTGTCACGCTCATCGGTTGAGCCGGCGAGCTTTTCGCGCAGGATTCGGCCGAGGTGGTAGAAGAACCACAGCTCCGATCGGGCATCGCCGGGCGGCTCGACCGCCTTCTCCCGCCACTGCAGCATCCGCTGGGTCTGGGTGAAAGTGCCGGCCTTCTCGACGTGGGAAGCGGCCGGGAACAGGAACACCTCGGTGCGGCACGTCTGCGGAGAGATCTCCCCGGTCTCGATCTCCGGGCCGTCCTTCCAGAAGGAGGCACTCTCGATCTCGACGAGATCGCGCACCACCAGCCAGTCGAGATTGGCCATGCCGAGCCGCTGCAGCCGTCCGTGCGCCGACCCCACCGCCGGGTTCTGCCCCAGCAGGAAATAGCCGGACACCTTGCCGTCGACCATGTCCATCACCGTGCGGTAGGTGCCGTGGTCGCCGTTGATGCGGGGCATGTAGTCGAAGCAGTAATCGTTGTCGGCGGTGGCGTGCTCGCCCCAGTACTCCTTGAGCAGCGAGATCATGTACGCATCGGCGTTGCGCCAGAAGCCTTTCTGATTCTTCGCCATGATGCGGTCGAGGTAGTCCGTCAGCGTCGCGTCACCGGCTTTGGGCATCGCGAGGTAACCGGGCAGCAGGTTGAACAACGTCGGCACATCGGTCGAGCCCTGGATGCTCGCATGCCCCCGTAGCGCGATGATGCCACCGCCGGGCCTGCCGATGTTGCCGAGCAGCATCTGGATGATCGATCCGGCGCGGATGTACTGCGCGCCCACCGAGTGCTGCGTCCAGCCGACGCTGTAGATCAGCGCGGCGGTGCGCTCGCGGCCCGAGTTCTCGGTCCATGCCTTGGCGATCGCCAGAAACTGGTCGGCGGGCACCCCACACACCCGCTCGACCATCTCCGGCGTGTACCGGGCGTAGTGCCGCTTGAGGATCTGGTACACACACCGCGGATGCTGCAGGGTCGGGTCGGACGGGATGTCGCCCGCGCCGCCTTCCACGGGCGCGCCACCCGAGCCGTGCTGATCCGATGACGCGCGTTCCTTCTCACCCACGTTGTCGTCGTCGGACCCGGTCGACTCGTAGCGCCAGCTCGACGCGTCGTACGACGCTGTCTCGTCGTCGTATCCGCTGAACAGACCGTCGAGATCCTCTGTGTCCTGGAAGTTTTCGTCGATCAGGAACGAGGCGTTGGTGTAGGCGGTGACGTACTCACGGAAGTCGAGCTCGTTGGACAGGATGTAGTTGATCACTCCGCCGAGGAATGCGATGTCACTGCCGGCGCGCAGCGGCACATGCTGATCGGCGACCGCGCTGGTGCGGGTGAACCGCGGGTCGATGTGGACGACCTGGGTGCCGCGCGACTTCGCCTCCATCACCCACTGGAACCCGACCGGATGGGCCTCGGCCATGTTCGAGCCCATGATGACGATGAAGTCGGAGTTGACGAGATCCTGCTGGTAGTCCGTCGCCCCGCCGCGACCGAAGGAGGCCCCCAGACCGGGAACCGTGGCGCTGTGTCAAATACGCGCCTGGTTCTCGATCTGTAGGGCGCCCAGGGCGGTGAACAGCTTCTTGATCAGATAGTTCTCTTCGTTGTCCAGGGTGGCGCCGCCGAGGCTGGCCAGCCCCATGGTGCGGCGCAGTGTGTTGCGGTCGGAGTCGAACTGCTGCCAGCCCTTCTCGCGGGCGTCGAGCACGCGGTCGGCGACCATGTCCATCGCGGTGTCGAGGTCGAGGTCCTGCCATTCGGTCGCATACGGCGCGCGGTAGCGGACCTTCGTCAATCGCTGCGGCCCGGTCACCAGCTGCTTGCTGGCCGAGCCTTTCGGGCACAGCCGGCCGCGTGAGATCGGGCTGTCGGGGTTGCCCTCGATCTGCACGACCTTCTCGTCTTTGACGTACACCTTCTGCGCGCAGCCGACGGCGCAGAACGGGCAGACCGAGTGCGCGACGTGGTCGGCGTCGGCTGTTCGCGGGCTCAGTGTCAGCGAGCGCCGCGACTGAGCGGCCTGTCCGCGACCGAGCTTGTCGTCGCCGGTGAGTTGCCGGTACACGGGCCAGGATTCGAACAGCTTCTTCAGGTCCACCCGTCGCTCTCCTCTCACCCGCGCACCATCGATCCAACCGTCCGGGGTGCGCGTTGGCAAGCGGTGACTACCCGGTGAACAGCAGGTGAACCTTGGAAGCTCCTGTACAAAGGGTGCATGCTCGAGATCAGCCTTCTGACCTGGGGTGTGACGATCGGTCTGATCGTCACCCTGCTCGCCGTCGACTTGATCCTGGCCGCCGTGCGTCCGCACCGCGTCGGATTCAAAGAAGCCACCGCATGGTCGGTGTTCTACATCGCCGTTGCGATCGCGTTCGGCGTGTGGTTCATGGCCACCTACGGCACCGACTTCGGCACGCAGTACTTCGCCGGCTACATCGTGGAGAAGAGTCTGTCGGTCGACAACCTCTTCGTGTTCGTGATCATCATGGCGACGTTCGCGGTGCCCGAAGAGCATCAGCACAAGGTGCTGACGTTCGGCATCATCCTGGCGTTGATCATGCGCGCGATCTTCATCGCGGTCGGCGCGACGCTGCTGTCGCTGTTCTCGTTCATGTTCTTGATCTTCGGACTCCTGCTGATCCTGACCGCGGTGCAACTGTTCCGGCACCGCGACGAGGACCCCGACGTCGAGAACAACATCATGATCAAGGCGACGCGCAAGTTCCTCCCGCTGAGCGATGAGTACGACGGCGGCAAGCTGACCACCCGCATCCAGGGCCGCAAGATGGCGACCCCGATGCTCGCGGTGCTGATCGCGATCGGCAGCGTGGACCTGCTGTTCGCGCTGGACTCGATTCCCGCGGTGTTCGGTGTGACGTCCGAGGCCTACATCGTGTTCGCGGCGAACGCGTTCGCGCTGCTGGGCCTGCGCGCGCTGTTCTTCCTCGTCAAGGGCCTGCTGGACCGGCTGGTGTATCTGTCGACGGGTCTGGCGATCATCCTGGCGTTCATCGGCGTGAAGCTGGTGCTGCACTGGGGCCATGTCGACGTCAACCCGAGCATCCCCGAGGTGAACACCTACCTGAGCCTGGTGGTGATCGTCGTGATCCTCGCGGTGACCACGGTGGCCAGCTTGATCAAGACCCGCAACGATCCGAGCGCCAAGGCCCATCCCGGCTCATTGCGCGCCACCCACAAGAGCCCGGTCACGGAGTCAGAAGGCGCGTCCCGTCGGGATGGCGTCGGCTGACCCCGCGCGCGTCGAGCGCCTCGAGCAGGGGCACGGCGACGCGACGGGTGGTGTCGAGCGCGCGCTTCGCGTCGGCGACGGTGAACGGCTGCGGCACGCCGGCCAGCACCTGGGCCGCGCTCTCGTAGGCGTTCGGCCCCAGCACGACACCGTCGGCGATCTTGACGAGCCGGCCGGCACGCACCGCCGCGGCGAGCTCTTTCGGCCCGAGACCGAGCTCGGCGAGTTCGTCGGCGTCCGGCGCCCGGAACGGTTCGGCGGCCAGCCACTCCTCGAGCGTCGACACCGCTTTCTCCACGCGAGCGGGCAGCGCGACGCCGGGCCGGCGGACACGGCCGTCGGCGATCTCGAGCCCGGTGCCGGCGGCCAGCGCGGTGACGAGATCGGCGCTCGGCAGGTCGAGCTCGCGCCGTAGCTCCTCGATCGGCATGCCCGCGGCGATGTCGTGTCCGGACGACCAGCGCTCCACGGCCGCCACCAGGTGCTCGCGGCGACGCGCCCACCACGCCGCGTCGACCACCCACTCCCCTACGTGTTCGCCGACCGGCTCGAAACCCATGGCGCGCAGATCTTTCCGGCGCGCGCACACCGGCGGCCGGACAGCGCCGGTGGCCAGTTCGGCGGCCCGCGCGCGGGCGTCGCCCCGGCGGCGCAGTGCGGGAGGCCTGACGTCGAGCACCTCGATCCCCGCGGCGATGCGGTGTTCGCCGGGGTCGCGAAGGAGCCCGATGTCGCCGATGCGCAGGGGCAGCGGACGGGACAGCCGCAGCCGCGCTCCGGTGTCTCCGAGCGGTCGCACGTGCACAGGAAGCGACGCCGATCCGAAGTGAAGCACCAATTGCTGCTGCAGTTTTCCTGCCGCACGCAATGCGACGTCGATCTCGCTGGTCTCGTGCCATGCGTCGGGTGTGCAGAGGGTGTCGCCGCGCGCGACGCTGTGGTGGTCGATGCCACGCAGGTTGACCGCGACGCGTGCCACCGCGGCGACGTGAGCCTCGTCCTGCTCCAGGGATTGCAGGCCGCGAACGGTGACGCGGCGCCCGTTGTGCTGCAGCTCGTCGCCGACGCGGATCGTGCCCGCGGCCAACGTGCCCGTCACGACGGTGCCGGCGCCGCGCACCGTGAACGACCGGTCGACCCAGAGCCGCACGTCGGCGTCGCGATCCGGTGGCGGCAACCGATCGGTCAGCGCCACGAGTTCTCTTCGCACGGAGTCGATCTCAGTGCCGAGCACGATGGCCGCGCCGGGAAGTTGCTGGCGCACCTGCGCGATGGCCGGCGCGGGATCGGCGAGGTCGGCCTTGCTGATGACGACCAGCAGGTGCTGCACGCCGAGCGCGCGCAGCGCGGCGGCATGCTCGTCGGACTGCGGCATCCAGCCTTCGGTGGCGGCGACGACGAACACGATGGCAGGGACGGGGCCGACGCCGGCGAGCATGTTCCCGACGAAGCGTTCGTGGCCCGGGACGTCGACGAACGCGATCTGCCGGCCGTCGATGTCGGCCCACGCGAAGCCGAGGTCGATGGTCAGGCCGCGGCGCTGCTCCTCGGCGAGCCGGTCGGGCCACATGCCCGTGAGCCGATGCACGAGTGTGGATTTGCCGTGGTCGACGTGTCCCGCCGTCGCTACGACATACACACGCGCACCGCCTGAAGCAGCGCCCCGTCATCCTCCGGGGCGACTGTGCGCAGGTCGAGCAGGCAACGGCCGTCCTCGATACGGCCGACCACCGCCGGCTCGCCGGTCCTCAGCACAGCGGCATAGTTCTCAGGCAGAGCGACTGCGGCACTGGGTAATTCGACGTCGGGCGCGCCGCCACCGCCTACTGCGGACACGCAGTCGACGACCTCCGACCCGGGTAGCTGGGCCGCCAATGCCGAGGCCCGCGCCCGCAACCCGGCCACGTCGGCATCGAGCGCCTGCGCGACGGGCGTCGGTGGTCCGACGAGCGTGGCCTCCAGTGCGGCCAGCGTCAGCTTGTCCACGCGCAGCGCGCGGGCCGCGGGGTGGCGGCGCAACCGCTCGATCAGCTCGGCCGCACCGAACAGCAGGCCGGCCTGCGGACCGCCCAGCAGCTTGTCGCCGCTCGCGGTCACCAGGTCGGCGCCGTGGCGCAGGACGGTCGCGGCGTCGGGTTCGTCGGGCAGCAGCGGATGGGGGCTCAGCAGGCCCGAGCCGATGTCGACGACCAGCGTGGCGTCGAGGGTCGCCAGGTCGCGCACCGACACCGTCGAGGTGAACCCGCTGACGTGATAGTTCGACGGATGCACCTTGAGGATGAAGCCGGTGTCGGGGCCGATCGCGTCGGCGTAGTCGCGCAGGTGTGTGCGGTTGGTGGTGCCGACCTCGCGGATGCGGGCGCCGGTCGAGGTCATCAGCTCGGGCAGCCGGAAGCCGTCGCCGATCTCGATCAGCTCGCCGCGGCTGACGATCATCTCCTTGCCGGGCGCCAGCGTCATCGCCGCGAGCAACAGAGCGGCGGCGTTGTTGTTCACGACGTGAACCGCCTCGGCGGCAGGCACGGCGGCGGCCAATGCCGCCAGCGCTCCCCGGCCGCGGCGTGCCCGGCGGCCGGTCGCGAGGTCGAATTCGACGTCGGTCGCGCCGCTGGCCGTCGTCACCGCGTCGACGGCGGCACGCGACAGCGGGGCACGCCCCAGATTGGTGTGCACGACCACGCCCGTCGCGTTGATCACGGGCCGCAGCGTCGCCGCACTCGACGGCAACGCCGAGACGGCGTGGTCGGCGACCTGCTCCGGCTCGATCTCCCCGGCGCGGGCCCGCTCTTGCGCGTCGGCCACCACGCTCTTGACCAGCGCGCGGCCCAACGTCTCGGCCGCCGCGACCAGTCGCGGGTCGGCGAGCACGGCGTCGGTGCGCGGCACCCGCCGCCGCGGGTCACTCATTGCCGCGATTTCGGCGTGGTTGCCTGCGCTCAGCGACGACGAACACGCCGAAATCGCACGGCAAATGGCGGAGGCGGACGGGAATCGAACCCGCCAGCGACAGGAACTGCCGCTCAGCGATTTTGAAGATCGGGCCGGTCACCAGACCGGATACGCCTCCCTGTGCCACGCGTCCATCATGGCAGGGCAGCATGGAGGCCATGACGCACCGGCTCACGCAGTACGCCCACGGCGGCGGATGTGCCTGCAAGATCCCGCCCGGCGAGCTCGAGGAGGTGGTGCGCGGGTTGCGGCATCAGACGCCGAAGGACCCGGCCGGCGAGCTGCTGGTCGGCCTCGACGACGGCGACGACGCGGCTGCTGTGCGCATCGAGGGCGGCACCGCGCTGATCGCGACGACGGACTTCTTCACGCCTGTCGTCGACGACGCCTACGACTGGGGCCGCATCGCCGCAACCAATGCACTCTCGGACGTGTACGCGATGGGCGGGCGGCCGCTGGTGGCGGTCAACCTGCTGGGCTGGCCGCGTGATGTGCTGCCGTTCGACCTGGCCGCCGAGACGCTGCGCGGCGGCATGGACGTGTGCGTGCAGGCGGGGTGCCATCTCGCGGGCGGGCACAGCGTCGACGATCCCGAACCGAAGTACGGACTCGCGGTCACGGGCATCGCCGATCCGGATCGGCTGCTGCGCAACGACGCCGGCGTGGCGGGTGTGCCGCTCTCGCTGACGAAGCCGCTGGGCATTGGGGTGCTCAACACCAGGCACAAGAACACCGGCGAACGCTTCGAGCACGCCATCGAGGCGATGACGACGCTGAACGCCGAGGCATCCGAGGCGGCGTTGACGGCCGGGATCCGCTGCGCGACCGACGTGACGGGTTTCGGATTGCTGGGGCATCTGCACAAGCTCGCGCGCGCCAGCGGAGTGACGGCGGTCCTCGACGCGGCGGCCGTGCCGTATCTGGACGGCGCCCGGGAGGCGCTGCGCGACGGGTACGTCAGCGGCGGCACCCGACGCAATCTCGAATGGGTGCGCCCGCACATCGAGCTGTCGGTCGACGAGGACGAGGCTCTGTTACTGGCCGACGCGCAGACCTCGGGCGGGCTCTTGATCGCCGGTGAGATCCCGGGCGCCCCGGTGATCGGCGAGCTGATCCCCCGGACCGACCACACCATCCTCGTGCGCTGACCGGTCTTTCGGCGAGCGCGCGCGTCTGCACATCCCCGCGCGGCGTGTCGCGTGCAGGAGCGTGCGCTCGCTGACGATCCACCGCACGCTCACCGCTCACAGCCCAGCGCATGCAGCACCGAGTCGACCACCCGATCGAGGTAAGCCGGACCGGTCTGCTCCCGGCGTCCACAGATCCGCCAGAACACCGGTGCCGCAATGAGATCCAGGACGTATTCGCTGTCCACATCCGCGGCGACCTCGCCGCGGGCGATCGCCGTGTCGATCACCGCCTGCCCGTAACTGCGGCGCGCCACCCCGATGCGGTCGGTCAGCGCGGCCGCCAGTGCAGGATTGCGCAACGCTTCCGCAAGCAGGTCGGGCAGCACGCGCGCCATCCGGGGGTCGCTCAGCCAGTCGTCGACGCCAGCCACCAGCGCGGTGACGTCGGCGACCAGATCATCCGATGGCACGGTCGCGGCCGCCGGAACGCTGAGCCCGGTGACGACGTCGAGCACCATCTCCTGCTTCGAGGGCCACCGGCGGTACAGCGCGGCCTTGCCCGCCCGGGCACGCCGAGCCACCCCGTCCATCGACAGGCGCCCGAAGCCGACCTCGGCCAGCTCGTCGAGCACGGCCTCCACGATTCCGTCGGTGACCCGGGATCGCAGATTCGTCACGGCAGGAATAGTAAACGAGACGATACCGTTCCGTCTCGCATGACTGACAGAACCGACCAGGAACGCCGCTCCCACACCGACAATGTGATCGATGCGCTGCTCGACAGCGTGCGCCGCAACGACATGCAGGCCTTTGCCGCCCAATGGGCACCAAACGGTTCGATGGAGTTCCCCTTCGCCGGGCCCGGATATCCGGTTCTGCGCAGCCGCGCCGATGTCGAGGACTACCTCAGGGACTACAGCTCGCTGCTGCGCATCGACACTGTGACCGAGCGACAGCGCCACCACACCCTCGACCCGGAGACCGTGATTCTCGAGTTCTCCGCAGACGGCGTTGTGCTGCAATCTAACTCGCCGTACCACATGGACTATGTCGGGGTGATCACCGTCGGCCCCGACGGCGTACAGCGCTACCGCGACTACTGGAACCCGGTGGCCGCAGCAGCGGCCCTCGGTGACCCTGACGCGCTCGCAGCGAATGTGGCGGGCCGTGGTGCCTGAACCAGTTCTCGTCACCGGTGCGACCGGCAACACCGGGTCCGCCGTGGTCGCCGGCCTGCGCTCACGCGGCGCCCGCGCCCGTCCCGCCAGCCGCCGACCCGATCCCGCCGACCCGGACGCGGTCGCTTTCGACTGGTCGGACCCGACCACCTTCACGGCCGCGCTGAACGGGGTGCACGCGGTCTATGTGGTCGCCCCGGCCGGGGACGCAGACCCCATGCCGATGGTCCGCCCCTTCCTCGAGCTGGCCGCGGCGCATGGTGTGCAGCGGGTCGTGCAAGTGAGTTCGTCCGCGATCGAGCGCGGTTGTTCTGGACTCGGCGAGATCCACGACGCGGTCGTCGAGCTGTTCGCGGAGCCGACCGTGCTGCGGCCCTCGTGGTTCATGCAGAACTTCGTCGGCGACCATCCGCTGGCCAGCAGCATCCGCGACGAACACGAGATCGTCACGGCGACCGGCGCCGGCCGTCTGGGATTCATCGACGCCGACGACATCGCCGCGACCGCCGTCGAGGCTCTGCTCGCACCCGAGCCCGTGGGCGCGGAACTTATACTGACCGGCCCCGAATCGCTGTCCTACACCGATGCCGCGGCGATCCTGTCGGACGTCCTCGGCCACCACATCCGCCACGTCGAAGTGCCGCCTGAAGAACGAGCCGCACAGTTCACCGCGGCCGGCCTCTCGCCGACGTACGCGCGCGTGCTCGCGGCGCTGGATGGCCGCATCAGCGCGGGGGAACAGGATTTCGTCACGACGACCGTGCAGAACGTCACCGGGCGCCCGCCGACAACGCTGCGCGACTTCCTCACACGTGCGCTAGACGAGGTCCATCTCCGCGGGTGAGGCGCCACCGATCGCCTGGGAGATGAAGCTGCGGGTGGTCAGCGGTCCGCCGAACTGCTGGAGCAGCCCTCCGGCATCGTTGCGTCCCAGGTCGATCGGCTCGAATCCGAAGCGCTCCATCAGCGCGGCCACCTCGGCGTTGGCCGACGGGTGGTTACCCGACAGGAACAGTGCCCGCCGCCCGCCGCGGCCGTCCCCGGGTTCGCGCGCGAGCACCTTGGCCCACGTGTGCCCGAAGGCCTTCACCACGCGCGCACCGGAAGCCCACTCCGCCACCAGATCCGACGACGCCCGCCCGCCCAGGTCGGCCGGTGAAAAGTCCTTGTAGTCAATGGCATTGGTTGCGTCGACGACGATCCGGCCGGACCAGTCCGGTACCCGGCCGACGAGCTCCTGCACGGCCTCGAACGGCACCGCCAGCACGACGACGTCGGCGCCCAGTGCATCCGATACCTCGGAGGGGGCGATGTGCGGTCCGAGGCGTTGCGCCAGTGGTGCGACGGTGTCGGGTCCGCGTGATGCCGCGACGGCGACGTCGATACCGGTGCGTGCGAAGTGCCCGGCCACCGCGGAACCGATGTTCCCCGAACCGACGATCGCATAGCTCATGGCGCCCTCTCGAGACTTTTGTAGTGATTGTTCAAGTCAGGACGCTAGCAGAGCACACACAGCGGTGCATAGGATCGACTGATGGGCAGGCCGCCGAAGTTCGATCGCGCAGAGGCGCTGCAGGCGGCCATGCATCTGTTCTGGGACAGAGGGTTTGACCGCACCTCGATCAACGATCTGACCGCGGCGATGGGCATTTCACCGCCCAGCCTGTATGCGGCGTTCGGTGACAAGCAGGCCCTGTTCGACGCCGCAGTCGAGTTGTACGAGCGCTCCGCCGTTGTCCCACCGGCACTCGAAGCCGCCACTGCGCACGAGGTGTTCACGACGATTCTCGACCGCGCGGTCGAGTTGTACACGCGGCCGGCGCATCCTCCGGGCTGCTTCGTGATCTCCGATCCGACGTTGCGCGCCCGCCGGGATTCCGGGCGCGACGCCATCGCCCGGCGCCTGCGCCGCGCGCAGAAGACCGGAGACCTACCGGCCACAGCCGACGTCGCCGCGCTGACGGACTACACCGATCTGGTCCTGCGGGGGTTGTCCGCCTTGGCCCGCGACGGGGCAACGCGTCGGCAGCTGCGTGCGGCCGCCGACG
Source organism: Mycolicibacterium sp. 018/SC-01/001 (assembly GCF_007096635.1). Taxonomy (GTDB): domain Bacteria; phylum Actinomycetota; class Actinomycetes; order Mycobacteriales; family Mycobacteriaceae; genus Mycobacterium. The sequence continues at coordinate 63,314 of NZ_VKAA01000004.1, forward strand.
TCGCCCTCATGGCGTGGCCGGGGGCTCCTGCGTCACCACGGTGAACAGCTGCGCGATGACGCCGTTCTCGACAATCGCGACGTCGAAGCCCGCGATCAGTACGTCGGTGGCGCCCGGCGCGTAGACCTCGAAGTTCAGGTAACCCATGTTCGCGACCTGATGCACCGGGCCGGCCGGGGTGAAATCGAGGCCCGCCAGCGGCCCGTCGAGCAACGCCTGCGCCTTCTCATGCAATCGGTCCTGGCCGGTCACCGTCTCCTCAGCGTCCGACCACCGGACGTCCGGAGCGTAGTTGCGCCGCACCACCGCGAGCCTGGCATCGGCGTCGCGCTCGTTGAACACCGCGAGCAGGTTCTCTTCCATCAACCGCACAATGTCGTCGCTCACCGAACCTCCTGAATGGTCACCACTGTTTTGTAGTGCCCATGCAAGTTACCGTCAAGCGCCCGTCCCGAGACTCAATCCAGCGTCGCCCAGAACGACTTCAGCGCCTCGGCGCCGCGGTGTGGGTCCTGCACCATCCACCAGTGCCCCAGCCCGTCGAGCACCTCGATGCGTGCGCCCGCCCGCTCCGAGGCTCGGCGCCGATCGTCGTGGGCGCCGATGAAGGCGTCGTCGGTGGCGAGCAGCGACAAACCCGGTCGCGCAGCGAGGCGCGGCAATTCTCGACCCGCTTCTGCCATCGCGGGCTGGGCGGCCGACCGGTAGAGCGCCAGGATCGCGCGGCCCATGTCGGCGTTCTGGTGTTCGGCGATCTGCGCGGCGACATCGGCCGGAATGCCCAGGGACACCATCAAATCCGTGCGCGCGGTCAGATCACCGCCGAGCATCGCGTCGAGTAACTCCTCGCCTGCGCCGGGTGTCTGCCACACCTGCGCCAAGTCATGCCAGACGTAGGCGGGATCGAACAGCCCGACGACATCGCTGGCCCAGCTGCGCACCAGCTCGGGCCGGTGCATGACGGCGTTGATGACGTGGCCGCCGCCCCAGTCGTGGCCGACAAGGTCGATGGGACCCTCGATCGCCGACAGTTCGGCCTCCAGCCAGTCGCGGTACTCCAGGAACGTCGCACCGAACCGATCGGGCAGCGGCGCCCCGAACCCCGGTGGGGACAGCAGCACGACGTCGTCGCGGCCCAGCACGGCCAGCATCGGACCCCAGATCGCTGCGGTCTCGGGATTGCCATGGACGAACACCACTGTCATGACGGCAAGACTACGGAGTTTCCGGGGTCCCGTTTCCCGGGCCCCGGTGCGAGAGTGGGACCATGACATGTCGGAAAGAGGAGCGATGAGCGAAGCGCCGCTGGTCCTGGTAACGGGGGCTGCCGGGTATGTCGGCAGCCACCTCGTCAATCAACTTCTCGCACAGGGATACCGGGTCAGGGCGGCCGTCCGCACTCCACACCGCGCCGAGGACGTCCGTCAGACGACGACGGGAGACGTCGAGTTCGCCTATGCCGATCTGACGTCCGACGACGGCTGGGCGGACGCGGTCGCCGGAACGGACGTCGTCATGCACGTCGCGTCGCCGTTCCCGGCGGAGAACCCACGCGATGACGATGAGGTCATCGCGCCCGCGCGCGACGGCACCCTGCGCGTGCTCCGTCATGCCCGCGACGCGGGGTGCCGCCGCGTCGTGATGACGTCGTCGTTCGCCGCGGTCGGATACTCCCCCAGCACCGAACAGCGCTGGACAGAACGGGATTGGACCGATCCGGCCGACGAGAACACCGCCTACATCCGGTCGAAGGCCATCGCGGAGCAGGCGGCGTGGGACTTCGTGAACCGCGAGGGCGGGGCGCTCGAGTTGACGACGATCGTGCCGACCGGGATCTTCGGGCCCACGCTCGGTCCGCACCTGTCGACGTCGGTGCAGATCGTGCGCTCGATACTCAAAGGCGATCCGCTGCCGGCCGGCCAGTACTTCGGCGTGGTCGACGTCCGCGATGTCGCCGACGCGCATGTACGCGCGATGACCACGGAAGACGCTGCAGGAGAACGGTTCCTGGTGGTCGCCGACGAGCCCGCGGTGACGTTCGCGGAGTTGGCTCGGATCGTCGGCAGAGAAGCCCATGACGACGTCCAGGGCAACCGGCCGCAGATCAGCAACGCCAAGGCCAAGCGGATCCTCGGCTGGCAGCCGCGCCCACTTGACGAGACGATCCGCGACACCGTGACATCGCTCGAGGAGCTGGGGCTCGTCTGAGCTACAGACCGCCCGCGATCAGATTCACCACCGACGCGACGATCACGGAGCCGAAGAGGTACGACAGCAGACCGTGTTTCAACGCCGTCGCCCGCATCCGTGATGACGTCAGGTTGGTGTCCGAGATCGCGAAGCTCATGCCGACGGCGTACGCCACGTACGCGAAATCACTGTAGCGCGGCGGCGCCGACGTGTTGAAATCGATTCCGCCGACGGGTTTCTCGCGAAAATAGATCTTCGCGTACGTCAGCGCGAACAATGTGTGCACCGCGAACCACGAGATCACCACGCTGCCCACCGCGATGAAGGGCGCCACTGCGCCCATGTACTCGGGCCGCGCATTCGCCAGCAGCAGGCCGACGCCGACCAGGCTCGCGAGTGCGCCGACGAGGATCAGCACGAAGACGGTGCGGCGGCCGGGCTCCTCGATCTCTGCGTGCGATGCCGTCTGCTCGGCGTCGAATCGCCACAGCACGGCCCACGTCCACACCAGGTAGGTCAGCGCCAGCACGTCCCACCCGATCAGGATCGCGAACCAGCCGAACTCGACGGACGCCACCAGACCGGCCACCAACCCCAGGATCGCCGCGCCCACGAGCCGCACGGCGGGGGTGTGCCACCGGGCCGACGTCATCGAAACAGTCAACCAGCACCACCTGCCGACGGCCTGCAAGACACCCTCACCTGACCCGGCAATCCCCCTGGTCACACCCGTCACACGACCTGCCGGAAACCTCGCGACACTCCCCCGCGGACCGCGGCGCTGTCCCTGCCGTGGCCTATGTTGGGGCCTCCGGCCAGAGACCAGAAGGAGGATGCGTGGACGACCAGCTGTCGGCGACCGAGCTGCTGGAGCGCAACCGCGAACTGCAGGCATCCCCGACGGTGCGGCTGCTCTCGGCCACCAACCTGAGCCTCTACGCAACGCTGATGGATCGGCATCTGAGCGGCGGAGTGGTCGCCGAGACCGACCTCGTGGTCCGCATCGAGCGCGATCTGGCCGATCTCGGCGACGATCAGCCCGGACTCGCTCTGGTCAAGACGTGGGCGAGCCAGGGCTGGCTGCATCGCATCGTCGACGAGCGCACCGACCAGAACGTCTGCTACCTCACCCAGGACGCGCGGCGCGCGCTGGACTTCCTGCGCGGCATGCGCCGCCAGGACACGATCGCCACCGGCGGCTCGATCACCGGCATCGCCGGTCGCCTCAAGCAGGTCGCGATCCGGGTGGGCAACGATCCGGCCCGCATCCGCAAGAGCATCGAGGCAGAGATCGACACGCTGCGCCGCGAGCTGGACGAACTCGAGGCCGGGGCGCGGCCCGAACCGGACATCACGGATGCCTACGACGAGGCCCGCGCGATCGCGCTGCAGATGGAACGCCTGATCACCGACATCGGGCAGTACGGCACGATGATCGAGCAGGCCACCGCCGCGCTCGACGAGCCGATCGACAGCAACGTCGCCTACCGGGACCGGCAGCGACAGATGTACGCCGACTACCAGGCGGCGTGGGATTCGCAGGGCCGCGACAGCCACCGCGCTTTCCTGCGCATGATCAACGACCCCGACCAGCGCGCCGAGTTCGAGGCCGACGTCGCCGCGGTCGCCGGGGCGCTGCCGCATCTCGATCCGGCGCTGCGCCGGGTGATGGCCGGCTTCTTCGAACTCGTCGGCCAGCAGATCGACGAGGTCGAGCGCATCCAGCAGCGCTGCGCGCAGCGGGTCAAGCGCTTCACCGCGTTCGGCACGCTGGAGCAGAGCCGCGGGATCGCCCGTCAGCTCAACGAGGCCATCGGCGCCGCGCGCACGCTGCTCAAGACCTCGCTCACCGATTCGCGGCTCGATCTGGAGCTCCCCCTGGCACGGCACGCGATCAGCTCGGTCGGCGCGCTCAGCTTCAAGATCGGCGATCTGTCGACCCCGAAGCCCGCGAAGCCCGCCGAAGGAGATGTCGACCTCGCCAGCTTCGCCGCACTCACCACCCAGGTCGACGCGGCCGCGATGGCGGAGATGATCAACAGCGAGCTGCCGGTCTCGCTGCCCGACGCCGTCGCCAAACTCGATAACGCATACCTCGGTCACGTCATCGTGCTGTGGTCGTGGGCGCTCAAGCAGCCGCAGGACACTGGCAGCCAATCAACGACGGTCCGATTCCGGTCTCTGGATGGCCGGGACCGCGAAATCGCCGTGCCTGACGTGACTTTCACCGAACCGATCACCGTGGGAGTGGCTCCATGAGCACCGACGCCGACATCGACTTCTCGTCCCTACCGCAGGTCGACCAGACCGCGCGGCCGCCGCATCAGCGCCGGCCGCGATTCGACGGTGACGTCTCCGAACTGCCCGACCGCGCCTGCTGGGCGCTGCAGCACCTGCTGACACGCCGCTACATCAGCGCCGAGTCCGACGCGGACATCTACGCCTGGGTGCTCGAGTACCGCCATCAACTCTCGGTGCGGCTCTCGGAGTTGGACCTGCTGCTGCGTATCGTGGACGGCACGGATGTCGCGTTCGTCGAACAGGCCCGGTACGAATCCGCCAAGGGCATCAAGCTGTTACGCCGCGAACCGCTCGGCACCTACGACTCGATCCTGGCCCTGCACCTGGCGCAGATGATGCGCGCCGCCGGCGGGCAGAGCGTGCTGATCTCCCGCGAGGAGATGCACGGGCTGTTCTCCGGTGTGCTCAACGACGTCGACCGGGACACGGTCACGTTCACAGGCCGCATCGACGCGGCGATCGCCCGGCTGACGGGTCTGGATATCCTGCGCCGCAGCCGCGACGACGAGGACAGCTACACGATCAGCCCGGTCATCACCGCGGTGATGACGGGCAGTGTGATCACCGAGTTGCAGCAGCAATTCGAGATGCTCGCCACCGGCGGAACCACCACGCAGGAGACCGACCTTGACTGAGCAGTTCCACCTGTCGAGGCTGCAGGTCATCAACTGGGGCGTGTTCGACGGCTACCACTCCATCCCGTTCTCCGAGGGCGGCGCGCTGATCGCCGGCGCCTCCGGCAGTGGCAAATCCTCACTGCTGGATGCCATTTCACTGGGCTTCCTGCCGTTCAACCGCCGCAACTTCAACGCCTCGGGCGACAACACAGCGGCCGGGTCGAGCGCGGGCCGGCGCACCGTGGACAAGTACGTGCGTGGCGCGTGGGGGCAGCGCAGCGACGGCGGCACCAGCCGGGTGATGTATCTGCGCGGCGACGGGACGGCGTGGTCGGCGGTCGCGGTCACCTACGCCAGCGATTCGGGCCGCACGGTGACGGGCCTGGTGCTCAAGTGGCTGACGGGCGAATCGCGCAACGACTCGTCGAGCCGGTTCGTGCTCGGCGACGGTGACCTCGACATCGAGGACGTCTGTAACCGCTGGGCGGCAGGACGTTTCGACACCGGCGTGTTCAAGGAGCAGTGGCGCTTCACCACCAAGGTCGAATCGCAGTACCTCGCGCAGCTGTACGCGACCATCGGCATCCGCGCGTCCGACGCGGCCCAGCAATTGCTCGGAAAAGCGAAGTCACTCAAGAGCGTCGGCGGGCTCGAGCAGTTCGTCCGCGAATTCATGCTCGACGAGCCGGACAGCCTGGCCCGCCTGCCCGAGGCGCTCAAGCAGATCGATCCGCTGGTCGAAGCCCGCGAACTGCTGGCCGTCGCGCAACGCAAACGCAAGATCCTCGGTGACATCGAGAAGATCCAGCAGCGCTACGCGTCGGAGTCCAGCGACCTCGGCATCATCGACCTCGTCGACCTGCCCATGGTGCGCGCGTACACCGATCACGTCCGTCTCGCGCAGTGCCCGGCGCAGATCGCCCAACTCGACTCCACGATCGACCAGCTCGACAACGAGTACGAGGACGTCACAAGATCTCTGAATCTGGCCAAAGCCGAGGCGGATTCGCTCAACGCGCAGATCAGCGGAACCAGCGCGAACATCGGTCCGCTGCAGAGCCAGGTGACGGCCGCGGAGACCGAAGCCGAGCAGGTCCAGCGCCGCCGCGCGGCCTACGAGGACATGCTCGCCGCGCAGGAGCTCGACGTCCCCGACACCGCCGACGAGTTCTGGAACCTGCGCGAGGAACTCCTGCAGCAGGCCACCGAACTGCTGGCCAAGGTGGAGCGCCACCGCGAGGCATCGACGGACGCCGAGTACGCGCAGAAGGCCGCCCGCATGGCGCGCGACGACGCGGCGAAGGAACTCAAGCGCGTGGAGCACGTCGGCTCGGCACTCCCCGAGTTCGCTCTGCTGATGCGGGATCAGATCTGCGCCGCCGTCGGGGTCGACGCCGCCGAATTGCCCTATGTCGCCGAGCTGATGGACCTGCGGGCCGAACAGACCCGCTGGCGCACCGCGGTGGAGAAGGTGTTGCGCGGCGTCGGGTTGCGTCTGATGGTGCCCGATCAGCACTGGACGGCGGTGCTGCAGTTCGTCAACGAGACCAACATGCGGGGTCGGCTGGCGCTGCACCATGTGCGGGCGAAGATGCTCGGCGCGGAACCGGAAGAGCCGGAGCCGAACACGCTGGCCGGCAAGCTCTTTCCCGTCGATCCGCAGCATCCGTGCGCGGCCGAGGCCGTCGACATCGTCACCGCCGCAGGCGATCACGTCTGCGTGGACACCCCCGAGGTGTTCGCCCGGTTCCGCCGCGCTGTCACCGACACGGGCCTGTACAAGGACTCCGATCGGCTCGCGATCAAGGACGACCGCCGCCCGCTCAAGCAGTCGGAGTACCTGTACCAGGGTGACGTGTCGGCGAAGATCAACGCGCTCACCGTCGATCTGGCCGCCGCCGAGGAGGCCTACCAGAAAGCACGCCGTACCGCCGACGACATCGCAGCGCAGCGCCAGCAGTGGCGCGACCGCGCGGCGGCGTGCAAGGCGATCTGCGAGCAGTTCCCGCAGTGGAGTCAGATCGACACCGAGACCGCCGACGGGCACGCCGACCGGTTGCGCGAGCAGTACGAGCTGCTGTTGGCCGACAACCCCGACATCGAGGCACTGAACGAGCGTGCCGACGAATGCTGGTCGCAGATCCAGAAATTGATGACGCGTCGCGGTGCGATCCAGACCCGCCGGGACGATCTGGATGCCCGTCGGACCCGACTTCTCGAGCTGGAAGAGCGGTTGTCGCCGACGTTCGTGAGTGAACCGTTGACCGAACTGCTGGCCCGCTATTCCGCGCAGCTGCCGGTGAGCCTCGAATTGCTCGACCCGGAGCCGTTCCGTGACGCGCTGTTCGGCGCGATCAAGAAGGAACGCGAGCAGCTGCGCGAGAGCAGAAGACGCTCCTACGACGAACTCGCGCGCATCGTCAACACGTTCGACACCGCGTTCCCCGACGCGATCCCGAACGACTCCGACAACTTCGACGAGCGCGTGCACGACTACGTCGCGCTGTGCCGGCACATCGACGAGCGTGAGCTGCCCGAGGCCTATGAGCGGATGATGCGATTGGTCACCGAGCAGGCGCCGGATGCGATCCTGACGCTGCACCGCGTGGCCGAGCAGGAGACCCGCCGCATCGCCGAGCAGATCGAGCGGGTCAACACCGGTTTGGGTGCCGTCGAATTCAATCGCGGCACCCGCCTGACGCTGCGCGCGACACCGCGAAGCCTGAGCGCGGTGTCGGAGCTGACCGAGATCGTGCGCGCGATCAGCAGGCGCATCGCCGAGGTGGGCCTGGGCGACAAGCAGGCGATCCTCGACCAGTACGCCGACATCCTGCGCCTGCGCAACCGGCTCGCGTCGACGGCACCGGAGGACAAGGCGTGGACGCGGGATGCGCTCGATGTGCGCAACCGGTTCACGTTCGACTGCGCGGAGTGGGATGTGGCCTCCGACGAGCTGATCCGCACGCACAGCAATGCGGGTGACAACTCGGGCGGTGAGCAGGAGAAGCTGATGGCGTTCTGCCTCGCCGGAGCGCTGAGCTTCAACCTCGCCAGCCCCGAAAGCCAGGACAACAAACCGGTTTTCGCTCAGCTGATGCTGGATGAGGCGTTCTCGAAGTCCGATCCGCAGTTCGCGCAGCAGGCGCTGCAGGCGTTCCGCAAGTTCGGCTTCCAGTTGGTGATCGTCGCGACGGTGCAGAACGCGACGACGATCCAGCCCTACATCGACAGCGTGGTGATGGTCAGCAAGACCGAGGCGGCGGGCCGCAACGCCCGGCCGGTGGCCACGGTGGCGACGCGGTCGATCGCGGAGTTCACCGAGCTTCGCCACCAGATGAAGCAGAGGGTGCCGGCGCTGGCGCACTGAGCGCGAAATCGACCGCGGCCTGCGCGTGCAGCACTGTCGTCGGAAACACCGGCAGCGCAACGTCATCGGGGCCGAGTAGCAGTTCGACCTCGGTGCAGCCGAGTATCACGCCCTGCACCTCAGGCATCCGGCTGACCACATTGCGATACACCGCTCGCGACGAGTCACGAATCACGTTGTGGCACAGCTCGTCATAGATGATGCGGCTCACCTCGGCGCGGTCGTCGGCACCGGGCGTCACCACGGAGACCCCGTAGGACGCGAACCGGGAGACGTAGAACGATTGCTCCATCGTGAACGCGGTGGCCAGCAATCCGACTCTGGTCAGGCCCGCCGCGGCGACGGCCCGGGCGGTCGTGTCGGCGATGTGCAGCAGCGGCACCGTGACCGCGTCCTCGATGGCCTCAGCGACGTAGTGCATGGTGTTGGTGCACAGCACCACCGCATCGGCGCCCGCGCCCTCGAGAAGACGGCCCGCATCAGACAGCCGGGAACCAACGCCGTCCCAGTCCCCGGCGAGCTTGAGTGCCTCGATCTCGGCGAAATCAACCGAAGCGAGGACGATGCGCGCCGAATGCAGTCCGCCGAGTCGCTGCGCGACGAGCTCGTTGATCACCCGGTAGTAGTACGCGGTGCTGACCCAGCTCATGCCGCCGATCAGACCGAGTGTGCGCACTCCGCCAGAATACGAGCGACGACGCCGGCCCCGATGGCCACTGCTCCCCCATCCTCGGACATCGGAACCGGCGCGTCACTTCAGGAGGCTTCGCTCAACCCCTCGCTGCACGCGCCTCGACAGTCCTGACGAGAGAAACCATGAGCATCGTACATAAACATCGCCGTTTCTGAGAAACATAAGACATTCCGCTGCCCGGGGACGGGTGTCAGGTCCGCCTATACTGCGGTTTGCCCACGCATCAGCTGAGCCCATGCCGATGCTGCACCGTCACAAGGGAGCGTCCCAGTGTCCGAGCGGCTCGCCGCCGGCCGTCATCACCTCAGCAGAGAAGAGGTCGCGGCTAACCAGAAGCAGCGCTTGTTCAAGGCACTCGCGACGGTCATGTCGATCAACGGGTACGCCCACACCACGGTCGACGACGTCATCAAGGAGGCCAAGGTCTCCCGGGCCACGTTCTACGAACACTTCGATTCCAAGCAGGACATGTTCATGTCCGGCTACGCGCGTGCCCAGCGACTCATCGTCGGGGCCATCCGCGCGCTGCCCGTCACCGGCACTCCGATGGAGCGTTTCGCGGTGATGCTGGACCGCTATCTCGGCTTCATCGCCGCCGATCCCGTCACCGCGCGGCTCTACCTGCTCGAGGTGTACGCGGCGGGTCCGGAGGCCATGCGCAGGCGGGTGGAGCTGCAGCAGGAGTTCGTCGCCGGGGTCGCGCAGATCTTCGGTGCCGACGACGAGAGCCGGATGTTCGCCTGCCAAGCGCTGGTCGCCGCGATCTCGACGCTGGTGACCAACGCCTTGACCCGTGGGGACATCGTCACCACACTGCGCGAACCGATCCTGGAGTACACGACCAGGGTCATGTCCGCATGACGCCGGAGGTGCCCGGGCTGCGGGAACGCAAGAAATGGCAGACCCGCCGCGCGATCCGTCGCGCGGCGTTGACGCTGTTCGGCGAGCAGGGGTTCGCCGAGACCACGGTCGAGCAGATCGCCGAGGCCGCCGAGGTGTCGCCCCGGACCTTCTATCGCTACTTCGGCGTCAAGGAAGCGGTGCTGATCTCGGCCGACCATTCGCCGTTGATCGTCGCGGCGTTCGTGGCAGCCCCGCGCCACCTGACGCCGATCGCCGCCTACCAGTACGCCGTCACCGAGGTGTTCGGCGGGATGTCGGAGGAGGACCGACACGACGACCTCGTCGGGCAGCAACTGCTCTACCAGGTGCCCGAGGCGCACGGCCTGATCTACGCCGAATTCATCAAGCTGATCGACCTGATCACCGACGCACTGCAGCAGCGGCTCGACGAGCCGGTCGACGAGACGGAGCGGCGTGTCCTGGCGGGCGCGATCGCCGGGGTGATCTTCGGCGCCGCCCACAACAATCCGCTGCCCGAGAAGACCGTCCCGCTCGGTCTGTCGATCCTCGACGCAAAATTGTCGATGTGACGAGCTCGACCTGGGCGCCGCTGCGCTCGCCCGTCTTCCGCGCGCTGTGGATCGCGCAGTTGGTGTCGAACCTCGGCACGTGGATGCAGACCGTGGGCGCCCAGTGGATGCTCGTCGGCGATCCCCGGGCCGACGTGCTGGTGCCGCTGGTGCAGACCGCGACGACGCTGCCGGTGATGCTGCTGGCGCTGCCGTCCGGCGTGCTGGCCGACCTGGTGGACCGGCGACGGCTGCTGCTCGCGACGCAGGGCGCGATGGCGGCGGGCGTCGCGTTCCTCGCCGCGCTGACCGGGTTCGGGTTGACGACGCCCGCGGTGCTGCTGATCGTGCTGTTCGTGATCGGATGCGGGCAGGCGCTCACCGCCCCGGCCTGGCAGGCGATCCAGCCTGATCTGGTTCCGCCGCAACAGATTCCGGCCGCGGCGGCGCTGGGCAGCATGAGCATGAACGGCGCGCGGGCGATCGGCCCGGCGATCGCGGGTGCGCTGGTGTCGTTGGCCGGTCCGACGCTGGTGTTCGGGCTCAACGCGGTGTCGTTCATCGGGATCGTCGCGGTGCTGCTGTGGTGGCGCCGGCCCCCGGTGGAGCACGACTACCCGCCGGAGCGGGCGATGGCGGCGTTGAGCGCGGGCGGCCGCTTCATCCGCAGTTCGCCGATCGTGCGACGCATCCTGCTGCGCACAGCGCTGTTCATCGCCCCGGCGAGTGCGCTGTGGGGTCTGCTGCCGGTGATCGCCGCCGACCAGTTGCACCTGTCGTCGTCGGGGTACGGGCTGCTGCTCGGTGCGCTCGGCGTCGGCGCCCTGCTGGGCGCACTCGTGCTGTCGCGGCTGCGGTCGCGGTTCGGCGCCAACATCCTGCTGACGCTGGGTGCGGTGGGTTTCGCTGCGGCCACCGCGGTGTTGGCTTTGGTGCCGATCTTCGGGGTGGTGCTGGCAGCGCTGGTGGTCGGCGGCGCGTCGTGGCTGCTGTCGTTGTCGACGCTGAACGCGTCGATGCAGCTGAGCCTGCCGGCGTGGGTGCGGGCCCGCGGACTGTCGGTGTACCAGCTGATCTTCATGGGCGGCCAGGCGCTCGGTTCCCTGATCTGGGGCCTGCTGGCGGGCGCGACGACGAGCGTCACCAGCCTGCTGGTCAGCGTCGGGCTGCTGCTGGCGTGCGCGGCGTCGTCGCTGTGGTGGCCGTTGCACGCCAAGACCGGGAATCTGGACCTGACGCCGTCGTCGCACTGGCCCGAGCCCTCGCTGGTGTTCGAGCCCGAGCCGCTGGACGGGCCGGTGCTGGTGCTGACGTCCTATCGCGTGCTGCCCGAGAACGAGGAGCAATTCATCGCGGCAATGGACGTGCTGGGCCGCTCGCGCCAGCGCACGGGTGCGTCGCAGTGGCGGCTGTTCCGCAGCGTCGAGGAGGAGTCGACGTTCGTGGAGACGTTCGTCGTGCGGTCGTGGGGCGAGCACATGCACCAGCACTACACGCGGCTCACCAACCAGGATCAGGCGGTCGAGGAGCGGGTCGAGGGGTTGATCGAGGGTGCAGCGACCTCGCACCACTACCTGGCAGTGCGGGAATCACGCTGAGCCGAGCGCCGGCCAGAACACCGTGAAGAAGCGCTCCTGCCAACCGTCGGCGACCGCCCCGGTGCGGGCCCGCTCGGCGGTGTAGGCGCCGACCAGCGCATCGATCAGCGTCACCGCGTCGACCGCGGGCCAGGTCTGCGTGACCACCGACTCCAGCGTCGCGCGCTGCTCGGCGAGGATGCGCCGGAACACGTCGGTGAACTCGGCGTCCTCGTCGGTGAGCAGCGCGGCGAAGCCGCCGAAGCCGATCCCCGATTCGACGGCGTCGACGGCGTGGTCGATGACCCAGCGCAGGCGGTCCTGCGGGTCGGCGTGGGCGTCGAGCGCGGGCGTCGTGGTGATCGAGGACAGGGCAGCGGCAAGCATGTCGCGCCGGTCGCTGTACCTGCGGTAGATCGTCGTCTTCGCCACGCCGGATCGCGCGGTCACCGCCTCGACCGTGACGCCGCGGGGTCCTCGGGTGCGCAGCAGCTCGAGCGTCGCCGCCGCGATCTTTGAGTCCACCTCGGTTCGCGACGCCATCGCTGCTCCCTCACCCGGAATACTCCTGCCGCCAAAAACGCTACACTGTGCGTAGCGCTACGGTCAGCGTAGCGTTGAGCGAGAGGAGTACATGATGGCGGCCTTCGCCTATCTCAGTTTTCTGTTGACCTTCGTTGCGCTGGGTCTGTTCGTATACGCCATCGCGACGGGCAGCGCCGCGGCCATCGGGTTCGGCACGGCCCTGGTCGTGTTCATCGCGGCGATGATCGCGGGGTCGCGGCGGGGAAAGAACGCGCGGTCGAAGCCGGTTGGCGAAGCGCAGGTCCGGCGCTACCTGCAGCGGTACCGCCCGACCGAGGACGAGACGACTGAAACCGAGCACGACCTGCCGGAGAAGCTGGCGGCGTAAGGCTACTCGGCGTTGACGGCCGCGGCGTAGCGCGAGGGCGGGTAGGGCAGTTCGATGCCGCTCTCGTCGTAGGCCCGCAGGATCTCGCGGCGCAACCGGCGCTGCACCGACCACTGGACGCCGGGGCGGGTTTTCAGCGTCATCCGCAGCGTGACCTGGTCAGAGCGCAGTTCCTGCACGCCGAGCATCTCGGGTTCACCGAGCACCTTGGCCGCGATCTTGGGGTCTTCGAGGGCACTGTGCGCGGCCTCGAGGGCGACCTGTTCGGCGCGCTCGACGTCGGCGTTGAGGGCGACCGGGACCTCGATGCGGGCGACGGCGTAGTCCTGGCTCATGTTGCCGACGCGGGCGATCTCGCCGTTGCGCACGTACCAGAGGGTGCCGTCGATGTCGCGGACGGTGGTCACCCGCAGCCCGACGCTCTCGACCTCGCCGACCGCGTCGCCGAGGTCGACGGTGTCCCCGACACCGTATTGGTCTTCGAGGAGCATGAACACGCCGGTCACGAAGTCGCGCACCAGGTTCTGCGCGCCGAAGCCGATGGCGAGGCCGACGACGCCGGCGGAGGCGATGAACGGGGCAATGTTGACGCCGAGGACATTGAGGATGCCGAGCACCACCCAGACGAGCAGGACGATCGACACACTGGACTTCAGCACCGAGGCGATGGTCTGGGCGCGCTGCTGGCGGCGTTCGGCGGTCCGGGGATTCGACGGCCCGCGATCCCGCAGCCCACGCAAGAGCGGCGGCTTCTTGTCGGCGGTGTCTTTGGGATGCCGGCCGGTGGCGGCGCGGTCGATCATCCGGTGCAGCAGGTAGCGCGCGATCAGTACGACCAGGATGTAGGCCACGATCCGGATGGGAACTTCGAGCAGCCAGTGCCGGTTGGTCTCGGTCCATTCGAAGGCGAGGTTGTATACGTCCATCATCTCGACCGTACAGTTACCCACTCCGCCGAACGCAAATCATGCTGTGGCTGAATCACTTTGGCGCAGCGCAGCGCATGTGCGACGAAGGCCCACCATCAGCGACATTGTCGGTGTCCGGTGAGCCGCACTAACGACTTCTCCCGAAATGTCGGTGCCCACTCGTATCGTCTGCCCATGGCAGCGCGACGGGATTCGGGGGGCGGTATCGCCGGCGTCTTCGGCGTGCTGCTGGTCGTGGGGTTCATCGTCAAATACATATGGTTCATCGTCGGTGCGCTGGCCATCGCCGCCGTGGCAGCCGGGCTGTACTACGCGTCGCGCGCCGCGGTGCGACGGGCCGAGGAACAACGCCGGCTCGCCGAGCGCCGTGAGGAGGAGTTGTGGATACGCGCCGAACGGCAGCGTCGCTGGACGATGCTCGACGACAGCCGCGCGATCTATGGCCCCGTCGGGGACGCTGCCACGCGTGCGGTGCTGGAGTCACCGGAAGAAGGGGGTCCGGTCGCGCGGCTGGCCCGCACGCCCGTCGAGCTGGCGGCGCTGAAGAGGACGAAGCCCCGGGCGTGGCAGGTCGCGCTGTTCGGGTCGGTGCTGCACCAGCGCACCGCCGAGTTGGTACCGCGGCTTCGCGACAGTCGTTCGGGTTTCACGACGGGTGACGGCATGCACGTCTCGTCGGGCCCTCGCCTTGCGGACGTGTTGCTCGGCCTGATCGACGAGATGCTGGCCACGTCGCGTCAGCTCGCCGACTTCCTCGACACGTGCGTGTCGATCCCCGACGAAGAGGATGCCGATGCGGTCGAGCACACGGCACACCGGCTGATGGATTACCAGGTGCGGCTGCTGGAGCTGTCCGAACGCTGCCGGGCACTGTCCGCACCGTGGGCCTACACCGGCGTGATCGCTTCCTGCGCACGGATTCTCGACACCCCTGTCCGGGGGTTCAGCCAGTTCTTCGACGATTACGTCGAGGTGGCCGAGGCCCTGCCGCGCTTGCTCGAGCACGTGACGGGCCGCCTCGAGGTGCCCGCGATCGTGCTCGATCTCACGATCGACGACGCGCTGTTCGACACGACGACCGCGCGCCTGGAGGCGATGCAGCGATGACTGAGAGCTACTCGTCGCCGCCGGTCGATGCCGATGACGTCGCCGCAGCGTGCTCGGGCTTGTCGGCCCTCTCCGTCGTGCCGCGGTCGTCGTCCTTCGTCTCGGTCTTCTCATCGGACTTCGGCGGTGCGGTGACGGACTTCGCGTCATCCGAATCATCCTTGGCCGCTTGCTTTTCGGCGCGAGCCTCGTCACGCAGACGCTTGCGCTCCGCACGCCGCTCGGCGGCCGCATCCTTCCACGACGTCGTAGAACGCTCAGTCGACAGAGCCGTCGCCTTGGTTTCGATCGACTTCTGCTCCTGCTCGGGCGGAGGCTCGACGGTCGGCGCCGGTCCGGGCGGTCCCGTCAGGGTGTCCGGGATGCCGTACTCCATCTCCGGACGGTGGTAAGCCTTGTCGATCTTCGGTCGCAGTTTCGCATCCAGCTTGGCGACGAAGTCGGGGTCGAAGTGGAACGCGACCATGGGCTGCAGGATGGGCAGCACCTCGGTCGGGATGAGGATCGTGGTGGTCGTGCCACCTGCCTCGTTCTTCTGGACGGTGTAGTACGTGTCCTTGTTGCGGATGTCGAATTCGGACTGCTTCACGTGCAGGATCGCGGCACCCATGATCGCGTTGGAGACGGCGAGCATGTTCCACGGATTGTCCGGGAAGTCGGCGATGCCGTCGTACTGCGCCGTCACGATGATGATGTTGTACGGCGTGACGGGCACCGGGAGGCCGGCGAGCTTGCCGGTCCAGTGGTCACTCGGTGATCCATAGATCGCGACGTTGAGCTCGGACGGCGGCGGCGGTTCCTTGCCGTCGGCGGTGTTGAGGCGATCGGCCTCGAGGCGGCGCAGGACCTCCATGACGGCCGGCGCACCTTCGGAGACACCGCCGATGGTCTTGGGGCCCGCGTACTGCGGGTCGTAGACGGCGTTGTAGAGGTTCTCGGTGCCGACCTTGACCGAGGAGTAGAACTCCTTGCCGGGGAAGGGCACGTTCACGCGGCGGTCGTAGTCGGCAAAGTAGCCGCCGAAGGCGTTGACCATCTGCTCTTCACTGAGCTCGGCATAGATACCCTTGCCGCCGAGAAGGAGAGCTGTCGAGGCATTCGCCACACCCATCGCGGACGGCGCAATCACGAGCGCCCCGAGCAGAACGGCAAAGCGTTTCATGACCCACCCCGATTTCTACAGTGACGCGTCCGGCCTCGATATTTTGACGGTACTGACGTATTGACGTGAAGGAATCGGGGAATCCCCCCGTCGTCAAGATCAACAGCCTGAATCTTTGCTATGCGATGCCGACTCGAAACCCAAAATCAGTGTTCGAACCCCCCGCGCGGTGATCGTAGGCTGGTCGTCGGAATTCTCGCCGACCTGAGAGGAGTCGTGGACGTGCCGCGCCTGCAGGTATCGACGTCGGAGCTGGTTGCCGTGTCGAGCGAGCTGGACACGCTGGCGCAGGCGTTGCGGTCGGGCCTGGGCACCCTCGACGCCGACATCTCCGATGCGTTGGATGCGGGGTGGTCCGGAGACGCAGCAACGGCCTACGGCCAAGTCTGGCGGGATTGGCACGAGGGTGCGGCGCAGGTGATCGAAGGGCTCACCCGGATGTCGAGTCTGTTGCAGGAAGCTGCCGAACGATATTCCTCGACCGATGCCACGTCGGGCGACGGCATCTCCGGGGCGGGTCTGTGATGGGCGCGTTCAGCGTCGACCCCGCTGCCTTGCTGTCGGTCGTGGACCGCATGTCGGCGTTTGATTCCGAGCTCGAGGCACACCTTGCCCAGGTGGCGAGCAGCGTCGCGCGGCTTGGTGTGACGTGGCAGGGCGACGCCGGTGAGGCCGAGCGTGCTGCGCAGGACCGCTGGGACCAGGGCGCACGTGAGATGCGCGAAGCGTTGTCGCGGCTCCGCTCGATCGCCGAGGGCGCGCATGCCAACTACTCCTCGGCCGCTCAGACGAACGTGCGTATGTGGGAGTGATCGGTGACGGCTCCCATCACCGTCGACCCTGTCGCGCTGGCTGGAATCGGCTCAGCCGTCGCCACTGACGGCGTCACGGTCGCCACCGCGGCGCACATGCTGTCGACGGCGCTGTCGGGCGCGGGGGCCATGTTCGGGCACGATGCCGCCGGCGCGCTCTTCGGGCAGAGCTACACACAGGCCGGCACGTCACTGCTGGATGCCGCGGCATCAGCCGTGAACGCCTGCCGCAAGGCGGGTTTCGGTGTGCAGATGTCGGCTGTCAACTATGAACGAGCCAATGCTGCATCCACAGTGGGCGGCGGAGAAACGTCCATCCCACAGCCCACTGCACCAACGACATTCACCGCGCCGTCGATGCCCCCGCCGATGGGCGCCGGCGTCGTGGCGCCGGTGTTGTGGACGATCGTCGAGTCGTTCGTCGGCGATGTGTGGCCCGACGGCAACCCCGACGAGATGCGGGCGGCCGCGGCGGCCTGGCGATCGTTCGGCACATCGATCGGCGCAGCCGCCGAACCTGTCGCAGCCGCGGGTACAGCGTTGGCAGGGCAGCAGATCCCCGAAGCCGGACACATGGGCGACGCCGCAGCGCAGATCAGCAGCGGACTGGCCGACATCGCCGCGCAGGCACAGGAATTGGCCGCGCAGGTCGATGCCTTCGCCGCGAATGTGGAAGCGACGCAGAACGCGATCCGAGGACTGCTCCACCAGCTGAGTATCAGTGGGGTCCTGGACGCGCTGGGTGACATCTTCAGCGGGGAGAATCCCTGGCAGAAAGTGCAGGAGGTCGCCGACGAGATCAAGACGGTGCTGGCCAACATGAAGCGGCAGGCCGATGCCGCCCGAACCTTGTTCAGCCAGGGTATGAATCTCCTGGATTCGGCGACGACCTCGCTGCAGAGCTGGGCCACCAAGGAGTTCGTCGACGTGTTCGGCGAAGACGTCGGCACCGCGCTGTCGCAGGACTTCAAGGCATTGACCAGCCTGCCTGCAGGTGGGCTGAAGTTCCTCGGCGTCACGGCTGAGGGGCTGCAAGGACTCGACCCGATGCGGTTTGCCTATGACCCGCAGGGTGCGTTGGACACTTGGAAGGGGCTCGCGGATTCGACTGAGATGCTGACGAATCCGGCGTTGTTGGCGGAAAAGGTGATCTCGGATCCGCAGGGCAGTCTTGACGCGGCGAAGGCGATGGTCGACTGGGAGGACGTCGAAAAGGGCGACCCATTCCGCGCGCTGGGGTACAACGCGGCGCAGATCGGGACGATGTTCCTACCCGGTGTGGGCGAGGCTGGGCCGGCTGCGGGCGCTGCATCCGCGGAGGCACGGGTGGCAGGAGCCGAGGCGCGGGCCGCCGGCGCGGGCGCCCGTGATGCGGCGACGGCCGCGGGTACGCGTGCTGCCTCGGCGACGGAGGGCATCAGCACGAAAGCCAGCGAGGTGGGCTCGAAGCTCGATGGCATCAAAGTGCCAGAGGCGCAGCCTGGTTCGAGTGTGGGTGGCAAGGCTCCGGTGGAGGATCCCCGTGCCGACGCACCGTCAAAGCAGACGCCCAACACCCCCGGCACTACAGCGCCTGGCGGCAACACTATTGCCGAAGCACCTCACGCTGGCGAATCGCCAGCAGTGCAAGAGGGTGGCTCGCAGTCCGCCTACAGCTACGAATCGAAAATTGGACCCGATGATCGCGCGACGGATAGCGCTCGCGCCCCAATCTTGGATCGTCCGTCCCTCCCAGGAGATAATCGGCCAGCCACTGCCCCCTCCGAGCCCCCGCAAACCACGCAGTCGACTATTTCGCAGCACGGAGCGACTACGCCTATCGACCATGGTGGGGCTCCCACCGTCCACGAACGACCCGGCGACTCTTCGAACGAAGGCGGTACTGGACCAGGTGATCATGCGCCCGGCCACGGTCAGGACAATCGTTTCGGCGAGAGCGCCGCCGACCATCATTCGGACTTGCTCGACGACAGCCACGACGGCCCCGGCCCGTTGGCTAATCATATTCGCGACGAGATTCTCGCGATGGAAAAGGGAACTCGCCCCGATCCATCCGACTACCTTTCTCAGGAATACATCGATCATCACATGGCAAAGTTCGACGATGGCGCGACGAGGCTTATGCCCGAGGACAACTACAATAAGTATGGTCTCGCACAGCGAGATGGAACATCCTTCGTCATGGCAACAAAGGAAGTCGAGGAATTGCTAGCATCGACGCACGGCGATCCGCGCGCGCTCGAGCAGGCCCTGGGTATGCCGGAAGGATTTCTGGAGAAGCATCGCATTTTGCGAATCGACATACCTGAGCCACTGAACCACGACGCGAGGATTCCGTCCGGAAATGAAGCCGGCGCAAATGATCAATGGATACCGGGTGGCCTTTTGCCCGACGGTTTGGCGGAAGCCGTAATTGACGGCTCGTCAGTGCAGCCGAAGGATTTCCATATCTCTGATCTTTCTGACTTCGGGAGCGAATGATGGCCTATGTCGACACCTACTTCTCAAAGGAAGGCCGCTACTCGATCGGGATCGAGGACGACACGCAGAAGCGATATCTGTCCATACCGGTCAGCAACGGTGTCTTTGACTACGAGGAGTATTACGAATTGACCGCTCACGAGTACGACTCTTTACTGGCAGATCCTGACGCGGCGCGTCGGTTCGCCGAGTCATGTCGCAATCGCGAGAGGGACGAGCTGCTCATTGAGAAACCCGGCTGGAACCGCGGAACCCCCGTGTAGTTGAAATCCAGGGCAGACACCGCTATGAACCAGCAAGGGCTATGCGCAATCAGTCGAGGTCAGCGTTATACGGGAAGGCTTCGTGGAGATCCGGGGCAACGCCGGAGCGGCCGCGCGGTCAACCGTCAGAGCAACAACTTTCAACGACCTGATGGCCATGCCGGTGGAGGAGATTGAGCGGCTGGTCAACATCGGCATGCCATCGACTGCGCGCGGGACGCAGGAGCAATAATTCACATGCGGTTCGAGAAGAACCACTTTTCGGAGATCGGCTGCTATCGGCTCGGCCGCGAGACGACGACCCAGGGACACTTCCTCGGCGTTCCCCTCTCGAACAGCATGATCGACTACATCGAGTACTACTGGCTGACAGCAGAACAATACGACCGGTTTGCGGTCGACAGCAGGGCCGCCACCGAGTTCGCTGACTCCTGCCGTCGCCGAAAACGCGACGACATCCTTGCTTTCACGCCAGGACCGGATCGTGGCAGTCCACGTTGAGCTACCCGCACGGTCCCCGAAATTGATGCAGGATCATTGCCGCAGCGGATCGTAGGCTCTACAGAAGCAGTCAGTGTTGCTGAGGAGGATCCTCCGGTGTATGTCGAATCATACTTTTCACCACACCACCGGTACTCCCTTGGCGTGGAGGTCGGCTCTGGGCGAAGCTATCTCGACAATGGCGCCGTCGACTACAACGAGTACTACCGCGTCGGCACCGAACTAGCGCGAAGCTTCGCGATCGACTCAGAGTCGTGTATTGCCTTCGCTGAGTCCTGTCGCCGTCGCGAGCACGACGATCTCCTTCTCTACGAGCCCGGTGGGCGAAGAGGGACGCCGATATGACGACCCCGCGCGAAAGTCTCCTGCTACTCGGAACTTACGACTGGGTCGCGCTCGACCACATCCACCGGGAGACAGCTCGTCACATGCCTGGATCTCTGATACCGCAGATTCAACAAGCCGCGTTAGAGTTGATCCGCGAGGTGGTTGAGCAGGGTTTGTTCGAGATGGGCGACGTCACTGCCGAGCGCGGGTTCGTCCGTTGGCTGGAACCCACCGATCAAGCGATCTCTCGGATCGAGGGCTTTTACATCGACGCGTTCGACGACACCACCGTGTGGCCATGGTGCTGCTGGCTCAATTTGACTCCGCACGGTGAACAGATCGCGCATGAGTTATCGACCCGACAATTTTCGACGGATAGCTAGCAACTCGGCACGTGTGCGCACACGCGAAACCCAATGCGACATATCCGATTCCGAAAGGTCAGCGGTCATGATGGATCTAGGGCTGGACGGTAAGAAACTGCAATCTGTGCTTATCGAGAACTCTCTCGTCATGACGTTCTCAGACGAATTTTTCGCCCTGATGGCGTCGCCTCTCACGCTGAGTCGCGAAGGCGAAGCCTTCACCTTGACCCCGGACGAAGACCCGGCGGAGGCCTTCGCTCCAATCCGCCAGTTGGTGGGGTTGGACGTCGTTGAATCGGTTGCCGACGATTCCGGCGCGCTCAGGATGGCTTTCGAAGACGGCAGCCTCATTCAAGTACCGGCTGATGACCAGTACGAGGCGTGGAACGTATCGGGCCCCCGCGGGGCGCTCGTCGTCTCGATGCCGGGCGGTGAGCTCGCGATCTGGAGCGCACACGCCAGATCGGATACCCCGGAATGAAATCGACGCGCGGGAGGTCGCTTCGGTGGATGTGAGCTTGAAGTTCCTCCACGATGACGAGAGGCGGATGCTTCATGACGTCGTGAGTCGTCGTGACCCAGCGCTGTCCGAGAAACTCGCGGTCACCGACACGGTATCGCGCAGCGATGCAGAGCTGATCGTGTCGATCCTGTGTGACGAATTCATCGACAACCTCGATGACGACTGGGAACCGACGGCGTACGGCACAGCAATCAGCGATCTCCTGCAACGTGTCAATGCGGCGAGATTGGACGGGACGTGAGGCAACGTAAGAACCAATGCCGTGGCCATGACTGAAAGCGCACTGACAGACGAGGAACGTGCGCTGATCCTCGCAATCGTCAGGAAGACAGCGCATTACGATGCCGACGCACTACAGGCCGAGCTCGCACGGGCGCTGATCTCGCACGGCACGACATGGGTCTGCGACGTCCAGGTGCAGGCCTCGACGCCGGTCTTCGATTGCCCCGACGGACCATTCCCCGCCCGGGCGTTCGTGTCCGACGGCATCGACTACCAGGGTGAGATCATCATCTGGATCACCAGGGGCCACCTCTCCGGACTCGAGTACGCCTGGGTGACCGATCAGCCGCCCACCCGCTGGCCACGACCCGAAGAGCTGGAGGTGCATCCAGCGTGATCGACTACGAACACTTTCCGGGTCTCGACGGGTTCTATCTCGAAGACAGCTTCGTCTTGGACATCACCGAGACACCGTCAACACTGATTTTCAGCCTCGACGCCGTCCTGACGCCCGAGCATCCCGCCTATCGACCGCCGCGGCCAGGCGAGCATCACTGCTACCGACCCGCCGACCTGACGTTCTCTGAATGCACTAGCGTCGAATGGCTGCACCGGTCGCACAGGTTCTTCACCGACGCCACGGGGGCCAAGGACCTCGGCAACATCGATGCACTCGTAGCGGGCGCCAATTCCGTTCTTCTGGAGGGCGATTGGGGTCGTGTCCGAGTGTGGGGGTCGCGGAGCAATGGCTGTCCCCGACCCAGGATGGGACTGCAATCAGATCATGACCCGGCCGTCAGTGATTGAGCGAGAGGTGATTCGGTGACGCTGGACGATAGGGGTCTACCCGACATCAACACCTATATCGATCTCATCGACCGTTTCCTGCGTCGATCCGTCGGCGCGCCCGACTTCCAACTCACCTATCTCCGGATGCTCAAGAACGAGCGGCGCATTCTTGGCGAACCTGTCTTCCCTGTACTCCAGGAACTGTTCGAAGACGCCGACCGCTATGTCGCTGAACCTCGACTGAGAACGGGAACCGGAGACCTTGACGACGACGGGCTCATGTCATGCGCTGCCCGCGCGCAAGGGGCTTTGCGGGACCTCGGCTACACCTGACGCGCCACGGGCTCACCGAGCAGGAGAACAGTCGGACGCCGTGCAGGCTCATCCGCGAGCGATACTGCGATAACCGCGTTTGGGCCGACCGGCAGGCGACGACTGTGCGCTTGACGGTTGCTTCCCAAAGCGAGGAAACACCTCGACCGCTCGAATTGAACAATTAGCAAGCCTCGGTGGCGTTGGTCCACTACTGTCACCAGCAAGGGGAGCGCTACACCAGGGGGAAGAGCGAATGCCGAAGCGTCCATCGAAGGTCAAACGACTAGCAGCAGCCGGGTTGTTGGCAGGAGCTACTTCACTGGCATCGGTCACTTTTGCTGCGCCGGCTCAGGCCTGCACCTGGGATCTCGCGTGGTTCTTTCTGCACCAGTGCAATGCACCGCCGCAAGGGCCACCGCCACCTGTTGATGCTCCACCGCCGCCCCCGCCACCACGGGATGCGCAAGGACGTCTGTTGTGCCCAGATGAGGGCGGAATCATGACTCCGTGCCCCTGCATGGGGCCGGGCTACCCCTGCTAGAGGCCCGCCAACGTCCGTCGAACTCGCGGAATCGGCTCGGATGGAGGAATTGCGAGCTCCGATGGTGATCTCGCAGCAGGCTCGACTACGCCTCACCCAAACTCGGCCGATACTGATCCACTTCAGTCTCGGCAGCGAGCAACGCAGGCAACTCGCCCTCCTGCTGAGAAACGAAGACGCCGATCACCTGCCGGCACACTTCCGGCACGGAGACTCCCTGCCGATCGGCAATGCGTTTCAACCCGACGAGCATTGACGTCGTCACATGGAATTGCACCGCGTACTGACCACAGGACCCGTCCTCGGGCGGCGGCCCCGGACCCACGACCACGGGATCTTCGACGCCGAATGCGTCCACGTCAGCAGCCCGGACCCTTTGGACACCGCCGCGACCGGCATCATCGGCCGGCTCCCGGACCTCCTCGTGACTGAACAACCCCATGCCAACAACGCTAGACCTCCAGGGTCTCGATGCCCGAGTGGTGCACAGTGAAGGTCTGACGACGACGGGGGCTACGCGATGGACGATGCTGTCAGCAATCCGCTGGTGCTCGGGCAGCGAGTGGTCGCCATTCTCGAGACGGGCGCACGTGACGCCACCTACAAACTGGCGTTGTTGATGGCTCTGATCGAGTACTGCGTCGAAAATCTGCCGGATCGATCCGACGACACGCTCCAGGTACCAATTGCCGACCTCGCACACCGGGTGATCGCGCTGTATTGGCGCCAAGTGCGCCCGTTCGAAGGACAAGAACTCGTTCAGCGCCGGACCGGGAACCGAGCCCGCATCACCGATGCGACGAAGCGCCTGCGCGAGGCTGCCGGAATCGGAAACAGCGGGCTCTCGCTCGAGGTGGCGATGATGCGGGCGCCCGATGCCTACGCGGACGCGGTCGACACGGTGGTCATCGCGCTGGCCAAGCAACCGCTACCGCGACTCCAGAGGCTTCCGGGCGCCGCCACAAGTGACCCGTTCCTTTATGACGACTCGTTCCTCGGCGAGAACGTCTCTCGCAAGATTCTGCGGGACCACGACGGTTCCATCGTGTTGAAGCCGGGCATCGCCTCTGGACTGGCGCGTCTGGCAGGACTTCTCAAGCCGGCGCTGGAGATCATGTGGGTTGATGACGTTCGGCGCATGAATCGATTACTCGACGCCGAGATTCCCGACGTGGCCGGACATCTGTTCGGTCGCGACCGCCTAGCATTGGCGGCAATCCGGGAGCCGTTCAAGGACGCCTTCGGACCGCACTGTTTCTACTGCAGCAGTCACCTGCCGACGAACAATCCGATCGACCATGTGCTGCCGTGGTCGCTCGTCGGGATCGACGGCTTGGCCAATCTGGTGCTCGCCTGCGCACGATGCAACTCTGACAAGAGCAGCGCGTTGCCGGCAGTGGCGATCGTCCGCCGGGTACTGCAGCGTGATCGAAAGACGCTCGAAGACATCGCCTCTGAGCTTCAGTGGCCGACGCAGCACGACCGAACAATCGCCGCGGCGCGCGGAATCTACCGCGGTCAGCCAACGGGTGTTCCCACATGGGTGGGGTACAAGCAGACGGAACGCCTCGACATCGGCTTCCCACCGCAGTGGCCCTGAGAACCCTCAGGATCTGACGGCTGGAACACGTTCGCGATCTGGCGGATGTTGAGCTGGTCGAGAACCGGCCGGAGAAAGAATCAGGACCTCGGTTGTAACCGCGCTGGTATCACTTGGTACTCCTGCCCCTGTGCCCGGAGTTCATCGAGCCATCGCCGATACGCAGGCTCGTATCCTGCGCCGGTTGTCCGGCCGGCATCTGTGAGCCGCAGCCACACCGTCCACGGCCACCCAGCATGGTCGTCGAAGTTGTCGATGTATTCCACCGTGAGCCGCTTCATCGTCTCGGTCAGATCGGACCTCCAGGGCTCGAATCGTGAACCGTGACCTCTCAATACGCCGACTTCGGCCAACCGCTCACGAAGTAGGGATTCGACGAGACCGAGGGTTTTGCGCTGGGCGTCGATGAGAGCCGACGACGAGTTCTCCTCGGCGATATGACGATGCACATCCCACAGCTTCACCCAATCATGCTGACCTTCGACAAGCACTTTTTCACGCGCGGACAGCGCTTCAGGCTCTTCGATCCGCCCCGCGTCCATGTTCTGAGCATAGAGAAGCGGTGGTCACCACACCCTGAGGGTTTGCGAGTCGGACGTACGCAGTAGTTCCAGCACAACAGGCCGATGTGATCGCACCACGACATCCGGGAAGAGTGCGAGGAGCGCGCAGACGAAGGCCGACCTCTTCACATTCAGCTCGCTGAGGAGATAGGGCTGACTGAGCTCTCCAGTCCGGCGGAGATGGTCCCACGCCCGCACGATCATCCAGCCAGGAACGTACTGCGGACCGGTTCCAAGCCGCTTGGATCGGTCCGTCTCGACGTACACGCCCTCCCGGTCCACTGCCGCGATCCGATTGATCTGCTTGTTGGCGATCGTCTCGATCTCGTCCCCCGGCTGCACTGCTGCGGCGACACGATCGTAAAGATCGGAGCCCATCTCAGTGACGTACCGGCCCTCGCTCACGGGATGTTCAGCCTCCGCGCCAAATCCGGTCCCCCGACCGCCCGCAGGAACTCGGGGTCACCGCACACGACGAGTTGGTCACGGGCGCGGGACAATCCGACGTAGAGGCGTTCCCTAGAGCGCTCGAACGCCGACTCTTCGTTGACGACGAGCACGACAGCGCGCCGTTCCAGGCCTTTGAATCCGAGGACATGTCCGTAGAAGACCTGATCGGCGTCCCAGAAGCTGTCCCAGTACGCGGCGCTGCCGGCGGCTTGGCGTTCGCGCTGCTCGGGGTGGCGGCTGCCGGTCGTGAGCAGGGCGACGTCCTCGGGTCGCCACCCTTCGTCGAGCAGTGCGTCGACTTCGTCGTCGCCGACACCCATCGCGTCATCACGCGAGCAGGGCACGTACTTGACCGCCGGACCCTCCCCACCCAGAAACCGCATCGGGTGATCGACCAGAGGCTGGAACGCGTTGGCGATCTGCCGGGTGTTGCGCAGGTTGTGATCGAGGATCAGCGGTACGAGCGGCACCGGCGGGGAGCCGTGCCGGTCGAACACACGCTGCCCCTCGTCGGTGAACACGTAGATGCCGCCGGTCTCGTCGTCCTTCAGCGCCGCCAGCAGCGGGTCCCACCAGGCGTCGGCGAAGTCCTGCGCCTCGTCGACGACGATCGCGTCGAACCGGTGCCCGGGCTCGAGTTGCGCTGCCAATTCGGCCATCTGGCGCGGCAGGTCGCGCTCCCAGAACTGGACGGTCTCCTCGGTGCGCAGGGATTCGTCGGGGCCTTCCGGTGCACCCCACTTCTTTCCCAGGTCGTGGAACTCACCCACATAGGCGGGTTGTTGGCGCCGGTTCCAGGCGCCGGTGATGCGCTCCAGATACGACGCGAGTCCGTGGGAGTAGCAGACGAGCGCGACGCGCTGGCCATTGCGGGTGAGCCGGCGCGCCTGCTCCATCGCCAGGAAGGTCTTGCCGCTGCCGGCACCGCCGCGGATTTCCACCCGGTTGAGCAGCTTGATCGCGTCGAGGATCACGGACTGATGCTCGGTGAGAATGTCTGCGGCGTCCTCGTTTTCGAGGGCCCGGGCGACGACCTTGCGTTGTGGCAGGCCGCGGCCGCTGAGTGCGTCGGCGAGTTCGGCGATACCGTCGCGCGTGAGCAGGGGCCGGTCGAGCTCCTGGCTGACGAGGATGTGGCGCAGTTTGGCGCCGATCTCGGGCAGGTCGGTGCGGTCGATCACCTTCCAGCGTGGACAGTCGGGCAGCGCGAAGCCCTCGGGCAGGTCTGTGTTAGGCAGCACGACGACGTGGTCCCAGCGCAGCCGCTCCTGGGTCCACAGCGGGTCCTTCTCGATGAAGTCCCGCAGCGCATAGCACGCTTCGCGCGCCTGGCGCACGGGGTTGATCTTATGGTCGTGACCGCCGCGCCGCTGCCGCCACGTCTCCCCGTCGTGCCACACCTCGCCGCCTTTGACCTCGACGCACACGATGCCCGCGCCCTCGATCGCGACGAGGAAGTCGACCTCGTGATCCTTGAGGTGGTCGGTGACCCGCTTGCCCGGGATCACGAGGTCACCGGGCTCGAGCCGATCGATGAGGGCCTGCCACACCTTGCGCTCGGCCCCGTTGGCCAGCCGTGGCGTCTCGGACACGGTGATGGTCATGCGTCGCTCCCCCTCGAGTTGCTCCGATGGTAGCGAGGGCTTGAGACACCGATGTCGAGACGCGGCCTCTTGTGTCGCACCCCCTCCCTACACTGAAGGAGCTCACGAGCGGACGACTGTTCGGGTACCTGGCCCGTCGTCCCGGCAACCGCGCAACACCGCACGGTGCCCCAGGGGAAGAGCCGGCACGCTCCGGCGTGCAAGCGGTGGACGCCCGGACGCGGCGTCGCCAGAAGGTCGAAAGATGCCGGACCACATCATCACTCCCACCGATGCCGCGGTGCGCCGACGCGTCGACGTGCTCTCCGTCCACATCCCGTGCGGCGGCATCCGAGGCCCCGTACGACGAGGCGAACAGCCGCGCTGGCAGTCTTGCCGGTGCGAAGACAATCCCGTGCGTTGGGACGGGGTCGACGTGTCGCGCGAGCACGACTTGTGCATCGTTTGCTTCCGCGCCACGGCCGGCGGTTCGTCGCGCTGGGCCTGGCTGGCGTGCCAGGACTGCCGGGCCGTCAACGCAGCGATCGCCGAGGTTTGGGGGTTCGCACCGGTGCGGCTCGGTCGGCACAGCCTGATGCACGGCGTCGGAGTTCGCGCCGACGCTCCGCCTCATATCCGCGGCGAGGAGGCCGCGCGTCTGACGGAGTTCGCCCGCGGCGATGTGCGCCTGCGCGACTGGCGTCGCACCGAATACCCGAGGCTCGCCGCGCGCTTCGATCCTCTCGCGGATGTCCCGTTGGCGGTCTGGACGCGGCAGCATCCTGGTGGCCGGGAAGCCTCGCGGGATGCGTTCGCCCGACTGCTCGGCCCGGTTCGGCCACTCTGACCGCGCAAACCGATCCGCCGAACCGTTCTGTAACCGACAATGCAATCAACAGGGGTGAGCATGATTGACGACGACGACTACGTCCGCAGCGCGAGCACCAGGGGATGTCGTGATGCAGGCCGATGAGCCCACCGGCGCCGCGAGCGGCAAGCGTTCGGTCCCCACGTTCGGTCGTGGGATTCGCTTGCATGCGGGAACGACGTCCAATCCGGTGACGGGGACGAGCGACGACTACTCCGTCTACGCCTATTACAGCCCCGATGACGGCTTCTTCGAACTGAGCACACATGACGACGGTCACTGGCCGGTCGATGAGTATCACCAGGCTCATTGGGTGGAGGCGGACGACATAGCCGTCCTGCTGCACGTGCTGGGTGGGGACAGTGACGCAGACCCCGCCGAGCTATTCGCTCGGCGCGTGCACGACGGGAGCATCGGACTCAAAGACGCTCCGAAGTGGCTCTCGCGCAACGCCATCCCGTACTCGTCCGGATCGCAGTCCGTGAGCAACCTCTAGGCAGAGCGGCCCCGGATCGTGAGGTGTGGGAACTACATCCGGCGAAACAGCTCGGCCGGTCGGCCTCGGCCGCCCCGGGTCACCGCGCCGGTGGCGACGAGCTGCGGTTCCATTGCCCGTCGGAACGAATCGCGTTGCAGCTCCCGCCCGGCGACGCGCTGGTGCACCAGCCACAGGTCGCGGATGGTGAACTCCTCGCCGAGGAGCTGGTCCGGATCGGGCCACTGCGCGTAGCGGCTCTGCAGGTGCTCGACGGCGCGCGCGATGATGCTGACGTGGTCGTAGGGCAAGCGGCCCGGGGAGTCCACCGGCATCAAGCGGGTGTCGTCGGCGAACCTGCTCTCCAACCGGTCCGGCTGGACGACGTCGACGTGCGCGACCGACAGCACCCAGCCGCGATCGTCCCGGTCGGGGTCGTCGAAGACGTGCAACTGGCGCGGGTGCAGGCCCGACACGTTGGCCTTATCCCGCAGTGACCGGTCGCCCGCGTCGGCGAGCCTCTCCCCCTCGTGTAGGAACGTTCCCGGCAGACCCCACCCCCGCCGGTTCTCCCGACGCACCTGCAGCACGACCAACCCGAGCCGCTCGTCGAGCGTCAGCACCGCCGTGTCGACGGCCACCGACGGGCGGGGGTAGTCAATCAGCGTCCGGCCGCTGCTGTCTCGGTAAGCGTTCATGTCAGGGGTTTAGCGTACAGTGACCTTATTAGAGCAGAATTGCTCTAATTCTGAGACGGGGGTGATCTGACATGACGTCACGAGACGATCGCATCGAAGGCGTACTGCTGGCGACGGCGGCGGGTGACGCGCTCGGCGCGCCCTACGAATTCCAGCCGCCGCGCGGCCCGGAGCTCGACGTGGTTATGGCCGGCGGAGGTCCGTGGGAGCCCGGCGAGTGGACCGATGACACCGCGATGGCCATCGCCATCGCCGAGGTCGCTGCCACGGGAGCCGATCTGCGCGACGAGACCGCCCAGGACGCCATCGTCGCGCGGTGGCGCGCGTGGTCCCGGGGCGCCAAGGACGTCGGGATCCAGACCGGTTCGGTGCTGCGGTCGGCGACGATCGGTGACGTCATCACCGCCGAGCGGGCGCGCGCCGCGGCGGAGCACCTGCACCGTCAGAGCGGGCGCAGCGCGGGCAACGGATCGCTGATGCGGACCGCGCCGGTCGCGCTGGCCTACCTCGACGACGAGGAAGCAATGGCGCAGGCGGCTCGGTCGCTCAGCGCTCTGACGCACTACGACCCGGAGGCGGGTGACGCATGTGTGTTGTGGTGCAGCGCGATTCGTCATGCTGTCCTGACGGGCGAGCTCGACGCCCGCGTCGGATTAAGCCATCTTGACCCGCAGACCCACGGTGTGTGGGCCGACCGGCTCGATGTCGCCGAGGCGTCGCGGCCGGCGGACTTTCCGAACAATGGCTGGGTTGTGTCCGCGCTGCAAGCGGCGTTGTCGGCGATCGCGACGACGCCGGTATTCAGCGACGATCCGGCGTCGGGTGTGTTCCGGGCCGATCATCTGCGCCTGGCGTTGGACGCGGCGGTGCGGGCGGGCTTCGACACCGACACCGTCGCGGCCATCGCCGGCGGATTGTTGGGTGCAGCACATGGGGCGTCGGCGGTTCCCTTGGAGTGGCGCGCGCAGCTGCACGGGTGGCCGGGTGCGTCGGCGCGAGACCTGACGACGATGGCGCGGCTGATCGCGCGGGGCGGCAAGCCGGACCGGTTCGATCCGCGCTACCCGGGTTATCGGGTCGGTGCGTTGGCGGCGCACCCGTTCGACGATCGGGTGCTGCTGGGCGGCATCGGCGCACTGCGGGATCTGCCCGACGGCGTCGACGCAGTGGTGTCGCTGTGCCGGATCGGTGACGACGACGTGCGCCGCGACATCCCCCACGTGGAGGTGCGGTTGATCGACCGGCCGGATTCCGATGACAACCCGCATCTGGAGTTTGTACTGCTGGAGGCAGTGAAGGCGGTCGAGCGATTCCGCCGCGACGGCCGAACCGTGCTGGTGCATTGCGTCGAGGCCCTCAGTCGCACACCCAGCGTGGGAGCACTCTACGGCGCACGGCTGCAGGGTGTTTCGGCCGACGAAGCGCTGCGCGCTGTGCAGGGCGCGTTGCCGTCGGCATCACCGAATCCCGCGTTCCGGGAAGCACTGCGGCGCCTGATGCCTAACGAGTTCTGATGTTCACGATGAAGGAGGGGGAACGATGACATTTTCGACGTACGAGGGGTACGACATCATCGGCGATGTCCACGGTTGCGCGGACCAGCTCGAGGAATTGCTGGCCGCGATGGGCTATCGGCGTGCGGGCACGGGTGGTGAGTACCGACATCCGCGCCGGCAGGCGATCTTCGTCGGCGATCTGATCGACCGCGGTGACTATCAGTTGGAAACGCTGCGGCTGGTCAAGCAGATGGTCGATGCGGGCAGCGCGCAGATCGTCATGGGCAACCACGAGTTCAATGCGCTGGCCTATCACACGGAGTGGCCGCAGGGCAGCGGGAAGTTCCTGCGTCCGCACGACGATCCCGACGACGAGCGGTCAGAGAAGAATGCCCGCCAACACAAGGCATTTCTCGAGCAAGTCACGGGTGCGGACCGCGACGACTACCTGGAATGGTTCGCAACGCTGCCACTCTGGCTCGATCTTGGCGGACTCCGGGTGGTTCATGCATGCTGGCACGAGGAGTCGATGGCGGTGGTCGAGCAGCGGTGCGGCTCCAGCGCGCCGTTCGCGAACCTCGAGCATCTCGTCGCGGCCAGCGATCCGAAGGACGATCCCTACGAGGCAGTCGAGACACTGCTGAAAGGCCCGGAGATCAGTCTGGTCGAGCACCATCAGGAGCCGTACCGGGACAAGGACGGTCACTTGAGAAAAAGCGCCCGGATGCAGTGGTGGAACAGCGGCGGACGCACGCTGCGTGATCTCGCGGAGATGGGCGGCAACTTCAACACGATGTCCGGTGAGCCGTACCCCCCGCTACCGGAGCTGGAGGTGCCAGCCGGGGAGCGGAGGTACACCTACAGCGGTCAGGTTCCTGTTTTCTATGGCCACTACTGGCGGCAGGGCCGCCCCGATCGCGGTCTCGACTGGACCGATTACACCGCGTGCGTGGACTTCAGCGCGGTGAAGGGTGGACGGTTGACGGCGTACCGATGGACGGGTGAGGAGAAAATTCGCGTCGAGAACTTCGTCACGGGGCGAGGCTCTTGCCGCCTATGAGTTCACTGCCGCCAATCGCACACGCAAATGCGTCCCGGTGCGCGCGCGGAATTCTGTTACTCAAGATCAGACTAGGGTCCGCGCACAATCGGCACTCAATTGGACGTTTGTCACCGCAGGGAACCTACTTGTCGGTACCCACCCTAATACTGACTGGCTCGCTGGATAGCCCAGGCCGAGCGAAAGGGCACTGCGATGGGGACGCGAATCGCGACTCTCAACATCCGGCACGGCGCCACCAAATCCGCGGAAGCGCTTGCCGCCCGACTGCTCGGCTACGACGCGGACATTCTGATGGTCACCGAGTTCCGCGCCAACGCTGTCGGCGAGCGGCTGATCGACGGCCTTGTCCAGGTCGGCTATGACACCTCGCATCCCGAGGTCGGGGCGAAGGAGAACACCGTGCTGATCGCGGCGCGCGGCGGCATCCGCCGATCTTGGGTGTTCGACGAGTCGCTCGACCGACGGCACCTGTGGTGCGCCGAGATCGACGGCGCCTGTGTGTGCGGGGTGTACATGCCGCAGAGCACCGCGAAACTCCCCAATTGGGAGACGCTGATCAACGGAGCCAAGACCTCCGGCATAGATCTGTTGGTCGGCGATTTAACACCGGTAACAACGAGCTCGACAAGGCGCCGCGGGGAGCCAAATTCATCGGCCCCGAGTTGCCGGGGCGGCTGATCGCGTCCGGCTACACCGATATGTGGCGGTCGCTGCATCCTGGCGTCCGTGAGTACTCGTGGTTCAGCCGGCCCGGCAACAACGGGTTCCGGCTCGACTACGTCTTCGCGGGGCCAGATCTGGCGCGGCAGATCAGTTTTTGCGAGTTCGATCACGCGCCACGGACAACCGGCGAAAGCGATCACTCAGGCCTGGTGGCATTGGTGGGGGACTGACGAGGGGACAACCCTATCCGCAGTTATCGCGGATACCGCATATTTTGCGGTATGATGGCACATGTCCAACCGGTACGACCGTATCCGCGCCGACCTCGCGCGCGCAGAGACTGCACCATCCGCAGACCAAGCGCTCCGACACCTCCGTTCGGCACTGACGGAAGTCAGCCTCCTACTCGATGAGCAACTTGCCCGCGCTGTCGTCGACGACGAGATGTCGATCGCAGCAGCCGGAAAAAGCGCGGGCCTCACCGAAAACGCCGTCGGCCCACGCCTCGCTAGCACACCCCGACTCAACCCTTACGCCAGCAACGGAGCCCGCCTCACCGCCGAAGATGTCAAACGTGCCCGCAATGACAAGCACGCCCGCAACCCACTACCACCCGCTACGCCGGCAGAGCCGATGCGCTTCAAACCACGCCGAAAACCCAAGCCGCGCTAGCCACTAATCGAAAGGACCAACGATGCCGAACCAGAATCTCACCCTCATCGCCTTCCTGCTCGATCGCTCCGGATCGATGCAATCCATTAAGTCCGATGTGGTCGGCGGCTTCGATGCGTTCCTCGCAGAGCAGCGCGCCGGCGACGGTGACTGTCGGGTCACACTTGCGCAGTTCGACGATGGGTACGAGGTCGTTTACCGTGCGCTGCCCGTCGGCGATGTGCCCCCCTTGGTACTGAATCCGCGCAACACCACTGCACTGTTGGACTCGATGGGCAAGTTGATAACCGACACTGCTGCGGAGATTGCCGCGTTCGCCAAGGATGACAAGCCAGGCTCTGTCATCATCGCGATCATGACCGACGGCCTGGAGAACGCCAGCCAGGAGTGGAGCCGGCCCGCCATTAAGGCTCTTGTCGAACAGCAGACCAACGAATTCGGCTGGGAATTCCTCTATATGGGTGCCGATCAGGATGCCGTCGAGGTCGGCAAAGACCTGGGAGTCAAGGCTGAGCAGGCTGCCACGTACAGCAGAGGGAAGTCCAGAGAGGCGATGGCGGCGATGTCGGTCAACGTGCGGGGGTATCGGAACGCGAGGTTGCTCGACGAAGCGGCACCCATGCCGGCGTTTTCCGAGGATCAGCGGTCCGAGCTCGGCGATGACTGACACGCCCGCGCAGCTGCCGGAATGGCTACAGTCGGCACGATAAGGACGGGTAGGTATCGATGCACGATGCGTTCGACGCTTGGGAGACCCACGCCGTAACGATGCTGACGTATACAGTTCAGCGCCACAGCAGGTTTGACACGTCCGTCCAGCTCCCGGAGTTCGTACGAGCAAAGTCTGGTGTCACACAACAACGGTCTCATCATGAACTAAATCGGTGATGTTCTGGGTCGAGTCATCAACGGGTGCAATTTGAACCGCTGAGCCGTAAACTCAGCTCACTGTGCGTGACACCAGACGGTATGGTCGGCGCCGGTTACAGATTCGCGTTAGATGCCGCCGAGCAGACCAGCTCTAGCAAGCCCGGGGTAGATGAGCCCCCACGGGCTTGATCAGCATCATCGCGGGGTCTTTTTTAGGCCAAGTCGAGAATTTGCGGCCACCCGCAGGTTCCTTCGAGAAACGCAGGAAGGCTGGCTTGCCGGCCCCCGGCGAGCGGTCTAGGCCGTGCATAGTTGCCGAAAGTGCCCAAGCGGAATCCTCGCGATTCCGTGGAGGACCTGGACGGCAGCAGCTTTGCTCCCACGGCAGTCTCTCTCTCCCTCTCTCTCCCTTCCCCCCCCCCCGCGAGATTGGCAACGGATATGTCGACCTCGAATGTGGCTCTTGGCTTGTACGGTGCTGGAGCACGGCTGGGACTCGAAGACCACCGGTGGCGCACGCGCCGGCGATCGGGGTGTGCCGATGCGGGAAATCTGCTGACGGATCGGTTCGAGGGCCTCGGCTTCGAGCGCCTATGAAGCCAGGAACTGGGCTGACTCACCCGCTAGGGTGAAGCCCGCAGAGACAGAGGAGTCCCCGTGAAGAAAGTCTTCGTCGCGGCCACCGCCGCGTTACTCGTCGCCGTCCTCGGCGCTTGTGGATCCGGAAGTAATACGCATACGGCGTCGACGCCGCCTGCAAGCGCGACCGCATCGGGGGCACCGGATACGCCGATGACTTGGGTTAAGGTGTTCGAGTACGTCGGCAAACAGGGCGACACGCTGGACGACGAGTCACCAAAGTTCGAACTCCGCGGCCCGTCCAGGCTCCGCTACACCGTCACAGCGACGCCTAACCGCCCCGACTTTCAGGGACGTGTAGCCGACATTGGATTTCAGGATGTCAGACTGGACACCGAGTCGAGCCGCGTCGACACCATTATCAACATCGACGACCCGGGCACGGGAATGCAGGATCTCGGTGACCGTGACGGAACCTACTTTCTTATGGTCTCCGCGAAGGGTGGCACGATCCAATCCGACGAGCTGGGCGGCATCCCGAAGGCCGGCTGGACCGACACCGTTGTGAGGATCGTGGTGGAGCAGCAGAGCTGATGCCTGGGGCACGATCCGCAGTCCGCCACCGGGTGTGATTTGCCGACGTGGAAACGTCATGACCCGCAGCCAGTTTCAGCCAACAAGTTTCGCTGATAAAGAACAAGTCAGTCGTTCTCAAATGCCTAACGGCGTGTCACGAAGGGGTCTGCAACTGATTCCTTCTGAGTCCGGGTGTTCACGCACAGCTAGAGCGCGAGCATTTTCAGGCCAAGGGGCCTTTTGTTGCCCTACGCTGGCGCAGAATCAGCTACGGGCATCGTTGAGCAGACGCGACGTTCAAGGTTCCGCGGACTGTCCTGGACGGATGTAGTCGTTGCGTGGCCCGAGTACCGCGCTCTCATGCGCTGGCTTAAAAACAAGAGCTACCACCGCCTGTCCGGCTGCTGGGGTACCACAAGTAGCAGCGGAATCTTCAGCCGGGTACAAATGTGCGAGTAGCAAACCACTGTCGCCTCTCGTGAGGGCGAAATAACTACCTCCGGGCACTTTACACAGTCGAGTTTCGAAAGAATGCTGTTGCCGTCGGCAGCCCGACCCCATTCTGACCCCAATTGCGGTGGCCAGGCCTGAGCAGGCGTGCGGTGCCGTCGCCCTAGGCGAGCGCGAAAGAGCTTCAGAAACACACGATGAAACCTTCGCGACGACAGATGGTTGGGCAGTCTATTGGCAACCCTACATACTCGATTTGCGCATGGTTGTGGCCCTAGTGCAGTCTGCGTAAACCATTCGTATCTAGTCGGTTTGGGCAGCTCGCTCCTCGTATGCAGGCGGGAAACATCCGTCAATCATCCGATGAACACAGTCACGCCACCTCGGCACAGTCTCCTGATCAGAGTCCGTTGCGGTGCAATGCACTTTACCCTTTTGAACTACCATAAATGCCAAGAGACAGGTTGTTGTCTGAGATCGGGCGGCGAGCGACGGCTGTCGGAGTTTAATGCCGAGCGTCGGCCACCCTGCGGCGGCCATCGAAGACAGACGCGGTGGATCATGCGCACGCACACGGCCGGCTGCCGACCAACACCCGTTCCCGGCGACAGCGGATGCCTTTCAGCAAACCTCACCGCAGAGCGGGGACAGCTCAGGGTTTAAATTCGAGCTTGGCAACTTGGTCATTGAACATCGTGGCCAGCACACCCATGTCGGCGGCGGCCAAGGAACTGTTGTTCCGCGACGCGGCCACGTCGATGTCGATTCCGCGGTATTGTCCCTCAATCACCGATGCCGATGATGGACGGTCAGCGACTAGACTACTCACAGTGAATGCTGTTGCCCACAAGGGAATCCCGGCGACCGACTCTTTTCGAATCTGCACTGTGTTGCCGTTCTGCTCAAGCGTTGGACAGGCTTCGACAATCGTCGCGATATTCGGGTGGTCCTGATTCTTGGGCAGTATCAGATCCACCCGGTAACGCAGTGACCGTGATTCAGCATTTGCATCCAAGCTGGCGAGAACGTGGGAGTCGCCAACCCGCTCCCAGCGTTCGGTCAACGGTGCGCAGCCTAGGTCGGAGCCTCCGCCTGAGGGCTCGTCGACTAGGTACGGAGCTTGCCAGTTGCCACTTGCATTCGACGGGAATGATTCGCGCCCAACCATCATTGCCGGAGTGACGATGGTCAGCTTCGCCTGCTGGGTCCCCGAAGTTGCATTCGCCGAATGATCTCCTATCTCCTCCTGTTGCGATGAGCAGCCCGCTATCGAGGCCAAGCCGGCGACTATAAGCACCGCGCGGGTGGCACGAAGGACTGTCTCCCGCGTGGCAGCCATTCGGGATGTTGTTTCACTGATTACCGCCAACCGCACGTTCATAGAATCGCCAATCTGAAGATCGCGAAGCGCCTTGCGGAGCTTCATCGTCGTCTCCATGCTTGCTGTCAACGCCCGACCGTGTCGCACTTTGCCTGCTGGGCACCCAGCTATCTTGGATTGAACTCGCCCTCGGCAAAGGCGTGTGCTCTTCGCGTCGAAGCTCGCGAGAGCGCATGCGCACGGCGCACCGGTCCGCATACCAGCTTTAACCCGGTCTCGGACGCCACGATGGATGACCGGTCTGAGGCCACTGAAAACGTACAATGCGGCTAAGCCTCTTCCCCGACATTGGGACTGCCTATGGCACGCACGGCCTTTGCGGTCGGCGCGACGGCGACAACACGCGGGTTCGTGCGGCCGCATAGAAGTGCAGGATTGAGCTACCAGGTCCCAGATCGGATGGCGTTGGTTTTGACGTACCACTCGACCCAGTAACCGTTAGCATTCGGCTTCGACCACCGGAGGTTGACGAAATGCGGCGCCATCTGGTCGCATGGCCGAAATCCCGGATAACCATATCCAAATACCCGGGTGCACGCCCTGCTAGCCTGGCTGACTTCCGCGCGGTCGATCTTCATCCACGCGTGGTCGCCGCCGTTGCCGTCACGGCCGCCTTGTGCCCATGCCTGGGCTGGCGGCGGTGTGATCATTGCTAAGGCGACCGGGGCGGCCGCTACCCCGACAAGCAGCTTTTTCACCGACACTTTCCCTCCCTGTGAACGTGCTGAGTATTGGACTTTAGAGGAGCGCCCTGCTGGGCGCGACGGGTTTAGCAAAGTCGACCGTGGTCTAGCCCAAACCGATCGACCAGCGACTTCGAAGCCGTGCGCGAGAACAGCAAGAGAGGCCGAACCTAAGATGCCAATCGCCTATACAAGCCCTGTTGAGCGCGCTCTTTGTCCCGTACGACGAAAGGCGCACTTCTCATCGCTGTTTGCGTTGCGACGAGTTGATGACGGTCAGCGTTTCGGGCGCACCGTTCCGATGCGGAGCATCGACCAGATTTCAGACGTTCGACGGACACCGACGGTCAGCAGACTCGATGACATCTGTGTTGAAATCCGACACGGCGCCCTCCCGGCTCCGCCCGAGATGATACGTGCCGCCGAAACTTTCGAAGGAAGAGCTGAATGAGATTCGCTGGTGCACACCGGGCTCAGCGGACAGCGTGCGTTGTCCTGATCCTCTCTATTGTTGCCGCGTGTTCATCTTCGCCGAAGCCACAGTCAGCGGACCTTTCGTCTGCACCGGCTTCGTCCGGGCAGACCACGGCGAGAATGAGCCCGCCATCACCATCCCAGGCGGCGCCGTTGCGGGCTGACCTTCCGGAAGGCAGTAGCGGGTCACTCCGGCGAAACCTCTCGACCATTTACACCGGATGCGACCCCGATGGCTCCAGTAATGTGCTCGATGACTCCGCATACTTTTTCGACACCTCCCAAGGCGTCAGCGCGAAGCTCCCCCGTCCCGCAATCGATGCCTCCGACGAACTCCTCGGCTATAACTGCACGCTCACCGCAGCAGCAGACGGCGCTCAATGGGTTGTGTACCTGATCCGCACGAAAACCCCTTCCCGCGGCCTGACGCCCGAATCCGAGCAGATTCGCATCCACTCGTTCGACCTCACCGGCCGAAAGCCGCCCGTCGTCAAACCTTTTCCGCTCGACTCCGACGAGTCTTGGAGCTTGTATCCGGGAAGCGGCACATTCGTCGTCTACCGCACCGACTCCAACTCCAATCTCGATGAGGTCGCATTCTTCAATCCCGAAACTCTTGACATCAGTGCCCAGTCTGCGGTGCCTGCCCCGAACGAGGACTGGATCGTCGGTTTCAACTACTACGGATACGCGCTGGCAAGAGACACATCGAATAGCACCCGCGACATGCACTTCATCAGCGGCTCCACGGGCCAAGAAGTCGGCCTCTTCCCGGATTGGGGCGATATGGTGTCGACAGAATCAGGCTTTCTAGTCGAGCACACATCCGAAGACGGGGCGCGGTTCTTTGATATGCGGACCAACGCCCTCAGCGATGTAGTCGCCCCCTACCTCGTCGCTGACGAACTCATGCACCAAGGAGACAAACTGGCTTGGCGGGGTACACCAGCTGCCGCCGCGGATCAAATCTACGGCGACTTCTTTCTCTATCAAGGGAATCTCGACGACCCCGGATACTTTCTGTCCGTGCTCAACCTGAAGACCGGCAAATCTGTATTCACTCTTGACTCGACGCAACTTGACGGCCTTAAGATCGCCAATGCTCACATCGCCGGGCAGTATTTATACTTGGAAAAAGAGGAAGGAGACAACCCCGTTATCGACTTCCTCACGCGTGACGTAGCTGCGTCGACTTGGTCGTTACGTCCCGCCGCCGAGCTGGCCAACGGTTGGTCGTTGATTCTGACTGGCGATGCTAAGACGAGTAATTCGATTGGGACCGGTGTCTCCGATGACGCCTATTTAGCCCGCGGGAAGAATGGGCAACCCTACAGCGGCCCGTGGTTCTAACTTTTCTCGGTGAGCCGGCGGCGTCAACAACTGTCGGAAGGTTTTCTCGTCACCACCCGTGGACGTGTCACCCTCGCGCGCCTCAGGCGCGCCTCTTAAGGACCACGCCCCCTTGGAGACGCACAATCAAGACAGCCGGTGCATCCCCTTCCTGGGTGGTAGAGCTTTCTGAACGGTCTTCCACATCGTGTTGCGCCGAATCTATCCACCGCCCGGCGAACATCAAAGCAGTCAGGTCTGCGTCGGGCTTTCATCGACAAACACCGCACCCTCAATCCCCCGAGGTCGCACAACACGCCCAACAGACCTATGGGCCACCTCCTCAGCAGTGTGGCTTCGACGGTCGCAGTGTCAGACTTGAGCCGAGCCCACGATTGACGGCCAACCCTTCGGCGCAACCTCGATAAGTCAGCGATTCTGGGGCGCCTCGTCTCGGGAGACCTCACGGTGTGCCATCACCTGCTGAGGTATTTGTCTACGGCCGACTGGTGAAGCTTTTCATCGTCGTTCGCGCGGCTGTGCAGATTGGGGCATGCGCACACGGGACACCTCGACAGCGCGAAGCCGCGGTTCATCGTCGCTGGCGGCGGCGCGAGCTGTACAACCCGTCTCCGCGTTGCCGAACAGCTCCTAAAACTCTGCTTCATACAAAAGCGGCTCATGGCTCCGTCCTTCCAAATGTGCGTTAACAGGATGGTCCTCGCCTTGTGCGGGCAACCTTCGGCCAAAGCAGCCGGCGCAGTCGGCAGGGGATCGACTTTCCCTGCCTACCTTCAGGCTCTAACGCGGCGGAGCCGACCGTCCTAGGTGTGGCCGCAGTACACATACCGGGCAAGGTTGGTACAAATGTTGCTACATTTGCGCGGCGGCATTGCTGCAATGCGACGCATGGGCGCTGAGTGATCGCCCCCGGAGCAGGTGGCGACACCAGCTGCGACGCCCAACACAAGGCGGTGCAAGCCGTCCCATCGGCACCAATGCCGCGACCCGGCACATGATGAGATCGGAATAGGCGCGGCTTGTGCCAATCGAACCAACTACCAGGCGCAGATCGAAATTGTTGCTATAGCGGCTGCAATTTGTTGCGACATTTACTATCGTCTGTACACACGATGTTGCGTCGAGCTCGGGTCGGGATGTGAGTCCGCCGACGGTCGTTGCCGACGTCGTCGAAAGTGGGGATGGCATCTGTGGGGGTCCAGCAAACATGACTGAGCAACTGGTGATGGCGACAGAAAACTCGCCGATCACGTCGCGCGAACGACCGTGCATCAACGCCGTCATCATCGACGATCATGATGTGGTGCATGCCGGCGTGCACGCGTGGTGCCTAGAGGCTGATCCACGGATTCGCTTCGTGGGCAGTTATCTACATCCTGTGGAATTCACCGACCGCTACTCGATGGCCTCGTGCGAGGTCGACGTCGTCATATTCGACCTGCAAATCGACGGGAACAGGCCCGCGTTCGACATTCTGCAGCAGTTGTGTGCAGCCGGCCACCGGGTGGTTGTCTACTCGCACATTACGGCTGATGAGGTGATTCTGCAGTGCCTGGAACTTGGCGCGATCACCTATCTAGTTAAGTCGGAGGGACGAGCCCATCTCATCGAGGCGATCCAAGCGGCGTCGTCAAACACACCGCATATGGGGCCCAGAATGGCTCAAGCGTTGCTGAACGATAAAGCTTCTACCCGACCGAACTTATCGGAGCGCGAGAAGGAAGTGCTA
Source organism: Mycolicibacterium sp. 018/SC-01/001 (assembly GCF_007096635.1). GTDB lineage: Bacteria > Actinomycetota > Actinomycetes > Mycobacteriales > Mycobacteriaceae > Mycobacterium. The sequence goes on from NZ_VKAA01000004.1 coordinate 104,945, forward strand.
GTCGCCTGGTTCCAGACGGAAAGTAAGGAGCTCGTCGGTAAGCGGTTATTTATCGCTCCGAGTACCGTTCGCACGCATCTGCAGCGCGCCCGCGCGAAATATGCCGCAGTCGGACGGCCTGCGCCGACGAAGTCGGCCCTACTGGCGCGCGCCATACAGGATGGAATTCTGGGCTTATCTGACCTGGTGTGAGCTAGCCATCTCTAACCGTACGAACTTATACAAGCGCATGTGCGACTCGCGCCATAGAGCACTACAGAAAAGAACCACCTTCCCTTTATGGGAGCCCTGAACCTTACGGCAGCCGCTTGGGCGGGCGCAAACCAAGAGCCACCGATCGGTGCTGCTCGGCAGATAACAAAGCTTGACAAGCCGTCTATTGCCCTACGTGGGCATTTCGTCGCGGCTGCACGCTGCTCACCTGTCTGCCGATGCTGCATCGCCCAATTCCGCCCGCGTTGCCGCGCTGCTATAACACGAAATTGGCGTCTGTTCGATCCCGCAAGCAACTCCCACACCGTAAGATCGACGACCCGCGGCTGCGGACACCCCGGATCACCTCCTGCTGCCTGCTACTGCCCAATAGCGCATTCAAATACGCACCAGACCGAATCCTCGGATACGACCACGTCCCCCACGATGGCTGCTAGAGCCTCAGCTGAATTGACGGGCTCACTGAGCCCTCGGCACACTAAACTCAAGCTAAGCCTTTGCCCCGCCGACCCGATGACCAGTTGCGCACTCACCATCTCCATTTCCAACACCAAAGCCGCTGATCGAGCGAGTCTCTCGGCTACGCAATCATCGATGTAGGGCAATTCTGTGCTGACTTTGATCGCGACGTCGATATGTCGGCTTTCGACTGCGTCCACTACCAGCCGAAGCCGTTGCATGAGCGGGTGCTCGAAGGTTGTGGACTGATCGAACAGCGCGCGCAGCCGACGAGATTGAGCTCTGGCCTCACGCCGCACAGCCCCCGTAATCGCGTCACCGTTGGCCAACTGACGCAACAGTGGCACGACACTATCAATAAGTTCGGCGTAGCGACGCCGGTACTCCTGTGCGACGGCCTGCGCCACTTTTTCTGAGATCAGCAGTTCGCGGTGCGCGGCAACTTCAGTACCGACCTCTGCGGCAGCGTCGCGCATTAGACCGTCGAACACCAGCGCAAAAAGCTGGACGCCGAGGATACTGGCTGTGCCGTAACCGAGGTTCGTTACTGCCTCGACCTCAGGTCGAAGACACAATTCGATGATGCTCGCCGTCAGCCAGAAAGCGGTGAGAATGGTTGCTGCCCGCCAAGTTCGCAGGGCCAATACCAGAACGACGACGCACCAACCAATTCCCCCCTGAGCCCAATCAGCCTGAGTGCCAAGCATATGCGGCGGCACTATGACGACACTGTGAGTGAGCATAACCATCAGCAGCGCTGACAGACCCACCGGAATCCGCAACCGGCAAAGATTTTCGAGCCCCGGTAGAGCGAGTAGCGCGCACGTTCCGGCGACTGCGGCCAATGCAATCTGGCTCACGAAGTGACCAGTATGAGACGCGGCGTAGGGCACCGTCGTCACCAAGTTAGCCACAACGTAGAAAGTCAGAGCGAACACGTAAGTCGCACGGATACGCTGGATCTGGCGATCGAGAACCATCGGCTCCGGCAGTGTCGGCCGGAGTGGCGCTTCTGGCGTCCAGCGCAAATCGACGATGGTTCCTCGTCCAGGCGCCGAGGTGACAGTCGCAGAACCACCCACCCGGTACATACGGCCAACAATCGACTCTGTGATTCCGTGACGACGCGAGACGTCCGCCTGATCGAACCCGATACCGTCGTCAATCAACGACAACGATTCGCTCCCGACAACGATCCGGACTTGCTTTGCGCGCGCGTGCCGGTCGATATTGTTCAAAGTTTCGCGCGTCGCGGCGATCACTGCGTGAGCAATCGAGCCATCCAGCCAGACTGTCGCACGACCCTCGATGACCGTGCGAGTGCGAGCAAAATTTGAGACTGCACGCAACGCCGAGACTAGTTCTAACGGCGTCGAGGTCGAACACCAGGGTCCCCGCTCAAGAATGTCGAGGTCACGGCGAGCCTGGTCGGCCAGCCTATTGGCAGGTAAATCGACGCCCTGTCCGACTATAAGCAACGTTGAGGCCGCGGTATCGTGCAGCAGCGCCATCTGTTCGCGGGCAAACACGCGGACGCCCTCCTCGACCGCGCGCGCCGTCTCGGCCGACTCGCGGGCCCGCCGCGCTTGGTCCACGGCGGCCGCAACTCGCAGCAGCATGAAACGGATAAGCGAAGCCGTTGTCCACTGAAGAGCAAAGTAGTACACGGCCCGTATCGACCCGACTTCGCCCCAGCCAACGACTTCAGCAGCGCCAACGGCGTATGCCCCGGCGATTACTAGGGTTATCGCGAACGTCAGCAACGCAGGTAGAGACACGGCGAAACTGATGACCGCCGTTCCCGCGATCGCTTGAGGCGCGCTATTGGACAGCTGGAACAGTGGGTCATGGACGAGTAAAGGAATGCCGAAGCAGATTGCGATGGTGGACGCGACATCAACCGCCGTGACCACCGGCCCGTGCGATTGTGTTGCCAAGCGATACAGCGACCACCCGAGTAGGGCGGCCACCAGGCACTGTCCCGCCAACGTCATTCCGGACTTCGGATCTGCTAGTGCGATCATCGAAGCTCCGGCGTTAATGCAATGGCGCATTAGTAGGCCAATCGTCTTCGCGCGATGGATCAGGTGCCGTTGCTGCGCGTCGTCGAGCGCTGCAGCCCCGATCCGGCCTGGCGAAGAGTTCTTGGGCTTCGTCGGCACGCTTAGGCAATCTTGCGAGAGGCATACATCAGGGGAGCCAACCGGTTTCGGCATGCAGTGGTCGCAGTGCTACAGAACAGAACGCGGCGCACCAGCGAATGTGCCCCTCGCTCGCCTATCTGGCACCCCTGTTAGCAGAGGGAATCAGGTTGCGACGATAACCTGCAGTTCAGTCGCATGTCTTCCACCGGCCGTTTTCAAGAACCATCGGAAACGTCTCAGTGTCTGCCTTGCGGCCATTGTTTTTGAGGGTGACTTCCGCGTCGGCTACACCTCCGTTGATCGTGACTCGACCAATCGATACGTCCTCTACCTTTTTCGGCACTCCCGCTGAGGACGTGAGCTCCCCCAACCGCCGTTCTCTTTTTTTGGCGCAGTAGGTTGACGCGTACGCGTCAGCATCACCGCGGTTCCAGGCATCGATAGTCTGATGGATCACTGCTCGGATCTGCTGATCGGCGCTCGGCTCCTTAGGCGCTTGGCCACCGCTGTCACAGGCCGAAATGGGGCCTAAAATGCTCACCAGAGCAAGAATGGTCAACCGGCGCATCCCACCGTCGCTCCTCTTTTGGTCGCTTCGCGCATTCGACCCCCGCTGTCATTAACATGTCACGTATCACGAGGCGTCCCGCGTATCGCAATTCAACCTGAACTTGCCTCGGCCACGCGGTTGATAGGTTCTCTGCCCCATCGTTGCCACCATGAGTCTACGGCGGTTCTGGTTGGGGTGACTGTCCTACGATTGGTCGACGCATGACGTCTACGCCAAACGTGGAGTAGCGCCGGTCCTTCGCCCAGCGTCATTAGTTTGCGACGGACGTCTTTTGTCGCCACCCCCGCCACGCGTCTGAAGGTCCGAGTCGATATTGGCGCGCTGTGCAACGAGATTGGCGCCGTCGGCCCAGACTCGTTAGCCGAGCATTACTGGCACCTAGCGTGTTGTCATCCCATTGGCGGATATTGGGGCGCTGCAGTATCCGTTAATGTGTCTTGACTGCAGGACGGTACGTTTTGGCGAAGCGATTCACCACCCGCCTGCAATTGAAGGGGCAGGGCGCTGGTGCGTGGACGGTTGACTACAAAAGTGTTAGTAGCGGCGGCATTTTGCGCACCAATTGTTGCAGCTTGCGGGCCTGGTTTCGGCGGCACGAACGCCGCAGACGACCGTGAGGCGCCGTCACTGGTCGGCACTTGGACGCCGTCCGATGGCACCGCCGAAAAGATCTTCTCAGAAGATGGGCCCTGCGAGAACGTCTTCTATAACAACGGCAGGCCTCTCGATATCGGCGGCGCTATGTCGTGTCAATTGTCCAGCGCCGCAGACTCTGATGGTCGCTACAAACTCTTGGTCACCCAGGGCCCCAACCGGGCTACCTACCTCGTTGAGTTTCAGGGCTCCGATGCGGCAGCCGTATACACGACTAAAGGAACTCTCCTCTACAACCTCACTAGGTTCTAACGAGCCTGACCCCACTTCGGATGGAAAGTCGACCGGCACAAAGGGCCTGCGCGCCCCGCGCGCCATGGATCTTTGTGCAGTAAAACGCAAAATCGGAGCTGCTGATCTCAGGTCAATTGCTGCCCAGATAGTCTGTTGCGCTCTCGAGGTCCCCGAAATTTTGCGCTGCCACCGACGAAGTCCTGACCTACCCGACACAGGACGAGCGAAGCACTCCCGCAACCGTATTCATTGACCGGCGTAGAACGCGGCGGCCAACGAGCAATGTGCTATTGCCCATGACAAGTCAAACCACTGGTGTTCAGAGGCTTCCGCTTTCATGGGTTCGCCGCGGCCGAGTCCGATGGGTTCATGCCGGCAGCCTGGGCGAGTTGTAGCGTTCACGACGACCCGCCCCGTAGGACGAGCAACCGTCGAATTGAAGTTGTCCTCCATTCGACCGACAGTCATTTCGTCAGCATCGCCCTAGTCTTCGAATTACCAACAAGACCTCTATGCGGAGATCCAATGAATTTCGATTTGCAGCCCCATCACGTTGCCAGGTTACTGTTCGTTCTTTGCGTCGTACCAGTGTTGTGGGTCTTTGCCGTACAAGGCGTTACGACCACAACCAGCTACGACCTTTCCACAGGCGACGTGTCTTCGACTAGTGATCTCGGATCGCAAATCGTTAAGGTCCTGATCTTCGTCATCCTGGCCGCGATTTTTGGTGCCGCTGAGTGGTATACCCGCAAGAACTCGACGGCGTGGCTACCGGCGATCAGGGAGAAATTGATCAGCGTGGGACTGTCGAGGCCGGACACACCAAATCGCGATCTGCGCGACGACCGCGGCTACCACCAGCCCTACCCCTGACCGTAGCCCCACCCGAAACGCCGCGCCAATAGTATTCGGCGCTGGGCCCATGTTGTCCATCCGAAATAGACCTACGGTGGAAGAGGGAGGAGGTGAGTAGTAATGGTGAAGCTATTCAGGACGCTGCGCGCGGTGTGTCCACGATGCAACGGCACCGGCGGACACAGTGACTTCGGAAACTGGGTCAACTGTTCGGCGTGCCGGGGGACCGGTCAGAAGTGAGACTAAGCAACCCACCCGCAGTGGTAGTAAGCACGGGTGGGTTGCTTGGGTCACTGAGCAGCGTTGAAGGTAACTTGGTTGCACTCTGATACCTTGGATCGGCGGCTGCGCCATCGGTAATGTTTGAAGGTTATAAGATTGGGTCGGCGCCGGCGAGGAGCGCACGATCAAGTGCGGTATCGGGCTTGCGGCAGTGTTTGTCGGCCATCGGGTCAATCGTGATCGCTTTACGACCGATGATCGCCCCAAACTGAATTCGGTACTGCAGATCACCGTCGACGTCTCGATGGTGGCCCTCCCATACCGATAAGATGCGGCCCGTTTACGGCGCACGACGCCTCGACTTGCGGGCCGCTTCGCGCCAAAGTCGGCGGGCACCCTTCTAGTTGAGATCACGGCGCTCGTCAAAGTTCATCGCCGGGTGGGCAGGCCGGCACCCATCGCAGAGCGTTCGGCGCCGTAATGCCAGCAAGGCTCTCCTTCAAGCGTTCTGAGTGGCTGGTGTCGCGACAGCCGCGGGGGGGCGAACTGTAGAGCGGTCAAGCTCAAAGGCTTCGGATAGCAAATTCTCCCGCGAATGTAAGTTTCCCGCGAGGTTGTTGGCGGCGCGACATTTGGCCACAGCGCTCGCGATTCATCTGCGATAGTCTCCCGCCGGGGCTGCCTGCATCCGGCCGTACGCTATTGGCCAGTACAGTCACCACGGAAAGCCCGCCTGTCGTGTTCTTTGCGCGCATGTCACCGATTTCGACGCAACACCACCCCTTTTCAAGGGCCAGCTGGTCGCATCCTGCCGGAACACGCCACGGGTGTCGGTCGAACGTACGCTTTTCGCGGCCCCGTGTGACCTCGTGAGCATTTTCCGTAACGGTAGCTAGGCGACGCTGAGATATATGAATTGGAACTCGCTGCGAGAGCGGGGAAACGAAAGGGGCTCCACGATGAGCGACGACAGCAAGCCGTCGACCGTACGAATCTGCGCAGCGGTCGCAGGGCTGATTGCCGCACCGACGCTTCTCGCTCCGACCGCTGCGGCGGACACGACAGCTACCGTCAAGGCGCAGACACAGCGCATGTCCGCGCCGAACTTGAACTCGCAGCAGAACGGTTGGTACAACCCAGGTGACCGCGTCACCTTGGTTTGCTCGGCGCGAGGTCAAAAGGTGCAAGGATTTTTCAGTTTCAACATTCCCAATGGTGGTTGGGATGACCTTTGGTATAAGACGACGGACGGAAACTTCGTCGCGGATGTCGACATTGAGACCGGAACGCTCAACGTGGTGGCTCCTGACTGCATCACTCCACCTCAGCAGTCCCCTCCCCCGGTCAGCCAGTCCGGCCACCTACGTGTGCCGTTGGATGGCGCACCTCGGGTCACGCGAGGTTTCGGAGGAGATGGACACAACGGCATCGACTACGCGGTTCCGAATGGCACGCCCGTCTACGCCGCTGACAGCGGGACCGTCACCTTTGAGGGTTTCGGACAGAATAATTCGTGGATGCGCGCGGAGGCCGGAATCTGTGTGCTTATCCGCCACGGGGACAAATTTACTGGCTACGCGCACTTGAGTCGCACGGTCGTCGACAGCGGTCAGCAGGTCACCAAGGGTCAGATCATCGGATATTCTGGAGCAACCGGTATGGCGACCGGCCCGCACTTGCACTTCGAGGTGCTGCCGCTAAATCCCAACTTTGGCAATGGATTTTCCGGGCGTATCGATCCAGCGCCGCTGCTGGGATGACACGGGCTCCGCGTCGAAACCAGCGCACCGTGGGTGCAGAACTGGAGGCGTGCGGTGTGAGTTCGCATACCATGGACGCTAGAGCTGATTGAAACTGGCGGACTAGGGGCTTTGTTCAATTGAGAGGTCGCCTAATACGCGATTGACGCGTCAGGGGCATCGCGCGGCTCCCCCAAGCGACGAAGATTCCAACGGCATGCCAACGGCATCCGTGCCTTCACCGAGTGACGAAGCGTCCGTGAAGCTACGTTGGACAGTAGGCGGCAAACCGGTCGGCCGACCCGCGGATCTGATCGAGACCGCTTGGACTAATTAGCTTGCCAGCGTGGACGTTAGGAGCTGATTGGTGGGTACTTCAACTTGACAGGGCGCCCGTGGAGATCGCCCAGCCGATTCGGTAGTTCGACTCGCGACTGATACTCGGCGCGTGACAAGTGGCACGATCACGTAGAGGCGGTCCACGGGTCGCCGGCAGCCGATCGGGCGAACCGACGAGCGGCCGGAGTCCACATAGCGATGACCGCTACAACGCCGAAAAGCACCATGACGACCAACGGGCCCAGAAACAGCATAGGCAGCGACAACACCGCCAACACGGTACCCACCCACCGCGGCCATCGATGTCCCGCGCGCAAAGCCACGCCGACGAGCGAATAGCCGATGGCGCAGACCACTCCAACGCCGATGACCACTGAGATAAGCCAGAACTGGATGTCATCGGCGTACCCGCCGACCAAGTTAACCGCGGTACCGGTGGGATCAAGGTGCAGCGCCGTATCGACGTTGTGGCCTAGCTCGAATAGCCAGGAAACACCCATACCTGCGCTGACCAGCGCCGCGATCGCGGCAACCCATAATGCGCTGTAGGCCACGCGCACAGATATGGGTGTCCCATTACTGCGCATCTCGGGCGGGCCGGCGGGAGCCGTGGCGTTGTGGATCGAGGTCCCGAACGGATCGACCAGGTCCGCCGCGCTGCCGAAGGGGTGGGTGGCGACGGGCGAGACGCTGCCGAACGGATTGGTACCGGCCGCCGGGCTGCTCGCGAATGGGTTGAATGATGGCGTGGGAGCTTGCTTCTGCTCGGGTGGCGTCGAACGAGGCCGCATCGTTGAGGCTCTGATGTCCCGCAAGTGTCGCGACCATTTCTGATTCATGTCGATCCGTTCCCGACTGGCACTGTGACGTCTGTCCTAGGGTATGGCGTTACCCGAGATGCTGCCGTGCGATCGGCTCCAGATCTTGGAAAGTCCTGCCGTTTGCAATCGCTCCGATCGCCGTCATCGTCCAGGCCGGACCGTCGCAGGTCACTTTCGCCATCACTTGTGCGGTGTGTCGTCCCGAGCCCGTGAGCTCGTAGCGTGCAATTTCCTGCTCGCTGCTCGAATCGATCAGCCGGCAGTACGCGTTCTCGATCTGAGAAAAGTCCTGCCCCGTATAAGAGTTGACGACGAATACCAGCGTGTGTGCATCGGCGGGTAGCGCTTGGAGGTCAACGATTATTGATTCGTCGTCTCCATCCCCGGCGCCGGTTCTGTTATCACCGGTGTGGATGATTGCCCCGCTCTTGGCACGCAATTGCTGGAACCAGACCTCATCTGTTCGCTGTCCTCCAGCGTTGAACACCAGGCACGAGGCGTCTAGGTCGATCTCCTGGGTTCGCTTAGCGAAGAGACCGCGCTTCTTTATTGCATCCCAGCCCAATCCCATCCGAACTTGAGTGAGCGTTCCTCCGCCGCGCTTCTCCAGCGAGATCCGCTGTCCCTTGGAGAGATTCACCGACATTCTTCTCGGCCCATCAATTCCGCCGAGCATCAATGACTATTTCTCGCACGCCGATACCGCTGCAGCACGGTCGCTTTCGGTGATCGCTAATTGATACTTGATGGCTACCCGCAGATACTTTGTCACGTACGGACAAGCGTAGGCCGCGTTGGGTGGCAGCCAGGCGCCCGGCCCGGAATCGGACTTTGCCTGATTGAGTTCCCCCGACACCGCTAGCAAGTTGTCGGTGTCGTTGGCGAACGCGACGCGCTTATCGTATGGCCACGCCGCCGCACCAGCGTCCCACGCGCGTGCCAGGGCGAACACATGGTCGATTTCGACCCCCCGTGGATCTGCAGAGCTGAATTCGATCGTGGTTCCGCCATAGGGGTCGTCGAGCAGCCCCGCGATGACTTTGCAATCATGAGTGCCGGGTTTGAACTCGACGCGACGTAGCTGGCTGGCGAGCACCCGGTTGCGGGTGTCGCACCCGGTGCGTGCGATGTCTTTCCACGCCGGCCCGAAGACGCATCCGCGGCCGGGGCTGCAGCTGCGCTCGTATCCGGGAAGCTGCGGCAATTCCGGCACCACGGTGAGTGATGACAGTAGATCGACCACCCGGCCGCCGGTGTCTGACGCCCGCCGGGTGCCGAGATCTGGTGTACCTTGCGCCGGCGATGGTGGGGGTGGCGCCGCCGATGGTGTCGGCGCGGGCTGCATTGCCGTCTGGGAGGACAACAGCGCCCAGCTCCCAATCCCTGCTATAGCCAATAGCGTGACCGCGGCGATCGCCAGATATCTTGGGGCGATGCCTCGCGGCGGCGTAACTGCCGGGGCGGCACCTGCCGCAGTCGAGGGATTCTTTTCGCCCTCTGGCCCAAAGGGGTTGGCGTTCAACGGTGGCGTGTTTACACCGGTTGATTGGGAGTCGAACGGATTGAACGGATTGACCACCTACTGGAGCCCCCTCCGCGACAGCACCCACCGCAACGGATCGAGACATCGGAATGGGGCGAATCCCATCGGATTGAAGTGCGGATTGAGGGGTGAGTCTCCGAGCGCTGACACGGCGAAGAAGCGGTGGTCGTAACCGCGTCCGGTGTCGGGATTGGTCATGTTGCGCAGCGAAGGCGGGGCTTCAAGCTTCTGCAGCAGGCTTTGCACTTCGTAGTGCAGAAGTAGCCCGTCGTTGTCGTTGTACTGTTCGTGGAGTAGCCCAGGGTCGCGGCAGAAAGCGGCGCCAGCATTAGACATTATGGGTGCCCAGCGACTTTGGGCCACTCTGCCCACGGCGTGCAGCGCGTCGAACTTGGATACGAGTACCGCGACGAGTGGGATTGCGCTGTCGCCGATCAGACGAAGAACGGTCGCCAGGGCGTTGCGCGGGTCTCCGCCCAGTCGTTCGTCGAACTCCACATCGTCGCGAAGGGCATCACGAATCTCGCGCACTTGGAAGGGATCGAACAGAAAAAAGACTCCGTCGGCGGCGGCGAAGAACGTTCCGGGCACTCCTGCGAGCTTGCCGAGTGACAGGTCCTCGCCGGCTACGTCGCGAATGGCGATGAATTGCTTTGTTCCGTTCCAGATACCCATGCTGAAAATCAGCGGATCGTGCTGGTAACTTTCGCCGACCTCTGATGACGTGGTCGACTCCAGAAGGCCCCGCTTCTCGTAGAACGGTGTCTCGTAGTGGGTCCTATAGTGGTCGGCGGTTTCTGCAGACGCATCGGCTAATTCGAGGCCGCGGCGCTCCAAGGCTCGCGCTAGCTGCTTGACCATGACGGCGATATAGACAGACTTGCCGGTCGCTCGTGCACCAGCCATTGCTATACAAGTGACGTTGCCCATACGCCAGCCCGATGGAAGCCTGTAATGACAGATGGGACAGACCTCGTGCACGTCCCCGTCCAGTTCCTGCCTCGCCTGCGCTTCCGGTCCCGGCGTACCCGGCGCGGGCACACCCGCGACGTGGTAGGTCACCGTCTTGCCCATAAATGCTTCGTGACCGAGGAACTCGCTGGCCGCGGTATCGACGGTCGATTGACGTGGCCGGGTCTCGGTGAAGGACACGCGATCGGCGGGTAAAATGCGGAAGCATCGCGGGCATTTAGTCATTCGATCACCTAGTTGCAGCCCGGAGCGGAGCCACTAGGGCTGCGACGGCAGCATCGATCAAGTGCGGATTGGCGTGGTAGAAGGACTCTGCGCTGACGCCTTGACTGGGTGGTGGCAGCACCGCGCCGTCGAAACCCGTTGTTCGATCACCGGAACCGATCAAATTTATCCATCCGACACCCAGATAACCAGGCACGGTCCGTGAGGGCGCGTCGGTGATAACCACAGTATGCTGCACCGTTTCAGATATCCGGTCGACGGCCGAGTCGATATCGGCTCCGATACCGAACCCATTGGCTGCCATCGCATCGCGCACTCGAGTTCGCAGCTCGGCCAACGATCCGCCGGCGACGTCGGTGACGTCCCGCCCGGCCAGTACGGTACGCACAGGTTGATCGCCGGACACGGCGGCTGCCAAACCCGCAAAGATATCGATGGCGACGTCGAGGGTTCCGTCGGCCACCATTCGCGCCATCGAGGCGGACGTGTCGACAACGCAGCCGACGGTGATGTCGAGCGCCGCGCCGAAGGCATCGACGCCGAGCGCACCCCGGCAAGCGACGCGTGCCCGATTGGCCAACGCGGGTAGGGGCGTGTCCTCTCCGCCGATTCGCCGCACCGAGATGGCGTCAACCCCCGCGGGGGCCAGTTTGATCAGATCGACCGTTTCCCGGCCTGACACCTCATGAGGTGCAACCTGTACGTCGTCGCTGTTGACGTCCCTGGTGTCCGGAGCGACAGCCAAATAGAGCGTGGTGCCCTCGGCGAACTGGCGGTGGCCGCCAGCGGGGACTGCCGATATCACCAATTCGGTGTCGACGTAGGGCACAATCAGCAGGTCGGGTCTGTCCTCCATCACCGGTGAGGTTCCGCTGGCGACCCGTGCCACCAGCCGAGCTCTCGCCTCCCGTCCGCCGACCGACAAAGAGATGGTCAACGCCCGATGCGGTAGGCGAGCCGAGTCGGTGCCGTCCAGCAAATAGGTAGCCACGCAGTCCTCCAGTCTAGAAGTTCGGCCTCAGGAAGCCACGTCGGGAGCCACCCTCATCGAGGCTGTATTGGTGCAACCACGCTCGTGCAGCGCGGGCGTATCCTTCAAAAAACCGCTCTGCCTCCTCCGCCCCCATTGATCGGACCTGCTCCCACGCGCAGTCCCGCAGGCCTTTGACCTCGGTGGGGCCCGAATAATGTTGGCGCTCAATAAGATCGGCTAAAACTGCCCCCTCCAGGCCGGTCCCCTGTTCGTCCTCGGTTAGCAGCGCGGGCACATCGAATCCGCCGATACGCTGAAGGAGTGAGCGGCCCGCAAACCATTCGACGTCGAGTGTGCCAAGGCGGGTGTGTTCGGCGAGTGCAGTAGCGAGAGTCGCGGACTGAGTATCGAGACGCTGAGCGAGGGCTTGCGCCGTGGCGTCCTGCAAATTGGCCCACTTGTCTCCACGCATCTGGGCGATGACGAACAGGACGGCCAATACTTCGATCAGTTCGTCGGCGGCCATTGACACGTGGTCGATCGACGGGAATTGGTCATAAACGTATTGGGCATCGGCCAACGCTTGCGCGAGCTGTTCGTCGGTCCACGGGCCGGTAGCTGGGTGCAGGGCCCGCAATCTGGCCGCGGTCAACGCGAAGCGATCCAGGCCAGGACCAGCACTATCATTTGGGCGCGAGGCTAGAACCGTGATTAGTTGGTTGGGTACTGCCTCGTACAGCAGTGCGGCGGCCGCCGCCGCGGGGGCGATGCGTGACGGCTGCTGTGCCATCATCGCGGCGAGGTCGTTCGCATCGATGTGGCTCACGCGAGAGATCGCGTCGATAAGGCGCCTGCAGTCCTCATCCTCGAGTCCCTCCGCGTCGAGTGCGAGATACGCACCGTCAGCGGCCAATCGATCTTTCTTCTCTCCGACTACCGCGTGCAGTGGCCCCTCCAGTGTCGCCAGAATGTAATGCGCCAACAACTTGCGGTCGAAGGCATACGGGTTGGCGGGCACGACTGGCTCGGGCTGGTCATCGCCGAACAACCATGCCCACAGGGAAATGTCGAGTTGGTACAGCGTTGCCTCTGGAAGCGTAGCTACCGCGGGCCGCAAATCACGTTCTCGTGTAAATACGCTTATCGCTGTATCGGCGCGCAGGATATTCGCCGTGGCCGCGGATTCCAACGCCGTGACCGCGTGGGCGATGAGCCCGCGCAGGGGTGTGCTCGAACGGTGCGGGCCTGACTCCGGTGCGCATAGCCGTCCGAGCAGCTCCGCGATGCGCACGGCCAAATGTAGTACTTCCGGAGCGGCGGAATCGGGATACTGACCCCGCACTTGCGCCAACGCTGCACCGATGACAGGCTGGGCCTCTTCTAAGCTGACGACCTCGACCTGCGGCACGTCGTTCAGGGGACCTAGTTCCAGCCACTTCATGTCGGCCAGCGCGGTTTGGAGCAGCCGTCGCGCTGCGGTGGCAACGCCCACGCCACGGGTGTGCGCGCGCGTTAATCGGACGAGCGATTCCGGCGCGTCGGCGGGGGCGGTGGCGGCGCCAGCCTCGGCCACGATGTCAGCAATCCAGTCGACCGCCTGAGGGTTGGCCGGTTGGTCATCGGCCACGACGTGATTGGCATCCTTGTGGTACTCCTGCAGGGCAGGATCGCGGCGCACCGCTACCGCCAGTGGCCAGGCGGGACTGAGGTCAACGTCGCCGACGGCGGCTGCAATTGCGTCTTGATCGCCAATGATCTTGGTGGCGGTACGCGCGCTTTCCAGCACACCTTCGGCGAGCACAGACCATCCGGTTACTGCGACATGGCCGTGTGAGGTTCGGTGGCTAGAGCCGGGCTGACCGATACCTGGCTCTTCGGCGTCATCGATTACCACCCACTGTCCTGCAGCAGCCTTCGTGGTCGCGTCTTCCGAAACAACGACGAGGTGAGTACCGCGCCTGAGGTCGGTGACAGCGAGGTTTGGATCGTCATGGCTGCACCAGCTGAATCGCCGCGCTGCGCCAGGTGACATGAAGTAGCTCACGGCGGCGATCCACATGACGCCGATGCCGGGCTCGTGCGTGATAAGCATGATGCCGGGCCCGCCCGCCATAGCCGCGTAGACGGCATCGAGCAGGACTCGAAACACGCTTTGCCTGTCGATTGTCGTGCCAGTGAGGAATTGGACTACCGACTCGACACTGATGCCGGCGCCGGGCTGGGGCAGGTCGTCTTCGTCGAGTGTCGTGGCGGCAACGTCGGCGGCCCCAAAGGGCCGCAGCCACTTCGGGGAATCCCACAACTGAACGGGACGCAGCGGCGACGGGCATCGCACGTTTCGATCAAGAAGAACATGAGCCATCACGTTCCCGGGGCGGCCGGTGCCGTCGGCGCCTGCATCAACGGTGTGCCAGTAGGCGGCAGAGTCGCTGGTCAGCGGGGCGTAGGCGAGCCGGGCGGGTCGGCCGCTGATCTCCTCCTGGGTCGGATATGCAGGCAGCGGTCTACCGACGTCGAAGCGGGTCACGATTCGACTCGTCAATGCCTGACGCTCAGTGGGGGTGAGCTCGCCGGTTTCGGCTTTTATTTGCCATCCCCCGGAGGAGGAATCGTCATCGAAGGATGTGTAGATGAGTTGGGCAAATTGTGTGGTCGACTGTGCCGTGTCGTTCGGCATGGGCGAGCTCACTGCGGAGCTCCCGGTGGGGGAATGTCTGGGCTGAAGAACAGGGTCTGCACTGGCGGGTCGGCGAGTGCGTATCTCTTGGTTGTGTCTGCTTGGGATGTGAGGAACAGCCGGAAGTAACCGCGCTGCAGTGTCCAATCGGCCCGCCATCCAGTGACATGCCTACCTTTTTTAAGTTCCTGGATCAAACACTGGGGCAGCCGTTCATCGCCGTCGGGCGAATAGAAGTACACCAGCTCGCCATCGCTCGGGCTCAGCGGCAAGCGATCCCGTCGGTTCACCATCGTCAATGCGATCGAGGAGTCGACCTCGAGGTCGGTGGCGAGGTGCAATTCGTTGAGGTAACGCGTGGGGTCGTTGCGTTGCGGAACGAGCTGATAGTAAATGCGGTGCAATCCCGCATAGTGCAGCGCCGTCGGCTCGCCCGGTATTGCCTCGCGCTGTGAGTAATTCACCGGGACGAGCACCACAGTACAGCCTTTGGCTTCAAGCTGTTTGTCGAAGATTACGCCCCCGTCGCGTTCGTACTTGGCCTGCCAGATCTCGTCAACGGGCTTGTTGCGCTGCACAATTTCATCGACGGCCATGGTCGGGCCGCCCACGTAGACCAAAACCGATGCCGCCTCCGCAGGCCAGCCGAACGTCACCATCTCAGTGTCAAAGCGTTCGATGATCTCCGCATTGCTCACCGGCGGCAATTGACGCGTCTCAACCTGCGTGACGCCGACACGGACTTCCTCACCGAGGACTGTCACCGGGGTGACGTACACCCGCGGCCAATCCGGTGGAAACGCCACCCCCGCGATGCGGGCCCGGTCCTCGCCGAATCTTTCGGTCGGTCCATGAATCCGATTCTCCTCGCGAAAACCGTCAACTATTGACAGCCGTGACTGAGTGAGGTCGCGTTGCTGTCCCACATCGGCTCGTGGGCGGGAATCGGCCCAGTAGATCTTGACTCGGCCGATTGGTGGCGCGGTCCAGACGATGTCGACGCGCCCCGATTCGACCGCGCTAGGCGTTATCGAGAGATCCACGACAGGCGTGAGCGTTACGGGAATTGTGACCTCGTGCTCGACTGGCCGGGATAGTTGGGTGATCCCGTCAATCGCAATCTCTGCACACGCGCGGTAGAGGTACCGCAAACCGGGTTCGGCATCCCAGTCGGCGAAGCCGTCCACATTGGCTTGACCGCGACAGATCTCGTGCTGCGGATCGTCTATCCGTGCGACGCCGTCGAGTGGTATGCGGTATACCTTTACCCGGTGCGCTCCGGGAAACACGGTCCACTCGCCAGAAATTCGGCCTTCTGTAATGTGAATTTCGAAGTCCGACACCGGACTTATTTCATGCCCTTTCGCCAAAAGGAAGGGATTGTTTCGGGCGGCGTCGTCCTGATCAACGCCGACGTGGCACCACACCTGATAGGACCGCACGGCCGTGCGGAGTGGGCGCCGGTCCTCGACTTGCAGGGCTGTGGTCGCCCCGACAAGGTCACCGGCTTCGGGTTTGCGTGGCGGGGAACCGTCGGCTGCCACGACGCGATAGATCACCATTTTGCCGGCCTCGGGCACGAAGGCCTCGAACGACAACCGGACACCCGCTTCCAATGGGGTGATCTTGATCTGTCGCGGCGTCGCGGTGTCGCGTTGAGAATCTGGTGTTACGTAACGGTATTCGCAGAAGTCGTCGTGGGTCAGGTGTAGCAAGCCCACCTGTGCACGCGGCACGTTCCGGTGTTCATGCTCTGACGGTGGGGTGGCGGTCACGCTGGCTTCTGGGCGCGGCGGAGGCGCAGTCCGAGCAGGCGTCACCCCTGGAGGCGACGACGGTGTGTTACTTGCAGTTGTAGAGGTGATTGAGCGGTCGAACCGGGCAATGATTTCGGCGATCTCACGAGCCAGATACGCCGCTTGCCCCGGTAGCTTCTTGCCAATCGTCTCGGCATCGGTGTAGCCGAATTTGACGAGGTTCCGCAGGGTGGTCACCTTGATCAAATCCGCCCCGTCGGCGCCATCAGCAATGCGCCGCTCGCGCCAGGCGACGAGCTCGTCTGTGACAGAGACCTCCTGAGCGGCGATGGCTTCGTCAGGGGCGACGTGTGACTGGATGGGCGGCGCTGATTCGCGTGCGACGACGGGTACTTCCTCTGTCGCCGCGGATGCGGTCGCTCCGATGGGCCCGTTCGGCCGGACGTACTCGTCCGACAGCGACCGGACTATCTCGTCGGAGACGACACCAAATCTCTGTTGTTTGATGACGTAATCGATCGTATGCCCCCATGCGTGGGCAGCTACCGATGTGATGCGGTCGCGCCACGCCGTGGGCTCTGCGGCGATGTCGGCTAGTTCGGCGCTGCTGGGCACAGGGTAGCCCTGAGCCGAGGCCCAGTGAGCCCACTTAGTTAGGGCTTCGAGGCGGCGCTCCGTCTTGACGTCGGACATGTCAGAACTTGAATCCATCCCCAAGGGTGGGGGGTTGGTACCGATTCGCCGGTGCTGCATCGGATTGGCCGTACGCAGGGATGGAAGGGTCAGCGTTTCCGTCGCGAAGGAAGTCGATGGGGAAAGAGTCACTGAACTGTGTCGCGACGCAGATGGTGCCGACGCCGTCTTGAACCCGCTTGCGGTGGTCTTCGACTACTTTCGCGGAGCCGCGGGTCACGGCGAAGTCGCTCAGAAGGCCTCCATCAAACTCGTCGGTCCCCGGGGGTGGTGCCGGGGTGTCGATCTGAGAGAAAAACTCGCGTGCTGTGACCGGCGGACCGCCGGGCTGTTGAACCCGGTTGACGAAGCTGTCGGTCAGTTGACCCAGGGAACCGGTCAGTTTGTGCAACGCCTCCCGCCATTTCACGTCGGCGCCGGTGGACGTCACCGCACCGGTAAATAGTGCGGTCGACCAGCGGTCTAGAGCTGATCCGCTATCACGGCCGGGTTGAGGCCACAGCGGGGAGTCGTCGGCCTTGCGTTCGCGCCCACCGGGGGCAAGCGGGACGGCGGCCGCTACCAGCTGTTCCCAGGACCCGCTCAGCCAACCCAGATTGAACAGGTCTCGCCGGAGATAGCCGACTGTAGTGTCGATCTCGCGGGCGTCGGGGGTCGCGTAGCCGATCGCCGTGGACAAAGGAAGTCCCCAACGAATTTGCAGGAGTTGGCGGCGGCGCTGAGAATCAGGGCCGAGCGGAGCGGCGAGGAAAGCGCCCAGCGCGCGGCTCCAGGCAAGGTATTCACCATATGCCTGCGCCAGGCGATTCAGGTCGCGCAGCGCTGAGCGAAGGTTGTCTTCGTCGACCGCTCGCTTGTCGAGGATGGTTCTTCGCCTGTGGAGGAGATGGAAGAGTTCACGCTGCGCCGTGTAATAGGCCCGGAATATCAACAGGAAGCTGATGAGATAGATGATGAGGACGATCGCTAACGCCCAGTACCACTGGGCTTTTCGTTCAACGACGAGCCATATGGCGGCGCCGGCGACGACCAGCATCAGAACGGTGGTGATCTGAACCCACCGCGCTAGCTTTTTGTTGCCGTCGTCGGGTTCTGACGGCAGGTTTGTGGGGGTGGCCAGGTCCCGCAGCAGTTGTTTGACTTCGGCGAAGGTCGTGGCGAACGCGTCGCCGATGCGCCGGCCGACGAGCACTCCGAAGCTTCCGTCGTGCTTGTCGCGCCATCCCTGTAGTGCCGTCAGGGTCTCTCGTGCGGGCAGCGCCTGGTCGGGCTTTTCCCGCTCGAGTTCACGCAGTCGATCACGTAGATCGTCGGTGCCCAGTGGGTCAGTCGCGTCGACGCTGTCAATCTGTACGCTCGCTGCGATGATGCCTGGCACGTCTGTGAAGCGGTCCGCGGGCCCGGGCACGATGTCGGCGGACGTGACGATGATGCCCCGATTGACTCCGATCTGCACCGGCGGCAGGTCGGTGCTGCGCGCGCCGGCGTCACCCAACGTCATCGCTGCGCGCGCGTAGTCCTGCCACACCCCCGACAAGTCGACCCTGGCGTTGTGGCGAGTGGTGTCGTTGGAATCGGCGAGCGCCCCGCTGAGTTGGCCTGAAGCGGTTCCGATTTCGAGCCACCCGGCGAGCTCGCCTCGGGGAGTCCGCCCGTTGAACACCACTTCGTAGGCGGAGTCCACACCGCCGAACACCGTGCGGTTGATCGTTCCGGCGATACCCGCCGAGACGCTGTTGACCATTGCTTGGTACCAGGCGCCCGGGGCGTTTTTGATCGCTGCCCACATGAACGATATGAATTGGGCAAGTGCTTGGCGCGCGCCGACCTGCTGGCGGGCCGCGGCTTGCTCGGGATTGCGTCGCGGACCGCGTAAGACGCCGGCGTGTTTACGCCAAAACGCGTCTGACATCGATTGAGTTGCAAGCGGAACGTCGTTCACATAGACCACAGGTGAGCGGGCGTCGCTAGGCAGCGGCAGCGTGCCGTCCTGCGACAGCAGCTGGGCTCGCAGGTCCTGTTCCGCTTCGCCGGTGTCCAACTTGCGGTAAAACGAGCGTGCCAATCGAATCACCTCGCCCGGCACCACCGCTGCCGCATCGATGGGGGCATGGTCGAGGCGGCTCCATAACCCCATCACTCCGGCGACCACTGGGGCGGCATGGCGTCCGACCTCAGCCGTCGTGACCTGTGCTCCGAGGCGTACAGCGCCTAATCCGGGGCCGCGTCCGTCCTCGGGGGCGATGACGATGTTGTGCCACCCGTCGACTGCGACCCTCGCCGTCGGGGGAAGATGTGTTCCCGGACGGGGCAGGAGCAACCGGACCCGAACAGTACGCGCAGGCCGCAGGCTGACGCCCAGTGTCTCTGCAGTTGCCCGCTCCTGCTCCAGCGTCAGTGGGGGAATGTCACCGACGAGCGGAACCAAGACACAGACCCTAAGCAGGTCTGCTTGCTCGACGGCGATGACCTCCTGCAGGGTCACGTCGAACATCCGGCCCTGCGACACACGCTTGAATAGCATCGGACCCGCCGACGGATTCGGGTTGACAACCCATAGGAAAGGGTCAACTAGATCGGCAGCGGACAGGTCGCATAACGCTGCCACCACGCCCTCGGCGATGCCCTCGGGGGTCAGGATTATCGTCAGCCCGGTCATCAGAACATTCCCTTGGGCGCCTTGGGAATTTCTATGTTCTGGACAGCGGCCGGTCCTGTCGGCGGCGGTCCGCCCGTCGGGGGCTGGGCGCCAGACGGGGCGCTGAGGTCAACGCTGCTCGCCGCTTCTACCGCCGCGGGAAGCAGCCCTAATAGCTGTCCGGTGGCCCAGAATACGTCGGGGGCGATGTCGTGGAACATTGGCGTCTTTGAGGCCTGCTGGCGGTTGACGATTTGGGAGAAGGCTCCTCCCCCCCGAGCGCCAGGCTGCCTGCCCGGCAGCTGTCCCTGGCCCGGCTTCATGAAGTGGACGCCGGCGAAGTCGCCAAACTCTTGCAAATATTCCTTGACCTTGTTGGCGCGGCCGTCGATGCCGCCTGATTCCGGTCCTGTGCCCTCGACTACCGAGGAGATTCCGGTGACGGTCACCCCGGTGCTCAGGAACCGGCCCAGATGCTCGACCGCGGCGAGTTCGAGTAGACCATAGTCCGCCTCTTGCGGACCTTCTGCTGTGCTGTCGTAAATTTTGCGGAGCGCTACGTAGGGCTGCATTGATGACATCACTGGTGGCTGGTGGCAATTGGCGATAGCGATCAGCGATGACTCAAGAATCGACGGCAACCAGTCGTAGGCTTCGGCGAATTTGCTGGGCGGCGTCAGCAGCGGGTTAGGAAACGGGACCCAGCAGGTCGCCGCAGCGTCCCACACATAGGCCGGATCGGTATACGGCTTGGAGGGAAGCTGTATGAAGCCGATGATGCGGCCGATGATCCACCCGGCCACGCAGGCGCGGCGCTCGTCCTGGTGCATGGGTAGCGCCGCGGGTAGCGGTCGTGATCGGCGCCATCTCCAGAAGGCATTGCGCTGCGAGGGCAGCGCCGATGCCCACTCCTGCGACGCACCCGGGATGACCGCGGTATAGGCCAACGGCGAGTAATTCGGGTAGGCCCCGAAGACATCGATCCGTTTGATGGTGTGTTCGTCTACCAATGCCCCTTCGAGTGCAGTCTTGCTGGCCTCATCGACGCGAGGTTGGTTGCCCAGCGTCGCCTTCAACCCGTCGACGACCGGATGGTTCGCGAATGGGACCGCCGAGAATTTGTATTGATACTCCATCTGTTTGACTTTGGGATGGAGCTGCTGCATGACCGTTTCGTTGACGCTAGCCAGGGGCCGCGCGAGGTCGAGCGTCTCGCCGAACTTGATCGCGATATCGCGGTGACGGTCGGCGAGTTCCGACTCTCTGCTGCTGTCGGTGCCATAAACGAACTCTCGCAGCGATACCGAGCTGAACCGCTCGAATGAGTATCCCGGCCTGTTCACATAGCTTCGAGCCCGTGCTAGAACCTCGGCCGGGCGCAGATGCACGTCGTAGCGGGCGCGTTGAGCGACCTTCGTCTTACCCGTCTCGGGGTTGTGAGGGAACACCGTTGACCACCAGTCGGTGATGCGCTCCACTACGGCCAGTTCATCGGCCGGCGCCTTGGTGCCGACAACCGTCTCCCACTGCCCCGTGATGACATGAGACACCGCGCTTTTGATGGCCATCTCCAGGCCTTGCAGCCCAGGGACGTCGATCCCGGCGGCTTGAGGAAGGTGCTCGGCGTAGCGGTCCCCGAACTCGACTGAACTCGTGAGCATCACCTCGTTGTCGGCTTCGGAGAAGCGCGCGGCAACACGGGTGTCGCTTTCTGAGGGCCATGCCGAGTATTCATCGGTCTTTAGGTATGCGAGCCCCTTGTCGCGCGCTGGCGCCTGCTCGACAGCGCGCAGCAGCGTCTGCGCTTCGTCGAGGGCGGCGACCAGCGGGTCGATCACCTCGGTCGTCAGCGCACCCGCGGCGTTGGAGACCTTGTCGGCCAGCATCGCGTAGAGCTGCGTCTGTACCGCTGAGGTTATCCCGGCCAGGATGGTGTCGAGGATCTGTGCGCCGCTCGCCAGTTTGCCTTTCATACTGGTGAGCTTCGATTTTGTCTGGGGTTCCATGTCGGCGATACGCGAACCAGGCGCGTGCGCGAGCAGGTCGGGCCCGCTCGGCACGATGGTGTCTTTGAGCGTGCTGCGGACGGCCTTTACGAGACCTGTTGCATACGGCAGCCCCTGGTCTCCAAGCGCTGCGGTGACAGTATCTTCGAGCCGGACTACAAAATCTTGCTGCCACTTGAAGGCTTCGACCTCGGCGGTGTTGCGAGCCGCAACCAGAAGGTTCTCGCGTTGATCGATCAGGATCCGTGAAAGGCCATCGTGCCACTGGCTGGCAGGTATGTCGTCCTGCACACGAACTTTTTGCCGTACCGACCCGTCAACAATGCTCGCAGCTATCTGCGCGGCCGCGTTCCTCGGCAGCACAGCCCGCATCAGCCAGCCGGCGACTCCGCCGTCGGCAGATGCCGGTAGGCCGAGGGAGGTGCTGATATTCGGCCATTGTTGCCCGACCAACGCCTGTACTTGTTCGTCGTCGGACGCGGGGTTATCGGCTTGCTTGTGTCCAGTGAGTAGGAGCTCCACAGCACTACGGGCGAGGCGCTGCGCAGCGTACTCTCGGTAGCGATCACGCCCCATGCTGAGGCTGGCGAAACCAAAAGCGCCCCAGGGCACATTGGACCATTGGCTGCCCCAGCCGTGGTATTCGGTGTCGCCGGGCACACCCGCACCATTTGTCAGGTCCCACTCGACGAATTGCCGAGTGGCCTTGGCCGACATCATCAACGCGGACAGGCCTCGACCGAGCCCGCGGTAGACGGCGGTTTGGCTGCCGTCGCCGAACATCGCTTTCTGCGCGCCGACGTAGCGCCCCACTGGGAAGACGCGAGCGAAGGGTGTCTCCTCGCCTTCGCCTCGGCTCTGACCGAGTGCCCCCAGGAGCGCGACGTCGTGCTCGCGGGCGGCGCCTGCCTGGCTCGCCACAATTTCGCCGAGCATTGCCAGGGCGTTAGCTCGCACGCCGGTCCGCTTCCCTTCCGGCAGTTGATCAAAGATGTCCGGCGCGACCATGAAGACGCCCATTTTCAGCGGATCAAGCCCATCGATGAGCGTGAGCACTCGGCAAATGTCGAGTGCCATTGAGGCGCCCGCGCCGCCGGCCATCGAGGACACGACGAAGATGACAGGGGTTTCATTGGTGTCGAAGGCCTCTGCGCCGGGCACGCGCCCAGTCATCGACTTCATCTCCGCATCGGTGGACGACAGGAACAGCGTCTGCCACGCGCTGGTCAGCGCCTCCTTCACGCGGCCGACTTGGCTCAGCGTGATCATGCGGCCAATCGCGCGATATTGGCCGGCGCCCTCGCTGATCGGCACGGTAACCTCACCCGGGTCACGCGGGGCCCACGTGGCGATCGTCGCTAACTCGTTGTTGCCCGCCAAGAATTGACTGACGCTGTTGTCGAGCACCCGAAAGTTGTCGGTCTGAGGTCCGGTGCCGACGTAGGTACCGCCCAGCTGCCGCACATTGCCCACGGTCACGTCACTCGGCGCGGTCGGCACGTCGATGTGGACGAACTGCCACGCGGCAGGAATTTTCGGCACTCCGTAATCGGCGAGATCGGACCTGAGCTGATCCATCATGTACGCCAGAGTCGCTCCACCCGAGCCGCCGCATCCGACGACGAGGAACTTGCGCATTAGTGGTTCTTCCTTACTTGATCGGGGGTTCAGTCACTCAGGTTGGCGTCGCCGTGCCATAAGACGCAATCAGGCGAACGGGTTCCCACCGGGAGTCGACGGTGGTGGCGGCGGAGCAGATCTCCCAGGAGCGCCGAACGGATCGCCTCCGGGATGTTCTGGGCCCATCGGTCGATAAGGGGTGGGAGCGGTCGGTTCCGGCCCGCCGAAGGGATTGCTGCCGACGGGATTTCCCCGGTTTGAGTTCGGACGGTCTGCGGTATCACGACCGGAGGGCGCTGCAACACCAAACGGATTGTCTCGCGCGCCGCCTGCGAACGGGTTTGGCACGCCGCCAGGCTCGGTGCCGAACGGATCCGCCTGCTGGTTACTTCCGGGTGGTTCGTCGTGATCAGACGCCGCCCGCGCTCGCAGGTCAGAAACGATCTTGGGCACTGACCCGATGACCTCATCGACGAGACGCTGGACCAGCTGGTAGTCGGCATCAACGCCAGCCAGCAAGACGACTGTCGCGAACTCGGCCGGGCCGGTCGGATCGTGCAGCACAAACCACGTGTTGTGTACAGCGAGCGGCAGTTTCGCATCGGGAGTCTTACCGATTGTCGCTCCTGCGCGCCCAGCTGCGCCGGCGCGGCCCGGTGCTTTCGCGACGACATAACCTGAGCCGAATGGCGCGATACCCATCTTGGCCCGCAGCTGCACGCCCGAGCCGAGGTCGAGTCTCCTGGCGGGCTTATCGAGTCCCGGCACTAGAGCGTTGAGTTCGTTGTCAGCAACGGTGAAGGGGCCAGAGTCACGCAGGACTGATCCCCCATTGATCCGGACCGGTATCTGCTCGGACCGCAGCCCGCGGGCCGGAATGCGCGAAACACACCATTTCGACAGATAGAGCAAACCTACCGGCAGTCCCGGTCCGAGGATGAGGGCCACGATGAGGGCCAAGGCAAAATTTCCAGTGTCGAGCGGCTTTCGGAGCGACGCCGTGTAGTCGACGGCTACGGTAAGCGGCGCCTCATCAGCAGTGTCGGGTCCGAGCGAGACGTCGATGGTGCCGGTGGCCGCGCCGGTACCCGGGTGAGCCACAGTCAATGTGACCGGCAGAGTCTTCTGCTCGCCGTCGCCCAACTTGATGCAGTTGTCTCGGGAATTCGCCGACGAAGACACAGTGACGCTTCCGATGCCGTCCGGCTCACCTTTGACGGTGTTTTTGGCGTCGGTAGCCACCCACACGCAGCCCGGGCCAGTTACCGTCAGCGAGGACGCCAAGGTACCCGCGCCCTCCAGTTTGCCGAAATCGATGGGGCCGGTCACCGTCGGATAGCCGGCAGGTGGGGAGATGTTGACCGGCAGATCGAGGCGTTGCGGCGTGAGTTTGGTGCCGGCCACCACCGCGCCGTTGGGGTCCATCGCGTCTGCGGTGGTGATGTCGAGACTCAATTGCAGCGTAGCGGCGCCGGGCGCAATGTCAGTCAAGTCCAGTTCCTGCGGTTGCGCTATCTGGTCTTTCGTCAGCGCGGTCGCAATTGGATGCTCGAGCCCGGCTCCGTCGATGAGCGCTGCCGAGAACGTGGCTTGTCCCAGCAAGGTCGCCGGGTCGACGAATTTCTGCTTGCCGTCGACCACGGCGAAGGTGAGCGCCACCTTATCCTTGTTACGCAACGTCGTCTTCGCGGCGGCGGGCCAGGACGGATACAAGTCTCCGGCAATGTGAATGCTCGAGCGCGTCCTAGCCGTACCGTCGCCCGTCGGGTCCACGAAGACGAGCGCCCAGATTCCCTGCCAGAGAGGACTTTCGGAGCTAACCATCCGAAAGGAAATCGACTTGTCGCTTTGCGGCTTGGAGTCGACGGTGACCCCCCCGACGCTGGCGTTCTTCTCGGGCCCGCTTAGATCGAGCGAGGTCCCGTCCGGGGCAACGAGATACGGCATCAGGCCGGGACGGTCCGCGGCCGCCAGCACGCTGACGCTGCGCACAGAGCGGTCGAGAACGAAGCGGTGCTTGCCTTCCTCGCAGATGGTACGGGCACACGAGCCGGTGTTGACTTCGATTGGCACCTGGTCCGGCGTTCCGACTTTGTCAAAGGCGAAGAGCAGATCCTCGATGTTCTGTGCCAAGTAAAAGTCACCGGGTATCGGTTCGGTGACAGCCCCGCAAGAAGTCACCGATCCTGAGGGCGAACCAGTGGCGATGGACTTCAACAAATCAAAATCGGCGACTTGATCGGGCTCGGATGACAACCCGATCGCGAAGGTCACAACACCGGACGAGCGCAATTGGTCCGCTTGTCCTTTGTCACGGCAGATGCTGTCCTGCGCGGCTTTAACCGCCGCATCGACGCCGGCCTGTGAACTCAGACTGATGTCCGGCGCGAATGGCGGCGTTCTGTCTTTCTGGCTGAAGTCGAGCTTGCCGTCGGTGAACCAGGCCAAGGCCTGGCAGCGCTGCCCTTCAGCCGGCTTCGGCGCGTCGGCCAGTTCGGAGCGCGCACCGTCAAGAGCTGTCCAATAGTCTGTCGCGTCTCCCGTGTTCTTGTCGCGGAACGAGTCGAGCGTCGATTCCACCTGGGGAAGGCTGGAGTTGTCGAGCCGTGTCCATCCCAGCGCCTGTTGATAATCAGACGAAAACCCGGCGACCGCGACGTCGAGGGCGACTCCGGTACGGTCCGTGTAGTCGGCCAGTTGGCGGGCCAAATACCTGGAGGCCTTCACACGATTGGCCCCGGGGTCAGTGTCCTGAAGACTTGACGACTCGTCGATCATCAACAGCAGTTGCCCGGACCTCTGCGCCGCTAGGCAGCCACCAAATCGGGACACGGCGGTATCACCGGTCAGCGCGGTGACCGGCGCAGCGAACTGCAGCGTGGAAGCAACTACCGCGCCGAGGAGCGCCCACATGACGACGCGGGCGGCCGATGTCGTTTTCATCGATAACCCACCCAGAAGGCGAAGCTGAGAGCCGACACGACGATGCCGGATACGACGAGGAGCGACACCACCGAGTAGAGCAGCCCAATTCCGTTAGGCCGCAGATAGGTTGGGAGGGCACGCCGGGAGGTGTCTTTGGCGGCATACAAGGCGAGGGCCCCGATTGCGAGAGGGCCGGCGGATATCCACCCAGCAAGCGAGATGGCCGACTGCCAGAAGATTGCACCTAAGGCGATGCCGATGACCGCGAGGACTGCCGCGACCATCAGGACCCCGACGGGCGGCTTCGCCACCTCGAACCCGCCGCCTTGGCCGACTGACGAAGCACCAAAGGCCGGCCCGGCGGAGCCATAGGTGGCGCCGCCGGAAGAGCTACTGAGTTCGCTGCCAGTCGCGAACGGATTATCAGGTGACGCCACGTGTACCTTCCTCGCAGTTTCCTGCAGCCCCCACGACCGTGTGAGGCGGGCACACGGCGACCTTGCCCATCCTGGCACAACCCGCCACGTTGCGCGGCAATTGCGATGAAGATCAGACCACCGAGCGACCCACGGCTTGGAGAGCATGCGCGACGCTGAGGGCATGTTGTGCGATTACGGGCAGTACCCAGGCCAGGCAAAGTCAATTCGTTGCTGTTCAGCCTCAGGCAGAACAAAAAGCCGGCGTGACGTCACGCCGGATGCGGCCGCGCAAGCACCCATGTCTGCGAATTATTTAGATCCGCCTCGGCGATCGTGCCTTGGGTGGATTCACCGAGCTGACGCGGGATCGCTGCGGTATAAATACCGTGGCCGGACGGCCGGTCCCTGTTGCGCGCCCGCCTGGGTTCGTCGATATCGCCGGAAGGATCGTCCATGAGCGTGACACTGACCAAGGGCGGAAATGTCTCCCTTTCAAAGGCGGCCCCGAACCTTACTGCAGTGACGGTCGGACTGGGCTGGGATGTCCGTGTGACCGCGGGGGCGCCCTACGATCTTGACGCCAGCGCGCTGGCGTGCGGCGAGAATAGAAAGGTGCTATCCGACGCGCATTTCGTGTTCTACGGCAATAAGCGTTCGCCGGACGGATCCATTGAGTGCGGGCCCGATAATCAGGACGGCGAAGGCGATGGTGACGACGAGTTTATCGAAGTCGAGCTCTCCGAAGTGCCGGCGCCGATCAGGAGCATCGTCTTCCCTGTATCAATTCACGAAGCAGACCTCAAGGGACAGACCTTCGGCCAGGTTTCCAACGCCTACATCCGCGTGGTCGACAAATCCACCGGTAACGAACTTGCCAGGTACGACTTATCGGAGGACGCGTCAACCGAGACTGCGATGGTGTTCGGAGAGCTTTACCGCCGCGACGGTGAGTGGAAGTTCCGCGCCATTGGTCAGGGTTATGCCTCGGGCCTCCGAGGAATTGCGCTGGACTATGGAGTCAACGTCGACTGATGACCACCTGCTGATGATCGTTTAGGCCGGCCGATTGAAATGGACAGCGACGGCTGTCCTGCTGGGGGCACGCTTGGCTCGCGCGATTCCTCTCGCATAGAGGACTCCGCTCGGTGGCGTCTTCCCCGCTACGGACGGGCTACGAGCAGACCGCCCGCTTATCCGTCGCGTCCGTTTCGCAATACCCCCGCTACGTCGTGATAGAAGGTGTTGGTCAGTTTGACCATGCTGGCCACGAAGCCACCTTCACTACCCGCGCGCTTGGAGCCCATCGAGACCTCGAGTGTCACGGAGAACTCGCGGATGTCTTTTCCACTTGGCGGTATGAGCACCGATGGGTCTTTTCGCGCGGCTTCGAGCAGCGCTGAGGTGGTTTCGGTGCGGCTGCCGGCATGATGGGCAGTGATGCGGGTTTTGTCAGGTACATCAACGAGTTGCCGTAATAGCCAGTTGATTTTGCTTGCGGGGCGTCCAGTGCGGGGCGCGAAGGTAGTCAACGAGCATCCGATTCGCTCCGAGCACAGATTCGCGTTAAGGACGATGGGGCCGGCGGCGCCGCTCACGCGCAACGAACCGAAGAGTTCTCCCGAATCGGCCAGCTGCTTGGCCCGGCTCACCGCGTCGGGGTGGTCTGCCGGCACCACAGACAGCACACGCTGCCCTGACAGCGCGCTTAGTTGCAGAGCTATGTGGCGGGTGAGCTGATCGAAGCGTCGACAGACGGCAAGTGCGCCCGCGTCGTTGGCGCCGATCGTGCGAACCTTAACCGCTTCGCGAACCTTCACCCAGTGAGTTCCCATGTCGTCGAACGTCGCCATGCCTGATTGGGCATCGCTGGCGTAGGTGAGGAATTCGTCGATGATTCGTGCCCGTGTGGGATCGTCTATACCCGTGTGCCGGTGCACAATCGCAGCTTCGGTGATGATTTCCTCCCACGACAGATGCCGCACTGCGATGCCCTTGTATTTGCGGGCATCGACAGTCACGGGCAGCTCATCCGATGAGGACATCAACTCCGCACTGATGGTAACGATCGCGTCGATTCCTTTGGCCCTTGCGACGCCGAGGTAGGCTTCCACCTGCGCCTGGTCAAGCGCGGCTTTGCCGGTCTTTACTTCGACGAGTGCTTGCCAAATCTTCGATCCCCGAGTCACGCGAATCAACCCGTCGGGCCGGAGGTTCTGGCTCCCTTGGCTGAATCGCACCTCGGTGTAGGTCTCAATCCTTCCGCCTGGTCCCCCAGCGAGCGACACAATCGCCCTGCCGAACTCGCGAACGACGTCCATTACGGACAAGAGCACCGACGCCGAACGAATCTCCTGCTCGGTAGTGGTCTTAATTCCTGTAGTCGGAAAGAGGCGGGCACGGCGCCACGGTTCGGCCTCGGCTACCGGCAGGTACGGCGACGTTCGTTGGGCCCAGTCTGCAGGTAGACGTGCGGGTTTGCGGCGACGGGTCATGGCAACCTTGCCCGACTGGGGGGGACGACCGCCGGAATCCACCCCGGGCGCAGCGGGATCGGTGCCGAGCTGATGTTCTGCCGGCGACGACGTCTTTTGTGAGCTTACTTCCGCCGCGACTACGGCGGCATCGTCAACTTCGATCCCGAAGGCCGTCGCTAACGCGGCAAGACCCTCGTGATATCCCTGCCCCACTGCGCGAACTTTCCATGCGTCACCGCGGCGATAGATCTCGCCGAAAATCAGCGCGCGCTCGTCGCCCAAGTTCGATATTTCGTAAGTGATTATTGGTTTGGCTGGTTCAACAGCGCGCGCAACCCACATGCGCACCGCCGTGACATCACCGAAGGTAACCGTAGACGCGTTGTCGGTGCTCGCGGCGATGACGATGCGGTGGACGGTATCGGGCATTCTATCGAGCTCGATCTTGATGGCGTCGCGACGAGCATGATTGGCTGGTCCGCCGTCGTCGTTTTCGAGTGACAGCAATGCGACGGCCCCGTCCGCGCCGGCAGGCTGATTGTAGAAAATGAAGTCATCGTTCGATCGCACTTTGCCGTCCTCACCCAAAACGACAACGCTGACATCGGGCGCAACACTGTCGGCTGTAGCGGTTGTCTCGATCACTACAACAAGCCTTGGGTTGGTGCCATCGAATACTTCTTCAAGACCGATGTTGGCGCCCTTGCTAAGGGTTCGTGACGACATCTCGCCAATGTAGCCGAACAGCCTCCGCTCGCCTTGAACTCGCGCTCGTCTCACGGTGAATGATCCTGACCTGGCGGGATTTATCGTCTCCCGACCCGGCGAGTGTGCCGACGCGGCTCGTTAGCATCGTCGGAGGATCAACCGAATCTGGTCGCCGAACTGGACCGGGTGGCTCGCGCCCTGGGCGGGGCGACGTGGGTGTGGCGCTTCGACCGGATGGCTACGGCCTGCGATCCGGGCTCCGGTCGGGTGACCGCGTCGTTCGCCGGAGTGGTTGAGCACTACGGCATGCCGACGGCGATCTGCCCACCGCGGTGCGGTGGCCGCAAGGGCGTAGTGGAGAAGGTCAATTACACCGCCGCTCAACGCTGGTGGCGAACCCTGCCCGACGACGTGACCGTCGAAGAGACGCAGGCGCGCCTGGACCGCTTCGCCAACGCACGTGGATACACCCGATCCAATATCGGCAAGGTCAGCCTTGATTTCCCGACGTCCACGAGGACGAATCAGTTGATCAAAGGTATTGCCGTACCGCCGGTTCGAGGTCGTGAAACGTGCGGCCGTTAGCGGTGGCACCGATCGCCATCATTGACCATCCATTGCCGTCGCGGGTGACTTTTGCCATGATCTGCGAGTTATGGGCCCCTGAGCCCGTCAGGACGTAGCGGGCGATCTCTGTCTCGGTGGTGCTGTCGACCAGCCGGCAAGTGGCATTCTCAATCTGCGAGAAGTTTTGACCGGTGAACGAGTTGACCACAAACACCAGTGACGTGACATCTGGGTGGAGCGCAGTCAGGTCGACGAGGATCGACTCGTCATCGCCTTCTCCCACGCCTGTTCGGTTGTCTCCGGTATGCACCACGTTGCCGTCACGACTTTGAAGCTGCTTCCACCACACCGCGTCAAGGAGCTGCCCAGCACGGTTATAGATCATGCACGAGGCATCGAGATCTATTTCTTGCTCTTTTGACCCGAAGAAGCCTCGCTTCTTGACTGCATCCCAGCCCAACCCCATTCTTACGCGGGTTAAGGTGCCCCCTCCTGCCTTTACCATTGAAATACGTTGACCTTTAGACAAGTTCACTGACATCGTGCTGATCTCCATTCTCTCAAGGTGGCGAAGGCAGCGGCAAAGCCGGATTGTGGGACACGATCAACGCGGTGGCAGTTGCCCTGGGCGGCTCGACAGACCGAACGTCAAATCGAGACCTGCCACTGAACATGTGTCACCGCTGGGTGTTCTACTTGGGGGAGTAGCCCCACTGACGCGAGTCTGCTGGATATTTTGTCACAGACGTGTGCAACACGCGGCTGATGCGGCAAACTTTGGAACCTTTGGCACGCACCCCTTCGAGGCGCGCTGACTTCATGGTGGCGCGATTGGCGAGCTCACTCCGGACCGTCTCGGGGCTGCGCGCGGATGGTCACCGCCGCGGCACGTCATCGATGACGGTCAGACGGGCGTTCTACATGAGCGGCGCGGATGCAACCGTGCGGCGTCCATATTAGGCCGGTGTTCTACGCGCCCGACGCGTCTCGTACCGAGCATTGCCGCAGTTAGAAGCAGCGACTGACAGTGCAGCGTTCACGGTTCGGGCCTTCACCGAAGAGGCTAACACCGGCAGCAGCTGGTTCCAGAACAAAGTGTGCGCCGGTCGCCGCTGCCGACAGTCCATTGATGCGACAGGGCGACAGACGACCGCGGCGTCGATCAGGAGGAATCAAGCGCTGTCCGTGTTCGACTCTACGACCTCCGGCACAAGTTCGATTGATTCTGCGGAAGTTAAGCGGCGCTAGAGCATTCCTGAGTGGTTGGCCAGATGAGGAAAATTTTGCGCATTGGGGTCACAGCTGCCGTCGGGCAGCCGGCATGACGAGATGGCTCATTGCAGCGACGACAGCGCGTCGGTCAACCCAGGGTAAGTGGGGTCTTCGGCCAAAATCTTTTCTAATCCCTTGCGCGCCGCCGCCTTACGGTTTTGAGCGAAATCAACCTGCACCCGTTCCACCAGTGCTCGATGTCGCACAGCGGTTGACCTACTGCGAACGCGAAGTGCTTGGCTAAAGCTCTCCCGGGCAGCGTCATAGAAGCCTTGGTGGGCAAACGCGCGACCCCGCAGCGCCAGAAGCAAAGCGGTGGCGTCGTCGCTGTTAGTGATCCCATTGGTCAGGTCAATGACCTCTTGGTGGCGTTCGGCGCAGCTATACAGGTCGATCAACGACAGCGCGGCGTGCGCGGTTGGGAGAGCTTGTTCGACAGTCCAGATCGCCGCGTCGAGGTCACCGGCACGTTGATGAAGTTCTGCTGCTGCCAACCGCACCACGTCGTCCTGCAGGCGCAACTCGGCGGTTACCCCTGGAACGATTTCAACCGGCCAGGTCCGATGAACGAGGTAGGTACCGGTGAAGCGTTGTATCGGCTCAGTGGAAGGTTGGACGGCCGCCCAGCCCAGAAGTTCGCGGGCCCGGCTTTCTGCTCCGGCATCACCGGCGCCGAACTCAAAATGTAGTAAGCCTTCCAGCGTGGCCGCAATGACCCGCGTGTGGGGGGCGTTGCGGTGGTGGCGCCGAGCGACGTCGGTGAAGTCCGAGGGGTTCGTCGACGGTAGGACCGCGAATAGGTCTTTTTCCCAGCCAGGTGCGAACATTCCCGGTGTCGGCCGCGGGGGGGTCGGAGCGAGGGCTGAGGCACGCTGATTACGCGCCGAATGTGGTTGCGGGCGAGGTCGGCCGGGCCGGATCGTGGAGTGATGTGACAAGCCGGTTCCGGGTAGCGATAGGGTTCGGCTGACTCGGCCGTTGGCGTGCCGTGTGATGCGCATGCCTTTGCCGCCGACCGAATAGCCGATTCCACGGGAACTGACGTTGAGCCGGATACCAGGAACGATTCTGATGGACTTACTCAGCCGAAACCCCACCGAGAGTCCTAGAATTCGTATCCGGCGGGGACAGGCGGATGAGCCCAATCCACGACGCGGGACGTGGATTGCAGCGATTCAGCGGGGGGCATGGGCGGTGGCGCTTCTTCGTCGATCGTAACGCCGAAATCGCGAGCTAGTCCGGCGAGTCCGTCGTGATATCCCTGCCCCACCGCCCGCACCTTCCACTGATCCCGCCGGTAAACATTCATTGCCACAGCGGCGGTCTCGACGGTGAAGTCAGCCATGGTGAATGACGCTAAGGACGTGCCACCGCCGTCCAACACCGTCGCGACCACAGGACCCAGGTTGGCGAGCCGACGCCCGTGGTCAACACTGAGAACGATTGCGATGGCGTCGACGTCGGCGTCCACTGCGACAAGGTCGATAGCAATCCTGTCCTCGACGCTGTTACCTGTGCTGCGCTTGCCGAGGTGCTGCACCGCACCGTCAGGCGACTCGGCTTGGTTGTAGAAGATGAAATCCGCGTCTGTGCGGACGTGCCGGCCGTGCAGCAGCAGCGCCGAGACATCGCCGTCCACGTCGGCTGCAGATTCCCAGCGGCATCGAATTGCCACGCAGACTTCCGCGATGGGTATGTTCTCGCCCTTGCGAAGCGTAGTACCCACAACCCGTTCCCCCTTGCGGTCCGTGCAGCTGCGCTGTTACTTCCTGCCTGCTGACCAGCGCATACCCCACCGGTAGGCTTTATCGAGGTCGGACTGACTTCCGTTGATGTACTTGACTTCTCGGGTCACGTCGATTCCGGCGCCCGTGTTGGTGAGCAGAGCGATCGCACAGATTCGCGCATTATCGTTCGTTGAATCCAGCTTTACCTCAACCTGCGGCCCAGCCGTCGGGAACAAGGTGACTACGCCGTCTACCGCGGCCCAGTTGGGGGCGCCCTCGTAGATCATCGCGAAGATCAGAATCCGCCGGAACACCTGCGGCTGCGACAGGTCGATGTGCATGTTTTCGCCGCCAACGGCGCTACCGGTCCGGTCATCACCGTCAAGCTGTATGTGGGGCGCCCCGTGCAGCGAGCCGAAGGCGTTACCGAGTGCTTGAACGACGCCCTTGTCGCCATTGGACAACTCGTACAGACATCCCAGGTCCAGATCGACGCCGCCGCTGGCGCCGGCCAGCTTGGCGAGAAATCCTGATTTCTGCTGCCCGCGAGACCAATTTAGATTGACCCGCATAGCGCCTTGTTGCTGTCCGGCCTTGGTCAGACTCACGGTGGGGGCCTGCTTGGTCAAACTGAGTTTGCTGAGATTCACCGCACCCGATGTCGATGAGGGCGCAGCGGCTGCCGATGGGCGCCGGGTGTAGTCAATAGCCATGAGACTCCTTGGTAGATGCCTGACGGCACGTTCGCAGTAACGCGCCGTTTGTGGGACGGGTCAACTGACCGGTGAAAGGGTCTGGCTGCGTTCGTCGGCCGCGGTGCGGCGGTTACGGACCACGCTGGAGACAAGGGCTGCAACGATGAGGACCACCCCGATCAGGCCCGTCAGGACTTCATTGACATGGACGCCCAGCGACACCAGTAGGATGACGGCCAACGCGCCGATGGCCCAGTGCGCACCGTGCTCGAGGTACACGTAATCCGACAGCGTTCCCTTGCGTACCAGGAAGATAGTCAGGGAGCGAACGAACATCGCACCGATGAAGCCCAGTCCGAGCGCGATGATGATGGGATCGCTTGTGATTGCGAAGGCCCCGATCACCCCGTCGAAGGAGAACGACGCGTCGAGAACCTCAAGGTAAAGGAAGAGGAAGAAGCCTGCCTTGCCCGTCGCAGTAGCCAACGCGGTAGGACCGGAGTTCCCCGCCGGCGATGTGCCGGCGCCGTCTTCGGCGAGGCCTTCTTTGCGCAGCTCCTCGTCGTCGACCTCGAACATCGATCCCAAGCCGTCCACGAGGATATAAGTGATCAATCCGAGAGCGCCTGCGACCAACACCGTGGCGCGGTGCGCATCGTCAGCGAGAAACTCCGCAGCCAGCACCAGAGCCAGCAGCGCAACCACGACGGAGAGCTGATCAAGCTTGCCGGCCCGGCCCAGCGGGCGTTCGAGCCACGCCAGCCAGTGAATATCGCGCTCGCTGAAGATGAAATTGAGGAAAAGCAACATTAGGAACATGCCGCCAAAAGCCGCGATCTGGGGGTGGGCGGCAGTAAGCGCGGTCTCGTAACTCGGCGAGCCATCAGCGAAATAGGCCTGCCCGTCGGCAGGCGGGTTGAGCGCAATGTCCAGCGCACGCGCCGGATTCAGGCCAGCAGTAATCCACACCACGGCAAGGGGAAAAACAAGCCGCATCCCGAAAACTGCGACCAGGACGCCGATGGTCAGGAACATCTTCTGCCAGAACTCACTCATCCGCCGCAGGATTGTGGCGTTGATGACGGCATTGTCGAAGGACAGCGAGATCTCGAAGACACCGAGAATCGCGCAGAGCACGAACGCTTCGACGCCGCCATAAAGGAGGGCGATGATCAACGACACCACGGTGACGGCGATCGAAAGCCCGAAGGTGCGAATAGCCACCGAACTTGATTTCCTTACAGGAGAGTGGGTGCGCCCGCCGGACCCTGTGCCGGCGGGCGTCGTGCAGGAGCGTTGCGTCGGTTAGACATTGACGCCGTAGTCGCGGGCGATTCCGGAAAGTCCGGACGCATACCCTTGACCAATGGCGCGAAACTTCCACTCGGCGCCATTGCGATAGAGCTCGCCGAAGACCATGGCGGTTTCTGTGGAGGCGTCCTCGGAGAGGTCGTAGCGGGCGAGCTCATTGCCATTCGAGCGATCCACGACGCGAATAAACGCGTTCTGCACCTGACCGAAGGACTGGCCGCGGCTGTCGGCGTCGTAAATCGACACCGGGAAGAAAATGTTGGTGATGTTGGGCGGAGTGGCGGCGAGGTCGACGTTGATGACCTCATCGTCGCCTTCGCCCTCACCAGTCAGGTTGTCACCGGTGTGTTCGATGGAACCTTCGGGGCTGCGAAGATTGTTGAAGAACACGAAATGTTGATCGGACAGCACCTTTTTGTTCTCGCCGCAAGCGATGGCGCTGGCATCGAGATCGAAGTCGGCTCCAGTAGTGGTGCGGATGTCCCAGCCGAGACCCACGGACACTGCGGTCAGGTTAGGAGCGGCCTTGGTCAGCGAAACGTTGCCACCCTTGGTCAAACTGACGCCCATCGAGAAGAACCTTCCAGTAAAACTGCGCAACCCCGGTGCGCGCAGCGACGAGACATACCGTACTGCATGAAACGTTGCTGTCCTACACATTCATGCGAAGGCTCCGAGCTTTTGCCGGTTACGATGCGTTAATGTCCGGTCGCTGGCGCAGGCTCACCGGCCGCCCGCACGCCGAGGCGCGGCCGCTAGCTGTACCAGCCACGCTCACTGCAGCTTTCCTTGACCTTGATCACCGTCAGGGCATTGCCCAAGCGGCCGTGGCCGCTGCCGCCGCCCTAGCTCCCACCACGGTCCTGATGGACGAATGGCAGACAGTGGCACAACGTTGCTACGCCGCTATGAGCGCCTACCTCTCGGTGACCGAGGCAAACGCCGAGGTCGTACCGACCGCGGAGGTAGCCAGGCAGCTGGCCGACGCGACCGGAGCAGTGGACGGGTTTTACTCCCGCCACCGTCGCACCCTGGACTCAGCGACGCGTGCGGCCAGCGCCGCATCCGCCGCAGCCGATGCCGCCGCCGAGATCGCGCGGGTCGCCGATCAGCGCCTAAGCACCACCGAGAGTTTGTGGCGGGACTACCCCTCGGTTCGAGCGGCGCACCAGGTGATGGGCACAGCATCCATCGAATTGTCCGCAGCCCGCCGCCGCGACGATCTGGTCGCCACCCGAGCCGGTGCCGATCGACTCCGCAGCGCAGCATTGGCCCTCAGCGCTGCTCTCGACCGGGCCCCAGGCCGCGGTGAAGAAGCAACTCGGGCAGTCACCTCGGTAGGAACCCGCCTGCAAGCACTGCGCACCCGCGCTGAAGGCATCAACGATGCCATATCGACCCTGTTGCGCGATTTTCACGCCGACAGCTCCGCTGACCTCCTCAACAGTCAACGCAGCTGCCACGCCGAACTCGATCGCGCCGATGATCTCCTGCAACAGGCTCACGCGGCACAACTCGGCGGCCAACCCGAATCGGCACTCCACCTGCTCGAAACAGCGCGGACCGTCCTGGCTGCCGCCGCCGAAGACGTCGACGCCCCCGCGCAACGACTGGCGTTATTACGCCAGATACGCGACGACCCGCAGCACTACGAACAGCGCGCACGTTTCGATGTGCGCGATGCTCAGCGACTCGCTGTCGACCAGGGTGCTCAAACGCAATGGGGACCCGCCTTGGACGCTCAGGTAATGCGCATCGATCGCATCGCCGCCGCTTTGAGGGGGCGGCACCCGGACTATTGGCGATACCACCGTGAACTCGAGGATGTGTCACAGTTCGTCGCGGGAATCGTTGCTCGCATCAGACAGGAGTCCGCGCGGTGACCGACAGCCCAGTAGCCGCCCCGGTGACGGGCATCCAACACTTCCACCATCTCGATGCCGCGCTGCGCGCGCGACTGTTCTGGCAGCCTCCCGAGAAAATCTCGGTGTATGACCACCCACGCGTGCTCGCGACGGCATTGGGCGCGACCCTCTACATTCCCGCCGATCGTCGAGATCTCAGCACCACCGTCGCACGCCGAGCCAGCGAGGGCATCAGCTCGATGGTGCTCGATCTTGAGGACGCGGTCGATGACGTCCGCGCCGACGCGGCCATGGACAACGTCGTAACGACTCTGCAGGAACTTGGTGCGGACTCCCTCCCTGCACTGCTATTCGTGCGTGTCCGCAGCGATCGCTGCATCCCCGAAATTGCCGACAGACTTAACGGTAAAATGCACGCTCTGGCCGGCTTTGTCATCCCGAAGTTCGAAGCAGCCACCGGCGGACGGTTCCTCCGTCAAACTGAAGACGCCGCAACCACGTTGTCTCGACGCTTATATTGCATGCCGGTCCTCGAGTCCGAACGAGTCTTGTTCCAGGAGACCCGCGACGCCGAACTCGCCGAGCTCGCGGATCTGTTGGGTGCACACCGCACGACCGTCCTCGCGGTTCGCGTCGGCGCCACCGACATGTGCGGGTCGCTGGGAATCCGTCGAGACCGCGACCACACAATTTACGACGTCAAGGCTGTCGCCGAGGTTATTGCAGCGATCGTCAATAGATTTAGCCGCACCGACGGAACGGGATTCGTCGTAACCGCGCCCGTATGGGAGTACTTCGCTGACCACGAGAGACTTTTTCGCCCCCTATTGCGCGCCACCCCGTTCCGTGATCACGATGCGGTGCGGTTCCGCGACATGCTCGTCAGCCGCGATCTCGATGGTCTGCTGCGCGAGATCAGCCTCGACCGAGCCAACGGACTCGTCGGCAAGACCATCATTCACCCCACCCACGTCGCCGCGGTGAATGCGTTGTCGGTCGTCACCTCTGAGGAGTTCCGCGACGCCACCGATATCGCCGCCTCAACCACCGGCGGTGTGAGCCGATCGCAATACCGCAACAAGATGAACGAGTCGCGGCCGCACCGTATGTGGGCTCGCCAGGTGCTGCAAAGAGCCCGCGTGTTCGGCGTCGCCAACGACGGCATCACTTTCGTCGATTTCCTCACGGCGCTGGCCAATCGATGACCTCGACCGACCCCCAACCCTGGGCTACGCAGATCTTCGGGCTCCACCTACGCCACCGCCACGGGGCACCCTTATTGACCGACCTCGTCGCGCCCGGATTGCGGCGCAACCCCCGACGAGCCCACCTCCTCGTGTCCTCTGTTCTCGGCAAGCACATCGCCGCAGCCCCACGTGACGTGATCTCCGCCGGTCGTCACCTCGGGCGCGCTGTGGCCAGTCTGGGCCTTGGTGACGTCGACGTGGTCGGTATGGCTGAGACGGCAACCAGCCTCGGCCACTGCGTCGCCGACAACCTAGACGCAGCCACCTACTTACACACGACCCGGCGCGCCGCCCAACGCACCCACATCCACGCCGAATTTCAAGAAGGCCACTCCCACGCCACCGACCACTTCCTGCAACCCAGCAGCGCCGACCTTCTCGCCCAACCCCGACCTCTGGTGCTGGTCGACGATGAAATCTCCACCGGGAAGACGGCGCTCGCGGCAATCGCAGCCCTCCAGCAGCTGCAGCGCCGCCCGGATTACGTGGTCGCCTCGCTGGTCGACGTCCGCACCGAAGCGCATCGACAAGCCGCAGCCACCGCCAGCGACAAACTGTCGGCGTCGGTGCACTTCGTCAGCCTTGCTCAAGGCGACGTCCACCAGCCGGCAGGACTCATCGATGCTGTGTGTGCCTTAGCACCATCAGTGATGACCGGATCGCCAGGGCAATCCTCCCCGATAGTGAGTCAGCTCGTACTGCCATGGCCGGCGCACGTACCCGAAGGCGGCAGGCACGGATTCCTCCGCGAGGACCGCGACGAGTTCGATCGCGCCGTCGTCGACGCCTGCGAATACCTCCATCGGCGCCTGGACCACGGCCGCCCGGTGCTGGTGGTTGGGCACGAAGAACTGATGTACCTTCCGCTGCGGGTTGCCGCGCAGCTGGCGGAATGGGGTTTCGACACACGCTTTCAAAGCACAACTCGATCCCCCGCCTACGTGCATGACCACCCCCGATACCCCCTCCGAGCCGGCTTCACGTTCCCCGCCTGCGAACCAGGAGAAGCCGCGGGCCGCTATCTGTACAACGGATGGCAGACCCCGCCCGACACGCCAGTCCAGCTCCTCCTACTCGTCGACCGCGTAGCTGCCGCCGGCGATCTCACCATCGGCCGAGTCCTTGCAGCCGCAGGTTATGAGGTCGTCATTGCCCAAGTTGACGGTCCCGACGCCGCGGCTCTGCGTGAGATACGGTTGCGCCAGTGACGAATCGGCCTCTGACGGGACCGACATTCGGCTCCTACACAGCGGATGAAGTCGGCTGGTTGCTCACCGACCTCTCCGGTGTGGCCCTTGAGGCCGCGATGACCGACAGGGAGCGTGAGATTCAGAGCGGGCGAGCTCATTACGCAGAGTCGTTGCCAGTCGAATATCAACCCGACATCACCTACCTGAACCTTTATCACACCGTTCTCAAAGAAACAGCGGATCGACTCGCGGCCGCCGTCGGCCAAGTCACCGAGCTCGTTCTCGCGGAACGCGGAACCAATATCGTCCTTGTATCGTTGGCCCGCGCGGGCACCCCCATCGGGATCCTGATGCGGCGGTGGGCGTTGTCGCAGCACAAGCTCGACCTCCCGCATTATACGATGTCAATAGTTCGGGGACGCGGCATCGACGCAACTGCACTGAACTACCTCAGTACCCACCATAACCCGGCTCGAGTCGTTTTCGTCGATGGCTGGACCGGGAAGGGGGCCATCACCCAGGAGTTGTCGAAGGCAATAGCAGACCACAACCACCGCAACGGAACAGGCTTCACTCCCGACCTCGCGGTGCTGGCTGATCCCGGTCACTGCGTCCGTACCTTCGGTACCCGTGATGACTTCCTGATCGCTTCGGCTTGTCTTAATTCCACTGTCTCAGGCTTAGTTTCGCGCACAGTGTTAAACTCGCGCTACATCAACCCCAGCCAGTTTCACGGCGCGAAGTACTACCACGAACTGCGATCATCCGATCTATCGGGGCAATTCCTCGACACAATCAGCAGCCGATTTAACACCGTCGCGCCGCGAATCTCGCACGATAAGAACCAAAATCGCGAGACGACGTGGTCTGGCCTAGCGACCGTGCGACGCATCCAACAGCAATACGGGATCACTTCCAGTAACTTTGTGAAGCCCGGCATCGGGGAAACAACGCGCGTCCTGCTGCGGAGGCTTCCATGGCGCATCGTCGTACGCGATCCCGACGCCCCGGAACATCGCCACATCAGGTTGCTCGCCCAAGCGCGAAACGTTCCCGTTGCCGTCGACCCCGAGCTCGCCTACTCGTGCGTGGGCTTGATCAAGGAGATCAGGGCGTGACCGCCACCACGCTCATAGCCAGCGACCTCGACCGCACCCTCATCTACTCTCAACGGGTCTTTTCCACTGCGCCCCCGCCACACACGTGCGTGGAGTTCTATAACGGGGCACCCATCTCTTACATGACTGACACTGCGATGCGCGCATTGGCCGAGCTCGCGGCACAACACATCGTAGTGCCGGCCACCACGCGAACAATCGCGCAGTACCGGCGAATCACACTGCCGGGCGCACCATTTCATTTCGCTGTCACCAGCAACGGTGGCACGATACTGATTGACGGGAAGCCCGATGATCAGTGGAGCGCCCAGATTCGGCGGCAGATTCGAATGGACGGACCCGAAATTCAAGTTGTCACCGCAGCTTTGCGTGTACAGGTCTCCGACGAGTGGGTCAAGTCACTCAACAGTGCCGAAGGGTTGTTCTGCTACCTTGTCGTCGATGAAGACCGACTACCCGGTGATTTCATAGCTCGGTGGTCGTCGTGGTGCACGGCGCGCGGATGGCGGGTGTCACGCCAAGGACGGAAGATCTACACCGTGCCTCGGAGTCTATGCAAGTCCCACGCCGTCGCCGAAGTCCGCCGGCGACTCATCGATTCTGGCCAACTTGACGCGCAGGCAGAGGTGTTCGCTGCCGGTGATGGAGCGCTCGACGCTGCATTGTTGAGCTTTGCCGACGCCGCAATCAGGCCCGCTCACGGAGAGCTGCACGACCTGGGTTGGACATCCGAACGTGTTTCGGTGACCGCGGCCAGCGGGGCCTCGGCGGCAGACGAGATCTTAACTTGGCTGCATCACCGCGCCGAGCTCGCCAGCACAAACCATTGACGCCAAGGCAAGACGGACGCAACGAAAGGAACCGCGTGAGCACATCACTGAGCAAAGGTCAGAATGGGCCCATCCCTGTCACCGACCTCGTGGTGTCAATACAGCTCGCGCCAGCGGCTGACCTGTCGGCTCTACTCGTCACAGGCACCGGAAACGTGCGCACTGACGCAGACTTCGTATTCTTCAACCAGCCCGCCGGGCCCGGCGTGCAACTTGTTCCCGGCGATACCGGCCAACCCGCTCGTCTCGCCGTCGCGCTCAACAACGTCCCCGCCGACATCGTCCGAGTCCGGGCCGTCATTACACTCGATGACTCAAACACGACCTTCGGGAGCTACCCCCCACCGCTAGCCCAGGTATCTGACGCCACCGGCCGGGTGCTCTACGACTATCGAATCGAGGGTCTGACGACTGAATCCATCGTCATTGCGCTTGAGCTCTACCGGCGCGACGCGGTCTGGAAAATTCGCGCCGTCGGCCAGGGCTACGCCGGCGGCTTCGCCGCGCTGGTTACCGATCACGGCGTCAGCGTTGACGACGCACCTTCCCCACCGCCGCCACCTGCCCGCACGACGCCACCACCCCAGCCTGGAGCAGCTCCGGTCTCGACAAGGCGACCCTCGCCTGCTTCCTCAACTTCCAGCGGAAGCGAGATCAGCCTGGTGAAAGGTCGCACCGTCAACCTGTCGAAGGGGCAACG
This sequence comes from Mycolicibacterium sp. 018/SC-01/001, assembly GCF_007096635.1. GTDB lineage: Bacteria > Actinomycetota > Actinomycetes > Mycobacteriales > Mycobacteriaceae > Mycobacterium. The sequence continues at coordinate 147,348 of NZ_VKAA01000004.1, forward strand.
AGTTTCCCTACGGAAAGACGGCGGTGCAGCGCTGACCAGAGTCCGCATGGGGCTGGGATGGGATCCACTCAAACAGCGAGGACTCTTCGGAAGCCGCTCGGCAGAGATCGACCTCGACGCATCCGCAGTGCTGTTCGCCGGCCACGAACTGATCGACGTGTGTTACTACGGGCAACTAACGTCACGAGACGGGTCCATCAAGCATCTCGGCGACAACCTCACCGGCGAGGGTGAAGGCGACGACGAGACCATCACCGTCGACCTGAGCCGAGTCCCATCACACGTCACCTCGATCTTGTTCATCGTGACCTCCTACCGTGGCCACACCTTCGATCAACTCAGCAACGCCTTCTGCCGACTCATCGATGCGTCGTCGACAGCCGAACTTGCTCGGTACACTTTGCAAGGCAGCGGTATGCGCTACACAGCAATGGTGATGGCCAAAATGTTCCGGTTGGACGGCGACTGGAAATTGCAGGCAATTGGGGAGGGCATGCACGCTAAACACCCCGGCGAAGCTGCGCCACAACTCGCGCGGTTTCTGTAACGCCGCAGCGTTGTTCATCACTCCCGGGCACGGGAAACTCCTGCCGACACGTCACTTTTCACGCGCCACCCCATCGCCATCTCCGTCCAGCCCCGTTCGATATCCCGGCTGTCCAGCATGTAAGGGTGCGGCCCCCGCTGCCTTCGCGGCGCGACAATTCGCGTAATACGCCGTCGGTTGTTGCACCGGGGCGGGCGACGCTTCAGCTACCGGGGGCGGTGGCGACAGTGCAGGCGGACATTTGACACTGAGGGCTCCGCCTGCGGACGCGTCGTTGCTGGGGACACCTCATCAGAGGGTGCATCGAAATCTGGCGCATCACAGCCGGACAGAATCCGGGCAATCGCATCATGCTCTGCCGGGGTGACCCAGAGTCAGTACAGCAGTTTCACGTTGACAATGCGTGCGACATAAGTGCAGCGATAGGACTCATTCGGTGGGAGCCAGGTTGCCGCGTCACCGTCCCGCTTCTGCTGATTGAGATCACCGAAGGTGGCCTGCAGATTACGAGGGTCGTTCGCGAAGTTGCGACGCGTGCGCTCATCCCAACTCTGGGCGCCCTTCTGCCAACTGTAAGACAGAGCCACGATGTGGTCGATCTGAACATCGGCTGACGTCGCGGCCCCCGCTCAAACTCGATAAAAGAGTTCGAGTACGGATCGTGAAGGGTCCCGCTGACAACCGCGCAGTCATTGGAGCCGACTTTCAGTACAACGTTTTCGGGGTCCCGCCGCAGAATGTCGTTGCGTGTGTCGCACCCATTCCGTCCCCCAGCCACGGAGACGTCGTCAGTCCACGGATCGCCGAACAACGCCCTGTCGTAACCCGACTTGGGTGCGCGCCCCTTCACGGGCAGACGACTGAGCGCGTTAAGTACCGCTGCGGCGGCGTCGCTTGTCGGTGGCGCCGATGTGACGACGGTCGAGGGCACCGCACTCGGCCGGTCCGGTGCTCGAGAAACGGACGTCGCTATCGTTGGCGGCGATGCCGGGCTCTCAGTATCAGCAATGTCGGCGCGTTAACCCAGGGCACACCCCGCTACCGCGACGGCCATCGACGCTACTGTTAGTGCCAACGGCACCATGCGTAACCTCGTCAACGGCCCGGATCTCTCATTGCTTGCAAACTGCGGCCAGCAAAGGATAGTGCGTGCCATCGGGGAGAGCACCGCCCAGACGGGAAACAGAGTCGATTCACGGCAGTCTCGCGATCGCCGAGGACTTCGGCCCCATCGCGTTGCCTCCTACCGATCCGCGCTACGTCGACGGTGGACCGAGAAGCGAGGTGCCCGGCGTGGCCGGGCTGATCTCGATACCTCGTGGAAGAAACTGACGGACTCCGGCTTTCAGGTCGCGCCCGCACCCACTGCGGTCTACAGCTCGTCGACAAAGGGCAGCGTCGTCGGCACGACACCGACGGCAGGACGATCCCCGGGTCCATCGTCACGATCAACACCAGCCTCGGATACGTCCCCGCGCCGGTGTACCAACCGCCGCCTCCCATCGCACGGCGGCCGGGGTGCACCACCTCCCGACGTACCGCCGCCTCCACCGCCGGCCTGAAACGGCAGTGATCCTGCGCAGCGGCCGGTCAACGCCATACCATCACCGCGTGCACACCCAAGCCACCACCGAGCAGCGCCACGTCTCCGGCATCGCCGCCGTGATGACCGTGCTCGCGATGGGCCTCGGCTACGCCGTCTCCATCGGCGACCCCACCACCCTGTCGGCCAACCTGCAGGTCGTCTCCGCCGGGCTCGGCATCACCGGCAGCACCGCCACCTTCATCGCCAGCCTCGCCACCCTGACGATGGCCGCCGCGGTCCTCTCCGCCGGCGCCCTCGGCGACCTCTACGGCATGCGCCGCCTCTACATGGTCGGCCTCGCCGGCGCCGCCGCGTTCAGCCTGCTGGCCGCCGCCGCACCCTTCGCCGCCGTACTCATCATCGCCCGCGCCGGCGTCGGCATCGCCCTGGCCTTCCTGATCGGCCTCTCCCTCGCCCTCACCAACGCCGTCTTCTCCCCCGAACGCCGCGCCGCCGCCATCGCCGCCTACTTCGGCGTCGGCTACGCCGTCTCCACCCCCATGCCAGCGCTCGGCGGCACTCTGGCCCACGCCATCGGTTGGCGCGCAACGTTTTTCCTCGTCCCCGTCATTGCCGCCATCGGCCTGCTCATAACCTGGCGCTTCGTCCCCGAGACGCTGCGCAGCAGCCGCCGACTCGACATCCCCGGCATGGCGCTCTTCGCCGTCGCACTGCTCGCGTTCATCTACGGCATGTCCCGCATCGAAACCGGAATCGACGCCGTCGGCCTCACCTGCATCGCCGCCGGCCTGGCTGCGGGCGTCGCCTTCGTCGTCCGCGAGCGCAGCACCGACCATCCCGCCCTCGACATGCGCGTCTTCCGGTCCAGCCGCTTCAATGCCGCCGTCGCCGCCGGTGTCGTGTTCAACATCGTGCTCGGCGGCTCGATGATCCTGCTGGCCTTCTACCTCGTCACCATCCGCAAGGAATCCCACGAGCTGTTCGGCTACCTGCTCATGCCCGCCACCGCGATGGCCGCGCTCGCGGCCCTTTCTGCCGGACCCGTCGCGAACAAGTTCGGCGCCCGCACCGTCATGGTCACCGGCCTGGTCCTCATGCTCGCCGGTCTGGTGGTGCTCCACAGCTACGCCCTCGGCACCTCCCGCGTCACCGTGTTCGTCACCGCGGCGTTCATGGTCGTCGGCGGCGCACTGGTCACCACCCCTCAGGCCATGATCATGATGAACAGCGCGCCAGCTGACCTCGGCGGCGCCGTGTCCGCCGTCAAGAGTGCCGTCAACGAAGGCGGATACTCCCTCGGCCCAGCGCTATTCGCCCTCGTCGGCATCAACCTGTTCCTCACCGACAGCGCCCACGACCTGTCGAAAGACGGCGTCACCCGCGCCGAGACCCGCGAAGCCCTCGTCACTTCACACGGCGGCCACAGCGGCGCAACACTGGTCAACCCCGACCAGGCCCGACTCATCGTCGACCAAGCGCCCTCCAACGCGATCGACGCCATCCACACGCTCAGCCTCATCATGGCCGCCGGGCCGATCATCGCGATCATCCTGGCGCTCTGGCTGATCAAGCCGAACCGCTAACCGGGCCCCGCACCCGCCACCGTCGGCTCGATCGTCGGCGCCGGATACCCGGAGCCTTGCATCGCTTCCCGCACCGCACCACTGACCGCATCGACGGAGCCCGACGGCACCAGCGCGATCACACAACCACCAAAGCCGCCTCCCGTCATCCGCGCCCCCAGCGCTCCCGCCCACACCGCAGTAGAAGCGATCAGATCGAGGTGCGGCGTGGTGATCTCGAAGTCGTCCCGCATCGACTGGTGCGACGCGGTGAACGACTCCCCGACCCGCCCGAAGTCGTTCGCCGACAACGCCTCCACCGTGTCCAGCACCCGCTGGTTCTCGGTGACGATGTGCCGAGCCCGGCGCTGATCCTCGCTAGAAAGCCCAGAAACAGATGAGACCTCCCGCAACGACGCCACACCCAGCGCCGCCGCGGCCCGCTCGCACGACGCCCGCCGCGCCGCGTACTCGCCGCCCGCATGCTGGTGTCGTGCCTGCGAGTCGATCAGCAGCAGCGTCACCCCGTGCGCATCAGGGTCAAACGCAACCGGAGTGACGGTCAGATCGCGGAAGTCGATCAGCTGCGCGCACCGCGGCTGCGCGTAGAGGATCGCCAGCTGATCGAGCAATCCTGTTGGTGCACCGACGTACTCGTTCTCGGCACGCTGCGCGATGCGGGCCTGCTCCACCCGATCGACCGCGGCGCCCTGAAGCAGCGCCCCAAGCACCGCGCATTCCAGCGCCGCCGACGACGACAGACCCGACCCGATCTGCACGCCACTGCTGATTGCCAGCGTCCCACCCGGCACCGGGTAGCCCGCTTCCCGCAGCGCCCACACCACCCCTGCCACGTAGGCCGCCCATCCACCAACGTCGCCGGGCACCGTGTCGACGGCGACGCGCACCGCAGACGGCTCCCGGTCCGTACGCACCACCAGCTCGCCGCTGTCCGCCGGCTCGAACTCCACGACCGTGCGCCCCGGCAGCGCGATCGGCAACGCGAAACCCGCGTTGTAGTCGGTGTGTTCGCCGATCAGGTTGATCCGGCCCGGCGCCGAGAAGCGGAAACTCATAAAGAGCGCAGCCTCTCCGCCAACGCCTCGGGCACAACATCGTTGATGAACGCGTCCATCACCGACTCCGACGACGCCAGGTACTTGAGTTTGTCGGCGGTCCGCCGGGACGAGATGATCTCGACGTGGAAGCAGCCCTCCCCCTCGGGGTATTGGTGCAGCCCGGCCATGTACGGCAGCGGCGCGTCATACATCCGGTCCAGCCGTCGCAAGATCTCCTGGTACATAGCGCTGAACGCATCCAGCTCGGCCCCCGAGAGATCGAGTAGCGAATGCACGAACCGGTTCGGGTAGATCTGCACCTCCACCGGCCACCGAGCCGCGAACGGTACGAACGCCGTGAACGCCGAGTCCCGCGCAATAATGCGACGACCGTCCGCGACCTCCCGTGCGACCAGATCGCCAAAAAGATTGCTGCCATGCCGTTCTCGATACGCAGAAGCCTGCTGCAGCATCTGCTCGGTCCGCGGCGTCAGGAACGGATAACCGTAGATCTGCCCGTGCGGATGGGTCAGCGTCACGCCGATCTCCTCGCCGCGGTTCTCGAAGCAGAACACCTGCGCGATCCCTGGCCGACCGAGTAGGTCAGCGGTGCGGTGCCGCCATGCCTCGACGACGAGGCGGGCTTGCGCGGGGTCGAGCGAGGCGAACGAGCTGTCGTGGTCACTGGAGAAGCAGATCACCTCGCAGCGGCCGCTGCCGGGCGTCGCCTCAAAATCGGACGAAGCTGCAAGGACACCACCGGAACCGGAGAGAGAAGCGAACCGGTTCTCGAAGACCACGACGTCGTAGTCCGGCGCCGGAATCTCACTCGTGAGGCCCGACGGGCCCGGACACAACGGGCACTGCCCGCGCGGCGGGAGGTAGGTGCGGTCCTGGCGGGCCGGGGCGACGATCACCCACTGCCCGGTGGTCTGATCGAATCGCAACTCCGACAGCGACTCTGACCGCGGGGGTAGCGGACGGAGGTCAGGAACCGGAGCCGGCTCGTGGCCAGGGAGGCTGAAGAACAGCAGATCGCGTCCGTCCGCGAGGCTCCATGCCGTCACTGCGTCCGTGCGCGACGGATTCTCAACCACGGTTGACGCAACTCCTCTGCCCGGCGCATAGCCTCAGCGTCCAGGATCTGATGGTAACGCGCGACGAGTTGCTCCCGGGTCAAGCCGAACTCCGGGAGCACCTCGTCGGCGGGCGGGCCGCCGTACGGAGCCCAGCTCCGCATGAACGTGACGATGTCGTGTTCGTAGCGATCCGCGACGCCGGGCATGTCAGGCCCCGCCCTTCTTCTTGTTGTAGATGTCGAAGCCGACCGCGGCCAGCAGCACGAGGCCCTTGATCACCTGCTGCACGTCGCTGCCGATACCGATCAACGACATGCCGTTGTTGAGGACGCCGAGCACGAAGCCACCGATGATCGCGCCGAACACCGTGCCGACACCGCCACTGGCCGACGCGCCACCGATGAATGCCGCGGCGATCGCCTCCAGCTCCATGCCGATACCCGCCTGCGGCGTCGCCGAATTCAGCCGGGCGGCGAACAGCAGACCGGCCAGCGCCGAGAGCAGACCCATGTTGACGAACACCAGGAACGTCACCCGCTTGGTCTTGACGCCCGAGAGTCGCGCCGCCGCCTCGTTACCGCCGACGGCGTAGACCTGCCGGCCGACGACCGTGCCGCGCATGATGAACGCGTAGACGACGAAGGCCAGGGCCAGGATGATGCCGACCACCGGGACGCCGCGGTAGCTCGCAAGCAGCAGCGTGAACGCCGCCAGCGCCGCGACGATCGCCGCGCACTTCGCGACGAACCAGCCCAGCGGCAGCACGCTGAACCCGTACTGGCTCTGAGCGCGTCGCTGCCGCACCTGCTGCCACACCGCGGCCAGCATCACGAACACGCCGAGAATCACGGTGGGCCAGTGGTAGACGGCGTTGGTGCCGAGCTCGGGCAGGAAGCCGCTGCTGACCTGACCGAAGGTGCGCGGGAACGGCGCGATCGACTGCCCTTCGAGCAGATACTGTGTGGCGCCGCGGAACACGAGCATGCCGGCGAGCGTCACTATGAACGACGGGATGCCGACGTAGGCGATCCAGAAGCCCTGCCATGCACCGATCAATGCGCCCAGCAAAAGACACAGCGCGACCGCGACGGGCCAGGGCATGTCGTTGCGGATCATCAGCACGGCCGACATCGCCCCGATGAACCCGGCGATCGAGCCCACCGACAGGTCGATGTGCCCGGAGATGATCACGATGACCATCCCGATCGCGAGGATCAGGATGTAGCCGTTCTGCTGGACGATGTTCGTGACGTTCAGCGGCTTGAGCAGGATGCCACCCGTCCACACTTGGAACAGGATCACGATCAGTGCCAGCGCGACGACCATGCCGTACTGGCGGAAATTGCCCTGCAGTAATGCCTTCAACCGGGACGCGGTCGAGTCCGCGGGCGGCGGCGCCGGGGCGCTCGGCGGCGTCGACACCGTCGGGGTGGTGGTCATCTATCCTCGTCCCTTCATCATGTAGCGCATCAGCGTCTCCTGCGACGCGTCGGCCCGGGCCACTTCACCGGTGAGTCGGCCCTCGTTGAGTGTGTAGATGCGGTCGCACAGGCCGATGAGCTCCGGCAGCTCCGAGGAGATCACGATCACCGCTTTGCCCTGTGCGGCCAGCGAATTGATGATCGTGTAGATCTCGTACTTGGCGCCGACGTCGATGCCGCGGGTGGGTTCGTCAAGAATCAGCACGTCCGGGTCGGCGAACACCCACTTGCTCAGCACGACCTTCTGCTGGTTGCCGCCCGACAGGTTGCCGGTGATCGCCTTGACCGACGGCGCCTTGATCCGCATGTCCTTGCGGAACCGTTCGGCGACCCTGGTCTCTTCGTGCTCGTTGATCACCGACTGTCGGCTGACCTTGGGCAGCGACGCCAGCGTGATGCTGCGCGCGATGTCGTCCATCAGGTTCAGGCCGAAGTGCTTGCGGTCCTCGGTGGCGTAGGCGATGCCGTGGCTGATCGCTTCGGGCACAGTCCGGGTGCGGATTTCCCTGCCGTCCTTGAACACCGAGCCGCCGGCCTTCTTGCCGTAACTGCGGCCGAACACGCTCATCGCCAGCTCGGTGCGCCCGGCGCCCATCAGCCCGGCCAGCCCGACCACCTCACCGCGCCGGACATTCAGCGAGACGCCGTCGACGACCTTGCGCTGCTGATCGAGCGGGTGGTAGACCGTCCAGTCCTCGATCGCGAACGTGACGTCGCCGATCTCGTGCGCGGTGCGCTCGGGGAACCGGTCGACCAGCGGCCGGCCCACCATGCCGCGGATGATGTGCTCCTCGGTGAGATCGGGCCCCACGTCGAGCGTCTCGATGGTGCGGCCATCACGCAGCACCGTGATGCGGTCGGCGACGCGTGTCACCTCGTTGAGCTTGTGCGAGATGATGATGCACGTCAGCCCCTGACGGCGCAGTTCCAGGATGAGGTCGAGCAGGTTGCGGCTGTCCTCGTCATTCAGCGCCGCGGTCGGCTCGTCGAGGATCAGCAGCTTCACCTTCTTCGACAGCGCCTTGGCGATCTCCACGAGCTGTTGCTTGCCCACCCCGATGTCGGAGATCCGGGTGCCCGGGCTCTCCCGCAGCCCCACCCGGTCGAGGAGCTGCTGAGCGTGGGTGGTGGTCTCGTGCCAGCTGATCACCCCGGCCGACGCGTGCTCGTTGCCCAGGAAGATGTTCTCCGCGATCGAGAGCACCGGCACCAGCGCGAGCTCCTGGTGGATGATCACGATGCCGCGACGCTCACTCGACCGGATGTCCTTGAAATCGCCCGGCTCACCGTCGAAGACGATCTCCCCGTCGTAGCTGCCGTGCGGGTAGATCCCGCTCAGTACCTTCATCAGGGTGGACTTGCCGGCGCCGTTCTCCCCGCAGATCGCGTGGATCTCGCCCTGGCGGACCGTGAGGTTCACATCCCGCAGCGCGGTCACCGCGCCGAAGCGCTTGGTGATGTCCCGCATCTCGAGCAGTGCGGCGCCCTCTGCTCCCATCACGCCAGCTGAGCGGAGGTGTAGTAGCCCGAATCCACCAGCACCTTCTGGTAGTTCGACTTGTCCACACTGACCGGCTGCAGCAGGTACGACGGCACCACCTTGACGCCGTTGTCATACGTCGTGGTGTCGTTGACCTCCGGCTTACCGCCGGTCAGCAGCGAATCAGCCATCTGCACAGCCGCTTTCGCGAGCTCCCGAGTGTCCTTGAAGACCGTCTGAGTCTGCTCACCGGCGATGATCGACTTGACCGACGCCAGCTCGGCGTCCTGACCGGTGACGATCGGCAACGGGTTGGCCGGCGTTCCGTAGCCCGCACTCTTGAGCGCCGAGATGATGCCCAGCGACATGCCGTCATACGGCGAGAGCACCGCGTCCACGCGGCCGCTGGTGTACGAGCGGCTCAGCAGGTTGTCCATCCGCGACTGCGCCAGCCCGCCGTCCCAGCGCAGCGTGGCCACCTGGTCGAACGAGGTCTGCCCGCTCTTCACCACCAGCTTGCCGCTGTCGAGGTAGGGCTGCAGCACGCTCATCGCGCCCTTGAAGAAGAACGTCGCGTTGTTGTCGTCCGGCGAACCGGCGAACAGTTCGATGTTGAACGGGCCTGCGTTGTTCGAGTTACTGCCCTGTGCCACACCCAACTTGTCGACGATGTACTGCGCTTGCAGCACACCGACTTTGAAGTTGTCGAACGTGGCGTAGTAGTCGACGTTGGCCGAGCCGCGGATCAGGCGGTCGTAGCTGACCACCGGGATCTTCGCGTCGGCGGCGCGCTGCAGGATGTCGGTCAGCGACGATCCGTCGATCGGTGCGATCACGAGCACCTTCACGCCCTTGGTGATCATGTTCTCGATCTGCGAGACCTGGTTCTGCACCACGTCGTCGCCGTACTGCAGGTCGGTCTGGTACCCCAGTGCCTGGAACTGCTTGGCCATGTTGTCGCCGTCCGCGACCCACCGCTCCGAGGACTTCGTCGGCATCGCGATGCCGATGGTCCCGCTGCGGTCACCGCCGCCCCCGCCGCCGGTGGCTTCGGGTCCGGTTGAGCGGCCGCACGCAGCGGTCGCCAGCGAGGCCGTCAGCGCCAGCGCCGCCGCGACTCGCAGAAAGCTTTTTCGCATGGATTCCTCCGGTTGGTTCGGCGCTCGTCGCGGGTCCGGCACGCGGACCACCGTCACGATGTGAGCGCTAACATCGAGCATCTTGTGACGCGGCTCACGGCCCTGTCAAGGGTTCACGCCCGAGAAATGTGAGCGCTAACAAATCGTTGACAGCATCCAAATGTGAGCGTTAACATCGCCGCAGTGTAACGCCGGTCACATGGGCACCGACGTCGCCGATCCCCGCCAATCACGGACGTGACCTGGTCCGATGGCATCCCGTAAGGAGTCCTCGTGAAGAAAATCCTCTCTGCGATGCTCGCCGTCGCAACAGCGGGCGTGCTGTCGGCCTGCGGCAGTGGACCGGCCCCCGGCAACGCCCCCGGCGGCGCTGACGGCTCCGGCGGCCAGATCACCATGGGCTTCTCCCAGGTGGGCGCGGAGAGCGGCTGGCGCACCGCGAACACGACCTCGATCCAGGACGCCGCCAAGGCCGCCGACATCAACCTGAAGTTCTCGGACGCCAACGGCAAGCAGGAGAATCAGATCTCGGCCATCCGGTCCTTCATCCAGCAGCGCGTCAACGTCATCGCGTTCAGCCCGGTGGTCCGCACCGGCTGGGACGCCGTGCTACTCGAAGCCAAGAACGCCAACATCCCGGTGATCCTGACCGACCGCGCCGTCGACACCCAGGAGAAGGACGTCTACAAGACGTTCCTGGGCGCCGACTTCGTCCAGGAGGGTCAGTGGGCCGGCGACTGGGTGGTCAAGGAATTCGCCAACGCCTCCGGGCCGGTGAACATCGTGCAGCTCGAAGGCACCACGGGCTCCGACCCCGCGCTGGAGCGCAGCACCGGCTTCTCCAAGGCCATCGCCGCCAACCCGAACCTCAAGGTGATCGCCTCGCAATCCGGCGATTTCACCCGCTCGGGCGGCAAGCAGGTCATGGAGGCATTCCTCAAGGCCAACCCGAAGATCGACCTGGTTTTCGCGCAGAACGACGACATGGGCCTCGGCGCGATCGAGGCCATCGAGGCCGCGGGCAAGAAGCCCGGCCAGGACATCAAGATCGTCGCGATCGACGCCACGCACGACGGCATGCAGGCCCTGGCCGACGGCAAGATGAACTTCATCGTCGAGTGCAACCCGCTGCTCGGGCCGCAACTGATGGACCTGGCCAAGAAAGTGGTTGCGGGCGAACCGGTTCCGCCGCGTGTCGTGACCCCGGATCAGACATTCGATCAGGCGCAGGCCAAAGCCATCCTGCCCGAGCGTAAGTACTGACCGACGCGTGCACGCCGTCATGACAGCACCGACCGTCGACCCGGTCGTCCACATGCGGGACGTCACCATCGACTTCCCGGGGGTGAAGGCCCTCGACGGGGTGGAGTTCCGCCTGCTGCCCGGTGAGATCCACGCGCTGATGGGTGAGAACGGCGCCGGGAAGTCGACGCTGATCAAGGCCCTCACCGGGGTCTACGACATCGACGCGGGCTCCATCACCGTCGACGGCGTCGCGCAGCGATTCACCACGCCGCGGCAGGCGCAGGACGCCGGCATCAGCACCGTGTACCAAGAGGTGAACCTCTGCCCCAATCTGACGGTGACAGAGAACATCCTGCTGGGTCGCGAACCGCGGCGCTTCGGCCGCATCGATTCGCGGGCGATGAACCGCCGGGCCGCCGAGCTGCTCGCCGAGCTGGATCTCACCATCGATCCGCGGTCCACGCTGGGCTCGCACCCGATCGCGGTGCAGCAGCTGGTGGCTATCGCCCGCGCGATGGCGGTCTCGGCGCGGGTGCTGATCCTCGACGAACCGACGTCGAGTCTGGACGGCGACGAAGTGGCCGAACTGTTCCGGGTGATGCGGCGGCTGCGCGACGCCGGCACCGCGATCCTGTTCGTCTCCCACTTCCTCGACCAGGTGTACGCGATCTCCGACCGGATGACGGTGCTGCGCAACGGTCGCCTCGTCGGCGAGTACCAGACCGCGACGCTGGACCGGCTGTCGTTGATCTCGGCGATGCTCGGCCACGAGCTCGCCGTCCTCGACGAGATTGCCGACAGCGCAGGCTCACCGGTCAGCGACGACGTCGTGCTCAGCGCTCAGGGACTCGGCCGGGAGCCGGCGTTGCACCCGGTCGATCTCGACATCCACCGCGGCGAGGTCGTCGGGCTGGCCGGGCTGCTGGGTTCGGGCCGAACAGAACTGGCGCGACTTCTGTTCGGCGCCGACCGGGCGACCAGCGGCGACATCGCGATCGACGGCGAGCCTGCCGCCGTGCGCTCGCCGCGCGCCGCGATCGCCCATCGGATCGCGTTCTCCTCCGAAGACCGCAAGGGCGAGGGCATCATCGGCGAGCTCTCCATCCGCGACAACCTCGTCCTCGCCCTGCAGGCCCGGCGCGGGTTCGCCCGCCCGCTCTCCCGTGCCGCAAAGGACGATCTCGTCGACCGCTACATGGAGGCGCTCGACATCCGCCCCCGCAACGCCTCGCTGCCGGTGAAAAACCTCAGCGGCGGCAACCAGCAGAAGGTGCTGCTGGCGCGGTGGCTCATCACCGAACCGCAGCTGTTCATCCTCGACGAACCCACCCGCGGCATCGACGTCGGCGCCAAAGCCCAGATCCAGAAGCTCATCGCCGACCTCGCCGCCGACGGAATGGGCGTCGTCTTCATCTCCGCCGAACTCGACGAGGTCGCCCGCATCAGTGACCGGATCGCGGTGCTGCGCGACGGCCGCTGCGTCGCGCAGGTCGGAAACGACTGTAGCATCAAGGAACTGACGTCACTCATCGCCGGGCACGGTGCGTCGTGACCAAGAAGATCACCGCCTCACCGCTGCTGTGGCCCGCCCTGGCGCTCGTCGCGCTGCTCGTCGTCAACGTCATCCTGACGCCCAGCTTCCTGAGCATCCGCGTGCAGGACGGCCACCTCTTCGGCAGCCTCATCGACATCCTGCGCAACGGCGCCCCCACCATGCTCGTCGCACTCGGCATGACGCTGGTGATCGCGTCGCGAGGCATCGACCTGTCCGTCGGCGCCGTCGTCGCCGTCAGCGGTGCGCTGGCCTGCGCGCACATCGCCGCATCGGATCAGCCCGGCAGCATCGGCACCGTACTGTCGGCGATGGGAATCGCCCTCGGAGTCGCCGTCGCGCTGGGACTGTGGAATGGCGCGCTGGTCTCGGTGTTCGGGGTGCAACCGATCATCGCGACGCTGGTGCTGATGACGGCGGGACGCGGCATCGCACTCTTCATCACCGACGGCCAGATCGTGACCACCGAGAGCGCTCCGTTCAAAGTCCTCGGTGCCGGGTTCGCGCTCGGACTGCCGGTCGCGATCCTGGTCAGCCTCGCGGTGTTCGCCCTCGTCGGGTTGCTGACCCGCCGCACCGCGCTCGGCATGCTGCTCGAGTCGGTCGGCATCAACCCGGAGGCGAGCAGGCTGGCCGGGGTGCGGCATCGCTCGATCGTGTTCGCGGTGTACGTGTTCAGCGCGCTGTGCGCCGGTATCGCCGGATTGATGATCGCCTCGAACATCTCGGCCGCCGACGCCAACAACGCCGGGCTGTGGATCGAGATGGACGCGATCCTGGCGGTCGTCATCGGCGGCACGTCACTGCTGGGCGGCCGGTTCAGCCTCGCCGGAACGATCCTGGGTGCGTTGATCATCCAGACGTTGACCACCACGGTCTACACCGCGGGCATCACGCCGGAGACCACGCTCGTGTTCAAGGCGCTCGTGGTGATCGCGGTCTGCCTGCTGCAGGCCCCCAAGTTCCGCGCACTGATGCGACGCAAGCGCGCGGTTCGGCCTGCGCCCGCCGCCCCTGTCAGCATCCCCGAGCCGGTGGTAACCCGATGACCGTCACCGTCACCCGGCCCGCCGCACTCGCCGGCCTCGTCCGCTACGCCCGCGGCCGCTATCTGTCCCCGCTGGCCTCGCTCGCGTTGTTCGTCGTGATGTTCACCGCCGTCGTCACCCGCTTCGACTTCGCCAGCCCCACCCAGGTGTTCCTGAACCTGTTGGTGGACAACAGCTATCTGATCGTGCTCGCGGTCGGCATGACGTTCGTGCTGCTGACCGGTGGCATCGACCTGAGCGTCGGATCGGTGGTCGCACTGTCCACCGTGATCGTCGCGACGACGCTGCGGGCCGGCTGGCCCACGCCGCTGGCGCTGGCCACCGTTCTGGTCGTGGGCCCGGCGCTCGGGCTCGTCATGGGTCTGGTGATCGAGTACTTCGACGTGCAGCCGTTCATCGTCACCCTCGCCGGGATGTTCCTGGCGCGCGGCCTCTGCTACGTCATCAGCGTCGACACGCTGCCGATCGACGACCCGGTGATGCGCGCCGTCGGGCTGAACTACGTCTACCTCTACGAGGACAAGTTCATCCGCTGGACGGTCGTCATCGCGCTCGTCGTCGTCGTGGTCGCCGCCTACACCCTGCACCAGACCCGTTTCGGCCGCACGGTGTACGCCGTCGGCGGCAACCGGCAGTCCGCGCAGCTGATGGGTCTCAAAGCATCCCGAGCCCGAGTGGGCGTGTACGCCATCAGCGGGTTCTGCGCGGCACTGGCCGGGCTGCTGCTCGCGATGCAGAAGCTCTCCGGCTACAGCCTCAACGGCATCGGGCTCGAACTCGACGCGATCGCGGCCGCCGTGATCGGGGGCGTCTTGCTCTCCGGCGGTGTCGGATTCGTGCTCGGCTCGCTGATCGGGGTGCTGGTCCTGGGCACCATCGGAACGTTCGTCACCGCAGCCAATCTCGACTCCTACTGGACGCGCATCATGACCGGAGTGCTGCTCCTGATATTCGTCCTGGTTCAGCGACTAGTGGTGAGGAAACCCGGATGAGCATCCAGCCCACTCCCCCGCCGGCGGGAAAGCCGGTGATGGCCGACGTGGCGCGTCTGGCCGGCGTCAGTCACCAGACCGTGTCGCGGGTGATCAACGGCTCGTCGAGCATCCGGCCCGCCACCAAGGCCCGAGTCGAGCAGGCCATCGAGGAACTCGGCTACCGGCCCAACACCGCGGCCCGCGCGCTGGTGACCCGCCGCTCCGGCATCATCGGCATCGTCGGCACCAACAGCGCCCTGTACGGTCCGTCGAGCATCCAGCGTTCCGTGCAGGAAGCCGCCCGCGCGGCCGGCTACTTCACCAGCCTCGTTCCGTTGGCCGACGTCACCCGCGAAACGTTGCGTGACGCGCTCGACCATCTGACCCGGCAGTCCGTGGAGGCCGTCGTGATGATCGTCGCCCAGGAGGACGTCCTCGAGATCGTGCACTCCGCGCACGCCGACCTCCCCCTGGTCGTGGTCGAGGGTGACCTGTCCGGGCGGGGACTCAGCGTCGGCGTCGACCAGATCGACGGTGCCCGCCAGGCCACCACACACCTGATCGACCTCGGCCACACCGCGATCGAACACGTTGCCGGACCGTTGAATTTCACGGAGGCCAAAGGCCGGCAGACCGGCTACGAGCAGGCCATGCGGGATGCCGGACTGACTCCCCGCCGCGCCTGCGAAGGCGACTGGACACCGGGCCGCGGGTACGAGATCGGCCGGGAACTCGCGCGCCGGGGCGACTTCACCGCCGTCTTCGTCGCCAACGATCAGATGGCGATCGGCGTCCTGCATGCCTTCGCCGAAGCCGGCCTGTCAGTGCCCGGCGACGTCAGTGTCGTCGGGTTCGACGACATCCCCGAGGCGGGCTTCCTGATTCCGGCGCTCACCACGATCCGGCAGGACTTCCACGAGATCGGCCGTCGCGCCATGGATCTGGTGATGGCGACCCTCGAAGGGTCGAGCACCAATGTGCCCCTCCTCCCCACCGAACTGATCGTCCGCGCCAGCACGGCACCCCCGAAGGAGGCTTCGTGAGCAGTGAGAAGTACACGGTCGGAGTCGACTTCGGCACGCTGTCCGGCCGTGCCCTCGTCGTGCGGGTCAGCGACGGCCACGAGATGGCCAGCGCTGAACACGTCTACACCCACGCCGTGGTGACCGACACCCTGCCCGGCCGCACCGACCGACTGCCCCCGCAGTGGGCGCTGCAGGTGCCCAGCGACTACGTCGACGTGCTGCGCACCGCGGTTCCGGAAGCGGTCGCCGCCGCGGGCGTCGATCCGGCCGACGTGATCGGTATCGGCACCGACTTCACCGCGTGCACGATGGTGCCGGTGCGCGGCGACGGCACCCCGCTGTGCGAGATCGCCGAATTCGCCGACCGGCCGCACGCCTACGCCAAGCTGTGGCGCCACCACTCCCCCCAGCCGCAGGCCGACCGCATCAATGCCGTTGCCGCGCAACGGGGCGAGTCCTGGCTGCCGCGCTACGGCGGATTGATCTCCAGCGAGTGGGAGTTCGCCAAAGCGCTGGAGATCCTCGACGAGGACCCGCAGATCTACGCGGCGATGGACCACTTCGTCGAGGCCGCCGACTGGATCGTCTGGCAGCTGTGCGGCACCTACGTCCGCAACGCGTGCACCGCCGGCTACAAGGGCATCCGGCAGGACGGCCGCTACCCGTCGCGGGAGTTCCTCGCCGCGGTGCGCCCGGAGTTCGCCGACTTCGTCACCGACAAGCTCGACCATCGGATCGGCACGCTCGGCGACAGCGCCGGGGGGCTGACCGCGCAGGCCGCCGCGTGGACCGGGCTGCCCCAGGGCATTCCCGTCGCGGTCGGCAACGTCGACGCCCACGTCACCGTCGCCGCCGCCGACGCGCTCGATCCCGGCTCCCTGGTCGCGATCATGGGCACCTCCACCTGCCACGTGATGAACTCCGACGTGCTGCGCGAAGTTCCCGGTATGTGCGGGGTCGTCCTCGACGGAATCAGCTCCGGCAGTTGGGGATACGAGGCAGGGCAGTCCGGTGTCGGTGACATCTTCGGCTGGTTCGTCGCCAACTGCGTGCCCGAGAGCTACCAGAGCGAGGCTCGCCGCCACGGCCTGTCCCTGCACGAGTACCTGTCCGAGCTGGCCGGCCGCCAGCGCGTCGGTGAGCACGGCCTGATCGCGCTGGACTGGCACAGCGGAAACCGTTCCGTGCTGGTCGATCACGAGCTGTCGGGGGTGATGGTCGGGCAGACGCTGGCCACCACGTGTGTCGACATGTACCGAGCCCTGTTGGAGGCCACTGCGTTCGGTACCCGCATGATCGTGGAGACGTTCGTGCGCAGCGGCGTCCCGGTCAACGAACTCGTCGTCGCCGGAGGGTTGTTGAAGAACAGCCTGCTGATGCAGATCTATGCCGACGCAGTCGGGCTGCCGCTGTCGGTGGTGCCGTCCCCGCAGGCGCCCGCGCTCGGCTCGGCGATCCACGCCGCCACCGCCGCCGGCGCCTTCCCCGACGTCCCGGCCGCCGCCCGGCAGATGGGCCGCCGCATCCGCAACGCGTACACACCGATTCCTGCCAATGTCGCCGCCTACGACCAGCTCTACCGCGAATACGTCGCGGCCTACGAGTGGTTCGGCCGCGGCAACGGCATGATGCGGCGGCTGCGCCGCATCGGCACCCCCGAACCCGTAGGAGTTCCGTCGTGACCATCACCTCCGACATCGACGCGGCTATCGCGGATCTGCGCCGGCAGGTGTGCGATCTGCACCGCCACCTCACCCAGTACGAGCTGGTGATCTGGACCGCGGGCAACGTCTCCGCGCGGGTGCCCGGGCGCGACCTGATGGTCATCAAACCCTCGGGCGCGGACTACGAGTCGATGACGCCGGCCGACATGGTGGTCTGCGACCTGTACGGGAATCTCGTCGACGGCGAGCTCTCACCGTCGTCCGACACCGCAGCCCACGCCTACGTGTACCGCCACATGCCGCACGTCGGCGGCGTCGTGCACACCCACTCGACCTACGCCACCGCATGGGCCGCCCGCGGCGAACCGATCCCCTGCGTGCTGACGATGATCGCCGACGAGTTCGGCGGCGACATCCCGGTTGGGCCGTTCGCACTCATCGGGGATGACTCGATCGGCCGCGGCATCGTGGAGACGCTGCAGCACAGCAGGTCTCGCGCGGTGCTGATGCGCAACCACGGGCCGTTCACGATCGGCCGCGACGCACGCGACGCGGTCAAGGCCGCCGTGATGGTCGAAGACGTCGCCCGCACCGTGCACATCGCCCGTCAGCTCGGTGCGCCACCGCTGATCGACGCCGACGACGTCACCGCCCTGTTCGAGCGCTACCAGAACGTGTACGGCCAGCCCGGTCGCACACCGGAGACCTCCGAGGAGACCCTGCGATGATCGCGTCCCGACTCGTCACCAGCCAGGTGTGGCTGGTGACCGGCAGCCAGGCGATGTACGGGCAGGCCATCCTCGACCAGGTCGCCGAACAATCCCGGCAGATCGCCGAACAGCTCGACGCCGGCGCCGAAATCCCCGTCGAGGTGCGCTGGCTCCCCGTCGTCACCGACACCGAGCACATCGCCCGCGTCCTCGCCGAAGCCAATGCCACGCCCGAATGCATCGGCGTGATCGCATGGATGCACACGTTCTCGCCCGCCAAGATGTGGATTCGCGGACTCAAGACGCTGTCCAAGCCGCTGCTGCATCTGCACACCCAGTTCGGTGTCGAATTGCCATGGGCGTCCATCGACATGGACTTCATGAACCTCAACCAGGCCGCGCACGGCGACCGCGAGTTCGGCTACATCCAGACCCGCATGTCACACCCCCGCAAGACCGTCGCCGGGCATGTCAGCGATCCGCGGACGCGCCGCCGCATCGGCTCCTGGATGCGTGCTGCCCTCGGGCACGCCGAGCTGTCGACGCTGAAGGTCGCCCGGTTCGGGGACAACATGCGCGGCGTCGCCGTCACCGAGGGCGACAAGGTGGAAGCCGAAGCGCATTTCGGTGTCTCGGTGGACACCTACGGCGTCAACGACCTGGTCCGCGTCGTCGACGGCATCAGCGCCGCCGACGTCGACAAGCTGGTCCGCGAGTACGCCCACACCTACCGCGTGTCCCCGGAGCTGCTGCCCGGTGGTGATCGACACATGTCGCTGCGGGTCGGCGCGCAGATTGAGCTCGGCTTACGGAAGTTCCTCCAACAGGGCGACTTCCACGCGTTCACCACCAATTTCGAGGACCTGGGCGGGCTGCGGCAACTGCCCGGGCTCGCGGTGCAGCGGTTGATGGCCGACGGTTACGGCTTCGGCGGTGAGGGTGACTGGAAGACCGCGACGATGCTACGCACCGTCAAGGTGATGGCTGAGGGTCTGCCCGGCGGTACCTCCTTCATGGAGGACTACACCTACGACCTGACGCCCGGCCACGAGCGGATCCTCGGCGCGCACATGCTCGAGGTGTGTCCGAGCATCGCCGCCGACGTGCCGACGCTGGAGGTGCATCCGCTCTCGATCGGGGATCGCGACGACCCGGTGCGATTGCGGTTCACCGCGGCCCCGGCCGACGCCGTGATCCTCGGCATCTGCGACATGGGCGATCGGTTCCGGTTGGTGGCCAACGAAGTTCGTGTGGTCGAACCCACGGCGGAGCTGCCGAAGCTGCCCGTCGCCTGTGCGGTGTGGGAGCCGCTGCCGAACTGGTCCACCTCCGCCGAGGCGTGGCTGATGGCTGGCGCACCCCACCACACGGTGCTGACCACCGCGGTGGACACCGAGACGTTCGAGGACTTCGCGGAGATAACGGGCACCGAATTGCTCGTCATCGACGCCGGCACCACCGTGCGGGACTTCCAGAACGCGCTCAAGTGGAACGGGGTGTATCACCATGTCGCCGGCGGACTCTGACGCGGCGGTGCGGTGATGCTCGCCGCGCGACTGCACGGCGTCGGCGATCTGCGCGTGTACCGCGAACTCGATCCCGACGAGCCGCCGCCTGGCTGGTCGCTGCTCGCGGTCACCTCGGTCGGCATCTGCGGCTCGGATCTGCACTGGTTCACCGACGGCGGTATCGGGGAGAACCGGATCGAGCGGCCCGTGGTGCCGGGACACGAGTTCGCCGCGGTCGCGCTCACCGGCCCGCTGGCCGGGCGTCGGGTCGCCGTCGACCCCGCGATCCCGTGTCAGAACTGCGAGATGTGCCGCGCTGGCTTTCACAATCTCTGCCCCACAGTCGAGTTCGCCGGGCATGGCACGCTCGACGGCGCGCTGCGTGAGCACTTGGTGTGGCCGGATCACCTGCTGCATCCGCTGCCCGACGAGCTCAGCGACGATGCCGGAGCGCTGCTCGAACCGCTCGGCGTGGCCGTGCACGCGGTCGGCGTTGGCCACATCCAGGCGGGCATGGATGTCCTCGTGGTCGGCGGCGGTCCGATCGGGGTGCTCACCGCGCAGGTGGTGCGCCGCAGCGACGCCCGGCGCGTGTTCCTGGTCGAGCCGCTCGCCCATCGCCGCGTGACCGCGCTGCGAGTTGGAGTCGATGCCGCGCTCGCACCCGAGAACGCGGTCGACGAGATCCTGGACGCCACCGAGGGCCGGGGTGTCGACGCGGTGATCGAGATGGCCGGAACGGATGCTGCGATCGCGACGGCGGTCGGGGCGTGCCGGCCGGGGGCGCGGATCGCGCTTGGCGGCATCCCGTCGGGGGATGCGTCGTCGTTCCCGGCGGCCGCCGCGCGGAGGAAAGGCTTGACGTTCGCGATGGTGCGGCGGATGAACGACACCTACCCCCGAGCCATCGAGTTGGCCACCGGTGAAATCGATCTCGACGCGATCGTCACCCAGCGGCTACCGCTGGCAGAGGCCGCCGAAGCGTTCACCTCAGCGGCGCAACGCTGCGGCGACAAGGTCGTCGTGTCGGTATCGGGCTGACGCGCTCACCCCGCGTTGGCGGCCATCGCCCACCGGATACCGCCGACGAGCACATGCCCGGCTGACCGCACCACCGTCGCTTCCGCGGGCGGGAAGTACGGCAGCCACAACGGACCGCGCGCCCACTTCGGCAGCATCGACACGGCCGCGGCGGCGAGCGCGGCATACGGTGCGCGCGCAAGGAGGGGTAGCGGCGGGGTCAATAGCAGGAACCGGGCCGCATCCCGGGCGGCGGCGGTCCCGGCCAGCTCGGGCCGGTACGCCGAAAGACGTTCGACCAGTTCGGCTTCCGTGCGGGGCGGGTCGATGACACCCAGTTTGGCCGCTACCTGCGCAGTGTCGGCGACGTATCCGTCACGGCCCTCCTGATCCAACGGCGCCGAACCGTAGAGCTGATGGGCGCGCAGGAAGCTGTCGACCTCGGCGATGTGCACCCATTCCAGCAAGTGGGGATCCCCCGCCTCGTAGGGCCGCCCGTCAGGAGCCACACCACGCACCCGCCGGTGGATGCCGCGCACCTTGTCGACCGCGCGCTGCGCATCGTCGGCCGGGCCGAACGTCGTCACCGCGAGGAACGTGCTCGTCCGCGCCAGCCGGCCCCACGGGTCACCGCGGTAATCGGAGTGCTCGGCGACCCCGGCCATCGCCAGCGGATGCAGCGACTGCAGCAGCAGCGCGCGCAGCCCGCCGACGAACATCGACGCATCCGCATGCACCTGCCGGATCGGGCGGTCGTCGGCGAACCAGCGCGGTCCGGGTGTCTCGTGGATGCGGGCGCGGTTCTCCGGCCCCTCCGGACCCGCAACCATCCCGAACAGCGCGCTGCCCATCCGCGTGCGGACGGCTCCCAGGGCATCTATGGCCATACCCCAGGCTACGGGGTGGCGCCGGCGCGCAGTTCTGCGTAGACCGCGGCCTCGAATCCGAGGATCGTCGCGACCATCGCCTCGTCGAAGAACGGCAGCACCTGGGTCGCGATGACCGCGGCGACACCGGCGGTGCGGTCGATCCAGTAGAAGCTGTTGAACAGGCCCGACCAGTCGGCGGAGCCGGCGCTGCGCATGCCCGGCAGGTCTGTCAGGTACAGGTGGAACCCGAGGCCCCAGCCCTGCGGCACGTCGAGCAGGGCGACCGTGTTGCTGAGCTCCGGGACGGTCGAGATCGACTCCTTCGGCAGCGGCGCACCGTCGAGGTGATCGCGCAGCGCGAGCTCGACGGTCTCCTGGGCCAGGATGCGCGTGCCGTCGAGTTCGCCGCCGTTCAGCCAGGCCCGCACGAACCGTCCGTAGTCGGCGATCGTCCCGTAGGAGCCGTGGCCGCCGGCGTCCCACTCCGGGTCGGCCGGCAGGTCGAGATCGGTCTCGACCAGGTCGCCGTCCGGCGTGCGGAAGCGGATCGGCAGCAGCCGGGCACGTTGCTCGTCAGTCGGGTCGAACGTCGTGTCCGTCATGCCGAGCGGCCGGTAGATGTGCTCGGTGAGGTAGTCACTGAGCGACTGACCGCTGACGGCCTCGATCACCAGGCCGAGCCAATCGGTGTTGACGCCGTACTCCCAGACGGTGCCGGGGTCGTTGACCAGCGGCGCGCTGAGGCTGCGTTTGACGCCGTCGAGTGCGTTGGGGAAGTTCTGCTCCGTGCAGTAGGTGAAGAGCTTCTCGTTGGTGAAGTGGTAGCCACAGCCGGCCGAATGCGTCATCAGCTGCTTGATGGTCGGCTGGGTTTTCGGGGCCCGCAGGATCGGCTCCGCGCCGTCGAAGCCGTCGAGTACCTGGAGCTCGCCGAATTCGGGCAGGATCGACGCGACGGTCGCGTCCAGGGCCAACCGCCCCTGCTCCACGAGCTGTAGTGCCCCGGTGGTGGCGACGGCCTTGGTCATCGACGCATTACGAAACATGCTGTCAGGCTTGGCTTCACCAGCCGCGTGTTCGTAGAGGACACCGTCGCGGCCGACTACGGTGGCCGCGACGCCGTGCAGCGAACCGTTCGCCGTCACGCCGTCAAGAATCTCGTCGATCTGCTCGAATCCCATGGCCGCCATCATGGCACGCGCGCTACACCGCGCGGGCGAGGTTCCGATCCGGTACCCGCGCCAGGCCCAGGTGACCGCGCAGCGTGGTCGAGGTGTACTCGCGGCGGAACAGGCCTCGATCCCGCAGGATCGGCACGACGTGGTCGACGAACAACTCCAGGCCCGACGGAAACACATCCGGCATCAGGTTGAAGCCGTCGACCGCCCCCGCGACGAACCACTCCTCGATCGCGTCCGCGATCTGCTCCGGGCCGCCGACCACCAACCGGTGCCACGTGATCACGCGGTCCAGCAGCTCACGCACCGTCAGCGATTCCCGCCGCGCCAGATTCACGACGATGTCCCGTGCGCCCTGCGATCCCGAGTCGGTCACCGCGCCGTCGAGCAGCCACTGCGGCAACGGTCGATCCCAGTGCAGGTCGCCCGGGTCCACCGACAGCTGGCCCGCGAGGTGGGCCAGCCGCCGCTCACCCGCGAGTTCGTTGAGCTCGTCGTTGCGCCGCCGGGCCTCCGCCTCGGTGCTGCCCAGGACGAACGACAACCCCGGCATGATCCGGATCGCGTCGCGCTGACGACCGTATGCTGCTATCCGCGTATGGATCTCGTGAGCGTTGCGCAGCGCCTCGGGCAGCGACGCCTGCGCGGCGAATACCCCATCGGCACAGCGGGCAGCCAGGTCCAGCCCGCCCGGCGAGCCGCCGGCCTGGAAGAGCACCGGATGCCCCTGCGGGGACCGGGGCAGTGTCAGTGGCCCGTCAACGGAGTAGAACTCGCCGCGGTGGTCGATGGTATGGATCGCGCCCGGCCGGCTGAACGCGCCACTCTTCTTGTCTGCGAGCACGGCGTCGTCGTCCCACGAATCCCAGAGCGCGCGAACCACATCGATGAACTCGGCAGCCTGTCGATACCGCTGCGCCCTCTCCGGTTGGCCGCCACCGCCGAAGTTGTTCCACGCGTAGGGGTCACTACTCGTCACCACGTTCCACGCGACGCGCCCGCGGCTGAGGTGATCGAGCGATGCGAAACGCCTCGCGACGTTGTAGGGCTCCTCGAACGATGTCGACACCGTTCCGATCAGCCCGAGATGGGTGGTCGCCGATGCCAGCGCCGACAGCAGCACGATCGGATCGAGCGCCAGCGGCGGCGCCACCAGTGGCTCGTCGGGCTTCTGGAACAGCGACGGGCTGTCAGCCAGGAACAGCGCGTCCAGCGTCCCGCGTTCGGCGATCCGCGCGACCTCGATCCAGTAGGACAGGTCGGTAAACCAGCCCGGGTCCACTCCCGGAAGTTGCCATGCGGCGGGGTGCATTCCGTCGGAGAGGACGTTCACGCCCAGATGCAGCTGCCTCCCCGTCACGCCGGATCACCGGGCAGCGCCAGCTTCTTCACCTCGGGGTCGGTCGCGATGAACTCCTGCACCCGTGGGTCCTTGAAAGCCTTGATCAGATTCTGGACGTTCTTGGTGTCGACGTAGTCGCTGCCCACCGTCAACACCGAGGCGAACTCGTCCGGTGATTTCGGCGCGAAGATCAGCTTGTCTTCGCTGACTCCGGCGGCCAGGAACGACTCCGCGTAACCGACGATCGCGTCCAGATCGGGCAGCGCCCGGGGTTGCGCACCGAAATCCAGCAGCGTGAACTTCAGGTTCTTCGGGTTGCCGACGATGTCCTTGATGGTCAACGCGGTGATGTCGGCATCAGGCCGCAGAGTCACGAGCCCGGCCTGGGCCAGGTACCAGATGCCCTGCGCATTGTTGGCCGGGTCGGCCAGCAGCGACACTGTCGCGCCGTCTGGAAGATCCTGCGGCGTCCGGTACTTGTCCGACCAGATGCCGAACACCCAGTGGAAGAACGGACCGGTCGCGGCCTGCTCCTTGAAGCTGGGGTTGGCGTCGAGCACCTGCTGCAACCAGTGCCGGTGCTGGAAGATGGTGCCGGCGTAGCGTCCGTCGCTGATCGCCTGGTTGATCTGGGTGCTGTCACCGAGACCGACCGCGCCGACCTTGACGTCGTAGTCGGGTGCGATGTTCGCCGCGATGTACTCGATGATCGCCTTCTCGGCGGGGTTCGAGTCCAGGTACACCACGTCGAGCGTCGCGCCCGCCGTCTCGTTCGCCGATGTCGTACCGTTGCTCCGCTGGACCACGAAAAAGACTGCTGCGCCGACGATGACGACGACCGCGACCACCAGGTAGGGCCAGCGCCGCCGCTTCGTTATGGTGAAACCGTGGGGTTGCGCCGCAACCGACTCATCGATGCTCATGCGTCCAGTACTGTGCGGCAGGGTCGGCACCATGCCCAGGGTTGCGATCATCGCGATCCACTCACCCTGAGCGCAAAGGTGTCCTGCACCGTCGCGCTTTGACACCGTTCGCCCCCATGATCGAGTTGACCGAGCTGACCAAGATCTACGGGGCCGGCGAACACCGGACCGTGGTGCTCAACGGCATCACGTTCCGCGTGGACGCCGGAGAGATCCTGGCCGTCGTCGGTCCCAGCGGGGCGGGCAAGAGCACGCTGGCCGAGTGCATCAACCTGCTCACCCTGCCGACGTCGGGATCGGTCGTCGTCAACGGCGAAGACCTCACCACGCTGTCTGCCCAGAAGCTCCGCGTCGCGCGGCGCCGCATCGGCACCGTGTTCCAGTCCGCGGGCCTCTTCGAACGGCGCACTGCCGCAGAGAATGTCGCACTACCTCTCGAGTACCTCGGGGTCACCGCCGACGAATCGAACAAGCGGGTGGCCGAGCTCCTCGACCGGGTCGGGCTGTCAAACAGGGCGAACCACTACCCGTTCCAGCTCTCCGGCGGGCAGAAGCAACGCGTCGGCATCGCCCGCGCGTTGGCGTTGCGGCCCTCGGTCCTGCTCTCCGACGAAGCGACCGCGGGTTTGGACCCGACCACCACCGCATCAGTCGTCGACCTCCTGCGCGAGTTGCGCGACGACCTGAACCTGTCCATCGTGTTCATCACCCACGAGATGGACACCGTGCTCAAGATCGCCGACTCGGCGGCGCGACTCGACCACGGCAGCATCGTCGAATCCGGTCGCCTGGTCGACCTTCTCACCGACCCTGAGTCGCGACTGGGTGCCGAGCTGCGACCGCAGGGGGTGTCCAGCGACGCCGCCGTCGGTCAGCGGGTGGTGCAGGTGGTCTACGACTCTCCGAGCGTGCCCAGCGATTGGATCGCCCGCGCCAGCGTCGACCTCGGCGCACCGATTGCGATCCTCGGCGCCTCAGTACAGCAGGTCCACGGCGTCACCGTTGGCTCGGCCACCCTCGGCATTCCCGTCGAGCTGTCCAGCCGAGCCGCCGACGTGCTGGCCCGCTACGGCCTGGCCGCCGGTGACGCACCGCTGCGGGGCGCGGCATGACGCACACCTTGCTGGCCAACGCCAAAGTCCCGGTCGACGAGCTGCCGGGCCTGTTGTTCCCCGCGCTCATCGACACGCTGATCATGGTCGGCATCGTGATGACGATCGTCGTCCTCGTCGGAGTGCCGCTCGGCGCGCTGATCCACAACCTCGCACCCGGCGGCCTGTACGAAAACCCCACTCTGCACACGGTGTTGAGCTGGATCATCAGTATCGGCCGCTCACTGCCCTTCCTGATCCTGATGGCCGCGATCATGCCGTTCACCCGGTTCATCACCGGCACCAACATCGGCATCGCTGCGGCCGTGGTCCCGATGTCTCTGGCCGGTATCGCGTTCTTCACCCGTATCGTCGAGAACTCCCTGCGGTCGGTCCCGCCGTCGGTGGTCAGAGTCGCCCGGGCCTCGGGCGGATCGCGGCTGCAGATCATCCGCACCGCCCAGCTCAACGAGGCAGTCCCCTCGATTCTCGGTGGTCTGACCATCAACATCATCGCGATGATCGAATACTCCGCGATCGCCGGAACCATCGGTGCCGGGGGAATCGGTTACGTCGCAGTCACATATGGCTATCAGCGCTTCGACCAGGGCGTCATGCTGGCCACCATCGTCATCCTCGTCGCGACTGTCGCCGCCGTCCAGCTGATCGGCGACGCCGCGGTCCGCTTCACCACCC
Source organism: Mycolicibacterium sp. 018/SC-01/001 (assembly GCF_007096635.1). GTDB lineage: Bacteria > Actinomycetota > Actinomycetes > Mycobacteriales > Mycobacteriaceae > Mycobacterium. The sequence continues at coordinate 174,086 of NZ_VKAA01000004.1, forward strand.
CTCACGCCCGTGTGAAAGGAACCGTCACCGCATGACCACCACCGAGAGCCAGGTCGCCGGTCCCGACGACCACGGCTTCGACCTCAAGAAACGTCCCCGCTGGATCTGGCTCGCCGCCGGGCTGGTCGTCGTGATCGTCGCCGTGGTCGCGGGCCGGTACTTCTTCTTCGGAGACACCAAGTCTGCCAACGAGATCCCCGGAGCCACCCTGGTGGTCGCGACCAACGAGGGCAACGCCGCCGAGCAGTCGCTCATCGAGTACATCAGCCGCGAAGTGGCGCCCAAACACGGCATCAAGGTGGCGTTCCGCGGGCTGGCCGACAGCAACACCATCAACCGCGCCGTCAGCGACGGCGAAGTGGCCGGCACCGTCTACCAGCACAAGCTGTGGCTGGGCCAGGTGCTCGAAGCCAACCCCGACTTCCGTGAGCAGGCGGCCACACCGGTGTTCCGCTGGGGGTTCGGCATCTGGTCGGACAAGTACACCGACGTCAACCAACTTCCCGATGGAGCCAACGTCTCGCTGTACTCCGATCCGGCCAATGAGGCGCAGGGGCTGTGGCTACTCGAGCGGGCCGGGCTGATCACCCTCAACCCCGCGGTCGACAAGTGGACCGCGACGCAGAAGGACATCGTCGCCAATCCGAAGAACCTGAAGTTCACGCTTCTCGACTTCGCGGCGCAGTCCCGCTCACTGCCCGATCTGGACGCCGCGGTGGGTTACACCGAGTACTACCTGGCCGCCAAAGTGCCGGTGCAGCAGGAGATCTTCGCTCCGCCGGCACCCGACGAGTTCGCCGGACAGCTGACGATCGGCAGCCGCTGGGCCGACACAGACAACATCAAGAAGCTGGTGGAGACCTTCAAAGACCCTGTGGTGCAGCAGTTCCTGGCCACCGATCCCAGCGTCAAGGGCATCCTGCTACCTCTGTAGTGTCAGGGCCCGCCCTTCCAGTGCTCGATGCGATGGTGATCGGGCAGGAAGCCGTGCCGTGTCCCCCATAGCACCGCCTGCGTGCGACTCTGCACGTCGAGCTTGCGGTACAGCGACCTGATGTAGGACTTCACCGTGTTCGGGCTCAGATAGGTCAAGCGCGCGACATCGGCGTTGCTCTTGCCCTGCGTGATCAGCGCCAGGATCTCGGCCTCGCGGTCGCTCAATCCTTCTGCGCGCCCCGGCCAGTCGTTACCCGGCGCAGGACGGGCCCGCGGTGGCGCCTCGCTGACCACTGTCTCCCCACGATGCACTGCCTCCAGAGCTGCGACGAGCTCGCGCGCCGGCAGCGTCTTCGACAGATAGCCGTGCGCGCCCCGCTCTCGTGCAATGGCGACGAGATCGGGATGAAAGTTCCACGTGTACACCACAACTCGGCGCGCACACGGATTGGCGACCAGTACGCCGATCTCCTCGTGGTCGGATTCGGGCTGGGCGAAGCTGTCGTAGAGCGCGATGTCGACGGTGTCTTTGAGCGGCGTGCTGGCATCGAGCTCGGCGATCACGATGCGGTCCCGGTACGGCTCGAGCATGTTGGCCACGCCTTGGACGACGACGTCGTAGTCGTCGATGAGCGCGACGGTGATCGGCTCTGACACGGCGCCGACATTACCCCCTTAGGGGTGTACCGCCACACCCCTGCGGGTGGTCGACTGAGCATGGTCTGAACGGCCGAAACTCCCTACGGAAGGTTCGATCATGATCATTCTCGGCATCATCGCCGTCATCGCGGGACTCCTGTTGAAGATCTCGATTCTCACCACGATCGGGGTCATTCTCCTCGTCGTGGGAGTCGTCCTCGCGGTCCTCGGCTCGGCCGGTCGCGCGGTCGGTGGCCGCCGACATTACTTCTGAGCCCTGACCTGGGCCGACGTGGCGCAGGTCACAAACTGACGTTTGCGTAGACGCCGCCCCGGTTACCCGATTCGCACGAAAGGAGTTCGAAATGCCTACCTGGCAATGGATCTTGATCGCCGCAGCAATCATCGTGGTGATCGCGCTCGTGGTGCTGGCTGTGCGTTCCGGCGGCGGCCGCAAACGTAGCGAGGAGCTCAAGCAACACTTCGGTCCAGAGTACGACCGGACCGTGGAGCGCACCGGCGACCCCAAGGCGGCGGAGAAGGAACTTGCCGCCCGGGCCCGCAAGCGCGACAAGCTCGACATCGTGGCGCTGTCCCCCGTTGCGCGCAACGATTTCGAGATGCGGTGGACGCAGGTGCAGACCGAGTTCGTCGACGACCCGACCCGCGCCGTCGGCACCGCGGATCTTCTCGTCACCGAAGTGATGCGCCAGCGCGGCTATCCCGTCGACGACTTCGAACGCCGCGCTGCCGACATCTCCGTCGACCATCCCCACATCGTCGAGAACTACCGGGCCGCACACAGCGTGCACACCGCGCAGGAGCGCGGCGAGGTCGACACCGAACGGCAGCGGGAGGCATTCGTGCACTACCGCGCGCTGTTCGAACGACTTCTCGACACCACCGACAGTGGATCCTCGAATGACACCTCGAAGGAGGCTCGCGCATGACCACTCACGATCAACACACCGACCGATCAGGACAATTCGCCGCCGAGAACCCGAACTACATTCCGGAAGATCAGGTCGCACCGACGCGCGACGACGTCACCGCCACCCAGAGCGCCGGCCCGCCCACTGCGCCGATGGACCCCCGGGTCGCAGGCGCACAGCAACAACGGCAACACCACCATTCCGAACAGCGCCAGGGCGAGCAGCACCACGATCGGCATGAAACCGAATCTGAGGCAGGTCTTTTCGCTCACGATGAGCTCGCCGGGCTGCGTGCCCGCTGGGACGCTGTACAGGCGAGCTTCGTCGACGACCCCAAGGACTGCGTGCAGAAGGCCGACAGCCTGGTGGCCGATCTCGTAGAGCAACTGACCACGGGGTTCGGGCAGGCGCGATCCAGGCTCGAAGAGCAGTGGAGCCGTGGCGAGCAGGCCTCGACCGAGGACCTCCGCGTCGCGCTCAAGCGCTACCGCAGCTTCTTCGAGAGGCTGCTCTCGGTCTGATCCATCGACACTCGGCGCCGGACACAGTGTGCCCGGCGCCGATGTCATGTGTGGCGCGATCTGCCAAACGGCTGCGGTGCCGAGCCCGAAACCCCACTGCGGACGAGGCCAGAAACGCTTTCTACGGAACGTACTGCGTCCACTTGACGTTGAGAACTGTACCCACCGGAACCACGGCGTCGGGCGGAGGAACCTGCTCGGTGATCTTGAATCCGACGTTGTAGTCGAGGTCCCTGTCGGGGTCAAGGCCCGACGGGTCTTCTCGCACGCTCATCTTGCCCCCGAGCACCTGCTCCATGAACACCGCCTGCTCGCGACTGACGTAAAGGAGTGGTCGCGGAGGTGTCCCGTCTTCGTAAAGGTCGACGCCTGCGAGCATCTGATCGATGGTGTAGCCGTGACCGGGCCCCAGGTAGTGCAAGCAGTCATTCCATGATCGGAGGTCAACCCCCAAGATGTTCCCGACCTGAATATTCTCAGTCGGCGGTGACGGTTTTGGAGTCGGAAGGGTTGGCATCACTCCCATCGGGTAGGCCTCACCGGTTTCCGCGGCGTAATCCGCGGGCATCTTCGCTTCGCCCGGCATGTTGATCGCTCTGCTCGCACAGCCGGCGATGAGGTCGAGATCCTGTTCAAATCCGTTGACCGCCCCAGTCAGGGACGTCACGGTACCCGCACCGGCCGATGTCCAGTCGTACGCCTCGGAATGGTCAACCACGTACTCGAGCAGATTGATCTTGTCGAGAATGCGGCTGCGCTGCTTGGCGCAAATTATCAATACGTCCTGCGCGTGTTGCACATCGATCTCGTTCAACGGCAGTGGACCTTCGGCAATCGCGATAGGCGCTAGCGTCACGGTGTAAGGCATTGCGTTGCGGTCGGGATCGTCGTGAAACGCTTTGAGCCAGCGATTGGCATTGTCCATCAGTTGGACTGGGTCGGTGACGTCGGTGATCTGGAGGTCCGTCGGTCCGCCCTCGTGGTGCATGCTGACAAACGCGTCGCAATGATACTTGGTACGAATGCTGTCGAATTTCATTCGGGCTTCGGCGCTGAAGAGTCCGTAGGAACCCTCGAGTTCCGCCGACACCGCGGTGCGTTCCTGTTCGCTGTGCACGTCATAGCGGAAAACACCAACGAACAATCCGCCACGGTCCATGCCGCGGACGAACATGTTGCCGTACCTCGCCGCAAATTGTTCGGCGTTACTCCTGAGTTCAGCGGCGCTGTCCGTAAGCTTTGGCGCTTTGATCGATAGGTGCTCGAGGACGATGCGTGCAGTGACGACCATGAAGAGCGACGAGGATTGCACCTTGCAATTTTTGGCGTAACCGAATCGCGCAGAGATGCCGGCGCCGAAAAGTCCCGATCCATAACTGGCTTCGGCGCTCACACCGAGTGACTCCTCGAGATCTTCGGTGCTAGTGATTCGTCGTACTTCAAACGTCACCTCAGCGCCGCCCGCTTGGGCGATTCCCTCCGGTTCGCCGTCGACAACGAATCCCATCGGACTTCCTGACGCGAGATCGGCGCCGACCCCGAAGTTGTAGTCGTCGCGGTGCGCCACCTCAACAGTTCTCAGCGCCATCGGCGTGCCTTCCCAAGCGGCGTGAGGCTTCGTCCGGAATCCTGCGACTCCTTGGCGTCGGGTGCCGTCGCGTCTGCGTCGTCGGTCATCATTCGTCTCCACTGGTGTCATCGGCGCAGTCCTCGATAATGACGTCGCCCAGGCTCAGCGGGCCGACCCCGTTGATGACCAGGCTCATCTGATAGGTGCCGGCCGGCAGGTTGAAAGTCAGTGACCGTTGGACACTGGCGCCGGCGGCGAGCGGATCGCAGTCCAGAGACTGGCTGTCCCCATTGCCCTGGTCGTCGAGATCGAAGATGTCCTGATAAGAATCCGAGTCGACGTCGCCGACGTTCTTCTCTTGCCAACTCACGGTGAAGTCCTGTCCAGCACAGGGATTCACCGGATCGGTCACGAAGGTGGTCTGGTCGTCGAAGACGATCTGAGCGGGCATGGTGTTCTCCTTGATATCGACCGGTTGTTACGACTCGATCGTGCACGGAGCAGACCGTGTTATCGCGCGTAGTCGCCTACTCGACTCGAGAGCCGGGCGATCGCGCCAAAACGAGTACTCGGTATCAGGTAGTGCGCTACTCAGGACATCGTGGCCCGGCGTGCGCGACGATAAAGCCCATGACAGAGGATCGGCGGGGTAACTTCCTACCCGGGTGGCGGCCGCGGCGTCAATCGGTGCGGCACCGAACCGGGGAGGTGGGGCCATGAGCGACGATCCTCTCGCACCTCCAACTCGAGAACGCTCGTGGCAAGCCCGGGTGCTATGTGCGGTCCGGGCCCTCGAGGAATTGGGCAAGCCCGCGACGGCGGTGCGCATCAAGGAAATGGTCGGCGCCAGATTCGCCGCCGTCTTCCTGCCTGCCGACCGGCAGTACGAGGGCGCTCGGCCGTCGTGGGAGGCCCGCGTCGACGACGCGCTGGCGACGCTCGTCACGCAGAAACTGCTCCGCATCCCGAGGGGCAAGACCACCGACACCGCATGGGCCACCACCGCCGCCGGGAAGAAGCAAGCCGCAGAAGACTGCAGCCTCGGCGCGGTTGTCGCCGAGGACACCGGACCGGTGGCCGAGCCCATCACGTCGTCTGGACCCATCATGGCCGGCGTCGTCACCAAGCCGCTGCAGGGCACGCCACCGCCGCCCGCAGAACACACGCCCATCATCGGCATCACAGGCCCCACGGTCACCGTGGAGTACGCGGGCCGCATACCCTTCGACACCAGCGGTGATCAGGGCGCACCGAAGCCGGTGATGATCGAACTGAACCTGCAGTACGGCGTCGGCACCGGATCGGCGGACGACACCGGTGTCACCGGCGCGGTCGCCCGGGTGGAGCAACTGTGGGAATTGGTCGGGGCCACAGGCACACCCGTCGTGGTCGCTGATCAATACATGTCCGGAGACCTCAGCGATGAGCAGGTGAAGAACATCGTCACCGCGGACTCCGCCGGGGGCGAGTGGCCGCAGCGGGCCATCTTCCGGATCTGGCCGGACTTCCCGATCCACCCGCAGATCGATGCGTCCGGCGCGACGATCAAGGCCACCACCGCCCAGCGTGCATTCGCCGCATACGGTCAAGGCATCGTGTGGGCCGTCGTCGACTCCGGCATCGACGGCAGCCACCCACATTTCCAGGGTGACCACACCCTCGACGACCCCTCAGTTGCCGACCTGCACCGCGACTTCACCTCGGCCAGTGTCGATCCCACCCTCGCTCTGGTAGACGAGGATGGGCATGGCACCCATGTGGCCGGAATCATCGCCGGTGGCCTGCAGCACTGGAAGGAGGGCGACGACGCGCGGCACGCGTTGGCCGTGGAAAAGCGCCAGAACAACGGAGCCGTGGGAAACAACGATCCCATCCTGGTTCCCCGAGACGTGGACATCGAGCTGCTCAATGGTGTTGCCCCGCTGGCCAAGCTCGTCAGCCTCAAGGTTCTGAGCAAATACGGCGATCTGACCGCACGTACCGCCCGCGTGATCGCTGCGCTGGCCTACGTGCGCCAGAAGAATGACGAGGCAGGAAAACTCACACGCATCCACGGCGTCAACCTGTCGCTCGGTTACGGCTTCCTCGCGGACTGGTTCGGATGCGGGCAGAGCCCGCTGTGCCTCGAGGTCAACCGGTTGGTGTCCTCCGGTGTGGTCGTGGTGGTGGCGGCCGGCAACTCGGGCTACGTCACTTTGAACGCGACCCAATCAGACGTGACGCAGTTCAGTGCCGGCGTCACGATCAACGACCCCGGCAACGCGGAGAAGGCCATCACCGTCGGGTCCACGCACCGGAATGCGCCTCACACCAACGGCATCTCGTTCTTCTCCTCGCGCGGACCGACCGGCGACGGCCGGCCCAAACCCGATCTCGTCGCGCCCGGGGAACGCATCACGTCCGCCGCTGCCGGCAAGAACCTCGCGGGTATTCAGGCGGCCAACTTTCCTCACTTCGACGGCGCGGCGGTCTACATCGAGGACAGCGGGACCAGCATGGCTGCCCCACATGTCTCGGGCGCGATCGCCGCGTTCCTCTCCGTGCAACGCGAATACGTGGGCAAACCCGACGACGTCAAGGAGATCTTCATGTCCTCGGCGACGTCACTCAACCGCGACCGCTACTTCCAGGGTGCAGGTCTGGTGGACCTGATGCGTGCCCTGCAGACTCCATAACCGCGAAAGAGAACGATCATGACCGCACCGACCTTGCTCGGCCCCTGGGCGCTGTCTTTCGACGCCGACGGCGACGTCGACGCCGCCGGCGAGCAGCAGATCGTCGCAAACCTGCGCGGAAGTCACGTGACCGATCTGGTGATGTTCTCCCACGGGTGGAACAACGACGAGGCCGCCGCATCGTCGTTGTATGCCAGGTGGTTCGACCTCCTGAAAGCCCAGCTGGGCCCTGATCACACAGTCGGTTTCATCGGCATCCGATGGCCGTCACAACTGTGGCGCGACGTGACGATTCCCGACTTCGATCCGACGCCGGACGGCACCGCCACAGGCGCCGCCGGGGTGGAGGCGACCGTGGCCACCGACGCGGGCACGCCGGCGTTGAACCCGCAAGACGTCACCGACCTGAAAACCGTTTTCCCGCAGGCGAAGAAAGAGCTGGATTCCATCGCCGCGCTGCTGGCTGGTGAGCCCAGCGAAGCCGGGGTGCACGAGCTGTTCCGCGCCATGCAGCAGTTCAACACCGCGGTGTCGGTCGAATCCACCGATGGGGACGAGCCGGACTCGGCACAACCCGCCATGCTCGATGATCCCGCGGAGGCGGACAAGGTCTTCGAGAAATACGCCGACGCTCTGATCGACTCGGGCGTCGACATCACGGGCGGCGACGGCGGTGGCGCGGCAGGAGTACGCGACCGACTCGACAAACTCTGGCACGGCGCCAAAGAGGCACTACGCGGGCTGTCCTACTGGCAGATGAAGAATCGTGCCGGCATGGTGGGCCAGCGGGGGGTCGGCCCGCTGATCGGGCGGATTGTCGCCGAACCCGAGTTCGCACAGTTACGAATTCATCTGATAGGTCACAGCTTCGGTGGTCGCGTCGTGTCGTTCGCATTGGCCGGGCTGCCAGCGGCGGGCGCGTCCCCCGTCAAATCGGTCACCTTGCTCGAGGGTGCCTTCTCCCGGTTCGCCTTCACAGACCCACTCCCCTGGCCTCCCGGGGAACGCGGTGCGCTCGCGGGCATGCTGTCGCGTGTCGATGGACCTCTGACAGTCTGCTTCTCCAGTCACGACACGGCGCTGAGCCTCAGTTATCCGCTGGCATCCCTGGCCTCCGGTGACGACAGAGCCGCCGCCGAGGACCCACTGTTCCGCTTCCGCGCGATCGGCTCCCTGGGCGCCTACCAGAGTCCGACGGTGTTCATCGATGCCGTCGGCACGAGCTATCCCTTCGCCAAGGGTGCGATCCTCAACATCGACTCCTCCGCGGTGGTCGACCGAGGTGACCCGCCCTCAGGCGCGCACAGCGACATCTTCCACGAGGAACTGGCCTGGGTTGTCGCCTCTGCGGCGAACCTCGCGTGAGGTGATAGCCTACCGCCCGACGGAATTGATGGTGACCCGCACTGGATCGACCAGCCGCTGCAGTGTGCCCGGCGCCGGGTCGATCGACTCCACCTGCTGGTCACCGAAATTCGGGTTGTTCTGATCCCACGAAATGTCGACGAGGAGCCCCAGCGACGTCGCGCTTGGACTCACCATGCCCATGTCGTCGCCCTCGTTGATCTCTTCGAGGTTCGCCCAGGCAGGGACGACCGCCGACATCTGATGCATGCGCTCGAGCACCTCCTCGAAGCGCGCGTCGTGACGGATCGACCCGATGTACTCCATCACATCGTCGACGGTCAGCACCCCGTCCCCATCGACGTCGGCGACACCGTGGCTGGCCCACAATTCTGGTCGGGGGCCCGCGGCGGAAGCCAGCGGCACCGTCAGGTCCGCAGCGGTGAGTGCGCGACCCAGCAGGAAACACAACCACAGACCGGCCTCGTCCGTCTCCGACGGCAGGCCCAGACTCTTCAGGTGCGCGGCGATGACCGGCAGCTGATCGGCGCCGGCGTCGAGGTATTCCTGCGGGGTCTTCGTCCACCCGGCTGCCGTCAACTGCTCGGCAGTCAACTGCAGCAAACCATAGCGGCCGGCGGGATGGTAAGCGCCGGTTCGTAACCCGCTTTCGGCGTACATGACACGAAGCAACTGGTCGACTCCGACACCGGCATCGTGCGCCGCAGAATTGATCGCGGTCAACAGTGCCCGGTCGAACTCCGGCGCCGGTCGGCTTGCTCGCCACGAGTCGGGGTCGGTGTCCATCACGAACACTTCGGTGAATCCGGTGGGTGCGGTGAGCATCGACGGCACGCCCCTCAGCACACCGTCGCAGGTGAGGTTGTCGAGGTCGAAGACTCGGTAGGAGAACGAGGTGTCGTCGGTCTTGACGTACAGTTTGCCCCGATCGATCCCGGCAAAGATGCCGTTGGCGGGTATCGCGGTCAACTCGCCGTTCGGTAGCGTGAACACACGATCGCCCCAGTTGTGGTGCGCCAGAAGCTCCTTGGTGATGATGTTCCGACTCTCCCAGGCCTCGCCGGGCCAGATGTGATACCGCCGCCATCCCTCGCCCTTGAAATTCGATGCGAAGGTGGCCGGATATTCGAGCACCTGACCGGTGGCCATGTCGAGTCTCACCGAACGGCTGGTGTCGCCCGGGCTCCCGTTCGCGAAGAACATCTGGACACCGATGGAGAACACTGCTTCGTTGATCGCGGTCTGCTGTACGTCGATGACTTTACCGAGGTAGACGTCATTGAGGTGAGGGAACGCTTTTCCGTACACGCCCATCACGCTCAACGCCGGAAACATCTCACCGATGTCGAGCGGCCCCGTCCACGTCGCGTGCCCGTCGGCCTCGTCGACGCGCGCCATGGAACCGGTGGATGTGACGAACCAGGTCGACTTGGCCATGTGCCCGGACTGCGTCATGTCAGAGTCCTCTCACCGTGTCGAACCGGAGTCCGCTCGAGGACTCTCCTGCACCGGTGCTCTTGCGCCTGGTCGTCCAGACGTGAACCGATCCATCGTGCCAGCGGACGCGTTGATGGGAACGGATCACGTCGACCCCCGAACGGGGCACCTCTTCCTCGTTCAGCCAGAAACATTGCGGCCCCCGGGCAGCCTCGAGGATGCTGCCGAACGGCAACACGTCGGTGATCCCTTCGCCCGCGCCGCCATCTCGCCGGGACAGCGGAACCAGGCGCAGACGCGTTGCCTCGCGCTCGGTGTCGATGTGTTCGGGGGCAAGGGGATACCAGAAGTCAGGTACGAAGGTGTCGACCTGATAGACGGGCGTACCGCCGGGGCTGGCAACGGGCGGGCGGCTCATCGCCTCGAAGCGATCGTAGGGCACTCCGGCGTCGTCCTCGATGCGTTGCTCAATAGCCCAGGCGAGATTGGCCATTTCATCGCGTGCGATCAACACGTGCTCGACGGGTGCGCTCTCCAACGATCCTGGTAACACCGGGGCCAGAAGGAACCACGGATTCACACCGCTGGCTTCCCGTCGATCCGCCATGCCGTAAAGATTGAAGTTCGGATCATCAACTCCCGCGGGGCCGACCGTCTCGGGGATCCCGAACACGTTGGTGACCACGAATGTGTCGATCTGGCAGAGTGTTCCGATCGGCAGACGCAGCGGTACCACGTACCAGTCGTTGCCGTATACGGTCGCATAGCCGACCATGAGCAACCGACCCAGATCATGCGGGGCGGCATCGATGGCGCCGAGATCGATCGCGGCGTCCTCCATTTCCCAGAATCGGGACGACGGCATCGCACCGAAGCTGGCCGGGGCCGGGATACCGGTCAACTCGAGGTGCTGGGGATCGGCGCCAGGTCCCACCGGTGTGTCAGGGGCGACGACGTCCATCGACCACCAGTCCAGGGTGCCGCCGTCGTATTCGGTGGCCCGCAGCTCGACATCGGGCAACGTCGTTGCTGCGACGGAAAATTCGTGTTCCAGGCGATGGTCGTTCCAGGATGCCGGCATCCGCTCAGTGGCCGGGGCAGGTGCGGGGACGCGCTCACTCCACCATCGCAGCCAGTCGATGGCCACCGTGCGGGCCGCAGCCGAGTGATCGTCCGTCACGCGAAGAACCGCAGCCTCGGACGCAGCGGTGGCCGGCTCGAGCAGGCGGCGAAGGCCGTCGGCGATGCGTGCACCGTCACCGATCCTGTTCTGCAGCAGACGGTTCAGACCACGGGCAGCACGCTCGGGCACTGCGCCCTGGAAAGCGTAGTGCTCAGTCCACGGGCCGGGGTCTATACCCGCAGCCTTGAGGTTGCGCGACAATCGCACGCCGCCTTCCGAACGCAACCGCGGGTCCGCACCCGGATCGGCGCGTTCCTCTTCGACCATGCGTTCCAACGGGGCGGCCGAGGGATCGTAGGGCCGCCAGTCGCTCGCCGCGCCGTCGCGCCATCGGTTCAACCGATGGGTGTCGACCCCGACCTGGACCATGGCGATCGAGCCCGCGTCCTCGCCGCGGAACTCTCCGAACTGCCACTGTCTGCAGAGGAACCACAGCGCGTCGTGTACGCGGGCGGCGACGCCGTCGTCGACGCCCGGGTCGCGGGGAAGCGGTTCGAAGCGAACGGTCACGTACCCTCCTCAGCCCAACGGGCCCGTGGTGAAGATCCCGCCCTCGAAGGTCGGCGGCATCATCGCGCGCAACTCCGGTAGATCACCGAGGTCCATGCCACGCACCTGGGCGAGTTCAAGAGCTTCCTCGACGGCGCCGTGGACATCTTCGATGTGCCAGCCGCGGGCACGATCCGGCGGAACGGCCAGCAGGATGGCCTGCGGTGCCCGCGCATCCGGACGAGCGGTGTGGAAGGCCACCCCCGCGACCTCCTCGGCGGTGCCGCGTTCGCGACCCTCACGAGGGAGCACCTCGGACCACATGTCGAAGACGATGCCCGTCAGGGCCGACCCGGCCGGCTCGCGGTCGACAACCAGCACGGTCGAGGCCCGCGCGTCAGCGCGTCCAGTGGCGATCCAGGATGGTGCGGGGGCGGCGGGGGCCTGTGTGACGACGAAGTTGGGGGTGGCCCCGCCCGCGATGAGCTCGGTGGCCGCCAGCGCATCGTCGGCGGATCGGACCGTGGGCCGGACGCGTCCGATGTCGCGAACCCAGTCGGCGAGTTCGTCGCCTTCTGCGCCCGTAGGCCGGTGCTGCTTGTCCAGGAGCACGTCGATTCCGCTGGCGACCGAACTGAGCCGCGGCAGCAGGGGGATACCGCCGCCGGTGAGCGCGGTCAGCGAGGCCGTGACGGCGCTGATCCACGCCAGGGTGCTCGTCGAGTCACGTCCGGCACCTGAGGGCGGTTCCGGACAGGACTCGATCACCTTGGCGCCGGCGACCACCGCGGCGAGGTCGGGGGCCAGGCGGCTCAACTGATCGGTGTCGGCCAGATCGGTGTCGGCGGGCACGGCCAGTCCGCAGCCGATCAGCTCCGTGACAGCAGTCCTCAGCCCGCCGGGGTCGGCTTGGCCACTCGAAAGCACCTCCGTCGCCCGGCGGACACGCGCACTCCATGCGGTGATGCGCTGTGCCATCTCGCCCAGGTCCGCAGCAGCCCACGGATCAGCCGCCGGATCGAAATGAGTTGCTAGCAGCGGAGTTCCGGCGGCAATCAGTGCCCGCAGCGACGCAGCGAGAGTGACCAGTTCATCCCATCGACCCGCGCCACCCTCGTCGTCGGTGAACTCGACTGCGCCGGCGGCGGCGAGCAGTCGCCGCGCGAAGGTCGACTGACTCCCCGAGTCGACGGTCCGCACCGTTTCCAGCGCACCGGCTCCGAGCGCGGACAGCGGAGCGGTGACCGCGGTGCCGTCGCTGCGTCGGCAGCCGAACACCCACCTGTCGGCGGGGCCGAGGCGGGCGCGACACCAGTTCTCGAGTGCAGGTTCGACAGCAGCCAAACCGTTGTCGGCGTCCCAGCCGGTACCCGCGTCGAACTCGTCGGTGAGAATTGCGCCGAATGTGTAGGACACGGTGTCGGCGCTGCGCGGCGTGGAGACAACAGCGAAGTCGTCGGGCAGCAGCCCGCGGCTGGACGCGTCGGCAGCCAAGCCAGCACGTAGCGGGTTACCGCCGACGATGTGATGAACGCTCTCGGCGAGCAGCAGATCTCCAACCGCGTCGAAGGTGGCGACGAGGTCGGCAACGATCTCTGTGACTGTGGGAAGTTCCGCCCCGACCGGTACAGGCGGATCTCCCAAGCTGAACCTCGAATAGTCGCGGCTGAGCGCCAATCCGTCGACGACGTTGCGGGCCGCCACGGCGGCCTGCGCCGCGCCGGCGTTCTCGGCCGATGGATCCACCTGCGGTGCCATCGGATACGTCTGCCGGAACGCGGGGATCAGATGGTCCATCGAGCGGTCATGAAGGGCTCGTTCGAAACGGTAACCCAGCAGATAATCCAGAGATTGGCCCGCCTTGATGCCTTCCAGTGTGTGCAGCGCCGTGCGCACACGGCCGGAGGTCAGGTTCACCGCGAACGCGGACGGGTCCGAGTGCGCCAGACAGCCTGCGCGCAACACCGCCGCGGTGGTGGCGTGCTGCATGGACGGTGTCACGAGGTAGCCGTCGCGCTGTGCCCGGCTATCGGGTGAGAGCGGTTCGAGGTCGGTCACCCATCCGTAGGCGCCAGTACGCAGTCCCGTGGGTTTCTCGGAGCGCACCTGAGTCAACCGGGCAGTGGCCAGGGAGGTGGCCCACGCATCGACGCGATGCGTCACGGTGTCCAGGCCTTCGCACAGCCTGCGCTCGAGGTCACCGAGTCGTTCGACGGCGATCGCCTCGAGTTCCACGGCGGTGGCCGTGGCCCTGGCCAAACCTTCGGCCAGAGGCCGCATTTCGTGATCGGCCGGCATCCTCGACGGATACGCGTACAACAGCGATACCCACCACATGCCGTGAAACAATGGCAGCGCCAACTGGTAGAACACGCCGCTGGTGGCCGGGTCGAGCTGGCTGCAGCTGTCGTTGACGGCCTTCAGCTTCCCGGCCAGCTCCGGTGGCCAGTCATTGATCTCACCACCGTCCGGGATCGTCGCGATCCACGCCTGAGTGTCGGCGATCATCTCGGCGTAGCTCTGGAGCGGGCGGCCGGCGGTGAAGGTGAGCAGTTCCGGCGTCGGGTCGATCGCCGCGCTGAAGTCGAAACCTGTTGGTGCAGAACCGATCGGACCGCGCATAGAGAACGTCATGCCGGTGTCGGCGGAGGCAATGCCGACCGTGGCCGGCGGGACGGCCGGGAAACTCTGGGTGAAGTCAGAGGACAGTTCCGAGGCGAAGCGCATTCGGGTCGATGCCGGGCGCCGGCTCAACAGGTCGAGGATGACAGCATCCTGGTCGCGGCCCGTTCCCACTCGCTGAGCCCTCGACACGTTCTCCTTGAGATACGACAGGACGGAGGACATCACGATCGTGATCGCCTCGTGGACATCCTCGCCCCGCCAGAGATCGGTCGGCGTCACGGGCAGGATGCCGTACGGCTGGCGGCCGACGCGGAGCACCGGCAGAGGGTCGCGGCTACGGACGAACGAGCAGAAGTGATCGGTGAGAAAGGACAGGTCGGGCGGTGCGATTTTCCCGAATGACCCGCTCACCGGGAGCCAATCCGCTGAGAGATCGGTGAACAGAGCTCCCAGGAACTTGTTCGCTGCGGGCGCGAGGTCGTCGGGATCAGCGAGTCCGCCCGATATCGCCCCCAGCGTTCCCGCGGTGTCGATGCCGAGCGCGGTCGCGAGGCGCTGCGCCGCCGCGGTCGGTCCCGCACCCGCCACTGCGTTCTGTGCGGCGGTTCGCTCGTCCGGTGACGGATGGGGAAGTCGGGACTGCCACCCCGATCGGCTACCGGGCGTGTTGTTGGTGGGGGTGCCTGCGCTCAGGATCGACACCCCGTTGGTGTATTCGTGTGCAGCGAGCAGGGTCTCGACCTGTCGGACGGAGTCTTCAGGGTTGTCGGCGCCGACGCCGACCACGGTGAGGAGGTCGTAGTGCAGATCGGGATCGTTCAGCGGCACCTGCACCCCCATACCGACCCTGACAGCTTCGTCGAAGTCGACGAGCCACCGGCTGCCGCGCTGCCAGGGCACCGCGCCCGCTGGGTGGTCGTGCTCGTCGTCTTGGTCGATCTCGGGTGGAGCGAACCCTGCCGGTAGTTCGTCGGGAATGGGTTCGCCGTCGACCCGCCACATCAACCGGCCCTCGCGGTAGGCGGAGAACGTGAAGTGCCGCGGCATCAGGCGCGCGAGTGGGGCGCGCGTCCACGTGGTGTCGCGATTCTCAGCCCCCTGTCCCCCTGGTCGCAGCGACTGCACCGCCCATAGTCCCCGTGCGGGTCCGACCGTCGCCACCACCGCGGCCCACGCCGCGGCGCGCGCTGTCTCATCGGCGCCGGGAACGCCGACGGCACTCCAGTACTGCTCTGCTGCCGAGCGTTCGGCTGCGGTCAACCCGGTTTCGTGTCCGTCGATGTGAATGTCGTCGGGATAAACCCGGATCCACAGCTCGGCCCCGCCGAGCTTGCCCGGCTGGTACAGGGTCTCGAGGCGAACAGGCAGGAGCAAGAGAGGAAGGTCGCCGTTGTCGGCCCAGATCGGCCCGGCAGCAGCGTCAGTGTTCCAGGTTGCTTCGACGTCCTCGACGTGTCGTTGCGCCTCCATTGCCTCGTTGTCTGCGAAGGCCTTGGCGTTCTGGGCGTCGCCGGCTGCGGTGACGAAGGGCTCGCCGAACACCGACGCCGCTTTGTCCGCCGGGATGGAGTGGGTGCGCCTGAACAGATCGTCGGCGCGCGCCGCGGCGTTGTAGCTCGCACGCCATGCCGCTTCGCGTTGGCGACGGGCTTCGCGGATGGCACGACGCTGTTCTGGCATGTTCGGTGCCGATGTCTGCACAGGTGCGAGCAGGGACTCGAAGTCGGTGACGTGCTCGCCGTAGCGCTCATTCGATCCGTCGAGAATTGCACTCTTCAGCGAGTCGGTGCTCACGTCTTCCACACGATGCGGTGTCGATGCACCGGGCAGTTGTTCGTAGAAGCCGACGACGACGTCGATGTACACGTGCCGCTGCAGGGGCCGGGAGCCGAGAAGCTGCAGCAAAGCTGCAGCGAATGCGGGGTACTCGGTGAACTCGGGGTCGTTGAGCCACTCCAGCAGGTCGCTGCGGGGAACGCTGAAATCGACGCCGACCGCGTCCAGAGCGGCCAGCGTGGTCTCGGCGTCCATAGGAGCGTTGACCGGCCCGGTCATGAGTGAATCACCAATTCCGACGCGTGGATCAGCATCCGGAATGGTTTCTGCAGAGCGATTCTCGCCATGTCGGCGGCGTCTCGGTTCCACTCCTTGTCACCCGGATTCTCGGGGCCCGCGAGCGTCGCACCGGCGCGAGCAAAAGGCCGTTCGCTCTTTGGGAGGGCGTCCAGTACTCGATCCCACGTGAGGTCGTCCCAGGTGGCGAATCCGGGCGCCTGAGCGGGACCGACATCGAAACCGAAGCGGATGCGCGTCGAGTTCTCCTGGAACGCGAAGAACCAGCCGGGTTCATCTCTGGTGGGCATTGTCCGCAACTCCTGGGATGGGATGCCGAAGGCGTACAACGCCGTCGACTCGTCGACGGGAAGGGTGAACAGAGGTGCGCGCCAAGACGCGGTGTCGGTGTTGGCGACCGGCCGGTCACCCTCAGCTGCGCCTGCTATCCCGGGAGCAGCCGCGACGATCATCGACGGGAATCGACGCACGACGGTGCCCCGCACCAGCAGCACCGCGATGGCGTCCTCGCTCAGCGTCAGGTGGCTGCCCAGCGGACCTGACCACGAGGCGATCTCATCGATCTGGGGATCTGCGTCCGGCACCGGCCAGAACCGCCGGAACGGCGTGCCTCGCATGTCTGTCGGGTACTCCCGCCAGAGCAGTTCGCGGTTGAATTCGTGGGCTGTGCCCACCAGGAACGACTCGATGAAGGCGTTGTTGACGCCCAGAAGAGTCGTCGATTCGGCAGGGAAGTCAGTGATGCCGGGCAGAAACCACTTCGGCGCGAAGTCCCGCAGTGCCAGTGCCATCGGAGCCGGGAACGATGGATGATCCATCAGAGGATCCAGCGATACCTGCGGACCCATCCGGTCGGGTACGGCGATCTGCGCGGCGATCGCACGCGCGATGTGACCCGCAGGTGCCAACGCACCGACGAGGTTGCTGCGCAGGACATTCGGATCGAGTTGCACCCCGCTGCTCGTCACCGCACCCCCGGTTTCGGTCGGCTCGGTGAGCTGCGCCCGCATCGTCGCGACGCTTGCGGTCACGTCGCCGAGTCGGGGCATCACCTGTGCACGCAGCGTGCTGAAGTCACCGACGCGTAGCGCAGTGGCGTCGACGCCGACACCGGACAGCTTTTCTGTCAGCAAGTCGGCGACATCGTGCAGTCCGATCACGCGGGCGACATCCGAGATCGCTTGAAGACGAAGCAACTCGCGCGTGGCGGAAATCGAGCGTTGAGCGTCGACCGCCGCGGCCGTGACGGCACTCGCGATCGCCGGCGCATCGACGTCGGGAACGGCAAATGACGGCGCGTGCCGCGCCGACGGTACCGGCACGGCGCCGGAGATGGCGCGTTCGATGACCGACCCTGCGCGAACGGATGCTGCCCGGGCGACCTGCCCGCCGGGCCGCATCATGCGAGCGAACGCGGTCGAGCCAGCGGCGGTGGGCATCACACTCACCTCGATGGTGGTGGCCAGAGACGGCCCCGGCGGACCCCACGGTCGAACACGGGAGGCCATCGGCGCCGCGACCGAAACTGCCTCGCCGAGAGTGAGGTTGGCGACATGCTTCTCGTGAAGTGCCGCACTGACGTTTTCTGAGAGCTGGCCGAGCGCGCGCCGACGGTTCGCCTCGCGGATGGCGCCGACCTGCTCCCAGGCCCGGGCCATCATCGACTCCTGGTTGGCGCGAACGTATTCGGCGCCGAGCCCGGCGGCGATTCTGGTCGGGATGGAGGTGTTGAGCGTGTGCAACCATTCGGGAACATCCCCAGCGCTCGGATCGAGCCTGTCGACGACCACATGTCGACCGCCGTAGATGGGGGGCGTGACTGCGGTGAACTCCTCACCCTCAGGGTCACGGGGTTCCCCGGCGCCTGTGTTGCACTGGGTCGTGATCCTCACGGCGAAGTCGTGGGTCACGGATTCCGAAAAAGCCGGCGCAGCAGTACCACCGGTGTCGAGCTGTCCGAGTACACCAGGGATCGGGTACAGAGCGGGGTGCGGAGCACCATCGAGTTCGTGGTCGTTCGGCCACGGCTTCGCGACGTCGACGAAGACCGTGCCCAGATGTGCGACGCGGTCGGGGGCGGCCGGCCCGAGTCGGCGGACCAGATATTCGAAATCACCGTGCTCGCCGGTCCCGAATTCCCAGGTGTAGTAGACCGGCACGTTCACGCCACCGGCCTGATCGATCTGCCATGAGGGTGAATACGAATGGTCAGATGCAGAATAGATGAACGCCGGCACGATGCACGCGCGGTACCGGGTGGTGGCCTGCAGGAGCCGCGGGCACAGCAGGCGGGCGACATGATCGGCGGGGTCGTCGGCACGCTGGACGTGCGCCCAAGCCCACGAGTCGGACAGGTCGGGAAGCTGGCCGGCGTCGACGCTCAGCGTCGGAACGGGAACGCCTGGAACCAGACGGCTCGTGGCGACCTCGACGACCACGAGCACGATCCACGGCCGCAGGCGACCGCCGTCGGCCCTGGCCGGGGTGAACAACCACGGCAACTCGATCGGTCTGAGGTCGACCGACACCAGGTAGTTGTCCTCGACGTCGCCGGCGCCAGCAGCCGGGTCGGTTCGTACCACGGCACGGGGGTCGAGGCTCGCGACGCTCTCGGGCCCCAGCATCGTCATCGGCGCGGGAACGGCGACCGGGGTGCTGTGCCCCGACGAGTCGACCAGCGAAACGCCCGGGGTGAAGCCGGCGGCAGGGAGCGCGCCGGGCCGGTCAGGCGTATCGATGGCCTGACCCACTGCCGTCTGTGCCCATGACGAGAACCGGATCGTGCTCACGATGTGCTCAACTCCCAGGCTTCGGCGACCTCGACGTGGACCCGTGGGTCCGCCGCGCTCGCGGCCGCGGCCGCCTCGTACACCTCGGTGGCGTTGGGTGACGGCTGTGCGATGTCCACGGCCTCGGACAGCGACCACGAGTTGACGACCACGTAGGTCGGTGAGTCCGCCACGGTCACGGTGTCGCGATCGGTGCGCCACCAGCGCGCGTGTTCCAGCCCGGCCCCGGCCGCTGCCTCCACCGCGTCGACCAGGGCGCCGACTTTCACGTCCAGGGTTTGGTTGACGTCGAACTGTTCCGAAATCACCTTTGTCTCGTAGTCGAAATCGGTGGCTCGCTCGTCCCCCAGCACGACCTCGCCTGCCACGAGCGTCAGCCCCGCCTTGAACATCTCGAACGCGGGACGGGCGATCTGTTCGTCGTCGGTCATCGTAAGGAATGCAGCCGGCGCGAACTGCTCACGTTCCTCGCCTCGGACCGGCGCGGGACGACCGTCGCCCAGAACCGGGCTGGTCACATCCCATCGCTGCTTCGGAATCGGAACGCGGTTGAAGCGGTCGATGTCGATGCCGAGTGGGACGTCTTTCTGCCGCACGGACAGCGTGCCATGGGGGTGCAGGACGCGGCCGTCGGCCAACGCCGCTCCCGCCGGTACAGTGAGTTGCACCGGCAATGCAGATGGGTCCGGCGCGTATGCGCGCCAGGCTTCCGGCTCGAGCAGCGCGGCTGTCAGAACCTCGCGAAGATCATCGGGTCCAACGGTCAGAGCGGGATCTGTTCCACCCCACGATTCGTCGAAATCGAAGGAGGCGCTGAACAAGAACAGGTCGACGCTGCCGCGCCCGACGGCGCGCCAGCGCCCTGGACCCTCCAGTGACAGGCGCAAGGCGATCCCGACCAGCGTCTCGCCGAGCACCTCGACAGCGATGGCGGCCGAGATCTCCGCAACGAAGTGAAACGGCGAGAACTGAATCAGCACATCGAAACCCAGATGGCCGCGGAGGCCACAACCGGCCACCTCGGCGACGAGCTCGGCCAGTGCGCCGAATTGCAGGGTGTTGGATGTCAGAGCGACATAGGCGCTGCAGCGGAGTTGGAGGAACGGACCCGACGACAGCGTCAGAGAAACGCGTTTGAGAGCGGGCACTCCGGCCGGGCGGCTGTATCGCGGGTGGAAGCCGCCCGCAGAGACGACCACGTTCGCGTCGGAGCCGCCCTGTACGAGAACGAACATGTCTCCGGTGACGGGGATTCCGGCGATCGTCGAATCGGTCAGGCTGGCCAGGAACGTGAGGCTGGGTACCGATGGATCGATCTGCCCGAAGAACGTGATCTGCAGCTTGATCAACGGCAACGCTGGATCTGGCACGGCGAGGAGCAGTTTGCCGAGGATCGACAACCGGACGGGGTCCGGTAATTCAGCGATGAGGGCCACTGATCCCGTGAGAATGTTTCCACCCCAGCTGATCTGGAACATCGGACCGACGATCACCGAACCGGGCGATCGAGGGAAGACACGGTCGAGCATCGGCACGACATCCCGCGCTGCTTTGGCCGGGTCGGTGGGGAAGAGCAGTGAACCGGCGGTTCCGTCTTGGACTGCGCGGGTCAGCGCATCTCGGTCCAGACGCCGACTCACGCCGACGATGCCGCCGACACCGGTCACCGCGAACCCGAAACCGATCTGGATACCGGGAAGCGGGAACGCCGCCCCGAGGACGACCAGAAGCGCCCCCGTGCGCACGTCGAGGGTACCCAGCGCGGTAACCGACATCGGCGTCATCTCGACCGACAACATGCCGGTGAATGCGTCGCCGATGCGGCTCATTTCACCGGCACCCTTGACGATCGGCAGCGCCAGACCGACATCAGCACCTGTCGGGGAGTGAGGCACCAGGTTGGCGAGATCGAAGGCGAGCGACGGGCCGCCCAGTCGGAACGGGACCTCGAAGCCGTTGCCATCGACATCGAGGTGGATCGGCACGGCGGGCAGGTCCAGGGCGATTGCGCAGGTGACGCGAACCCCCACGCTGGGTGGCTGCTCGAGTCGCGGCACGAGCTCCACGTCGAGCGGTCCCGTCTGGACTCCGGGCATCGAGGCGCCGGAGCAAAGCCTCACTGCCAACGTGGGACTGCCTGCGATGCTCACCCCGTCGGAGTCGGACAGTGCGAGGTCCACGTCCAGCGGGGTGGGTGCCAGCGCGGGGATGAGTCCCGCCAGGTCCCCGGGTGCCACGCGCACCTGACCATTCCGGATCTGCAGTCCCGCAGCGAGTTTCGGAGTGTCTCCATCGAGAGTCAACGCGGCGGTGAGCGCGATGTCGCCCAGGTCGATCCCGGGCCCGACGCCCGGAGCTGTTTTCTTGCGGACCAGGCCGACCCGAATCGTGTCGCCGTTCGACCCCCGCGTCACCGTGGCATGCCCTGACGGAGGCAGGTGGATCTCGACGACGTCGGACGCGTGGCCGCCGATATCCAGGGACCAGACGTCGTCGATGGCCAGCGGCTCGTGTGCCGTCTTGTCACCCTTGGCGACGATGTCGAGGCGGGCGCCGTCGCCATCCTTCGTCACCACGACGGCTGCGGCGAACTGACCGCCGACGGCCACCATCTTCACGGCGCAGGCGATACCGCGATCGGCGGTGTGCCCGACTGGATCGGGTTCCCAACCGAACAGGCCACCGAACGCTCCCGGACCGGCGACTCCGGCCAGCTTGCGCATGGCCGAGATAACTTGTTGTGTCACAGGATTGGCTGACATGCCGTCATCGACGGGCGCCAGTAGATGGTCGGCGAATCCGCAGTCCGCCCAGTCAGGTCCCGCCGGCCCGAGCGCAGGTAGGCCTGCAGTCCGCTCGAGCTCGGCCAGCGCATCCGCCAACAGCTGAGTCAGGCTGGTGCGGAGCAACCGCAGCAATTCGGTACCGCTATCAGCCACTTCGCCCCCTCTGTTCGATGACTGGTGCTAACCGACCGCGGGCGACGAACCGTCTTGGAAGAAATCGACGGTCGCGCTGTCCGTGACAGTCAAACTCTGCATCAGGTCGTAGAGGCTGTCCACCCCGTGATAGTTCGCGGGTACCAGGGCGCCGACGATCTCGACGAGTGCCATGTGCACGTGGGGCGATATGCCGCCGAATTCGTACACCGTTCCGAGGACATCGCCTCGTGAGATCTGCGATCCGACGGCCAATCCGTCTGGCACATCACTGATGTGGGTGTAGAACCCACCCATCCCGTCGTTCGGTGAGCGCATGAACAACTGCGCGCCGTAACCCCGCCCGTTGGCTTCTGTTCCGTCTGCGGCTGGATCGTGGGGGTTGTACCGGGTGATGTGGGCATCGAACGCCGCGTACACGACGGTGCCCGCCGGCGCCCCGAGGTCCATCCCGTAGTGGTTGTACCAGTCCGACTGTGCGGCATGGCCACCTTGGCCGGGCCCGCCCAGGCCGCCGGTGAACGCACCGGCGTCGAAGACGCCGTTCATCTCGATCGAAAAGGGTGCAGCCATCAGAGGTCCTCCTAAGCCAGTGCCGCGCGTACTTCGGCGGGAACATTCGGGTCGTCGCGGTTGAGTTCGACACCGGGAACCCAGCCCTCCATGTCTTTCACCGCGTCCTGAACGGCGCTCATCTGGGCGTCGGTCAGCGTGCTGATGACCGTCGTCTCCGGAACGCCCGCCGCGGATGCCGCTTTGGCTCCGTAGACGTCGGGCTTGTTGTGTCCGTCCTCGGCAGGCGCCCATCGGTGAAACGCTTCGGTGATGCCCAGGTCTCGGTAGCGGCCTGCCGGCCATTGCTTCACACCCCAGTTCTTCGCGGGATAACCGCCTTCCAGGAGTACCCGCCTGACCGCCTCGCGGCCGGCTTGTTCGCTGGGGAACACGAGGAAGCTGTGCCAGTTGAACTTGTTCAGGTACTGGCCCCAGTTGGTTCCGTTCTTGACGCCGGTGATGTTGCCCGGGTTGTTGTCCAGCCACGCGAACGTTCCCGGAAAACCCGTCATGTGCGGCTGGCCGCGCCGAAGGACGCCATCGGCGTGCACGACGAAGTTGTAGATCTCCTTGCCGTGACCGCCGTAGTCCGTTTTGTCTTTCGGGTCGAGGTGTTTGCCGTCCAGTCCCTCGAACCAGTCGAATCGCGGAATGTCCTGTGCCACCGAAATTCTGCCATTCCAGTACCAGACGTGATCGCCGGGTACCAAGCCGTTGATCGACGTCTGGTCGCCGCTGGACGCTCCGCCGCTCCCGCCGGTGAGCTTCAGCCACGCCGCGTCCACGCGACCTGCGAGGCCGGCACCGGCGAAGCCCGTCCAGTAATCCGCGGTGGGTAACGGATAGCCGTCGGCCACCCCGACACCGACCTCGTAGCGGACGTATTGATCGCCCTTGAAGAAGTACGCGTTGCCGTTGTCCCACATCACCGCGCAGTCGATGTTGTCGCCGAAGCCGGCTTCGGCCAAACCCGGCCAATTGCCGGCAATGGGACCGGACGCACTCGGATCGACGGTGTCAGTGGCGATGTCGTATTCGATGTAGCTGTCGCCGCGGAAGAAGTAGGCCTTACCGTTACCCCAGTTGACTGCCGCCTGGATGGTGTCGCCGAAGCCGTTCTCGCCGAATCCGCCCCAGTTGCCGGCGATGGGACGGACCTCGCCGTCGACCGCGTTGGCGGCCTGATCGATCCGCACATAGTTCGATCCGAGGAACAGGTAGAGCTTGCCGTTCCCGAGATCGAAAGCACTGTCGAAGCCGCCCGCGAACCCCGTCGCATCGATACCCGACCATCCATTGCTGATCGGCTTGGGATATCCGCCGTCGACGCGGTCGGCCGCGGTGTCGTATCGCGAGTAGCTCCCGCCACTGGTGAAGTAGGCCTTGGCCATGATGCGCCCCTCGAGTGCTGCCGGTTGATGAAAGCCACAGTGCTCCTCGCCCGCACCGACCGCACGAGTAGTCCACTACCCGACATTGCGAGTGGTGGCGCGCCCCATCCAGGTAGCAGTCGCGATTACCTTGTCGGTATGCATGATTCGCTGTGGACTGCAGCCACCCAGCACCGGTTTCTCGACGCGGTCCGAGACGGCAGCATCAGTGCGGCGGCATTCGACCGCTGGCTGGCCCAGGATGCTCTCTTCGTCACCGACCTACTGACTTTCCAGGCCCGGCTGCTGGCACGCGCACCGCGCCAGGCGCAGAACGTGCTCGCCGGTGGCTGCGCAGCGCTCGTCGCCGAGCTCGACTGGTTCGACGCCAAGGCCGCCGAGCGCGGGCTCGACATGGCGGTCGACGCGCTGCCGGCGACACTCGCGTACCGGGAACTGCTCGGGCGTCTGGACACCGCGCCCGCCGATGCCGCGCTCACGGCGTTGTGGGCGATCGAGAAGGTCTACCTCCTCGCGTGGTCACACGCGAGGTCCGACCAGTCCCCCTTCACGGAGTTCGTCGAGCACTGGACGGTGCCTGAATTCGCCGCCTACGTGGAGGGACTCGAGCAGGTTGCCGCTCCGGGCGGCCACGAAGAACTGGTCCGCGAGGTCCTCGAGCACGAGATCGCGTTCTGGGACATGGCGCTGGAGACATAGCACCTCAAGAAAGTGGCAGAACCATTCCTCCACACGTTGGCTCGATAGTCGGCTCGCTCGAGGATTCGAATGGACCTCGGCTCATGGCCCACGAGATGGCGTCGGAGAGGCTGTTCACGTACTCAGTCTCGAGCTCACTGCGATGCTGTCGCTTCACCCACGACGGATGCTTGGCGAAAATCAAACTCGGCATCGTCTTGGATCGCATGTTGCGCGGAGCCTCGAAGGGCCACGGCAGTTCTCTCGCGCGTCGACAGATGAAGGTCAGAACACGCTTCGCGTCGCCACCCAATCCGATGATCAGCCGCGGGCGGACGAGATCGAGTTCTCGGTACAGGTATGTCGAACAATTGACGATCTCGAGATCGTCAGAAGGACGGTTACGCGGCGGATGACAGTGGACCGCATTGGTTATGAACAGATCGGCCTTGTGGCACCCGGCTTTCTCGAAAATCTCGTCGAGGAGACTGCCGCTGCCTTCGTAGAACGGCTCCTGCGGTTCCATGCATTGTTCACAGAGGCTTTGCCCGACGAGCATGACCGGTGAATCGATCGATCCCCATCCGGGCGCAGCCTCTGTCTTCTTCGGCACATTGAGCCCCGGGCAGCGACGGCAGGCTTTGACGTCGTGCGCGAGCAGCTCCCTGCGCTCCTGCCTGGTCATCACGCCCGGAACGCCGATCCCCGCTCCCGGTCCAGGTACGTATCGGCCTTGTTGCGCAGGAAGAACACGTACACGACCAATGAGATCGCGATGCACACCGTGACGTAGCCGATGAACAGCGGCACCTGGTCGCGCTCCTTGAGCGCCTGGTAGATCAGCGGAGCGGTCCCGCCGAACATCGAGTTGGCGACGGCGTAGCCGACGCCCACGCCGAGCGCCCGGATGTGGGCGGGAAACAGTTCGGATTTCACCAGTGCGTTGATCGAGGTGTATCCCGTCAGGATGATGTAGCCGACCGCTACCAGCGCGAAAGACATCAGCGGAGAACGTGTCTCGGGTAGGTAGGTGATCAGCACGTAGGTGTAGAACAGCCCGCCCACACCGAAGAACACCAGCATCGGCTTGCGGCCGATCCGGTCACTGATGATCCCCCCGACGGGTTGCAGCAGCATCAGGAAGATCAGCCCCGTCAGGTTGATCCACGTCCCCGTCATGCCCTCGCCCTTGAAGGCTGTCTTGACGATGGCGGGCGCGTTGACGCTGTAGGTGTAGAACGCCACCGTGCCACCGAGCGTGATCAGGAAGCACAGCAGCAGCGGGCGCCAGTACTCGGTGAACAGCGCGCGCATCGAACCGGCACCGGGGTCCTCGCCGGCCTTCGTCGCTTCGATCACGTCCTCGGACAGGGACTCGTCCATCGTGCGCCGCAGCCAGAACACCACGATCGCTGCGACGCCGCCGACGGCAAACGCGATGCGCCAACCGAATTCACGCAGCTGATCGTCGTCGAGGACGGTCTGCAGAATGAGCAGGGTGAACTGCGCGAGCACGTGTCCACCGATCAACGTCACGTACTGGAATGACGAGAAGAAGCCGCGGCGCTCCCGCGTGGCCGCCTCCGACATGTACGTGGCCGACGTGCCGTACTCGCCACCGGTCGCAAAGCCCTGCACCAGCCTGGCCAGGATCAGGATGATCGGCGCCGCCGAGCCGATGACCGCCTGCGACGGCACGATCGCGATCACGAGCGAGCAGAGCGCCATCAGCGACACGCTGACCGTCAGCGCCGCCCGACGGCCCCGGCGGTCAGCGAAGCGCCCGAAGAACCACGATCCGACCGGGCGCATGACGAACGTGATCGCGAAGATCGCGTACACGTAGACCGTCGAGTTCTTCTCGGACTCGTCGAAGAACTGTCCTTCGAAATACGTTGCGAAAACGGTGTAGACGTAGACGTCGTACCACTCGACGAGATTGCCCGACGACCCCCGGATGGTGTTCCAGATCGCCCGCCGGGTCTCGGCGGCACTGGACCGCGGCGCCGGCGTTGCTGCGGTGGTGGTCATCGTTGCCCTCCCCTGTCTGCGTAGCCGGTACCTTACGCCCGTTCCGTCAGCTCGAACCGAATTCCACCGCCGCCTCGCGGTCCACGCCGCGGCTGCTGGACAGCGTCAACCCGTCCGGTTGAACGGAGTACTGGATACCGTCGGCGGGGTTGGTGACGGTGAAGCCGGCACCGGCGCGCTGTGCATTCTGCAGTTCCAAGCTCGCGCCATCGCGTAGGCGTTCCCCGCGGTAGTAGTAGCTGTCGCCGGATGTGCAGATCACCGCCAATGACTGCGCTGTCCTGATCGCGGCAGCTGCTGAGTCCCCACTGTCGCAGCGCGCCGAATGCCCAACGAAGCCTTGGGAATCCGTGCCCGACACGCCGCTGATGGGCCGGCTGCTCGACGTCGTGGTCGTCGTCGACGTCGTCTCGTCTGTCGTCTCCGATGGCGACGGCTGCGGCGCCAGGCGCGTTGTCGGCGACGTGCCGGTTCCGCCGCCACTGAACACGAGGACCAACGCCAACACCGCTGCGGCAGTGAGCAACACGACGGTCGCCCCGATCAGCGCCACCTGCCCCCGACTGAACCGTGGCGCGGGCCGCGATGGCGCAGCGGGTGTGTACGGCGGCGGGGTGGGCCGGACCGCGGGTGGCATCTGCCGCGTCACCGGGGGCGGCGGCGCCGCGACAGGGGCGGCGCTCGGCGCGCGTTCCGCAGCGGCACCGGCGGCCCGAGCCAGATCACCCGCCGACACGTAGCGATCCCCCGGCGCCTTCGCCATGCCGCGGGCGACCACGTCGTCGAATGCGCGGCTGATCCCGCGCCGCATGATGCTCGGCCGGGGCGGCGCGGAGAACATGTGCGCGCTCATCACCTGCCGCACGTCGGCCGCTTCGAACGGCGCCCGCCCCGTCAGGGTTTCGTGCAGGAGACACGCGAGCGAGTACACGTCGGATGCCGGTCCGCCGCGGTCCCCACTGAACCGTTCCGGGGCCATGTAGGCGCACGACCCGACAACGAGCCCCGTCGACGTGACAGTCGCCTCGCCACCGCCGTGCGCGATCCCGAAGTCGACGAGGTAGGCGAAATCGTCCGGTGTCAGCAGCACGTTCTCGGGTTTGATGTCGCGGTGCACCAGCCCGTTGGCGTGCGCGGCGTCCAACGCCGCCGCGACCTGACGGATGATGGCCACCGCCCGTCGAGGCTGGAGCGCACCCTCGGCGCGCAACACCTCCTTGAGGCTGGCGCCCTCGACGAGGCGCATGTCGATGAACAGCACGCCGTCGATCTCCCCGAAATCGTGCACGGGGATGACATGGGGGTCCTGCAGCCGGGCCGCAATCCGGGACTCGCGGCGGAACCGCTCCTGAAAACTCGGGTCGGCGGCCATCTCGAGGCGCAGCAGCTTGATCGCCACCATGCGCTCGCGAGCGGTGTCGTAGGCGCGATACACCTCCCCCATGCCCCCGACGCCGAGCACCGACCGCAGCTCGTAGGGTCCGAACCGCGTCCCGACGCGTGGGGTGCTCACTGGTCGCTTCCTTTCCTCGTCGCCTGTTCGAGTGACCCCTCCTCCGACGAGAAAACCTACCGGGTGAGCCTCCGGCGGGTCAGTGAGCAGCGATCCGCAGATGCCTGCGTGCCCGCAATTCGTCATCCCCGACCAGGACGAGCATCGGCATATCGGCAGCACACAGCATCGTGACCAGGAAACGCAGCCGCGCATCGGTCCGGTGGTTGGCATCTGAATAGTGAATGACGTCACCCCCTGGTTCCCAGAACGCCTCTCCCGCGCGCACGATGCGCGGTGCCTGGCCCTCCAACTCGAACACCATCTCGCCCTCGAGCACGTACCCGAAAGCCGGTCCACCGGGATGCCGGTGCGGCGGGGCGCCGGCGCTACCCGCGGGATACTCGACGAGCACGGTCATCGCACGCACCCCGTCCGGGATCAGTGGCGGTGTGACGTCCTGCAGCACCGTCAGCGCGTCTTCCCAGGCGTTGTCGTAGTGGTCGCTCATCACCACCTCAGGCACTGATGCGATCGATGGCGAGCGCTTCGCGCTGCGGCGGGCCGGCCAGGGCGAGCCGCAAGCGACGCCGGGCGCGGTGGATCCGCGACATCACGGTACCCACGGGAACGCCGAGGATCGCGGCGGTTTCCGCGTACGTGTGACCCTCGATGTCGGCGTAATACAGAACCTCTGTGAAACCTTCCGGCAGTGTCTCCAGCGCCGCGCGCACATCTGCTGTGGGAACGGTCGCGATGTACTCGTCCTCGGCCGACGCCGGCGCGGCGTGCCGCGCCTGGACTTCGGCAGACACCTCGTGATCAGCGCCGGTACCGATGCACACCTCGAGCACCCGTGACTGTTTCGCACGGTATGTGGTGACCCATTGGTTGTACATGATGCGGAACAGCCACGCCCGGAAGTTCGTCCCTGGCTCGAACGTGTGGAGACCGATGAAGGCGCGCATGAGCGTGTCCTGCATCAGGTCGTCGGCGTCGGCTCGGCACAACGTGCGCCGACGGGCGCCGCGCTCCAACACCTCCAGGTGAGGGCGGATGTCGCGAGCGAACCGGGCGGCCGCATCCGTGTCGGGTCTCGAGGTCGGAACAATGGCGTCGATGGTCATGATGGGCGCTCCTGGGGGATCGATCGCCCCGGCCGGGGCGTGACTCCACCCTCGTCGGCAGAACCCCGTTCCGAACCCCGGAGAGTCCGTGGTCTCCTCGTGGACCTCTGGTTGCCGCGCAGTTCAGCGGAACATGGTCAGCGACCGCAATTGGCGGCGTGAGGTGATCCCGAGCTTGGCGAACACCTTCCGCAGATGCCACTCGACGGTGTGGCCGCTGAGGAACAACTGCGCGCCGATCTCAGGATTGGTCAACCCCTCCGCAGCGAGCTTCGCGATCTGTGTCTCCTGCGCGGTGAGGACGGGCGTGCCCGTCGACTGCGGTCGCCGCACCTTCTCGCCTGCCACGGCCAGCTCGCGGCGCGCGCGCTCGGCGAAACCCTGCGCGCCCATCGCGTCGAAGGCTCTGTGCGCTGCGGACAGCTGCTCTCGGGCATCGTTGCGCCGGTTCGCGCGCCGGAGCCATTCGCCGTACGCAAGCCGGGCCCGCGCCAGGTGCACGACGATCGAGGTACGGGACAGGTGTTCGACGCTGCGCCGGTAGTGAACTTCGGCGGAGGGGTCGTCGGTCAGAATCGCTCGAGCACTGCACAGCGCGCCGGCGGCCCAGTCGGTGTCGCACGCCCCGGCACTGCGCGCAAAGAGGTCGAACGCCTCTTCTGCCGCCGCGCGGTCACCGACATGGCTGGCCGCCTCGATAAGCTCGTACAGGGACCAGCCACGGAAACCCAGATCGTCGTACCGGCAGCCGTCACGCGCGGCGGTCAGAGCCTCCTCATATCGGCCGAGGCCGTTGAACAGGACAGCCCGGGCGTACGCGGTCAAACCGAGAAGGCGCCCCTCGCCCCGCGCGTGGGCGTCGTGCGTCGCCCCACTCAGCAGCCTCTCGGCACCGGCCGCATCGCCACGCCACGCGGCCAATAGCAACGAGTGGTAGCGAACCGACCCTCGAGCACCGGTGGCTGCCGTGATCGACTCCGCCTCGGACAACAGGTGGTCCGCCTGGGTGAAGTCCCCCCTGACCACATGCACCCCGGCCTGGAAGGTGAGGGCTCGGGGCATCGCGGCCAGCGATCCGGCCGAGCGGGTGTATCGCGCCGCCGCCTCCGCCAGCCGTCGCACCAGCTCCTCGTCCCACAGCTCGTGTGCCGCAGACTCCTGCAGGATGGGGAACGCCGGGACGCTGAGCCACCGCGCCACTGCGGACTCGTCCGACTCCACCTGATCGCACATCGTCGTCACCGCGGCGCGCAGCGTCGTCGTGCCCGACCCCGGACCTCCGATGAGGCGCTCGGCGATTCCCCGGAGGAGCAGGTCGATGGGTCGTTGCGCGGCCGCCGGGTCCGCTGTCGAGTCGAGTGCGAGTACACCGGCCTGTGCCAAAGCCGCGGGTTCCGCGAGTCGACCCGCATAGATCAGGGCCGCAACGGCCTCCAGATAGCACTCGCGGGCGCCGTAGGCATCGAGGTGAGTCAGGCGCCGACCGGTCTCGAGCAGCAAAGGAGCGGTCTCGGCGACCCGGGGTGCTCCCGGGTCACCGGTGCGGCTGCGCACGAACTCCATCTGCGCTCTGAGACGGGTGGCTGTGGCGGTCTGCACGTCCGATGTGCCTTCGGATTCGGCGATGGCGAGCAGATCGTAGGCGGCCGCGGTGTCAGCGGCGTCGCGTTTGGCCACGGCGGCGACCAGCGCACGCTGCGCGCGCAGTGCCGGGTCGGCCGTCAACACCGTCGCACGCTCGAGAAAGGTTGCCGCGGCGGCGATACCGCCGCGGGACCGGGCCCGCGCCGCCGACCGTTCCAGAACGGCGGCCACCTCGTCATCCGGACCGGCGGCCGCCTGCGCCCGGTGCCAGGCTTGTCGATCGGGATCGGTTGCGACATCTGTGGTTTCAGCCAAAGCATGGTGGATGGCTCTGCGGTCGACGAGGTCAGCCGCTCGGTAGGCCGCCGACCGCATCAGCGGATGAGCGAACCGCATCCTGGGGCCGAACTCGATCAGGCCCTCGCTTTCCGCGGGACCAAGCTCGGCGATCGCGATACCCAGGCGTGCGGCAGCACGCAGGAACAGCGCCGCGTCGCCCATCGGTTCGGCCGCTGCCAGTAGGAGCAACTGTCGGGTCGCTGCGGGAAGCGCACGGATTCGGCGGACGTAGGTCTGCTCGACGGCCGCCGACGACGAGCGTTTGCCAGCGATCCAGAAGCCACCGGACAGTTCGGCGGCCGATATGCTGCGCGGCACCTCGAGAATCGCCAGCGGCAGTCCCCGCGTTTCTGCCACCACCCTGTCGCGGACTCGCGGATCGATACCGCCCGGCATCACCGACTCCAGCAGGTCGCGCGCGGCCGCTTCGGAGAGTCCGCCGACGACCAATTCCGGTAGTCCGGCCAGCGGGCCGGTCGACTCGCGGACCGCGAACACGAGAGCAATGCGCTCGGCCAGCAGCCGGCGGGCGACGAAGGCCAGCGTCTGCAGCGACACCTTGTCGAGCCACTGTGCATCGTCGACCACGATGAGCAGTGGTTGATCCGCCGCGGCGCGCGACAGCAGACTCAAGACCGCCAGACCCACCAGGAAGCGGTCCGGGGTGTCGCCGACGTCGCGGCCGAAGGCAACGTCGAGTGCACAGCGCTGCGGTTCGGGCACACCGCCGATCTGTTCCAGCAACGGCGCGCAGAGTTGGTGAAGTCCGGCGAAGGCGAGCTCGATGTCGGCCTGCACCCCCGCCACAGTCAGTACGCGAAACCCCATGGCATGTGACGTCAGATTGCCGAGAAGCGCCGACTTGCCCGCGCCGGCTTCGCCCCGCAGAACCAGGACCTCGCAGGCGCCGCCCTCGACCGACGCGAGAAGGCTTTTCAGCGCGGCGCATTCGAGTCCGCGACCGTGTAGCGACACGTTCCGACCCGACATTGAACTCCGCCGCGTGTGATCGACGATGCTGGCGCTGACTGACCTTACCGCCGTCCCGTCAGTGCGTGATCGCGGACTGCAGAATCCAGTCCTCGAATCGAGTGTCGAACGTCCGCGCCCCGGCACCGGGGCACAGGGTGCGGTCTTCGAGCTCGACACCCCAGTACCGCGCCGCCGAGTCCGCGACGACGCGGCGGTTGTCCCCACGAGCGGTCAGCGCCACCCCGATCAGCTCCGGAAGCGACACGGCGACCGGGCCGGAGATCTCGATGACGCCGTTCGCGGGCGCACCCGTCGCGGCATCCGCGACACCGATAGCGACGTCACCGGCGGCCATCGGCTGGAAGTGGGCGGGTGGCAACCGCACCTCCCCGTCGACGGTCGCCGAATCTGCCAGCATCGCAACGAATTCGAAGAATTGTGTGGCGCGGACGATCGTGTAGGGAATGGACCCGGCGGCGATCATGCGTTCCTGTTCGAGCTTGCCCTCGAAGTAACCGCTTTGCGGCGCCAGCCTGTCGGTGCCGACGACGGACAGCGCAACGTGATAGCCCACCCCGGCACCCACCTCGGCAGCCAGCAGATTCCGGGTGGCGACCCGGAAGAACTCGATGGCACTGTCGTCGAGATTCGGCGAATTCGACACGTCGACAACAACATCGGCATCCACGAGGACATCCTTGAGCCCAGCTCCGGTATAGGTGTCGACACCGGTCGAGGGTGCCGCAGCGATGACGTCATGGCCTCGTTCGGTGAGCAGCCCGACGACGGATGCCCCGATGCGGCCGGTTCCGCCGACGACGACGATCTTCATGAAAAGGCCTTTCTCTGGTGGTCAGACTCTGTCTGCCGGGGGAACGAGTGGCCACGCCGCGATTCATCCCCCGCACCGGTTCTCGATCGCGGGATGAATGTCACTGCCCCGCCCCGTTCATGGTTGTCGTCCCCGATTAAGGAGTTGTTCATGCAGACCTCTGAGATGTCCGGGAAGCGAGCTCTGGTCACAGGCGGCACCGCCGGGATCGGTCTGGCCTGCGCGCGATCACTGGCCGATGCCGGAGCCGAGGTCACCGTCACCGGCCGCGATGTTCACCGGAGCCGTTCGGTCGCAGCCCATCCCAACATCCGCTTCGTGTCCGCCGACATGGCAGACCTCTCCGCGGTGAGGTCGCTGGCCGGTGACGGCGACGTCGATGTCCTGGTCAACAATGCCGCTGCGTTTCCCGGTGCGCTGACCCTGGACCAGGACATGGCGTCATTCGAGCGCACGCTCGACGTCAACATCCGGGGGTTGTACTTCCTCACTGCTGCCGTGGCCGGCGGCATGGTGCGGCGCGGGCACGGCAGCATCGTCAACATCTCGTCGATGGTCGCCACGAAGGGAGTCGCCGCGGCCTCGACATACAGCGCGACCAAGGCCGCCGTGGAATCGCTCACCCGGACCTGGGCGGTCGAGTTCGGCCGCTTCGGTGTGCGTGTCAACGCCGTCGCACCCGGACCCACCCGCACCGAGGGTGTCGCCGCCGAGTGGGGTGAGGTCAACGAAGAACTCGGCCGCGCGCTGCCGCTCGGCCGCACCGGCCGACCCGAGGAGATCGCCCAAGCCGTGCTGTTCCTCGCCTCCGATCGGGCCAGCTTCATCACTGGAGCGATCCTGCGGGTGGATGGTGGCGGAGCCGCGGCGTGAAAAACATTTCATCACAGGATGACTCACGGGGCAGCGGCGCGTTCAGGGTCGCAGAGGCGTACCCGACGCCGCAATCGAACACGAGGGAGCGAACATGACCATCGAGCACGTGGAAGACGCCGCATCAGCAGGGAGCGAGCTGGTGCCGTCACGCTACGCAGTCCAGGTCGGTGACATCGAAGTGGTGATCATCAGTGACGGCGTCCTGCCGATCACGGCACGGACGCTGGCCACCAATGCCGAACCGGCCGCGCTGGGCGGCTGGTTGGAGGACATGTTCCTGCCTCCGGACGTGATCGACTGGCCCCTCAACATCGTCGTTGTGCGCAGCGGGAATCAGACGATCCTCGTCGACTCGGGACTGGGTCTGGAGTTCCCCGGCTTTCCGCGCGCCGGCCAGACCGCCCACCGGCTACACGATGCCGGCATCGATCCCGCATCCGTCACGGACGTCGTGCTGACCCATCTGCACATGGACCACGTCGGCGGCCTGCTCAGTGACGGCCTGCGCGATCGCCTCCGACCGGATCTGCGCGTCCACACCGCAGCCGCCGAGGCTGAGTTCTGGGAAGCACCCGACTTCTCCCGCACCGACATGCCAGCCCCGGTGCCGGCTGTGCTGCGTTCGGCCGCCACCCGCTTCCTGACTGAATACCGCGGTCGTTTGCGGACGTTCGAGCAGGACGTCGAGGTGGCGCCGGGAGTGCGGGTGAGCCGAACCGGAGGCCATACCCCCGGGCACAGCATCGTGCGGCTGGAGTCGGGCGGGTCGCGCCTGACCTTCGCTGGGGATGCGGTGTTCGCCCCCGGCTTCGACAATCCGGAGTGGCACAATGGTTTCGAACACGACCCCGATGAAGCCACCCGCGTGCGGCTCGAGCTGTTGCGGGAACTCGCCGCGACCGGTGAGTCCCTTGTAGCCACCCACCTTCCGTTCCCTTCGCTGTGCCGGGTCGGCGTGACGGACACCGCTTTTCGCGCAGTGCCGACGGTGTGGGACTACTGACTCGCTCAGCAGCCCTGCAGCAGTTCACCCAGCTCGACGTCGAAACGATCAGCCAGATCCCATAGGTTGTCGACCAGCTGCGGACAGGAGATGATGCCCACGTTGAGGCGGTCACCGACAGACATCACGGTGATGTTCAGCCCGGAGCCGTGGAACACCGGCCCCAGCGGATAGAGCGCGGTGACCTCGGCACCGCAGCTGTACAGCGTCGCCGGCGGCCCGGCGACGTTGGAGATCACGGCATTGTGGATGGCCGTGCGGGTCAACGGGGTGCGTGAGAGCACAGCCAACATCCAGCCGTACATGTTGCGGGAGAGCATCTGGGCCAAGTCGACCAGCAACGTCGGCCCCAGGGAACCGCTGTGGTCCTTGGCCCGCGCGTTCGACGCAGCGATCGAATGGAGTCGCTCCTGCGAGTCGGCGACGTCGGTGTGCAGATTGCAGAACATGCCGGAGAGTTGATTGCGACCAGGCCTGTCGGACTGACCGTGCACCGACGCCGGGACGAACGCGATCAGCGGCTTGCCCGGCAGCTCGTCCTGCTCGGCGAGATAGCCCCGCAGCGCGCCGGCGCACAGCGCCATCACGACATCGTTGACCTTGATGCCGTAGTGGTTCTTGACCTTCTTCACGTCGTTGAGGTCGAGCTGCACCAGCGCGATCGAGCGTTCCGAGGTCACCTGGGCATTGAAGCGAGTTCGCGGCGCGGTGAACGGTGCCGCCATCGCATTGCCCGAGATGGCGCGATTCACGGTCTTCGCGACCATCGCCATGGTCTCGGGGACGACCCGGGTCAACTGCCAGGGCCGGGTGACGAACCGGACGAAACCGTCCGCGGCGATCACCCACGCCGGCGCATCGTCTGGACCCTCGACCGGCGCCGGCGCAGGTGCATCGGGTTCGAGGTCGCACAGCTTCTCGAGCAGGTTGGCCGCCGACACCCCGTCGACGGCCGCGTGATGGACCTTGATCATCAAGGCCAGCGGACCGCCGGCGTCGAGGGCGGCGCCGTCGAGGCCCTCGATGATCCACATCTCCCACAGCGGCTTGCTGCGGTCCAGCGGAATCGAGGCGATGTGCCCGCACACGTCGGCCAGTTCCTCGCGCCCGCCGGGCGACGGCAGGGCGATCCGGTTCAGGTGCCGATCGAGATCGAAATCCTTGTCGCGCACCCACACTGGATGGTCGAGATTGAGCTGGCTGTCCCCGAGCTTGGCCCGTAGCTCGGGCAGCGCCTTGATACGGTCACCGATGTCGCGGCGGAGCCGCTGGTAGGTGAAGCCGCCCGGCACGGTCGACGTGTCGACCAGAACGACCGCGCACACGTGCAACGGCACGGTCGCTGACTCGCTGTACAGAAGACCCGCGTCAAGCCCACCCAGCCGCTCCACCGGTTCGACGTACCCGCTGCGAGGGCGAGGTCAAACTCAGTCGAAGGTGACGATCTCACCCCTGTTGATCGACACCCAGTCGCGGGCCTCCAGGTAGGGGCGGAACGTCTCGGTGATCGCCTGCTGATCTGCGGCAGTCTTCGGTCGCTGCAGTTCGTAGAGGTGGGGGAACTCGGTCCAGGCCACGACGGCGTCCCACAGGCGCAGCGCCGCGTCGCCCGTCGGCGGGTCGATCAGCACCGGGCCGAACAGGCACTGGCCGTCGGGGAAGAACAACGTCGGCACCCCGTAACCGCCGGCGTCGACGACGCGGCGGTGGTCGGCCATCACCTCGTCGTTGGTAGTCGGGTCGGCGATCGCCTCGTCGACCGCATCCGGGTCGAACCCGAGTTCGGCGAGTAGGTGGCGCGCGACGGCGGGGTCGTGCGGTTTGTGGCCGTCGACGTGCAGGGCGCGCGCCGCCCGCTCGTACCAGGCGTCGACGGCGGCCATGGACTGCCGGCGCAGCAGCGCACCGATGCGCATCATCGACCAGCCGTAGGACCACTCGCGCTCCCACGGGTGCTTCTTGCCTTCCTGACGGTTGACCTCTTCGAGGCTGAAGAAGCGCCAGTTGACGGTCAGGCCGGTCAGGTCGCGCACTTCCCGAATCCAGCGCGACGTCTGATAGGCGAAGGGGCACATCACGTCGAAGTGGAAGTCCACGGTGTCAACAGGATTCGTCACATCGTGAACCTGAGGTTGCGGGCCGCGCGATCGCCGAGCTCGCCGTTGCCGGTCCAGCGGATGCGGCCGGCGTCGATCTGAGCCTGCGGGTCGATGCGGCCGGACGCCAACTGGATGAACGTGGTGGAGTCGGTGGTGACGACGACGTCGGGGTCGTCGAGGTGCTCGACCGCCTTGGCCTTGCCGTCGACACGCACGTTCAGCCGGCGGGTGACCGGGCCCGTCAGATCGAACGTGATGCTCGTGCCGTCGGGCAGCCCGACCTTCTTGCCCACGATGTAGCCGATGGAGTCGGCCACCTGGTCGAGCGAGAGTTCCGCGGCGATACCCGCGTCGTCGGTGGTGCGGCCGAGCGCAGTGGTGACGTCACGTTCGTGCACCCAGATGTCGAAGACGCGGATCGCGAGAAAACGACCGAGGGTGCCGGGGCCGACGGGCATCCAGGACGGTCGTTCGTAGTCCCCGGGCGCCATCGCGGCGAGATCGCGACGTCGCTGCTCGAAGACGGTGTGCATTTTCTGGGGGTAGGGGGTCGGGTCCGCGACGAATTCACCCGCCCGCTCGAAGGGCGGCAACGCCTCGACGCTCTCCGGCAGCCAGCCGGCCAGTACCGCCTCGACGCTGACCACGTGGTCGAACACGCCGCGCACGGTCCAATCGGGACACAGCGACTGAGCCTGCCAGTCCGCGTCGCTCAGATCGGCGGCGAGCTTTTCCATCGCGATGTAGCAGTGCTCGAGGGCGGTGCGGATGTCGTCGGGGGTGCGGGTTGCCATCCTTCCTCTCTAGCGCCGCGAGCGCCCGGGGGGAAGCCTTTTCGCGAACATGGCTCGCCGGATCAGGCCGGGATCGGCTCCTGCTGCGCATCGGATGCCAGCGTCGGGAGCTTGATCGTCATGCCCTCGACGGTGATCCGGCCCCACGAGTAGAAGTTCAGGAACTTGATCGCCGAGGTCACGACCTGCACGGTCACCGACTGGCCCGGCTGCAGCGTGTGCGCCACGTCCTCGAGTGAGAACGTGACCTGGTGCGTGGCGCCGTCCAGCGTGACCGGGATCGGGGTGACCTGGGTGCCCAGCACGATTCCCGTCTTGTCGTCGACGATCTGCGCGTAGACGTGCTTGGCGTTGCCTTTACCGGAGTAGGTGAGCGTCAGCTCCGGCGCACCGACGATGTGCGTCAGCTCTTGCACCGGCGGCACTTTCAGATTGACCGCGTTCAACGCGGGGCCGCCGGAGGCGATGCCGAGCAGCGTCTGCAGCGGCCCGTGGAAGAGGATGCGGGGGTCGGGCCCGGAGCCGCCGAGGAAGGGGATGTATGGGATGGTCTTGGGCTTGTTCTCGGTCGCAACGATCGGTTCGCCGTTGTCCGCCGGGTACTTCTCGGAGCTGTACCAGACACCGTTCTGGTCCGTCCATTCGAATCCCGGCCCGGTCGAGACGTTTTCATCGCCCATGACGTAGTGGTTCAGCCAGTCCATCGTGCGGTCCAGGATCACCTCGCCCCGTTTGGGCTGGGTCAGGCAGGCGCCGTGACCGCCGCAGTACCAGATCACCTTGGTGGTGGTGCCCGCATCGAGGAGCGCGGTCGCGTTGGCGTCAGCCTGGCTCAGGGGGAACAGGGTGTCGACGGTGCCCTGGATGAGCAGCGTCGGCGCGGTGATGTCCTTGATCTGATCGGCGAAGCCGAGACTTTCCACCAGGTCGATGTCGGACTGCTTCGCGATGCCGAAGAGCACACCCATGACCGCGACGGGCAGGATGCGCGGATGCTCCCGGGCCAGCGTCAGCACGAGCACCGCCGGTAGCAACGTCCCCCACGCGCTGTTGACTGCTCCACGCGGGAAGAGCACGTCGACGAGATCGTTCCACGCGATCGTGGGAACGATGGCATCGACGCGATGATCGATTGCGGCCGTTGCCAATTGAATGCCGCCACCGTATGACGCACCCACCATGCCGATGCGGGGGTCGTTCTCGCCGTCGAGCTTCACGTAGGGCAGCGTCGACAGGAAGCTGATGATGGACGACATGTCGCGTCCCTCGTAATCCGGGGAGTCGATCGTCAGGATCCCGCCGGAGCGCCACTCACCGCGCGGATCCCACGTCACCACGTTGTAACCGGCTTCGCGCAGCCGCCCGATGCCGATCACGTCGAAGGGCAACAGACTGTCTTTTTGAAGCGCCAGTGACGTCGATCCCGGCAGCCCCAGACCGGGACCGTCGAGCACCGTCGGCGCCTGTCCCAACTCGTCGAACGTCAGCGACGGCATCACGTTGACGAAGATCCTGGTTCCGTCGAACGAGGTCACCCAGTAGCTCTTCGGCTGGGGCGTCCCGGGCGGATCGAAGCGATTGAGCGGGAAGCCGATGATCGGCTGCAGCGCGTCGCCGACGAGCGGAAGTGCGTGCAGCGCGCGGACAATCGGCGTGACGACGAACGTGCCCAGCACCGGGATCCGCTGCAGCCAGAACAGCGGCGGATGCACCTCCTCGACGGTCACACCCTCGGGGATCGGGTAGCTGTCGGCCTGGCTCGTGGTGGCCAGGGCGCTGCCGACGGCGTCCGGGGTCTCGGTGGTGACTTCCCGCCCGGCAGTCACGACCGACATCACCAACGAGGCCAATGCGGGCAGCGCGGGGTCGTCCCCCGCGTTGGCATCGGCACGCTTGGCCGCGATGCGGTCGAGCAGTGGTGTCAGCGTGCGAGCCGGCGGCTGCGCATCCGGCAGGGCCACCTCGGGTTCGTCGCCGACGGGTTCCGGCTTCTTGGGCCAGAAGGGCCGGTGCACGATCGCGGGCACGTCGGAGATCGCCGGCCCGGCGGGCGGTTCTGCGACATCGGGCTCTGTCACCGCCTCTTCCGCCTTCTCGGACAGTGTGCTGTCTGAACCCTTGCCGCCCCTGTTCGGGGATGCGGTCACCGACAACGTGTGCCGTTTGCGGACGGGCCTGGTGTCCGCATCCGGCTTCTCACTGTCCGCATTCTGCGCCGCGGGTTTGCTGAACAGGGGCCGTCGGGTCTTCGACTCCTTGCGCGGCGCCTCGGACGCTGACGGGGCGTGAGACGTCTGCCCCGTCGACGCGCTCGACCCGCCGGTCGACGACCCGGAATCGGACCCCTCGTCGGCTGCCGCCACGCCTGCTCCGGCGAGCACCGCCGCTCCGATCCCGAGTGCTACCGCCAATCCGCCGACACGACCCACACACGACCCCGCACGCATGGGTCAGTCTTACCGTGCCCGGTGCGAGCCATGGGGCGGTTTCGGCGGTTTCTTACCGATGAGTCAGATCGGCATTCTCCGACCACGAAGTCCGACGCGATTCGCGAATTCTGCGACGGATACCGCGCGCGTCCCCCGATGGAGGGCATCACCTCCGTACAGTCGAAGACCACACCCATCTGGGCACTGTCATGGAGGTCCACTCCGCACGAGGTCGTATTCCAGCGGCTCATCCACCAAAGACATCGAGGCCTGAGGGGCTGCCGTGAGCCAGTTCACCGAAACCATGTACGACAACGCCCGCCGGAGCCGACGCTCCTTCATCACCGGCGAACCCACGGCACCGCTTCGCCAGACGTGGTCGCAGGTGCACGACCGGGCGGCACGGATCGCCGGCGGACTCGCCGCTGCCGGCGTGGGGCCCGGGGACGCGGTCGCAGTCCTCGCCGGCGCCCCGGTCGAGATCGCCCCGACGGCGCAGGGCGCCTGGTTGCGTGGCGCCAGCGTGACGATGCTGCACCAGCCGACACCGCGCACCGACCTCGCCCGGTGGGCGGACGAGACGACGACCGTCATCCGCATGCTGGCGGCCAGAGCCGTCATCGTCTCCGAACCGTTTCTCGCCGCGATTCCCGTCCTGGCCGGTCTCGGCCTCACCGTCGTGACGATCGACGAACTCCTCACGCACGCGCCCGTGCGCCCGGTCGCCACCGGCGACGGTGACGT
Source organism: Mycolicibacterium sp. 018/SC-01/001 (assembly GCF_007096635.1). Taxonomy (GTDB): domain Bacteria; phylum Actinomycetota; class Actinomycetes; order Mycobacteriales; family Mycobacteriaceae; genus Mycobacterium. The sequence continues at coordinate 215,205 of NZ_VKAA01000004.1, forward strand.
TGCGCTGTTGCAGCTGACGTCCGGCTCGACCGGCTCGCCGAAGGCAGTCCAGATCACGCATGCCAACATCGTGGCCAACGCCGACGCGATGACCGCCGGCTGCGACTTCGATCTGGACACCGACGTGATCGTCAGCTGGCTGCCGTGCTTTCACGACATGGGCATGACCGGATACCTGACGGTGCCGATGTACTTCGGCGCAGAGCTGGTCAAGGTCACACCGATGGACTTCCTCGAGGACGCGCTGCTGTGGCCGCGCCTCATCGACAAGTACCGGGGAACGATGACGGCGGCGCCCAACTTCGCGTATACGTTGCTGGCCAAGCGATTACGACGTCAGGCACGCCCGGGAGAATACGACCTGTCGTCGCTGCGATGGGCGTTGTCGGGCGCCGAACAGGTGGACCCTCTCGACGTGGAAGATCTCTGCGAGGCCGGAGCTCCCTTCGGGCTGCGGCCGGAAGCCATCATCCCCGCCTACGGTATGGCCGAGACGACGGTCGCCGTGTCGTTCTCCGAGTGTGGCGGTGGCATGGTGGTCGACGAGGTCGACGCCAACCTGCTGGCTGCGCTGCACCGCGCCGTTCCGGCCACGAAAGGGCCTACGCGCCAGCTGGTTTCACTGGGTCGACCACTGGAAGGGATGGACATCCGCGTGGTCGACGAGGACGGTGCGGAACTGGCCGCGCGCGGCGTGGGTGTCATCGAGGTTCGCGGCGCTGCGGTCAGCGGCGGCTACACGACCGTCGCCGGATTCATCGCCGCCCAGGACGATCTCGGCTGGTACGACACGGGCGACCTGGGATACCTCACCGAAACCGGAGAGATCGTGGTGTGCGGACGTCTCAAGGACGTGATCATCATGGCCGGACGCAACATCTACCCCACCGACATCGAACGCGCCGCCGCTCGCGTCGACGGGGTCCGCGCCGGTTGCGCGGTGGCGGTGCGACTCGACGCGGGACTGACCCGCGAGACCTTCGCAGTTGCCGTGGAGTGCAAGGACTTTGACGACGAGGATCAGGTTCGTCGACTGGAGCGCCAAGTCGCGCACGAAGTGTTCGCAGAGGTGGACGTGCGGCCGCGCAGCGTCGTGGTCCTCGCCCCGGGGATGATCCCCAAGACGGCGTCGGGGAAGTTGAGGCGGACACACGCGCTGGCCCTGGTCAGCTAGGGCAGTCCGCAGAGACAAAAGTGGGCTGGTGAGTGTCACTCACCAGCCCACGATCGAAAGCTCGTGCCGCTAGACAGCCGTCACATTGACGGCCTGCGGACCCTTGTTTCCTTGCTCGACGTCGAACTCGACGCGCTGATTCTCTTCGAGCGTGCGGTAACCGCCGCCGGAGATCGCGGAGTAGTGGACGAATACGTCCTCTGCGCCGCCGTCGGGGGCGATGAAGCCGAAGCCCTTATCGCCGTTGAACCACTTCACAGTTCCCTGTGCCATACTTTTTCAACTTCTCTCATGGGATGAAACGCCAGATCGGCGTCCCGCCTCACGGTAGCACGTACACGAGCGCGGCCACGTCACGAAGTTCCGGACCCGTTCCAGGTGGTGCTCTCGGCCCGGGCGAGACCGACCACGAGGCAAGCTGTTTCGTAGGCGCGCTCGTGCGTCGAGCCGGCAACTGCGGGGAGACCGGCGGCAGCCCGCAGCACCATGGACCCCAGCGTCTGGGACGTCATGCTCGGGACCACAAGTAATTTCACCCCGGCATCGCGACCCACGATGGACATCAACCTCGGTCGACGGTGATGACCTCCGGGAGACGCCATTCGCGACCCCGTGGCAATGGTTTCCAGATCCATCTGCCCTTCGGTCGGGGACCAATTGATCTGCATGCTGACCACTTCGCCGAGTGCGCGGTGCAGCGCCCCGATCAGGTCCGGGAGTTCAGCCGCGATCGCCGACGAGTGGGGCCACCACGCACCGTCGATGACTCCGCCGCGCTGGGGTGCCAGGGTGACCCGAACCGGCTTGGCCGCGCGACGGGCGCGCGGTATGCCGTTCACCGGTGGGGCGAATCAGCAGATTGCGACCGCGGCGGCAGATCAGAAAAGACAGGGGCCTGCACCGGCTCGTCGGAAGACGAGACCGGGGCCACGTCCTGCGGCATCTGGCGGTGGGAAAACAGTTCAGACGAATCCATGAGCACGTCCTCGATTGATGGGGAGAGTTGAACGCACATCCGCGAGCGCATCGATCGCTTCGCAGGCTGAGCAACCCTCGTCCCGACGATACACGGCCGGTGGGGTCACCGAGATCACAGCCTCGTTGCGCATATCCGACGACGAATCGGGCACTGATGAACAAATCCCAGATCTTGTTCACTACCTGACGGAGAGATCGATGTCGCGCTACCTGTTCGCTCTCGGCGGTTTCAGCTTCCGCCGACGCCGGTTGGTACTCGGTACCTGGCTGGCCATCCTGATCGGTGTCGCGCTCGCGTTCCCCGGCATGCGCGGCGAACCCTCGGACAACTTCACTATCCCGGGCACTGAATCGCAGCGAGCCGTCGAACAGTTGCAGCAGCGTCTGCCCGCCTTCGCGGGCGCGCAGACGCAGGTCACGATTGCCGCGCCTGAGAGCAGCACGCTGACCGACCCCACACTCGCGCAGACCGTCGACCAGGCGTTTTCGGCGCTGACCCGCGATCCTGACATCGCCGCCGCCGCCGGTCCCGCACAGACCCGCCAGATCTCGCCCGACGGCCAGGTGGGGCTGGGCACCGTGCAGTGGAAGGCGCCCATCGGCGAGGTGACGGACGCGTCGCTGAGCGAACTCGACGCGGCGATGAAACCCGTCCAGGACGCGGGCATCCGCGTCGAATACGCGGGCAGCGTCTTTCCCGGTTACAAGGTCGACGTTCCGCATCTACCCGAGATCATCGGCATCGCGGTCGCGTTCCTCATCCTGCTGGTCACGTTCGGCGCGGTGGTCGCCGCGGGACTGCCGATCCTGACCGCCAGCATCGGGGTCGGCATCGGCGCGCTCGGGATCTTCGTCGTTGCCGCGTTCGTGGACATGCCTTCGGCGTCGCTGTCGCTGGCACTGATGCTGGGCCTGTCATGCGGTATCGACTATGCGCTGTTCATCCTCAACCGCTACCGCACCAACCTGCTCCTGCTGATGCCGAGGCAGGAGGCGGCCGCGCTGGCCGTGGGGACCGCCGGCGGGTCGGTCGTGTTCGCCGCGCTGACCGTGATCATCGCGCTGTGCGGCCTGGCGATCGTCGGCATTCCGTTCCTGACCTACATGGGTGTGGCAGCCGCGGTGTCCGTGCTGATCGCCATGCTCATCGCGCTGACGCTGCTGCCGGCGCTGTTCGGCTTCGCGGGCGCGAAGGTGGCCGCCTTCATCGAACCCCCGCTGCAGCCCGGCCGGCCGAAGCTGGTCGCGCAGGTCGCGGCCTACACACCGCACCGCACGCTGGGCGCCCGGTGGGCGCGATTCGTCGTGCGATTCCGCACACCGCTGCTCGTCGTCGGCACCGCGGCGCTGGTCGTCATCGGCCTGCCCTCGCTCGGCCTGCACCTCGGCCTGCCCAGCGGAGCATCCCAGCCGGAGTCCAACACCTCTCGGCAGGCCTACGACCTGACGGCCGAACACCTCGGCGCCGGCTTCAACGGACCGCTGCTGGTCGTTGCCGACCTGACGCGGGCCACCGACCCGAACGCAGCCGCCACGCTGGCGGCCAACATCGGCCGCGAGGACGGAGTGGCACTGGCTGCTCCCGCGGGCGGCGACGCCCGCACGGCCATCATCGGGGTCATCCCGACGAGCGGCCCCAACGACACCGCGACCGCGGATCTCGTCACCGAGATCCGTGCCGACCGCGAGGCGATCGAGGCCGGTACCGGGGCGACGTTCCTGGTGGGTGGCACGACAGCGTCCAACATCGACACGTCGGCCAAGCTGGCCGGCGCGCTGCCGGTCTTCCTCGTCGTGGTCGTCGGGTTGGCGTTCGTCCTGCTGACCGTCGCGTTCCGCGCCGCGTTGGTCCCGCTGACCTCGATCGTCGGCTTCCTGCTGTCGATCTTCGCGGCGCTGGGCGTCCAGGTTGCGGTGTTCCAGTGGGGCTGGGGCGCAGCACTTCTCGGTATCACACCGGGAGAGACCATCAGCTTCCTGCCGATCATCGTGCTGGCCATCGTCTTCGGGTTGTCCAGTGACTACGAAGTGTTCGTGGTGTCGAGGATCAAGGAGGAGCTGGCGCACTCCGGCGACGCGCTGACCGCGGTCCGGCTCGGCGTCGGGTTGTCGGCGCGCGTGGTGACGGCTGCCGCGTTGATCATGTTCGGCGTGTTCATCGCGTTCGTCGCGGGGAGCGATCCGATCATCAAGTCCGTCGGTCTGACGCTGGCCGTCGGCGTGTTCCTCGACGCGTTCGTCGTGCGCCTGACGTTGATCCCGGCGGTGATGGCAATGCTCGGGGACCGCATGTGGAAGCGCTCGCCCTGGTTCGACAGGATCGTGCCGGATCTCGACATCGAGGGAAGTTCCTTGGAAGCCAAGCACTCTCCGCCGGTACCGGTGTCTTGATCGACTCAGATCTGGATGATCAACACAATCGCGACTGCGGCGAAGAGCGCGACGAACACCACGATGGCGGCGATCCCTACGATTGCGCGGGGGTTGAGATTCCGGCCCGCCGTCGGATCGGGATTCTTGCTCGCCGATGTCTGCGCCGACTGGGGGGAGATCTCACCCGGGGGGACACCCCCAGCGCGCTCCTCGCTGGGGGTGTCCACGGGGTCGGGATCCGGTGGCAGCGCAGTCACGGCAAGGTTCCTCGCCGCTCCTGCTCACTGTCGCTCAGATCCTCGAGCCGATCGGCCCGGGCTCGTGCTTGCGTCGCGGCTCGCCGCTTCGCCACGGCGTCGTCGTGTTCGACATCGGCGACATCGGTCACCGCCTTTTCGGCGGCCTTGCTCCGGTTCTGTGCACTGCGCTTGGTCTTTTCCGCCGCGGCAACGCTCTGATCCGCCGATTCCGCGATCTGACGCTTCACCTCCGCGGTGCGCTGCGCAGCCTGACGCGTGGCCTGTTGCTTCTCGCGCTCGGCGTCCTCGCGGGCCGAAGCGGCGCGCTGAGCGGCTTCGTCATGTGCCTGTTTCGGCGCGGCCGCGACCTGTTCCCGCTTGCGGGAGAGTTGATCCTGGGCCTGCTGTCTCTTCTCCTCAGCAACCTGCTCCAGGCGGACCGCTTCACCCAGGGCGGCGGCGCGCTGAACGCGGGTGATCCCGCTCTCTTCGAGAGCCGCGTCCCTCAGGGCATTTCCGGCAGCTGCGTCGAGTGCACCGAGCGCGCGCTCATACATGAGTCGGCCCGGTGCGTCGTCAGGCCATCGTGCCATCAGCCGGTCCTCGACCAGCTGCACCGGCGTTCGCGCCAGCCGATACTGGAATCGCAGCACGGCGAGGGGGATGTCGACCAGATTCATCACGACTCCTCAGGCGTGACATCGGTGGATTCGGCTCGGCGCCGCAGCCTGTCGGCCTGGGCTTCGATGCGCTCTGCGTCGCCGATCTCCTCGCGGTGATGGGCGACAGCCGCCTGGTACTCGGTGTGGGCTGCCGCCACATGCTGCCGTTCCCGCTCGGCTGCCCGTAACGCCTCGCTCTGCGCCCCGGCTTCAGCCTGTGCCCGCGATTGCGCCGCGTAGCGCGCACCGGCCTGCTCGGCGGCCGTGCGCTGCGCCGCCTCGCCTGCGCGCACGGACGACTTCGCCTCAGCCGCAGACACTTCGGCGCGTGCGCGTTCCTCAGCGCCGTCGCGTCGCGCCTCCCTGGCGATGTCCCGCGCCTCAGCATCCTTCGCATCTGCTTCGGCGTCGATGCGGCTGGCCTGACGGCGTTGCCCGGCCTCGGCCTGTTCCAGCTGGCCCTCCGCGGTCAGCGAGTCATTGCCCGTCACCGCGCCCGCCACTTCCTTGGCCTTGCCCTTCACAGAATCCACAAAGCTCTTCCGCGTCTGGGCGGCGTTGTCGTCGGTCATCCCGCCTCCTTCAGGGAGGGGGCTACCCGGGCTGATCCGATCTACACCGTCGACTCACGTGCCGACATCTCACTTCGCAGCACCGTTGATGGCGGGACGGTCGATCATGCCGCGTTCCACCCCCCACATGTTCGCGATGGCGCGGTATTCGCCGCTGTCCATCACATGCTCGAGGGCCTCGTGCAACGCCGTGGCCAGCTGTGAGTTCTTTCTCACCGGCCAGCCGTACGGTGCAGAGTCGAAGACATCGCCCGCCGGAATCAGATCCCCCCGGCTGAGCTTGATCGCGAACCCGGTGACCGGCGAATCGGCGGACATCGCCTGCACCTCACCTTTGAGCAGAGCCGCGGTGACCTCGTCCTGGCTGGTGAACACGACGATCTCGACGGGCGCCATCCCCGCCGCGGTGCACTCGTTGCTCTTGCGGGGAAGCTCATCGGTTTCCTGCAGAGTCCCTTGCGCCACGCCGATTTTCAATCCGCACGCCGCTGTTGGACCCAGCGAGGTGCCGGGGCGCCGAGCCCATTGGGTGCCGGCGCGGAAGTACGTGACGAAGTCGACCAGGTCTTCACGATCACTGGTGTCGGTGACCGAGGAGGAACCGGTGTCGAAGGTGCCGTCGACCACGCCGGGCAGTATCGAGTCGAACGGGGTATCGCGGAAGTCCGGCACCAACCCGAGCACCCGCGCGACCGCCTTCATCAGCTCGACGTCGAACCCGACGAGCTGACCGTCGGTGTTCTTGAACTCCATCGGCGCATACGGGACGTTGACGCCGATGACCAGTCGGCCCGTCTGACGAATGTCGGCGGGAACGGTGTCGGCGATCGCCGCCACCGCTCCGTCGGGCAGATTCTCCGCGGCCGCTCCGTGGTCGCGCCACGGTGCCCACGTCCACAGTCCGGCCGCAGCCACCGCGATCACCACCGTGGCCGCCGCCGCGAGAGCCTTGCCCGGTACACGGCGTCGCGGTGTGGCCGCGTGCCGAGAGCCGCGCCCCGACCTGGGTGCCGGCGCGGTCATCGCGCGGCGCGCGGCGGCCGCCAGCTCGCCGGCACTCTGATACCGCTTCTCCGGCTTCTTGGCCATCCCCTTCTCGATGACAGCGTCGAATGCCGCCAAGCGGGGGTCGGTGGCCGACGGGCGCGGCAGCGGCGACATCATGTGGCCGGCGATCTGCTGTTCGAGGCTGTCGGCGGGATACGGCCGCGACCCTGTCAGGCATTCGTAGAGCACACAGGTCAGCGCGTAGATGTCCGATCGCCGGTCGACCTCGCCGCCCTCGAAACGTTCCGGCGCCATGTAGGCCAGCGTGCCCAGGGTGCTGCCCGCGGTGGTCAGGCCACGCTCGCCCGCCGTGCGGGCCAGACCGAAGTCGATCAGGTAGACGAAGTCGCCGTCGGTGATAAGGATGTTGGACGGCTTGATGTCACGGTGGATGAGACCCGTCGCGTGGGCAGCGTCGAGTGCTTCGGCGACCTGTTCGACGACCATGACCGCGAATTGCGCGCCCAGCGGCTTGTCCGCCTCCTGCAGCATCGTGCCGAGGTTGCGACCCTCGATCAGCCGCATGTCCAGGTACAGGCGGCCGTCCACCTCTCCGAACCCGTGGATCGGGACCACGTGCGGATCGTTCAGCCCGGCGGCGGCCTGCGATTCCCGCCGGAAGCGCTGCTGGAAGACCTCGTCGGCGGCCATGTGGTGAGGCAGGACCTTGAGCGCGACGATCCGGCCGGTCTTCGTGTCGTAGGCGCGGTAGACCTCACCCATCCCGCCCTGACCGATGAGCTTCTCGAGTCGGTAATGACCGAATGGTGTCGCATTCACCGGTGTTCTCCTCGGCTGCGGCCAGACGGTCCGTCGAAACGATCTACATCAGGTTTGCCGGGGCTGTCCCGGCGCATGTCACGAGCGCGCGACCGGTTGCCCACATCGGACATCGCGGTCAAAGGTTTCTACCACGGCACAGCGACCGGCGCTTTTGATGATGCGTAAAGCCATGCAAAAAGGCTAGGAAAAGCCGGGGTCGGGGCGAGCAACGATGACTCAAGCCGACGGTTACTGATGCCTTTCCAGCATCAATCAAGTGGTAAACGGTCTTGGACAGGCATCGACGCACCTCCTACCGTTGACGACATGACAGCGACGATGTCTCCCGCCACAGGTCTGACCGGCCAGATGATCATCGCCGGTACCCCCGTCCGTGGATCGGGAACCGAAGTGCGTGCCTACGATCCCGCCGCCGGCCAAGCGCTCGACCCCCCCTACTTCCACGGCGATGCCGGTGATGTCGGCGCCGCCTGTGCCGCCGCGGCCGAGGCGTTCGGCCCCTATCGGTCCACCACCTCCGAGGAACGTGCCCTGTTCCTGGAGTCCATCGCCACCAACATCGAGGCGATTCGCGACACTCTGGTCTCGCGCGCCGTCCTGGAATCCGGACTACCGCAGGCTCGCATCGCCGGCGAGGTCGGCCGCACCACCGGCCAGTTGAGACTCTTCGCCGGTGTGTTGCGGGAGGGCAGCTGGAACGGCGCGCGTATCGACCCAGCCCTGCCCGACCGAACCCCGGCTGCCCGGGCTGACCTTCGACAACGGTCAATTCCGCTGGGCCCGGTCGCCGTGTTCAGCGCGTCGAACTTCCCGCTGGCCTTCTCGGTCGCAGGTGGCGACACCGCATCCGCACTCGCCGCCGGCTGTCCCGTCGTCGTCAAGGGCCACGACGCGCACCCCGGCACCTCCGAGCTGGTCGGCAGGGCGATCTCCGAGGCGGTGGCCGCGGCAGGCCTGCCTGCGGGGACGTTCTCGCTGCTGTTCGGTTCGGGACCGAGCCTCGGCATCGCGCTCGTCACCGATCCGCGCATCAAGGCCGTCGGGTTCACCGGGTCCCGTTCCGGTGGCACGGCACTCGTCGCCGCCGCTGCTGCGCGTCCCGAGCCGATCCCGGTGTACGCCGAGATGAGCTCGATCAACCCGGTCTTCCTGTTCGACGGCGCGTTGGCCAACCGCGGCGCGGATCTGGGCCGGGCGTTCGTCGCCTCGCTCACGATGGGCTCAGGGCAGTTCTGCACGAACCCCGGTCTGGTGATCAGCGTCGACGGCCCGGCCCTGGATGCCTTCGTCGACGCCGCCCGCGACGCGCTCTCCGGTGCTCCGGCGACACCGATGCTCACGCCCAACATAGCGCGAAGCTACGCCTCGGGCGTCGACTCGCTGAGCCAGGCCGCCGATCTCGTGGCGCGCGGCGACGCACCGAGCACCGGAACATCCTGCCAAGCAGCGCTTTTCACTACCGACGCGGCGACCTTCCTGTCGTCCGACGCGCTGCAGGCCGAGGTCTTCGGGTCCTCCAGCGTGATCGTGCGCTGCGCCGATGTCGACGAGATGCACGCCGTGGCCGCCGGCATGGAGGGTCAGCTGACCGCCACTCTGCACGCCGACGAGAGCGATCACCCGGCGGCGGCCGACCTGCTGCCTCTGCTCGAACTCAAGGCGGGCCGCATTCTCTTCAACGGCTGGCCGACAGGAGTCGAGGTGTGCCACGCGATGGTCCACGGCGGCCCCTCCCCCGCCACGTCGGACTCGCGCACCACCTCGGTCGGCTCCCGCGCGATCGAACGGTTCCTGCGGCCCGTCTGCTACCAGGACGTGCCCACATCCCTGCTACCCCCTGCGATTGCCGACGGTAATCCAGAGCATCTGTGGCGGCGTATCGACGGCCGGCTCACGCAGGACTGACATCCCACCACTCACGACTCACGACTCACGAGCGAGGAGCCTCACCCCATGCGTCCGATTTCGCGCCCCGATTTTCGCAGCGTCCTGTTCTTCCCGGTCACGCCCTTCACGACGTCCGGAAGCGTCGACCTCGATGCGCTGGCCGCCCACATCGCACACGGTGTGGATGCGGGCGCCGGCGGCGTCTTCGTCGCGTGCGGCACCGGTGAATTCCACGCCATGGACGACCGCGAGTTCGCCGACGTCGTGCGAACCACGGTCGACGTGGTCGGCGGTCGGGTCCCGGTGTACGCCGGCGCGGGCGGCTCCGTGGCGCAGGCCAAGCGTTTCGCCGTTGCCGCAGAGCTCGCCGGGGCCGACGGCCTCCTGCTCCTGCCGCCCTACCTCGTGGAAGTGCCGCAGGCTGGCCTGGTGGACTACACCCGGGCCGTCGCCGCGGCCGCACAGCTGCCCGTGATCGTCTACAACCGCAACAACGCGCGATTCACCGAGGAATCCGCCGTGGCTGTCGCACGCATCCCGAACGTGGTCGGATTCAAGGACGGCACAGGCAATTTCGATCAGGTCGCCCGCATCGTGCAAGCAGTCACCACGACCGTCGACCCCGACTTCCTCTTCTTCAACGGTCTGCCCACCGCGGAGACCACACAGCTGGCGTTCCGGGCGATCGGCGTTCCGCTGTACTCGTCGGCCACGTTCGCCTTTGCCCCCGATCTGGCGCTCGCGTTCTACAACGCGATCGAATCGGGGAACCAGGAGCTGACCGACGCCTTGCTCAATGCGTTCTTCATCCCCCTGGTGCGGTTGCGCGACACCGTGCCGGGCTATGCGGTGTCGCTGGTGAAAGCAGGGGTCACGATGTCCGGCATCCCCGCCGGATCCGTGCGCCCGCCGCTGGTGATGCCGACGCCGGACGACCTCGCCGAGCTGGCCTCGATCGTTGAGGCAGGTCGATCCGTCGTCGCCGATGCGCTGGCCCAGGCACGCTGATGAAGGCCATCCGGATCACCGGAGCCCGCATCACCCCCGTTGCGTTCGCTGATCCGCCGCTGCTCAACACGGTGGGCGTGCACCAGCCGTATGCGCTGCGCGCGATCATCCAGGTGGACACCGACGCAGGCCTGGTCGGCCTCGGCGAGACCTATGCCGACACCCGTCACCTCGGCCGGCTGCACGCCGCCGCAGACGCGATCACGGGTCTCGATGTCTTCGCGCTGAACGCGATTCGCGCCGAGATCGCCGACCGGCTCTCCGATGACACGGCCGCGGTCGGTACGGCGGGGATGATCACCACCGCCAGCGCGATCGATCAGGTGCTGTCCCCGTTCGAGGTGGCCTGCCTCGACGTCCAGGGCCAGGCACTGGACCGCCCGGTCTGCGATCTGCTCGGCGGCGCGGTCCGTGAGGCCGTGCCGTTCAGCGCCTATCTGTTCTACAAATGGGCGGCCCACCCCGGTGCCGAACCCGACCGCTTCGGAGAGGCACTCGACCCGGATGGCCTCGTCGCGCAGGCCCACCGCATCGTCGACGAATACGGCTTCACCGCAATCAAACTCAAGGGTGGCGTCTTTCCCCCCGAAGAGGAGATGGCGGCGATCGAGGCGTTGTCCCGCGCCTTTCCGGGTGTGCCGCTGCGGCTCGACCCCAATGCGGCGTGGACTCCGCAGACCTCGGTGAAGGTGGCATCCGGGTTGGCCGGGATTCTCGAATACCTCGAAGATCCCACCCCTGGCCTCGACGGCATGTCGGAGGTGGCCGCACAGGCATCGATGCCCCTGGCCACCAACATGTGCGTGGTCGCATTCGATCAGCTCGCTCCTGCTGTCGCGAAAAACTCTGTCCGCGTGGTTCTTTCCGATCACCACTACTGGGGCGGGCTGCAGCGCTCTCGCCTGCTCGCCGGGATCTGCGACACGTTCGGGCTGGGCCTGTCGATGCACTCGAATTCCCATCTGGGCATCAGCCTGGCCGCGATGGTCCACCTCGCCGGCGCCACGCCCAACCTGACCTACGCCTGTGACACCCACTGGCCGTGGAAAACAGAAGACGTGGTGAAACCCGGCGTGCTGAGCTTCGTCGACGGTTCCGTGCAGGTGCCCCGTGGCCCTGGCCTGGGTGTCGAGATCGACGACGACGCCCTCGATGCACTCCACCAGCAATACCTTCGCTGCGGAATCCGAGACCGGGACGACACCGGCTACATGCGCAGTGTGGCGCCGGACTTCGAGCTGCTGAGCCCGCGTTGGTAGAGGCTTCCGCAGTTCGACCCGGGGCCCTACGGTGAGCTGATGTTCTCGTTGGCGCGGTTGCAGTGCTTCGTCGCGGTCGCCGAAGAGCTCCATTTCGGGCGCGCGGCCGAACGCCTGCACATGACGCAACCGCCGCTGTCGCGACAGGTTCAGCAGCTCGAGAGCGAACTCGGCGTGCAGCTCATCGACCGCACCACCCGGACCGTCACGCTGACACCGGCCGGCGCCGCGTTCCTCCCCGATGCACGTCGCATCCTGCAGCTGGCCGAGGGGGCCGCGCAGACCGTGAAGCGCGTTCCCGCAGGCGATCTCGGCACCGTCGTGATCGGATTCACCGCGGCGTCGGCGCACGCGGTGCTGCCGCGACTGCTGGAGCGTGCGCGCGAACGGCTGCCCGATGTGACGCTCGACCTGCGCGAGATGGTGACCGCGGCCCAGATCGAGGGGCTGGCGACCGGTGAGCTCGACCTGGGCATGGCCCGCCCGCCGCTCAAGCGGCCGGGGCTGGTGTCGCGGCCGCTGCTGCACGAGCAGTTGATCGCGGCGCTGCCTGCCGGACACCCACTGGCCGAGCTACCGCGGCAGTTGACGTTGACCGACCTCGACGGACAAGACGTCGTGATGTATTCGCCTGTGCAGGCACGCTATTTCAACGAACTGCTGATCTCGACCTTCACGATCGCCGGCGCCACCCCGCGGTATGTCCAGTACGTGACGCAGGTGCACACGATGCTGGTCCTCGTCCGCTCCGGCATCGGGATCGCGCTGGTGCCGGCATCGGCGGCCACGCTGCACCCCGAGGGCGTCGTGTTCCGAACGATCGGGGCGTTTCGTGAACGGCCCGTCGAGCTCGATGCCGTGTGGCGGGGCGACTCGACGAACCCCGCACTGATGCGGGTGCTGCGCGACGTGCTGCCACCGCAGGAGTGGACGACCGACGACCTCGTCGAAACCGTGGACTGACGCCGATCAGACTGGCGTGACCAGTTCCCCTGTGGAGAGGTAGCTCTCCAGGTTGCGCAACGTCAGTGCCTCCATGGCCGCGCGCGTCTGCACCGTGCCGCTGGCCACATGCGGGAGCAGCACCACGGTGTCCAACCCGAAGAGCACCTCGGGCACCTTCGGCTCGTGGGCGAACACGTCGAGCCCGGCACCCGCGAGCTTGCGCTGCAGAAGTGCAGACACCAAAGCCTCTTCGTCGACGACGCTGCCGCGCGCGATGTTGATCAGATAGCCGTCGGCGCCGAGCGCGTCGATGACCTCGCGGCCGACCAACCCGCGCGTGCCGTCGCCACCGGCCGCGGCGATCACCAGCACGTCGACCCCGCGCGCCAGCTCCACAGGAGACGCCGCGTACGCGTAGGGCGAATCGGCCACCCGATTGCGATTGTGGTAGCTGATCGTGCATCCAAAAGCGCTGAGCCGATGAGCGATTGCCGTGCCGATGCGACCCAGACCGATGATTCCCACCCGGGTGTTGCTCACCTGGCGTGTCAACGGATACGAACCGTCGACCGGCCACCGGCCGGCCCGCACGTACCGATCGGACGCCGAGAACTGCCGCAGCGTGTCGATCAGCAGACCCACCGCCGTGTCGGCCACGCAATCAGTCAGCACATCGGGGGTGTTCGATACGCCGATCCCCCGCGCTGCGGCCGCGTTCACATCTGTGGTGTCGTAGCCGACACCGAAATTGATCACCGCGCCGAGGTGCGGCAGGGCGGCCATCAACTCGGCATCCACGCCGGTACGACCCGACGTGACCACCGCGGTGATCTCCGCGCCGTGCTCGGCGAGGAACGTCGCCCGCTTGTCGCTCGACTCAGGAAGCGTTCTCGCGCCGTACTCCTTGACCAGCGTCTGCTCGAGCGACGGCTTGAGGGGACCGACCTGCAGAACCGCACCATTGATGCTCATAACGCCCCACGCTACGACGACCTGCGAATACCCGTCTACGTCCGAATTGGCATGGACTTATAGCCAAACGGCATCATCGGCCCGATACAGGCTCCGTTCGATTATCGGCACCTGGTCAGAGCAGGTAAAAGCGCTCGTCAGAACGTTTTTCAGGGCGGCGGGCCGCGGTTCGAGCGCCTCGAAAAGGCACGCAAAGGGCCATTTGAGTGGGCTTGACGCTCGGAGAAACCCGCTCTTACGGTGTGGTTGCCATCACAGCTTGCATCTACATACGTGGACGTCACAGCCCCCAGCCCGGGAGGACCCATGAAACCCGCAGTCGTTGCCGTACTCACCGTCGCGGCAGTCGCCGCGAGTGGTTGCTCCGTCGCGAACTCCGGCGGCGGGGGGTACGACCCGAGCACGCTGCGCATCGTCCTCCAGCAGGAGCCGCCGACGCTGGAACCGTGCGAGAGCTCGCTCACCTCGACCGGCATCGTGGTGCGATCCAACATCACCGAGCCCCTGCTGGAGCGCGACGCCACCACCGGCGACCTCACTCCGCTGCTGGCCACCAAGTGGACGCAGACGAGCCCCAACCAGTGGACCTTCCACCTACGCGACGGCGTGACGTTCTCCGACGGGGCGCCGTTCACCTCCGAGGACGCCGCATTCTCGATCGACCGGGCCGTCAATTCGGATCTGCAGTGCAACGTCGACGGCTACGTGTTCGGCGACGAGAAGCTCAGCCTGAAGACCCCGGATCCGACGACGGTCGTCGTCGGCACCACCGAACCGGATCCGATTCTGCCGCTCCGGATCTCCTTCGTCGAGATGGTGCCGCGCACCACCAGCACCACCGAGAAGGTGCGCGAGCCGATCGGCACCGGCCCCTACGCCATCGCCGCATGGGATTACGGCCAGAAGCTGACGCTCAAGCGCAACTCGACGTACTGGGGCCCCGCGCCGGCCTTCGCCACCGCCGAATACCGCTGGCGCAGTGAGGGAAGCGTGCGGGCGGCGATGATCATCAACGACGAAGCCGACATCGCGACGGGCCTCGGCCCCGAGGACGGCGCCGGCGATCTCGGTGTCCCGTTCCAGAACAACGAGACCACCGCCCTGCGGATGCAGGCCACCGAACCGCCCCTCAACGACATCCGGGTGCGCCAGGCCATCAACTACGCCGTCAATCGCACCGGCATCGTCAAGGCGCTCTTCCGCGGCCTCGGTCAGCCGGCGGCACAGCTGATCCCCTCCGGCGTCGTCGGCTACAACGACCAGCTCCAACTCTGGCCGCACGACACCGAGAAGGCCAAACAGCTGATCGCCGAGGCCAAGGCCGACGGCGTGCCCGTCGACACCCAGATCCGGCTGATCGGGCGCACCGCCCAGTTCCCCAACATCAGCGAGACCATCGAGGTCCTGCAGTCCGAGTTCACCGAGATCGGGCTGAACGTCAAGATCGAGATGATGGACACGTCCAATCAGCTGCAGTACCAGCTGCGGCCGTTCCCGCCCAACACCGGGCCCTACCTGCTGATGATCATGCACGGCAACCAAGCCGGTGACGCCGCGTTCACCATGGACCAGTACATGCTCTCCGATGGTCCGCAAAGTGCCTATGGAACACCAGAATTCGACAGGAAAATCCGCGCTGCCGAGGCACTGACCGGGCAGGCCCGCCAAGACGCATTCGCCGCACTGTTCGCCGAGGAACCCAAGGAGATCATGCAGATGGCCTACATCGCCCACATGAAAGGCATCCTCGGCAAGTCCCCCCGCGTCGACTACACCCCCGACCCGGCGACGGGCGACGAGATGCGGCTCGCCGCGATGACTCCTGCCGGTGACGACCGCACCGACCAGTCCTGAGCAACAGGAAGGCCAGCCCCATGTTCCCCTTCGTCCGGCGCCGGATGTACTCCAGCGCATTGCCGTTGATCATCGTGTTGCTCGGCGTGTTCCTCCTCGCCCGGCTCACCGGTGACCCCACCAACCTGTACCTGCCCGAGTCCGCCACCGCCGACCAGCGCGCCGAGTTCGCCGCGGCGAACGGCTTCAACGATCCGCTGATCACCCAGTTGATGGACTACTTCAAGGGGGTCATCCACCTCGACTTCGGCACCTCGCTACGCACCGGCGAATCCGCAGCGGACATGGCTCTGCGGGCCTTCCCCGCGACACTGCAGCTGGCGATCACCACGATGCTCCTGGCCATCGTCGGAGCCGTCGTCATCGGCTGCTGGGCCGCCTACCGCCCCAACTCGCTGGCCGATCGGTTCTCCAGCCTGTTGTCGATGACCGCCGCGTCCATCCCCGACTTCTGGTTCGCCATCACGGGCGTATGGCTGTTCGCCGTGCTGCTCGGCTGGCTGCCCACCTCCGGTGTCGACGACGGAATGCTGAGCTGGATTCTGCCGATCGCGACGCTGATGATCCGGCCGCTCGGCGTGCTGACCCAGGTGGTCCGCGGAGCGATGGTCTCAGCGCTGTCGGCGCCGTACGTACGGCTCGCCCGCAGCAAGGGCGCCAGCGACTTTCGCGTCGTCAGCCATCACGCCCTGCGCAACGCCGCCGCGCCGGCCCTCACCGTGGCCGGCGACCTGGCCGTCGGGCTGATCAACGGTGCGGTCGTGGTCGAAGCGATCTTCGGCTGGCCCGGCATCGGAAAACTGATGATCGACGCGATCCTGCAGCGGGATTTCGCGGTCCTGCAAGCCGCGGTGCTGCTCACCGCCGTCAGCATCTTCCTGCTCAACATCTTCATCGACGCCTGCTACGCGCTGCTCGACGCGCGGGTGCGGGAACCGGCTCGCATCTAAGACCGCCTCGCATCTCAGACCGCTAGGAGCACACTCATGACGCAGATCGACCTGATCCCGGTCAAACCCACCACCGCGATCGTCGGCGAGGACGACACCGACACCGCACGCACGCGGGGCCGCTCCCTGTGGTTCCGGTTGTTGATCAACGACCGCGTGGCGTTCGCCGCCGCGTGTGTCCTCGGAGTCGTGTTCCTCACGGCACTGCTCGGCCCCGTCCTGTTCGGCGACCTCGCCACGCGCATCGACCTGGACAACTCCAATCAGGCGCCGTTCACCCTCAGCCACGGCTGGGCGAACATCCTGGGCACCGATCCGCTGGGCCGCAGCATGCTCGCCCGGCTCGTCGTCGCCTGCCGCACCACACTGTCGGTCGCCGTGCCCGCCGTGGTGGTCTCCGCGGTCGTCGGCTCCGCGATCGGAATGTGGGCGGGTTACCACCGCGGCTGGCGCGAGACGGTGGCGATGCGCATCGCCGACGTGATCATGAGCTTCCCGTCCCTGCTGCTCGCCGTCGTCGTGCTCTACGTCTTCTCCCCCAGCGCCGCCAACATCGTTCTGGTTCTGGCCATCACGCGCATCCCGGTGTACCTGCGCACCGCCCGCGCCGAGTCCGCCGAACTGCAGAGCCGGGTCTTCGTCGATGCGGCACGCACATTCGGGGCCGGCGCCAACTCGATCATCGGCCGGCACGTGCTGCCGATCGTGCTCCCCACCTTGCTCACCGTCGCGACGCTCGACTTCTGCTACGTCATGCTCGCCGAGAGCTCACTGAGCTTCCTGGGCATCGGCATCCAGCCGCCGGACGTCAGCTGGGGCCTGATGGTCTCCCAGGGCCGCACCTATCTGCACAGCGCGTGGTGGCTGTCGTTCTTCCCCGGCCTCGCGATCGTGATCACCACCGTCTCGGCGACGATCCTGGCCGCCTGGGCGCGCATCGCCACCGACCCCGGCCAGCGGTGGCGTCTCACCGTCCCGCAGAAGCGGCTGGCCGCCTTCACCAAGACCGGAAAGGCCCTGCGATGAGTGCACTCGCCGACCACGACGTCCACGTCGACACGACGCCCGTCCTCGAGGTCGACCGCCTGTCGGTGGAGGTCCGCACGATCTCCGGGACGTTGCGGGCCGTCAACGAGGTGTCGTTCGGCGCGCGGCGGGGCGAAACCCTGGCTCTGCTCGGCGAATCCGGCTGCGGCAAGTCGATGACGGCGACGGCCCTGGTCGGGTTGCTCGAGCCGGTCGCCGACATCGTCGGTGGCAGCGCACGACTCGCGCACCAGGGCGGCACCGTCGACCTGGTGACCGCCGACCGCAAGAAGCGTCGCGCTATGGCCGGCACCGAACTGGCGATCGTCTTCCAGGACGCGCTGACCGCGCTGAACCCGCTCTACACCGTCGGAACCCAGCTGGCCGAACCGTTCCAGATACACAACGGGCTCTCTGCCAAGGAGGCCAAGAGCAAGGCCCTCGAGTTGATGGCCCGGGTGGGAATCCCGCAGCCCGAGACGAGGATGAACTCCTACCCGCACCAGTTCTCGGGTGGGATGCGCCAGCGCCTGCTGATCGCGATGGCCGTCGCACTCAATCCCAGCGTGCTGATCGCCGACGAGCCCACCACGGCACTCGACGTCACGGTGCAGGCACAGATCATGGCGCTGCTGCGGGATCTGCGCACCGAATACAACATGGCCGTCGTGCTCATCACCCACGACCTCGCTCTGGTCGCGGAGGAGGCTGACCGCGTCGCCGTGATGTACGCCGGAAACATCGTCGAGACCGGCTCTGTCGCCGAGGTTTTCGCTAATCCGCGGCATCCCTACACCAAGGGGTTGCTGAACTCGGTGCCGGTCAACGCCCGCCGCGGCGACAGCCTGAAGTCCATCGGCGGCTCACCACCTGACCTGCACGCCGTCCCCGCCGGATGCGTCTACCAGGCCCGCTGCCCCCTGGCCCGCGACATCTGCACGACGACACGACCCATCCTGTCGGGCACCGACCGCGCGACAGCCTGCCACTTCCCGGAAGAGGTCACCAATGTCTGATCACACGGGCCCGCTGCTCGAGGTTCGCGACATCCGCAAGTCCTTCCGCGTGCCGCACGCCGGCAAGAACGCCCTCCGCGCACTCGACGGCATCACGCTGGACCTCAAGCGCGGCGAAACACTGGGCCTTGTCGGTGAATCCGGCTGCGGCAAGTCCACGTTGGCCCGGACGTTGATGATGCTCG
The DNA here is from genome assembly GCF_007096635.1 of Mycolicibacterium sp. 018/SC-01/001. Lineage (GTDB taxonomy): Bacteria > Actinomycetota > Actinomycetes > Mycobacteriales > Mycobacteriaceae > Mycobacterium. The sequence goes on from NZ_VKAA01000004.1 coordinate 234,135, forward strand.
AGCGGCCCGACGAGGGCAGCGTGCGCTTCGACGGCGTCGACCCCTTCAGCCTCAAGGGACCCGAACTCCTGGCGTTCCGTCGCCGAGTCCAGATGGTGTTCCAGGACCCCTACGCCTCGCTGAACTCGCGCATGTCCGCCGCCGAGATCATCGCTGAACCGTGGCGCAGCCACAAAGGGGTGGTGAAGAACCGGCAGGACCGCGACATGCGGGTCCGCGGTCTGCTCGACATGGTGGGTCTCGGTGCGAAGGCGGCCAACAAGTACCCGCAGGAGTTCTCCGGCGGCCAGCGTCAGCGCATCGGGATCGCGCGTGCGCTCGCGCTGGACCCCGACGTGATCATCTGCGACGAACCGGTGTCCGCCCTGGACCTCTCGGTGCAGGCGCAGGTGCTCAACCTGCTCAACGACCTGCAGGACCAGCTCGGCATCAGCTACATCTTCATCTCGCACGACCTGTCCGTGGTACGGCACGTCGCCGACCGCGTCGCGGTGATGTACCTGGGCCGCATCATCGAAAACGGGCCCACCGAGGCGGTGTACGAGCGATCCAACCACCCCTACACCGCGGCGCTGATGTCGGCCGCACCCTCACTCGACAGTTCCCGACGCGGTGAGCGCATCCTGCTCAAGGGCGAGGTCCCGTCACCGATCGATCCGCCGTCGGGATGCCGATTCCGGACCCGGTGCTGGAAGGCGACCGACGTGTGCGCCACCGCGGCGCCGCCCCTGGCTGTCGACCCCGCCACCCCCGACCATGCCGCCGAATGCCACCATCCTCTGCTGCTCGAAGGGAGTGGCCGTGAAACCGTGCCGGCATGAGTATCGGCGGGTATTGCATTCTCGCCGTAGCGATCTTCCTGGCGTCCGCGCTGCAGGCGTCCATCGGCTTCGGCATGGGTATGTTCGCGGCACCGATCGTCGCGTTGGTCGAGCCGGCGCTGATCCCGGGCACGCTGATCATGGTGGCGACGCTGGTGACACTGATCGTCGTGATCCGCGAGCGGGAAGCGATCGATCTGTCCGGCACGGGCTGGGCGCTCATCGGGCGGGTACCCGGCACCATCGCCGGCGCCCTGCTTCTCGCCGCACTGCCGCACCGCGCACTGTCACTGATGCTGGCCGGCGTGGTCCTCGCTGGGGTGGTGTTGACCAGCAGCGGTTGGATTCCTGCCGCGCGCCGGCGCAACGTGGTGATCGCGGGAGCCACCTCCGGCCTGCTGGGGACGGCGACCGCCATCGGCGGTCCTCCGATGGCGCTGGTGTGGCAACGCAATTCGGGGCCCCGGTTGCGCGGCACCATGGGTGGATTCTTCCTGGTGGGATCGGTGATGTCGTTGATCGTGCTGTCGGTCACCGGCGCCGTGGACAACCGTACCTGGTGGGGCTTCACCGCGCTGGTACCGGCGGCGGTGGCAGGCTATCTGCTGTCCATGGTGGTGAACCGGCATCTCAATCCGGTCCGGCTCAGGCGAGTGGCGATCATCGTCTCCGCCCTGGGTGCTGTGCTGCTGATCGGCCGCGAACTGTTGGCCCTGTGAGGGAGATGTTGTGACAGAAGATCTTCCGGTGCGCAAGGTCAAGTCCGCGGTCCGCACCGTCGAACTGCTGGAGTATCTCGCCGGCCGCCGCGACGAGCCGGCCCGGTTGCGGGAGATCAGCGATGCTCTCGACATGCCGCGCAGCAGCGCCCACGCGCTCCTGCGCACTCTCGTCGGTCAGGGTTGGGTGCGCTCGGACCCCACAGGAACGCTGTACGGCATCGGTATTCGCGCGCTGCTCGTCGGCACCAGCTACCTCGACAGCGATCCCTATCTTCCGCTGATCGTCCCCTTCCTCGACGACCTCCGCGCAGCCCTCGACGAGACCTTCCACCTCGGCCGGCTCGACGGCACCGACATCGTGTACCTGGCCACACGGGAATCCCAGCAGTACGCGCGCACCGCCAACCGCGTCGGCCGACGCCTGCCCGCCTACGCCACCTCGCTCGGAAAAGCCTTGCTGGCCGAACAGATCGGGGTCGAGCGGGACCGGCACATCCCGTCGGTCCTGACATCACTGACATCGCACACGATCACCGATCGCGCCGTCCTCGACAGCCAGCTCGATGAAGTCCGCATCCGCGGCTATGCGGCAGACGATCAGGAAAACACCTCTGGCGTACGGTGCTTCGCCGTGCCGCTGCAGTACTGCCGGCCCGCCCAGGACGCGATCAGCGCCTCGGTGCCTGTCGACCGGCTCACACCGCAACGCGAACGCGACATCGTCGATGCACTGCAGACCGTGGGAGACAAAGTCTCCCGAGTGGTTCGACCGCTCGCCAACGGCGACCGGTGGTTCGCGTCGTGACATCTGAGAGGAACACCATGAGAACACCCGTCGTCACCGAGGTCACGGTCGTTCCGATCGCGGGTCACGACAGCATGCTGCTCAACCTGTCCGGCGCGCACGGACCGTACTTCACCCGCAATCTGGTCATCATCTCCGATTCCGCCGGCAACACCGGTGTCGGCGAAGTGCCGGGCGGTGAGCCCATCCGCCGCACGCTCGAGGACGCCAGAGCGCTGATCACCGGCCGCAGCATCGGCGATCACCATGCCGTGCTCAACGACATGCGCCGCACTTTCGGCGACCGCGACGCAGGTGGGCGGGGCGCGCAGACGTTCGATCTGCGTGTGACGGTGCATGCAGTCACCGCGGTGGAGTCGGCCCTGCTGGACCTGCTCGGTCAGCATCTCGAAGTGCCGGTGGCGGCACTGCTCGGCGAGGGCCGGCAGCGCGACCGTGTCCAGGCCCTGGGTTACCTGTTCTTCATCGGCGATCGCACGCGCACCGATCTGGCGTACCGGTCGGCGGCCGACGAAGCCGCCGATGCGGACGAATGGCTGAAGCTACGCCACGACGAGGCACTCACCCCCGACGCCATCGTCGCGCTGGCCGAAGCGGCGCGGGCCCGCTACGGATTCGCCGACTTCAAGCTCAAGGGCGGCGTGCTACCGGCGGCGGACGAATCCAAAGCCGTCATCGCATTGGCTGACCGCTTTCCCGACGCGCGAATCACGTTGGACCCCAACGGAGGTTGGCTCCTCGATGACGCCATCCGCACCTGCCGGGACCTTCGCGACGTGCTCGCGTACGCAGAAGACCCCGTGGGCCCCGAGGCGGGGTTCTCCGGCCGCGAGGTGATGGCCGAATTCAAACGGGCCACCGGCCTGCCGACCGCGACCAACATGATCGCCACCGACTGGCGCGAAATGGGCCACGCGATCCGGGCCGGCGCGGTCGACATCCCGCTGGCCGATCCGCACTTCTGGACGATGGCCGGCTCGGTGCGAGTCGCACAGCTGTGCCACGCGTGGGGGCTGACGTGGGGTTCGCACTCCAACAACCACTTCGACGTGTCACTGGCCATGTTCACCCACGTCGCAGCCGCAGCGCCCGGAGACATCACCGCGATCGACACCCACTGGATCTGGCAGGACGGACAGGCGATCACCACCCGTCCCTACGAGATCGTCGACGGCTACCTCACGGTGCCCGACGCTCCGGGCCTGGGTGTGACCCTCGACGAGGCCGCCGTCGCCGCCGCGCACGCGATGTACACCCGGGAGGGCCTCGGCGGCCGTGACGATGCCGCCGCGATGCAATATCTGATCCCGGGGTGGACGTTCGACAGCAAACGCCCTGCCCTGCAGAGAGATTGACGTGAAGATCCTCGTCGCCGACGGCAACCTGGTACCCCACCGCGACCGGTTCGAGGCATTGGCGCCGCCCGGTTCGGACATTCGCTGGCTGACCGACGGCGTCCCCGACGCCGAGCTGCGCGAAGCGCAGGTCTACGTGGGCAGCCGCTTCACCGCGGACATGGCCCACACCGCCGCGAAGCTGCAGCTCATCCACGTCGCCGGCGCGGGAACCGACAGGATCGAGTTATCTGCGCTGCGTCCGGACACGATCGTGGCGAACACCTTTCACCACGAGAACTCGATCGCCGAATACGTGGTGAGCGCAGCAGCGATGCTGCGCCGGGGCTTCCTGGCCCAGGACCGGGCTTTGCGCCGCGGAATATGGGCGACGTCGGTGTACGACCCGGCGATCGCGCAGCCGACCGCGCTCGGCGACGCCAGGATCGGCTTCGTCGGATTCGGACACATCGGGGCCTGTAGCTGGAGCCTGCTGCGCGCGTTCGGCTGCACAGCGGCGGCTGTCACGGGCTCGGGCCGGGTAGCACCCGACAGTGGGCTGCTGTGGGCCGGCGACACCGGCCAGCTGGACCGATTGATGCAGGAGAGCGACGTCGTCGTGGTGTCGGCACCGCTGACGCCGCAGACCACAGGCATGATCGGCACCGAGCAGCTCGCTGCGCTCGGACCCGACGGGATCCTGATCAACGTCGGGCGCGGCCCCCTGGTGCAGGAACAGGCGCTCTACGACGCCCTGTTCGGCCGGGTGATCGCGGGCGCCGCCATCGACGTGTGGTACCGCTACCCGAACGGCGACACATCCTGCGCTCCGAGCGAGTTACCGTTCGACAGGCTGGACAACCTGCTGATGACTCCCCACTCATCAGGGGTCACATCTGCCACGTTCGCCGGACGCGCCGGCGATGTGGCCGCGAACATCGTGCGGTTGCAGCGGGGCGATCCCCTGCGCAACGTGGTGCACGGCCCAGCCCGCTAGGGCGTGTAGTCGTACTGCGGCTCGTGGAACCGGTTGATGATCGGGATGCGTTCGATGATGCGGTCCCGGAGCCGGGGCTGCGGGTTGTCCACCACCACCGGCGGGGGCACGGCCGCGGGCAGCGGGCCGCCGGGAGGCACCAGCACCGGAGCACCGGGCGCGGGCGGCAGGTAATCGGGCAGCGGAGCCGGGTCGTTCTCCGGCGCCGGAGGAGGCGGTGCAGCCGGGGGCGCCTCGACCACCGGCGCCGCCTCGGCGGGAACCGGCACGTCGGCAGGCGGCGCGGCAGGCACCTCGACGGCCTGTGGCGCAGGTACCTCGTTGACGACGGGCGCGGCAGGCGCGGGCGGCGGTGCTGCCGGCGGCGCGACATCACGCTCGGGACGCGCCGCCTCGGGAGCCGGTGCCTGCACCGACCGCACCATCTCCGGTGCGGGATCGGGGGTCAGGCTGAGTCCCACAGCGGCCGACACCGACACCACCAGCGTGACGACGGCAGCTGCGAGCACCGATGCGAGCACGGCGGTTGCCGTCAGCCGGGGTGACGACGACCGGTCGGCGACGTCGAGAAGCGCGACCGCCGATGCCGCAGCCAGGGCGGCCCCGCGGGCCAGTGCCAGCTCAGCCTGATCGGCGGACACGACCGCGACGTCGGTGCGTGGCTGGAGCGCGGCCATCGCACCCGCGACGTCGCCGGAGCCCAGCACGATCACCGCGTCCGCGGCGGACAGATCCGTCTCGGCGAGCGCCCCCGGATGGGCCCGGTCGGCGGTCACGCCGTCCGGGGTGGCTGCGACCAGCAGCGACTCCTCGGGTTCGGCGACGTAGACGGACACGCGCTCGTGTCCGGCCACGTCGGCGATGCCCAGGGCGAGCGTCTCGGCCGCCTCGACATCGGAGACCGCGATCACGTTCTCGACGCCGCGGTCGGTGAGCGCCTGCCATGCGGCGCTCGCCGCGCTCTCCGCAGCAGGTGACCAGGTCAGGCCGACCGCATGCAGTCGCCGGGAGCCGTCGTCGCCGATCAGTGAGTCCAGGAGTGCGCCGGCGTCCAGGCCGGCGAGATCCGCTGATCCGCGATCCAGCGTGGCGCCGTCACCGGCGGCGCCTTCGACCAGCACCCAGCGCACCGATGACGACGTCATCGACAAGCCGAGTACAAGGTCCATGACGTCACGATCCGATCTCTTTGCGACTAACGGACGACCCTACCGTGCGGGTTGCTGCCCGCACATCTCGATCAGGCGCCTTCGTCGAGCAGGCGACGACGCCACGCCATCGCGGTGTGCGCACTCATCTCGTGGAAGCTCAACCAGGACAGGTCGGCGTTGCCGACGCAGCGATGCGGCTCGCCCAGCCAGGACGGCCGCTCGGCGCCGCATCGAGCACAGTGCGCACCGGTCATGAGTACAACATCGCATGCAGGCCGTCTCCGGGCAGCGCGTCGCCATCCTCCGATCGGCGGACAACGCGTTCGTCCTTCCGATCCCCCGCCCAGCGGACAGACGCGAGCCGCGCGACGGGGCATTCTTTGATCAACGCCGGAACAGCCGGCCCGAGAATCCAAATATCAACTCCGACAAAGGAAATCACGATGAACATCACAGCTCGCTTCATTGCCCTGCCCCTGCTGACCGCCGGTATCCTGAGCGGCGCCCTCGGACTGGCCGCGACTGCAGCGGCGACTCCTACCTCGACCACCCCGTCGACGACTCCGAGCGTGCACACCACGAACACCTACACCCCCGAAGAAGCGGCCTACCAGCACCATCACCGGCACGCCCACCGCGGGTCGTGATATGAAGTCAGGCGGCCTCGCCCTTCGCGGCGGGGCCGTCGGCTTTCGAGTCGTCGGACGGGGCCTGGACCTTCTTCGGGGCGTCCTCGGCTTTCGCGTCGTCCTTCGACGAGGAGGCGTCACGTTCCTGACGAGCAGTCCTCTTCTCGTGACGGGTCGCGTTCGCCTCCTGCAGCGCCTCGCGAAGCTGCTTCCCGGGCTGCCAGGACGAGCGCTTCGTGCCCTGATCCTGATCCCGGTCCACGTCCCGCTCTCGCGGTTCCGGCGTCCGCCGCTGCTCCTGCTCGACCTGCACGTCGGGCTTCTCGACCGGCGCGACCTCCGGCTGAGGGGCGCGCCTCGGGAAAATGGTCGCGCGGGTGGGTGCGCCGTAATCGCTTCGGTCGTAGGCGGTTTCGATGATCTTGCGCAGTGGCGCGTCGAGAGCCGCTATCACCGGATCGGGCAGGAACGGGTCCAGGGGCATCAGCAGCGGGATCGGGTAGGTCCGCACGACGTAGTAGGTGGTGTTGGTCTTCTCGTCGACCTGGTAGTAGTCACTGTCACCCGACTCCCTGGCTTTTTCCAGGTCGTCGGCGGTCAGCACGAACTGCGTGTTGCCGTGCACCAAGGCCATGCCCGCGATCGCATTGGCGATCGCCAGCGGGTTCCACAGATAGGTGGGGAAGTCGGCCCAGCCGTCGTACTGGCGGGTGACGTCGATGGTGGGGTCGCCGTTGTCCGGGGTGGCGCCGTCGAACGTCACGTCGAGGATCGGGATGTGCAACCCCTGGAAGCGCTGCAGGATGCCGCCGTTGGGCCGGTTCGGGTTGGACACCAGGATGTAGGTGTTGCCTTCGTGGGTGGCTTTGTAGGTCGACGCGACGACGGCGCCCTGGGAGAACCCGAAGATCACATCGCCGCGAGCGGGGTTGGCGGTGGTCAGGTTGGCGACGCCCTCCGCGACCGAGTCGTCGAACTTCAGGTCTTTGAAGCCTCCCGCCGAGATGGGCCAGAACCCGGCGTTGTAGTCGACCTTCTTGTAGGCGCCATCTGTGGCGGGCGCTTGCGCTCCGTCGACGACCGCAGTGATGAAGTCCTCGAACTCCTGCTGCGTCGCCTGATGACCGTTGGTGGTGCCGCGCAGATAGTGCAGGGTTGACATCAGCTGCGGGCTGACCGACATCGTGGGGACGGTCCCGAGCATCGCCGCGCCGGCGACGGCGACGCCCGCCATGCCGACTGCGGTCACCGCAGCCCTGGTTCCCCGCCGTGCCCCGCTTCTCGTCCGCTGCGCCTTCTGCGCCCGATGCCTACCGTGAGCGCGCGTCCGACGAGTACCCATCACTCCCCCTTGAGTGTCAGGCCGCAGTGTAAGACGCAAACTTCGCCGCCGTGGCCACTTCGCGAAATCTGCGCGGACACGTATTCAATATCGGTGTCAATTACCGTGATTCGGAGCGCGGGTGCACGGCCGCGACGTTGCTGGTGCCAGGCCAGCTAGCCCGGGCGCAGATGGCGGTCCACGCCGTGCTCCTTCTCCCACTGCCGCTCGACGCGTTTGACCCGCTGATGTTCCAGCGCGATCAACAGCGCACCGGCGGTCACCAACGCGCCCGCGATCAGACCGAGGATCAGCGACAGATCGCGGTTGCCGTATGCGGTCGCCGCGACGGTGCCGGCGATGAGTACTGTGCCGATCCCGATCAGCAGCAGACCCGGTAGCCACAGTGTGTCGATGAAGGACTCGCCGCTGTGCGGCAGGGTGGTGCGAACGTGATCCACCGGATCGTGATGGGCGCCTTTCATCGCAAACTCCCTTCGTTGGGGATGTCTTAAGAATACGCCGATGTGAGCTGGATCACATTGGCGATGAATGATTCGTCATATCTCCGTCCATCCGGCGAACTCGTTTGCTGTGGTGACCGGATGTGACGGTTGATCCTCCGCCCGGGAGGTGAGGAGGGGCCTGCCGCATTCGCTTCTTCGACACTCGGGTGCGCGCTTTCCCCCGCCGCCGTTCAAGATCACGAAATACGTTGCTCGGCAGCGGATCACGCGTTTCAGTGGAGTCACAGCTTTCCCGGCGAAAACGCGATGCTGGACAGCTTCGCAACCTACAGTCGGGCCATCGGGGCGTTGCCAGGTCACCGCCGCCAGCTGCGGTAGCCACGCCCCTGTCGCAAGGAGGCGTCATGGGGGCATCGTCGAGCGCAACACCGAAGACCAGTGGGCGGGGTACCGCGCTGCACATCGGACGGGTCGGCGGTCTCGCCGTCGCCCTCGGTGTCGGCGCCGCCGTCCTGACAGGGCAGGCGGTGGCGTCAGCCGACAGCGGAGATTCCTCGTCAGCTGGCTCGACGACCGCGAACAGCGCTGCGGCACAGAGCCGTTCGACAACCGACACCGGGCCACGAGCGCGCCGCGAGGAGCGGGCGGCACGCCGGGCGGACGCGCGCGCCGATCGAGCAGAAGCCCGCGCGGACCGAGTGGCTGCTCGCGAGCAGCGGGCAGCCGACCGGGCCGATCGCGTCGCCGAGCGCCGCGCACGGACGGTCACGATCGAGTCGCCCGAACCGGCTGCGCCGGTCGCCCCGCCCTCACGGTCACCGGGATTGCTGGATCTCGTCGGCGCAGGACTCAGCGCGGCGAGCACCCGGCAGACTGCCCAAGCCGCTGCCGTAGCTCCCGAACGCACCGTCGTCGCCTCTGGATTCACGCAGCCGACCGACTTCCAGTTTCTGCCCGACGGCCGCATCCTCGTCGCGGAGAAGAACGGTCGCATCCGCCTGGTCGACCAAGACGGGAACGTCGCGCGGCGGCCGGTCTACCGGGTGCCGACGTTGACCCAGGGTGAGCGCGGGCTCGGCGGCCTCGCCGTCGACCCGAACTTCGACGACAACGGCTACATCTATGTCGCGTACACCACGATCTTCGCGCGCGACCGGCTGGCACGGCTGACCGTCCGCGGCGACCGCGTGGTGTTCGGGTCACAGAAGGTGCTGATGCAGACAACGGACCGCTCGGCCTTCTTCCACCACGGCGGCGCCATCGGTTTCGGCCCCGACGGCACGCTCTACTGGGGCGTCGGCGACAACAAGAACTCCGACAACGCCCAGGACCTGAGCACCATCCACGGCAAGATCGTCCGGATCAACCCGGACGGCACGATCCCCGACGACAATCCCGACCTCGGCGACGGGGCGCTGCCGCAGATCTACGCCTACGGTTTCCGTAACCCGTTCCGGCTGAACTTCACCCCATCGGGTGAGTTGCTGGTCGCCGACGTCGGAGAGAACTCCTTCGAGGAGGTCGACAACGTGATCGGGGGCGGCAACTACGGCTGGCCGGGATCCGAAGGCAACTGCACGAGCAACTGCGCCGGAGTCCAGGACCCCATCTACGCCTACTCCCACGACGGCGGCGGCGCGGCGATCACGTCGGTGCTGTTCTACGACGGCGGCCAGCTCGGCGACGAATTCCAGAACACGGTGCTGATCGCCGATCTGGTCAAGGGCTGGATCAAGGCGCTGGACTGCACCTCCGACTTCTCCTCGTGCGGCAACGCCAGGGACTTCGACGCCGATGCCGGCGGGACCGTGGTGCTGGTGCAGGGGCCCGACGACGCGCTCTACCAGCTGCGCTACGACACCGGTCAGATCATCAGGATCGCGGTGCCGTCGGTGGTCTGACACAGCTGGTACCGGCGTTCCTGGAAGGTCCCTGGGAATACCGGTGATCGGGGAATGCGTGGCGCGGCGGCCGGGTTGCCGCGCACGTGCCCCCCTTCTCTCCTGACCGTGTTTCCGGTGGACGCTGCTGATGCGTCAAGGACCCCTGGCCGGGCGATACCCCGCGGTCGCCGCGATGGTGACCCTCGCGCTGATCCCCTACCTCGCGCTGTCGGCTGCGCTGGATCCGCTGGTACCGATCATCAGCGAGCAGCTGCACCTGACCGCGCAGACGATGGCGATCAGTTCGGGACTGGGCAACGCGGCCTACGCCGTCGGCACCGTGCTGGCGGTGCAGTTCGCCCAGCACCTGCCGCAGCGCCGGATGCTGCTCGGTTACGCCGTGCTCCTGGTCATCGGGTCGGTGGTCGCCGCCGCGGCACCGAACGGGATCACGTTCGTGATCGGCCACGTGCTGCAAGGCCTGTCGACCAGCATGCTGCTGATCGCCGCCGCACCCCCGCTGACCATCGGATTCCCGCGCGACAAGCTGCGCAACACCGCGGTGATCATGAACATGTGTGTGTTCGGCGCTGTCGCCCTCGGTCCGTTCATCGGCGGCGTACAAGCTGAAGCGCACGCTTGGCGGCCGCTGTTCTGGATCGTCGCCGCCGTCGCGCTGGGCGCTCTGGTGCTGGCCGTGCTGACATTCGACGACGCGCCGCCCGCGGACCGGGACGCGCCCCGCGACCTGCCCGCGATCGCACTGGCTACCGTGGGATGTACGGCGGCGTTCGTCGGCGCCGCCCAGCTCACCAGCCACGAGATCTCCGACCTCGCCGTCACCGTCCCGATGCTCGGCGGGCTGCTGCTGATCGTCGCGCTCATCGTCTACCAGTACTGTGCGTCGCGGCCACTGTTGACCATTCGCACGATGCTCACGAGTGCGATCCCGGTCGCCGGCGTCGGTGTCGCCCTGTTCGCCGCAGCAGCGTCGGTGGCCGCGACTGCGCTGACCGCCGCGGTGTTCCTGCAGTCCTTCAGCCCCGTCCAGGTGGGATTGCTGTACCTGCCCGAACTCGGCGGTGCCATCGTGATGGCCGTCGTGTTCGGCTTCGTGATCTCCCGGCGGGCGATGCACTACCTCCCTCTGGTCGGTATGGCGTTGCTGGCAGCGGGGATTCTGGTGTTCCGCCTGTCGCTTCCTGCCAATCACTCACTGGCGCTTGTGGGTTCGGCCCTGACCGGGCTCGCCCTCGGTGCCACCGTCGCCCCCGCGCTGTTCGTCGCCGGCTTCTCACTGCAGTCCAACAGTCTGCAACGAGTGTTCGCCATCATCGAATTGTTGCGCGCCGTCGCGGCGTTCATGGTGGCGCCGATCTTCGCGCACCTGGCTACGCGCATATCGGACGACCTCGTCGCCGGGACCGGAATCGCCCTGTGGGTCGGTTTCGGTCTCGCCGTCGGCGGTGCGGTGTTCGGGGTCGCGGTCTACGCGCTCAGCGGCGCCCGGCCACAGACGCCGGACCTCGACGAATTCCTCGACGGCGATTCGCCCGCGTGGTATTCACCCCCGCTGCTGGCCCGGCTCCGGGGACTTCCCACGAGCCCACGTCTGCACACGCACACCCCGAGTCCGGCAGCGGCGCCGGTGCTGGCAGCGCCAGGCGATCGTCCCATCCTGTTCGCCTACGACGGCACGGATTTGGCCGCGGCGGCGATCTTCCGGGCCGCCCAGCACGTCGCGCCGGACCGCAGCGCCGTCGTGGTGTGCGTGTGGCAGCCCGTCGACGTCGGCTTCCGGCCGGTCAGCGATGACGGCATCGACACCGGCCGGGCCGGTGACGTGCGGTCGGCGGCGGAAAAGACAGCGGCACAAGGAGCTTCCCTGGCAGAGGCGGCGGGTATGCGCGCCCGCAGCCTCGCGGTGGAGGCGACACCGACCTGGAAGGGGATCGTCGCCACCGCCGCCGACTGCGACGCGGCGCTGATCGTGCTCGGGCCGCATCGGCGCAGCGGCCTGGTCGGCCACCTGCAGGGCAGCGTGACCGCCGCCGTCATCGCGCACGCATCGACGCCGGTCCTGGTGGTCCCGGCGGGCGCCCACAGTCAGGAAGCGTTGACCGACCCCGTCGGGTTGTCAGCTCTCGGGTCGGTGTAGCCCGAGCTGCTCGACCTGGCGCTTGTCACTGCGCGCGAGATCGGCCAGCAGCGCCGCGTCGCTGAGATCCAATGGCTCCGAATGTTTCCAATCGTGGTGCGCGACCTTGTTCAGCCGGGTGATCAGATTCCCGTCGTTCACCTCGATGGCCAGCTCGCGGCGGTGATCGAAGCTGCCCGGGGACAGGTTGATCGATCCGACGATCGCGCGCTCGTGGTCGGCGACCATCATCTTGGCGTGCAGTTTGAGGTGCTTGAGGCGATGGATCTTGATGCCGACATCGTCGAGGATGCGTAGCCCGCTCACGCCCTCGAGAAGTTTGTCGGCTTTCAGATGGTGTGCGGCACGGGCCATCACATGCACCTTGACCCCGCGGCGGGCGGCGCGTACCAACCGCTCGATGATGACCGGGTCCTGGTAGCGCTCGTTCTGCACGAACAGCGTCTTCTCGGCGCGATCGATGAAATCCGCGATGCGTGCCCGTCCATTGGTGGGGCACCAGATCAGACGCGCGTGATCGCCGGGGTCGAAGTCCTCACGCGCCCAATCGGCCTCGAAGCACTCGATGATCTCCAGCACCTCATGGGAGCTCGGCGTCACCACCGCGTAGTCGCGGGTCTCGGTGAAGTTCTCGTCGGTCCAGTTCAGCGACTCGACGAACGCGAACTCGTCATCGATCACCATCGACTTCTCGTGCGTCAACCCGAACGACGGATTGCTCTCCGTGACGTCGATACCGTACTGCTGCAACAGCTCCCGCGCACCGTCGTTGTCGGTTTCGCCGTCGCGGCGTTCCGGGTTCAGCATCACCTTGACCAGCACGCCACGCTGATGCGCCGCGACGACGGCGTCGAGCAGCGGCTGATGGCTGAACGCGAACATCTTCACGCGCACCGACTTCTCGGCGTTGTGGATGGCGTCGAGAACCGGCCGCGACGAATCGTCGGGCAGGATGATCAGGGAGCGGGTCACGACTTCTCGTCCTCGTACTGGATGCGGTGCAGCTCAGCGTATCTGCCATTGCGTTCGAGCAGCTCGCTGTGGGTGCCTTCTTCGACGACGCGCCCCTCCTCGAGCACGACGATCTTGTCGGCGTCGCGGATCGTCGAGAGCCGGTGGGCGATCGTCAGCACCGTGCGGTCACTCATCAAGCGCTCCAGCGCGCTCATCACCAGATGCTCCGACTGCGCGTCCAGCGCAGCCGTCGGCTCGTCGAGGATCAGGATCGGGCTGTCGCGAATCAGGGCGCGGGCGATGCCGATGCGCTGCCGTTGGCCGCCGGAGAGGGTCATGCCCCGTTCGCCGACCGCGCTGTCGTAACCCTGCGGCATGTCGGAGATGAACTCGTGTGCGTTGGCGAGTTTCGCGGCCTCCACGATCTCCTCGTGAGTCGCATCAGGCCGGCCGAAGGCGATGTTGTCGCGCACCGTGCCGCGGAACAGCACCGTGTCCTGCAGCACGTAGCCGATCTGCTGGCGAAGATCGTGCAGCTTGTAGTCCCGCAGGTCCACCCCGTCGATCTGCACCGATCCCATGCCGGGGTCGTAGAAGCGCGGAATCAGGCTCACCAGAGACGATTTGCCGCTGCCGGTGTGGCCCACGATGCCGACGAGCTGGCCGGGGGCGACGTCGAACGTCACGTCGCGCAGCACCGGCTTCTCGCCGTCGTAGCTGAACGCCACCTTCTCGAACCGGATGGCGCCCTTGATCTTCGCCGCCCCCACGGCGTCGGGCTTCTCCTCGATGTCGGTCTCGGCGTCCAGCAGCGCGGCCACGCGTTCGACGCCGACCGCGGCCATCGCGATCGTGTTCGTCAGCTTCGCGAGGTCCTGTACGGGTTTGAAGAAGGAGGCCAGGTAGCTGATGAACACGGTCAGCGTGCCCGCGGTCATCGCGCCCGCGAGGATCAACGCCGAGCCGCGCCACAGCACCAGCGCCGTGCACGCTGCGACGACGACCGCGACGATCGGTGAGACCACCGACTTCACGCGGCGTGCGTTCAGCGCTGCGTCGACGGCCTGCTGACCGGCGATCGCCAACTGCTGCTCCTGCAGGGTCTCCCGGTCGAAGGCCTTGACGACGCGGATCGACTGCAGCCCCTCTTCGGCGACGGCGACGATGTCGGATTCCCGTCGGCGCACCTCGTGGGTGGCGGCCTTGACCGCCTTGCGGATTCGCGAGACGAACAACAACAGCAGCGGTGCGACCGCGAGGGCCACGAGCGTGAAATCCCACTGCAGCCACAGCATCAGGCCGAGCATGCCGGCGATGGTCAGCAGATCGGTCGCGATGCCCAGCGTGGAAGCCGAGGCGAAGTCCTGGATCGTGTCGACGTCATCGGTCAGCGTGGACAGGATCGGCCCGACGCGATGGGTGTCGAAGTAGCTCAGAGACAGCTGCTGCAAATGGTGATAGGCCCGCGTGCGCAGATCGTTGCCGACGCGCTGACCGACGGTTTCGGTCAGGTAGTTGGCCGCGTACGTGGCGATCGCCGCGATGAGCGCGATGACGATCACCATGATCGCGGCCAGCCCGGCGACGTGCATCTTGCCCTCGCCGCCGAGGATCGGCTCCAGCAATCCGTGCAGCCACGGCGGCAACGGATGATCACCGACCACGCTGTCGAGCACGACCTTCAACGGCCAGGGCGCAGCCAGCCCCATCGCGATCTGGACGCAGAGCACGGCGAAAATGCCCGCCACCGACCACCGATAGGGGCGAAGCAACTCCAAGATCAGTCTCACGGCGTGGCTGCCTCGCTGTCGGTGTCGTCAATCAAGCGGACACACAGTACATCGCCGACGTTGCTCGCAGGTGACGAACACGAGGTGACGGCAGGTAGGGTCGCAGGCACTTCGGTGCTCGGCGGTGTCGGGGAAGGTGTCCATGAACGCGGTCGTCCATCGCTGCACGCGGGCGATGGTGCGCGCCGGTGCGGCGCGCCCGTTCACGGCGCGACGAGCGGCGCATGCGTTCTCCCTCCCGCTACCGCGCGCGGTGGCCGCCGAGATTCGCTGGCTGTTCACCCCGCCCCGGACCTGCATGACGGGCGTCGCGATCAACGTCGTGCTGGCCGCACTGTGGCTGCTGGTGCAGCCCCTCACCAGGCACCACCTGCACAACGATCTGATCGTCGTCGTCGACACCTATTTCGCCTCGTTCGTCCTCGCCGACATCACGACCACCAACATGCTCGGCACCGACCACTACCGCGTGCAGGCCGCGATGGACGAGGGCACTCCGATGTGGCGCGTCCTGCTGGTGAAGAACCTTGCGTTGTTCGCGGTGGTCGGTCTGCCGACGCTCGCCACGGCCGTGGTGTTCACACTGTGGTTCGACACAGCGTCGCGGCTGACGCGGACCGTCCCCAACGTCCTGGTGCCGGTGCTGTCGTGGCTCGGCATCGGCAACTTGGTGTCAGTGCTGCTTCCCGTGGCCGCCGCGCCGCTGATCCGGCGCTGGCGGCGCCGCTCCGACAAGCGCTCGCTGGCGTTCTGGCTCGGGGCCCTGGCTCTGCCGTATGCGCTCTACTACATCGCCGATCCGATCGGCGGCGTCGGGCACGACGTGTTCTGGAACCAGGTGCCCGCAGCGATCGGCCCCATTCTCGGGCGCGACACCAAGAGCTTCGTGCACCTGGGCATCGCGGTGGCAGTCTGGGCGCTGGCCACCGCGGCGGCGGTGCTGTGGGTGCGCCGACGCGGTCTGCGGCTGCGATAGCCGGGGCTCAGGCGACGCGGTAGGCGGCCTCGACGTCGGCCTGCGTGTCGGCGAGGAACGTCTGGAGCTGGTCGCCGACCATGAACGTGGTGGTGAACCCGCTCCGTTCGGCAATCGACTTCCACGTGGGCGACTCGACCACCGTGGCCAGAGCCTGACGCCAATAGTCGACGGCGTACTGCGGCATCGCCGGCGGTCCGTAGATCCCGCGCCAGTTGGCCAGCGTCACGTCGAGCCCCTGCTTCCGCGCGGTCGGAGTCTCGAGGCCCGGCAACCGGTCTTCGGACAGCACGCCGAGTGCGCGCAGCTGCCCGCCACGGATCTGGTCGACGAACTCGCTGACCCCGCCGAGCGCCACCTGGACCTCACCGGCGAGCAGCGCCGCGGTCTGCGCACCGCCGCCCTCGTGCGCCACGTAGCGGACGGCCCGGGGATCGCCGCCCGCGGCGTTGACCAGCAGGTCGAACGGCGCCTCGTCGTCGGAGGCGGCGCCGACGGTCACGCGCGCGGGATCGGCCTTGATCGCCGCCATCAGGTCGGTGAGGTTCTGATACGGGGAGCCCGGCGAGGTGACGACGACGAAATACTCCGTCATCAGCCGGGCGATCATCGTGACGTCGGTGTAGCCGTACCGGGACGCGCCGCGCACCTGATTCATCATCGTCGCCAGTGAGGCGACGGACAGCTGATCATCGGCTTCGCGGTACTGCTCGACCATCGTGGCGAGGAAGTCCGACCCGCTGTTGCCGGGCCGATTCTGCACCGGCAGAGGAACATTGACGATGTGCTCGGTCTGCAGTGCGTCGACCACGGACCGGATCGTCAGGTCGAAACCGCTGCCGGGTCCGGCGCCGGCCGTCATCGTCACCGGGCCGGCCGGATAGGGCGCGGCGACCGCGGTGGTCGCAGTGGTGAGCAGGAGCAGGAGCGCCAGCAGGGCGCGCGGGATCAGCCTCGTGAGCACGGCAGAACTCTAGAGGCGGTATGCCGTTTGCGTGGCTGGTCGGAGAAAGAATCAGGTTCCGACGTTCGGGTCGGCCTCGTTGAGCGTGCGCACGACGTCGTCGTAATCGCCGCGGACCTCGGAATAGCGGAGGAACTTGACCCGCTCCACCTGGATCTCCGTGCCGTCCGGATCATTCTCGAGGATGTGCATGACCTCGGTGATGAAACCGTCGAGCGGCATGGCGAACGAGCTTTCCCGTTGGCCTGGAAGCAGATCGGTGGCCACCGACGGCGGCACCAGTTCTTTGAGCGTGACGTTGGTATCGGCCAACTGCAAACGCAGCGACTCCGTGAGCATGTGGATGGCCGCCTTGGAGGCGTTGTAGCTCGGCGTGATCTTCAGCGGTGTGAACGCCAGGCCCGAGGACACTGTGACGATCGTGGCGGCGGGCTGCGCTTGCAGATGCTCGATGAAAGCGCCGATGAGGCGGATCGGCCCGAGCAGGTTCGTGGTGATGACCGCTTCTGCCGAATCGAGGAACCCGTCGGGGTGGTGCCAGTCTTCCACCCGCATCACGCCGGCCATCGCGACGATCACGTTGAGATCCGGGTGCTTGTCGATCACCGATGCAGCCGCTGCCGAGATGCTCGCCGAGTCCGTGGTGTCGATCTGCACGGTGTCGAGACCAGGATGGTGCGCGCTGATCTCCTCGAGGAGTTCGGCCCGCCTGCCCCCGATGATCACTGTATTTCCCCTGTCCTGCAGAGCAAGTGCAAGGGCCAACCCGATGCCGCTGGTCGATCCGGGGATGAAGATGGTGTTGCCGGTGATGTTCACGACGGTCCTTTTTCGGAGTCAGGAGTCGACGGGCTGGAAGGCATCCCACAGCCCGTAGGAGTCTTCGAGGAAGTTGTAGGCGGCGAGCAGACCGTCGCGGACAGTGCAGATGGTCGCGAAGTCGCTACTGAATTCTTTTCCTGTGTCGAGGATCCGATGGGTGAAGTGACCGATGACCACCACCTGGTCACCGCTTTCGAACATTCGTTGGATGTCGAAGTCGATGGGCTCGAAGTGCTTCGGGAACAGCTCGAGCCACTCGCGCACCTGCTGTCTGCCGTGCCGGGTGCCGATCGTGGGAACATCGGCTGCGCCCTGCACGTGCCAGACGACGTCATCGGTCAGGCACTGCAGTGTCTTGTCGACATCGTGGCTGAAGAAGACGTCGAAGTAGTTCTGCACGACATGGCTCGCGGTGCCTTGCGCGCCTGTCACCGTTGCCCTCCGGCCATCGTGATGTATTCCCCTGTCATCCATGCGCTTTCATCGGATGCCAGATACACGGCTGCCGGGGCGACATCCTCGGAGCGACCGAGTCGACCCAACGGGGTCTCCGCAACCAGCGCCCTGCCGAAGTCACTGGTGAGGAACCCGCCCGCCTGGACACCCTCGGTGTCGACGACACCCGGTTTGATCGCGTTGACCCGTATTCCTCTGGGCGCCAGTTCGTTCGACAGTGATCGCGTCAACGCATCGATCGCACCTTTGGTGGCGGTGTACACCGACGCCTCTGAGGGCCCGAAGATCGTCACCGTCGAGCTCATGTTGACGATGCTCGCTCCGGGTGACATGTAGCCGACAGCCTCTTTGATCGCGGTCAGATAGCCGTACACGTTGAGTTCGAAGTGGCGTCGGAACAAGTCCCGGCTCAATTTCTGCAGGGGCTGGAAGTCGTAGACGCCGGCGTTGTTGACCAGGATGTCGAGACGGCCGAAGACGCGATGGGCTTCGGCGAACATCGCGCTCACCTGATTCTCGTCACTCATGTCCGCCTGAATGGCCACCGCCGTGCCTCCGGCATCGCTGATCGCGCCCACGACGCCGTCCGCGGCGTCCTTGCTGTGGGCGTAGTTGACCACCACGGATGCGCCCTCCGCGGCGAACTCCCGGGCGATCTCGGCACCCAGCCCCTTCGACGCGCCGGTGACGACGGCGACCTTGCCGTCCAGTCGAGAACCCATCAGCGCACGCCACGATCCGCGTAGCGGCCACCCTGCACCTGGTCGCTCAGGGGTTGCAGCTGCGCCAACGTGTCGTCGTCGAGTTCGACGTCGAGCGACGCGACGTTCTGGTCGAGCCGTTCGGCGTGACGCGTTCCGGGGATCGGCACCACCGAGACACCGAGCCGATCGGCTTGGGCGTACACCCAGGCCAGCGCCACCTGCGCGGGTAGGACGTCGAGCCGATCGGCGACCGAGCGCACCGTGTCGGCGATGGCCTGATTCTGCTGACCGGCATCGCCGGTGAAGCGCGGATTCTTGGCGCGGAAGTCGTTCGACGCCAGATTCTCGGTCTGCACGGATCCGGTGAGAAAGCCGCGGCCCAGGGGCGCATAGGGCACGAGCCCGACGCCGAGCTCGGCCATCACCGGCGTCACCTGCTCGACATCCCTTGTCCACAGCGAATATTCGCTCTGCACGGCGGCGATCGGATGCACGGCGTGGGCGCGGCGCAGCAGATCGGCGCTGACCTCACTGAGGCCGAGATGACGGACCTTGCCCGCCTCCACCAGTTCGGCCATCGCACCGACGGTGTCCTCGATCTCGGCGTTGTCCGGGGGTCGATGCAGGTAGTACAGGTCGATGTGGTCGACGCCGAGGCGCAGCAGCGAGGCGTCACACGAGCGCTTCACGTAGGGCGGATCGCCGCGGTGCACCCGGTTCTCGTCACCGCTGCTGCGGTCGATCCCGAACTTCGTCGCGATCTGGACGTCGTCTCTGCGTCCGGCGATGCCGCGGCCGACCAGCACCTCGTTGTGGCCGGCGCCGTACTGGTCCGCGGTGTCGAGCAGGGTGACGCCGATGTCGATGGCGTGCCGGATCGTGGCGATGCTGGTGTCCCAGTCGGATTCACCGTAATACTCGCTCATGCCCATGCAGCCCAAGCCTTGGGCCGACACGTCCAGACCGCCGAGTGTCGTGCGCTTCACGATCGTCCTTTCGCCAGAGGTGATCACTGCACCTTCGACGCTAGTCAGCGGCCGCCCCGACACAATGGGTGCAGTGCACCCAGGGACGTCACGTCGCCGGGGAGACGACCGTGGTGATCGGTACAACGTTCGTGAAGTTCGCGATGTCCTCGTCTATGGGTGCGGATTCGGGCGCACTGAGGGCACGATCCAGACCTGCGCGGTCGGCGAAGTGGCACAGTGCCACCGCCACGACGTGTTGGCCGTCCACAGAATCCTCGGGGTAGTACACGTCGGTACGCTCCAGACCGAACGGCTCCCACGTCTTGGAAACGAACGGAATATGGCTGTTCTCATAGTAATTGCGGTCGAAGGAGCTGGTGCCGTCACCGACGTAGGTGACCATGAAGGTGGACATCGTTGATCCTTTCGTTCTCATCGGTCAGCTCGTGACGGCCCAGGAGCACAGCACCGACAGCGCCTCCGCGCTCGGGGAACCGGGCTCGGCGTGGTAGACGACGAGTTCCTGGCCGGGGCTGGATCGCACATCGAACGTCTGCATCGTCAGCGTCATAACACCCACTATCGGATGTCGGAATGTCTTGTTCTGCAGCGCTTTACGCCGCGCATCGTGGCGGGTCCACATGACGGCGAATTCGGGACTGGATTCCAGGAGTTCGTCGCGCACCGCGCAGAGCCGGGCATCGTTGGGCGCGATACCGAAGCCGTGACGGAAACTGGCCACCGCATCCTCGGCGACCACCGACCAATTGCAGTAGAAGACCTTGGCTTCGGGCTCGGTGAAGATGATGTGCATCAGGTTCGTCGAGTGCGTCCACTGCATGAACATCGCGTCGGCGATCGGATTGCTGGCTAGCACGTCGAACGCCCGGTTGTAGACGAACGCAGGATTGAACGGCCACATGTCCAGCAGCTCGAGCAGTGCCGGGTCGACGCGGGTGCTCACACTGCCGCGCTCCTGGGGGCTCAGCCCGGCCAGACGGAACAGGTGCTCGCGCGCGTCGTCCGGCAGTTGCAGGACCACGGCCAGCGCGTCGATCACCTGCGGGGACGGACTGCGCTCACGCCCCTGCTCCAGACGCGTGTAGTAGTCGACGCTCATACCGGCCAGCAGCGCCACTTCCTCCCGCCGGAGCCCGCTGACCCGGCGCAACCCGTCACTCGGCAGGCCCACATCGGCGGGCGTCACCCGGTCGCGACGGGCGCGAAGGTAGTCGCCGAGACCGTTGCTGGCCATGTCCCGCATTCTAGGAGGCCGGCGGTGCGCGTTCCTGGTTGTGGCGCACCCCGTCAGACGCCGTCTGCGCCGCCGGTCGCATGATGGCGAGCATGTCTGACACATTGACGGATTCGGTAGCGCTGGTCACCGGCGCGAGCAGCGGCATCGGCGAGGCGACAGCGCTCGGCTTGGCCGCCCAGGGGGCGACCGTCGCTCTGCTCGCTCGACGCCGCGACCGCCTCGACGACCTGAGCGCGCGCATCGAGGCCGACGGGGGCAGAGCCCTCGTCGTCCAAGCCGACGTGTCCGATCAGCGGCAGGCCCTCGACGCCGTGGAATCCGTCGTCGCGCAGGCCGGTCGGCTCGATGTGGTGGTGAACAACGCCGGGCTGATGCGCATCGGCCCGGCGGCCGATGCCGATCTGTCCGACTGGGACGAGATGGTGTCCGTCAACGTGTCCGGCCTGCTCTACGTGACACGCGCGAGCCTGCCGCACCTGATCTCAGCCGCCGCGGACTCGCCGCGCGGGGTGGCCGACCTGGTGAACATCAGCTCGACCGCCGGCCGATCGGTGCAGCCGGGTGCTGCGGTGTACGCACTGACCAAGTTCGGCATCGGGGCCTTCTCCGAAGCCATCCGGCAGGAGGTGCTCGGCCAGCGCGTGCGGGTCAGTCTCGTGGAACCGGGCACCGTGCAGACCGAGATCACCGACCACCTGCCGGAGCCCGACCGGGAGCGGTTGGCGCGGCGCAACGGGGCCATGGTCCCGTTGGCCCCGGCTGACATCGCCGACGCGGTGACGTTCATCGTCACCCGTCACCGTCGCGTCGCGGTGAACGAGATCCTGGTGCGGGCGGCCGAGCAGACCTGGTGACTATGCCCGGCGCTCACAGCCGACGCGCAGTATCAGCGGTGATGATCGGCGAATGGCTCACTCCCTCATACTGATTCCGAGGCGTCGCACTGCTGCCCTCACCGGCCTGGCGACAGCCGTCCTCTTCGCTGCCGCCTGTGGCCATGCCAGCACCACGGGCACGCCGGCGAGCTCCCCTTCGGCTGCCGCATCCTCGAGCGCCCCTTCCGCGTCGAAACCCCCGACAGTCCGAGCGCTTGGCAGGGTCAGCGCGGTCAACGGGACAGCGATCACCCTCGCGAGCAAGAAGGGCCCCGACGACGTCGACATCACCCCGAGCACGAAAGTCACCCAGATGACCGCCGCGCAAGAAACCGACATCGCCGTCGGCAGCTGCGTCGAGGTACGACATGCCAACCGCACGCCGCCGACCGCCAAGACGGTCATCATCAACACCGACGCGAAGGCGAAGTGCACCCCGACCAGCACAGCCACCGAAGCCAAGGGCGCAGTCACCGCTGTCACTCCGCAAGCGATCACGGTCAGCGCGGCGAACGGTGCGACCCCGGTCACCCTTCCTTCTGATCCGAAGACCCGATACCTCAAGACGGCTGAGGCCAGCGCGCTCGTCATCGTTCCCGGGGCATGTCTCTCCGCGGCAGGTCTGCAAGACGGCAACGGCGCGGTGCAGGCGTCCTCGGCGACGGTCCGGCCGGCCATCAACGGGAACTGCCCGGGCGCCTAGCTGCCGACGATGCGCACGAACGGGGGTCCGAGAACGCTCCTAGGCCACACCCACGAGGATGCTCATGTACGGCTGTGAATCAGGATCCAGCCAAGCGAAGATCGCCTCCATCACGGGCTGCTTGACTGCGATGCACCCAAGCGTGGTTGTGTCGGTGTCCTGGCAATGGAGGAAGATGGCGCAGCCCCACCCAGGCCTTCGTGTGGGGTTGTGGTCGACGAAAACCGCATACTCATAGGCGTCCTGGTTCAGGTCTTCGGTCTCCTGTCCTTTCTTCGCGTCTGATTCTCGGATGCGGGTGTTGTATGTCGTCGATTCACCTCGGCTCCACGCTGGAGCCCAGTACCGATATCCCTCGTCCCAGACGTCACCCTCCTGGATGAAGTGGTAGGGCATTTTGGTGAACGGCGCCCTCACCCGCCCAATTGCGGTGGTGATGGGAAAGCTCCCGGCGGGAGTTGTCAAGGAATCGTCCGCGCCACCTGCCACCCCCTTTTTTCCGATCTGAGCCGTGATGTCGTGGCTCCACCCCGGCGCACCGTTTCCGATGACCTTCTTCCACGGAGACAACGGCTTCGGTGCCACGTCGCGCTGGAAGCATTCCAGGATGCCTGTCGTCACCGGGTTTCCGTGTTGGTCGAAGATGCTGTCGACGTAGACCGCGATGATCTGACCGCAAGACTCGGGAACCTTCCCGACAAAATCGCTCACGCCCGAATCTTGGTCGTTTGCAGACAACGCCGTGCGCTGGCCGCGCAGTGGTCCTCGATCTGCAACCGTACTGAGACGTCACCCTCGACAACCGCCCGCTTACACGCATCCGCACAGCGATGCGACGGGACCGTTGAGCGTCTCCGCACGCAATCAGGCCCCCTCGAAAGGGGGCCTGACGTGGTGTGGCAGGTAGTGGATTCGAACCACTGTAGGCGTAAGCCGACGGATTTACAGTCCGCTCCCATTGGCCGCTCGGGCAACCTGCCGGGTTCGCGTGTAGCGCGCACAGCAGGATACAACGACGGCATACCCCGACGACAAATCGCCAGGGTGGTGTGGCCGCCACCGGAGCATGCGGCCAAGATGGAACCCAGCACCGACTACCAGGGAGGGACGGGTCCAATGGCGGATTCATCGTTCGACATCGTCAGCAAGGCCGACCGCCAAGAGGTCGACAATGCGCTCAACCAGGCGGCCAAGGAGTTGTCCACCCGCTTCGACTTCCGCGGCACCGACACCACGATCGAATGGCAGGGCGAAGACGGCATCATCCTCGTCTCCTCCACCGAGGAGCGCGTCAAGGCCGCCGTCGACGTCTTCAAGGAGAAGCTGATCCGGCGCGACATCTCGATGAAGGCGTTCGACGCGGGCGACCCGCAGCCCTCCGGCAAGACCTACAAGGTCATCGGCGGCATCAAGCAGGGCATCGACAGCGAGAACGCCAAGAAGATCACCAAGCTCATCCGCGACGAGGGACCCAAGGGCGTCAAGGCCCAGATCCAGGGCGACGAGATCCGCGTCAGCTCCAAGAAGCGCGACGACCTGCAGGCCGTCCAGGCGCTGCTGCGCGGCGCCGATCTCGACGTGGCGCTGCAGTTCGTCAACTACCGCTGACGGCGAACGTGGCGGTTGTGTACGCCTGACCCGCGTTCGGCGTACGGAAGGTGCACGCTCGGCGCGTCAGGGCTCGACCGCGCCGTCGATCGCCTCCGACGTCACGCCATCGACCTGCCCGAACAAGCCCAGCAGGCGTTGGATGACCACGGTGAACCCGGGTTCGAAGTTCTTGAGCACCGGCGGGAAGAACGGCGCGACCGCGAACCCGTCGTCGGTGACCGTCCATCCCATGCCCCGCAGCGCTGTGACGAGCTCGACCAGCCCGACCCGGATGGCGTCGAGCTGCGCACCACCGGTCACGAGCGCCAGCCGGACCGACTCGAGCCGGGCCCGTAGCTGCAGCTGCGCCGCGATGTCCTGCTCGCCCGTCGACACCGCGGCGTCACCGCCGGGCGCTCGCCAGGCCGCTCGCACTCGTGCGAGCGACTGCTGCTCGTGATCGACCACGGCGTCGAGATCGGCGATGTGGCCGCCCAGCTGGTCCGCCGCCGCAATCACGCCCCGCGGGTCCGATGCTTCGACCGTCGACACCGTGACCGACACAAGACCCCCTAGCAACGTCGGGTTCATTATGCCCACCGCGACGGGGGGCTCCTCGCACCGATTCGCTCCGAAAGCCGCCTCGCGGTCCAGCCGCCACCCTAGGGTGATCTCCCATGGCACCTGCACAGCGCGATCCCAAAGTCGTCGTCCTCGGAGGCGGATCCTGGGGCACCACCGTGGCCTCGATCTGCGCGCGCCGCGGTCCGACGCTGCAGTGGGTGCGTTCGCAGGAAACCGCCGACGACATCAACAACCACCACCGCAACACCAAGTACCTGGGCAACGAGGTCGAGCTGGCGCACGATCTGAAGGCCACCACCGACTTCGTCGAAGCCGCCGAGTGTGCCGACGTCATCGTCATGGGTGTGCCCTCACACGGATTCCGCGGTGTCCTCACCGAATTGGCCGCATCGCTACGCCCGTGGGTGCCCGTGGTGTCCCTGGTCAAGGGCCTCGAACAGGGCACGAACTACCGGATGAGCCAGGTCGTCGACGAGGTGCTGCCCGGGCATCCGGCGGGAATCCTGGCCGGCCCCAACATCGCCCGCGAGGTCGCCGAAGGCTATGCCGCGGCCGCGGTGCTCGCGATGCCCGACCAGCATCTGGCCGCACAGCTGGCGAACCTGTTCCGCACCAAGCGTTTTCGCACCTACACCACCGACGACGTGGTCGGAGTCGAGATGGCCGGAGCGCTCAAGAACGTGTACGCGATCGCCGTCGGTATGGGCTACTCACTGGGCATCGGCGAGAACACCCGCGCGATGGTGATGGCGCGGGCGGTGCGCGAGATGTCGAAGATGGGTGAGGCGCTCGGCGGGCACCGCGACACGTTCGCAGGACTGGCCGGCATGGGCGATCTGATCGTGACGTGCACCAGCCAGCGCAGCCGCAACCGCCACGTCGGCGAGCAGCTCGGTGCGGGCAAGCCGATCGACGAGATCATCGCCTCGATGAACCAGGTCGCCGAGGGCGTCAAGGCGGCCAGCGTGATCATGTCGTTCGCCGAGGAGCTGGGCATCTCGATGCCGATCGCCCGCGAGGTCGACGGCGTGGTCAACCACGGTTCGACCGTCGAAGACGCCTACCACGGGCTGATGCAGGAGAAGCCGGGCCACGAGGTGCACGGCTCAGGCTTCTGATCGATGGCTTCTAGTTGAAGTACGGGTTCGTGCCCTCGGGACGGGCCAGCAGCGGGTCGACCTCGTTGACGACCCAGGACGCCGTCGGGCTGACGACGAAGCCCGCCTGGTTGCGGCTGTCCACGCAGGAGGTCAGCGTGCCGTCATTGCCGCAGCTGACGGTGCCGAAGCTCAGCCGTGAATTGGCGGGCAGCGCTTTGACCTCGCCGCCGTAGATCGGGGCGGGCGCCACCGAAAATGCGGGCACTCCTCCCGCCGAACCGCTGATCAGGTTCGCCCCCTCGGGCGCCCCGGGCAGCACGCCGTTGCATCCGTAGCCGCCCGAGCGCTGCAGCATGCAGGTCAGACCGTTGGAGCTGAACGCGTATGCCGCGCCGTCGAAGACGGCATAGTTCTGCGGATTCGCCGGAGCCCACGCGTTCACGTTGGGCGCGGGCGGTGGCGGCGGAGGGGTGGGCGGCTGCGCGGCGGCCAGCCCCGACGCATTCAGGACACCAGCCGCGGCCAGGCACGCCGCGCCGACAAAGGCTCTGCTCGACACCGTCACAGCCTAGATGTCGCCGGAACGCCCGGCAGTGTTAACGAGAGCCGCTCAGTACGCGTAGGTGCCGGTCGGGCTGATGACGAACCCGGATTGGTTGACGGTGTTCACGCACGAGGTGATGACGCCGTCGGTGCCGCAGCTGACGGTGCGAAAGCTCATCCGGGTGTTGGCCGGCAGCGGTAGCGGGTCGGCCGTCGCGCCGTACATCGGGCCGGCCGCGTTCGCGAACCCTGGCGCTCCACCCGCCCAGCCGCTGACGACGTTCGCGCCGCCGGGAGCACCGGGCAGCACACCGTTGCAGCCGTAGTTGCCGGACTGCCGATCCATCACGCACGTCACACCCCCGGGCGCGGCGAACGAGTACCACGCGCCATCCGGAGAGGCGAAGGGCTGCGGGTTGACCGGCGGCAGCGCGTTGACGTTCAGCGGGGACGGGTCAGCCGCGGCGACCGCCGGCGCGGCGAGCGCGGCAGCGGCCGAGACGGCGACGAGAATTCGGGTGAGCACGCCGCACACCTTAAAGGCGCGGTGCCACGCGGCGCAGCGCCAGCGGCAGAAGTCTGACGAGCCCGTCAGTACTGGCCCGGCCCGCGACCGGCCATCGCCTCCAGCCGCGCGATGCGGTCGGCGATCGGCGGGTGGGTCGCGAACAGCTTGCCGATCTTCTCGCCCGCCCGGAACGGGTTCGCGATCATCAGGTGAGCCTGGTCGGCGAGCTGCGGCTCCGGCGGCAACGGCGCCCGCTCCACCCCGGCGCTGATCTTGCGCAGGGCACTCGCCAAGGCCAGCGGGTCACCCGTCAGCTCGGCACCGGACTGGTCGGCCTGGTACTCGCGCGACCGCGACACCGCCAGCCGAATCACCGTCGCCGCGATCGGGCCGAGCAGCGAAACCAGAAGAATGGCAAAGGGATTGGTGCCACCTTCGCGGTTTCCGCCGAACATGCTCGCGAAGAACGCGAGGTTGGCCAGCGCGGTGATCACCGACGCCATCGCGCCCGCCACACAGCTGATCAGGATGTCGCGGTTGTAGACGTGGGAGAGCTCGTGGCCGAGGACGGCACGCAGCTCGCGTTCGTTGAGGATGCCGAGAATGCCCGTCGTGCAGCACACCGCGGCGTTGCGCGGATTACGGCCCGTCGCGAACGCGTTCGGGGCGGCGGTGTCACTGATGTAGAGCCGCGGCATCGGCTGACGCGCCGTGGTCGCCAGCTCGCGCACGATCCGGTACATCACCGGCGCCTGCATCTCCGTGACCGGCTGCGCGTGCATCGCACGCAGCGCCAGCTTGTCGCTGTTGAAGTAGACGTAGGCGTTCATGCCGATCGCGAACAACACGGCCAGGAACATGATGTTGCGGCCGAACATCGCACCGACGGCCACGATCAGTCCCGAGAACAGCACCAGCAACAGGAACGTCTTCGCCCTGTTGGCGTGCGGATGCCACGTCATCGACGGGTCCTCCTCATTCGACCTGAAGTACTCCGACCTGAAGAACTCATTCGTCTGTCCAACGCCCGGGCAGGCCGTACAGGTTCCGACGGGCCTCAGCCGTGCCGATTGATCGTGTAATCGACCAGCGTGGCCAGCGCCTGACGGCCCGGGCCGTCGGGCAGTGCGGCCAACTCCGCCTCGGCCTGACGCGCGTACTCGGCGACAATCTCCTTGGCTCGGACGATGCCCTGCGACGCGCGCAGCAGGCGCAACGCCTCCGCGACGTCGCCGTCGTCCTCCAGAGGGCGGGCCAGCAGCGCGCGCAGCCGATCGGCATCGGGGCCGGTCTCGCGCAGCGCGTAGAGGACCGGCAGCGTGTGCACGCCTTCGCGCAGGTCCGTTCCGGGCACCTTGCCGGACTCGTCGGGATCGCTGTCGATGTCGATGATGTCGTCGGAGATCTGGAACGCGGTGCCCACGATGCCGCCGAGCCGGGCGAGGCGCTCGATCTGCTCGTCGTCGGCACCGGAGAACGTGGCACCGAAGCGGCCCGACGCGGCGATCAGGCAGGCCGTCTTCTCGTAGACCACCTTCAAGTAATGCTCGACCTCGTCGACGTGCTCGGCGGCGCCGCGCGTCTCCCGCATCTGGCCGGTGACCAGCAGCGCGAAGGTGTCGGCGATGATGCGCACCGCCTCCGGGCCGAGCCGGCTGACCAGCCGCGATGCCGTCGCGAACAGGTAGTCCCCGGCCAGGATCGCGATGTTGTTGCTCCACCGCGCGTTGGCGCTGGCCGCGCCGCGGCGCACCTGGGCCTCGTCCATCACGTCGTCGTGGTACAGCGTCGCCAGGTGCACCAGCTCGATGACCGCGCCGGCGACGGTGACCTGCCAGGAGTCGGGCTCGGGCCCCAGCTGCGCGGACAGCACGGTGAACAGCGGGCGGAACCGTTTGCCGCCGGCCTGGAACAGGTGCGTCACCGCCTCGGCCATCAGCTCGTCGGCGCGGCCGAGTTCTTCCGACATCAGCGCTTCGATCCGGGCCACGCCGTCACGGACGTCCTGGGCGAACTCGGCATCGCCGAAGTCCACTCCCGCCACCACGTTCGCCGGTGTCCTCACACAGCCAACATACTGGGAGCCATGCACACGAGCGCTGATGTGGTGGTCGTCGGAGCCGGCCCCGCCGGTTCGGCGGCGGCCGCGTGGGCCGCCCGCGCGGGGCGCGACGTGCTGGTGATCGATGCCGCGACGTTCCCCCGCGACAAGGCGTGCGGCGACGGGCTGACCCCGCGGGCCATCGCCGAGATGCGGCGGCTGGGCCTCGACGGGTGGCTGGCGGACCGGGTCACCCACCTCGGATTGCGGATGTCGGGCTTCGGAGCCGACGTCGAAGTGCCCTGGCCGGGTCGCTCGTTCCCGCCGATCAGCAGCGCGGTGCCGCGCCTCGAACTCGACGAGCGCATTCGGCTCGTCGCCGTCGACGAGGGCGCCAAGATGAAGCTGGGCATCAAAGCTGTTGATGTGCAGCATGATTCGACCGGACGAGTGTCCGGCGTGGTGCTCGAGTCCGGCGAGGTGATCGGTTGCCGGGACCTGATCGTCGCCGACGGTGTGCGCTCGGGCCTGGGGCGAGTCCTCGGCCGGCGGTGGCACAGGGACACCGTGTACGGCACCGCGATCCGCGCCTACATCGCGACGCCGCGCCACGCGGAGGAGTGGATCACCTCACATCTGGAGCTGCGCGCACCCACCGGTGAGGTGCTGCCGGGGTACGGCTGGATCTTCCCGCTCGGCACCGGGGAGGTGAACATCGGCGTCGGCGCGCTGGCGACGGCCAAGCGTCCGGCAGAGACCGCGCTACGGCCCTTACTGAATCATTACGTCGCGCTGCGCCGCGACGAATGGGGCTTCGACGGCGACGTGCGGGCGCCGCGCTCAGCGCTGCTGCCGATGGGCGGGGCGGTGTCGGGTGTGGCCGGGCCGAACTGGATGCTGATCGGCGACGCCGCGGCGTGTGTGAATCCGCTCAATGGCGAGGGCATCGATTACGGCCTGGAAACCGGGCGGCTGGCCGCGCAGATGCTGGGCAGCGGCGACTACTCGCAGGCGTGGCCCGCGGTGCTGGACGAGCACTATGCGCGCGGGTTCTCTATTGCGCGCCGGCTGGCGCTGCTGCTGACGTTCCCGCGGTTCCTGCCGGCGACGGGCCCGCTCGCGATGCGGTCCTCGGCGCTGATGACGATCGCGGTGCGGGTGATGGGCAACTTCGTCACCGACGAGGACGCGGACGCGGTCGCCCGGTTGTGGCGGGGCGCGGGCCGGTTCTCCGAGAGGGTGGACGCGCGCCGCCCGTTCACGTGACGCCGGGTTCGGCGAGCGCGCGCGTTTGTACATCCCTGCGCGGCGTGTCGCGGCACTCTGCGCGCGCTCGCGGGCCACGAGCGTGACGTCCGTGTACCGGGCGCCGATGCGCTCACGCCGCGACGACGTCGATCCGCAGCTGGCGCGCGACCGGGCTTTCGCGCTGGGACTCGTCGGCTTCGGCCGGATCGACGTACCGCAGCGCCGGGTGGACCGCTTCGCCGCCGTGCCCGACGGATCGTTCGTGTGGACGCGCGACGAGGACGGCCTGTTCTGGCTCGGCCGCCTCGACGGACCGTACGTCTACGACGCCGCCGGCGAAGACGTCGACCTGGTGCACGTGCGGCCGTGCCGATGGCTGCCCAGGCCGGTGGTCGAAAGTCGCTGCCCGGCAGCTGTTCTCGCGACGTACGCGCGCGGCGGACGGAACTTCCAGCAGATCCACGACGCGCGGGTCGGCGCGGAGAGCCTGCGGGTGTGGACCTCGCAGTGATAGGCAGAACGGGTGGACCCGCAACCGACGCTGCTGTTCGCGCTCGATCTGACCGGCACGTTCGTCTTCGGATTGAACGGGGCGCTGGCGGGGTTGCGCGCGACCCGACTCGACGTCGTCGGCGTCGTGACCGTCGGCATGTTGACGGCGTTGGGCGGCGGCGTGATCCGCGACGTCCTGATCGGTGCGATCCCCCCTGCGACGTTCGTGGACTGGCCCTACTTCGCGCTCGCGGTGAGCGGCGCGCTGATCGCCTTGGTGCTCAACCGCGCGCTCTCGCGGCTGGAGATGCCCATCACCGTGCTCGATGCGATCGGGTTGAGCGTCTTCGCCGTCATCGGCACGACGAAGGCGCTCGCCTACGGACTCGGCGCCGCACCCGCGGCTCTGCTCGGGGTGATCACCGCCGTCGGGGGCGGCACGATCCGGGACGCGCTCACCGGGCAGGTGCCGACCGTGCTGCGTAGCGAGCTGTACGCGATACCCGCCCTGATCGCCGCGATCCTCACAGTGGCCGCGATCCGGCTCGACGTCTACAACCTCGCGACAGCTCTCGGCGCGGCGGCGGTCTGCTTCGTCATCCGGATGGTGGGGGTGCGGTACCAGCTCAACGCGCCCGGCCCCCGCGGCTGACGGCTCAGCCGTCGAGCCACGCCAGCGCTGCGACCACGAGGGCTTCGGTACCCGTGTCGAGCGTCGGCTGCACAACAGGAGCGAAGGTCGGCGAATGGTTGACCGGGATGTCCTGCGCGACCCGGCCGGACTCGACGGCTGCGCGGTAGGTGTCCCGGTCGATCCCGCCGATGCCCCAGTAGGTGTAGGGCACCCCGAGGGCGTTGGGGATGTCGCTGAAGTCCTCGCTCGCGGATCCCTGGGGCATCTCGATGAGCCGGTCACCGAAATGGCCGGCGAACGCATCGCTGACCTTCTCGGTGACGGACTCGTCGTTGACGGTGAGCGGAAACCTGTCGTAGAGCTCGAAATCCGGGTCCCTTGGCGACCCTGATGCCTGACACTCCGCGATGACGATCCGCTTGATCGCGGCGAGTACGGCCGTGCGGACCGCCTCGTCGTAGGTGCGCATATTCAGTTGCAGCACAGCGTGATCACCGATGACATTGCTCTTGCTGCCGGCGTGGATGCTGCCGACGGTCAGCACGGCGGTCTCGTTGGGCGCCACCTCGCAGTGATCGGTGCCCGCGGCGAGTAGAGCAGCGGCGCCCAGCAGGCACACGACGTGGACGTCGTGGCCGCAGGCGTGCATGACCGGCACGTCGTCGCCGTCCTTGTCGGTGGTGCGCACCGTGCTCGCATACGGCAGACCCGTCGCCTCCTCGACGGGCAACGCGTCCATGTCGGCGCGCAACAGCACGGATGGCCCGTCGCCGTTGCGCAGGATGCCGACGACGCCGGTGCCGCCGACTCCTTCGTGGACGTCGAAGCCGTGCTGTCGGAGACGGTCGGCGACGAGGCCCGCGGTGCGGTGCTCCTGGTGCGACAACTCCGGGTGATGGTGGATGTCGCGGTACAGATTCTCCTGCCAATCCCGCGCGTGGGACAGATCGGCGAAGACGGCGGTGGCTGCGCTCGAGGACATGCCGATACGAGTACCCCCGCACATCGACGCGCACGCGGTCCCCGGGGGGTCGAGATGGCAAGGTGGACACATGGACCCGATGCCTGCGGCGTTCATCGGGCACGGCAGCCCGATGAACGCTCTGGAAGCCAATCGCTACACCGCGGCGTGGCGGGCGTTCGGCGCCGCCGTCCCACGGCCGCGCGCGATCCTCGTCATCAGCGCCCACTGGTACATCAACGCCACAGCGGTCACCGCGATGGCGCGGCCGCGGACGATCCACGATTTCTACGGTTTCCCGCAGAAGCTGTACGACGTGCAGTACCCGGCCCCCGGTCTGCCCGAGTTGGCCGATGAGGTCGGCGAGGTCGTGCACCCGACCTGGGTGGGCGCCGACGTCGACAGCTGGGGTATCGACCATGGCACGTGGTCTGTGCTCGTGCACGCCTTCCCCGACGCATCGATACCTGTCGTGCAGCTGTCGATCAACGCCGACAAACCGCTCGACTACCACCTCGAGCTGGGCGCTCAGCTCGCCCCGCTGCGCGAGCGCGGAGTGCTGATTCTGGCCAGCGGCAACGTGGTTCACAACTTGGCGGCGATGGACGGCAAACTCGACACCGGATTCGACTGGGCCCGCAGGTTCGACGATGCAGCCAGGGGTCTGATGCTCACGCAGCCGTCCGATGCCGCGACGTTGCAGGGCCACGCCGACTACCGAACGGCGGTGCCGACGCCCGACCACTTCATCCCGTCGCTCTACGTCGCGGGACTGGCAGCGGCGAGTGGCGACGAGGTGGACGTCCTCGTCGACGGGTACTCCTACGGCTCGCTGTCGATGACGGCGTACACGCTGGGCCTGGTCACCGCGTCAGGCCAGTGAGTGGGCGAAGCCGCTGACGTCTCTGATGCTCGCGGCGAAGACGTCCGGCATCGCGTGCGCCAGCAGCAGATCGCCTCCATGGCAGGTGCCGGCAACGATGCGCCCCACCGTCGGCACGCCCGCGCGCACCAGCCGGCGGTAGTACTGCAGGCCCTCGTCACGCAGCGGGTCGAGCTCGTTGACCGAGATCACATGCGGCGGCAGGCCGGCCAGGTCGTCGTCGGTGGCCGCCGAGGCAAAGCATGCCGGGTCGTCGGCATGGTGCCCATCGGGGTCGTAGAGCGAGCCGAGAATCGCCAATTGCTCACGGCTGACGAAGTATTCGTCGTTCTCCTCCAGCGACGGCAGATCCTCGCACGTCTCCTGCCACCTGTTGGAGATGAACGGGCACTGGGCGTAGAAACCCGCGAGTTCGCCGATCCACCCGTCGCGTTTGGCCTTGTGCGCCAACGTGAGTGTCAGGTTCCCGCCGCCGGATTCGCCGTTGACGACGATGTGGCTGACGCCGAGTTCGGCGCGCTGCTCGTGGACCCACCGGGCGGCCGCGGCGCAATCGTTGATACCTGCGGGGTACGGATGCGGGCCCAGTGCGCCGCCGGAATTGCGGAACTCGACGCCGACGACGACGAGGCCGGTGGCGGCGAGGTGTTCCCGCAGACGCATGTAGGGCAGGTCGGCGGCGCGGGCGATCGCCATCCCGCCGCCGTGCAGGTGCAGGATGGCCGGGAGTGGCCCGGACGCTTCGATGGGCCGGCTGATGAACAGCGTGATGGTGTTGCCGTCGACCCCGGTGATGCTCGTCGTCGTCGTGCTGACGCCCGGGGGCTGCGCGATGTCGGCCGCCAGCGTGTCGAAAACGGACCCGATGGCGTCCTCGGCCATTGTCGCGTAGGCGAGCCGTTGATCCAGGGGTGAGTGCGCGCCGAGGCCGGACAGCGGGAACCGGCCGTCCATGCCGAAGGCCGCGAGAGCGGTGACCATGCGGGGGTCTGCCCTGGGGTCGGTGGCCAGTGTGGCGTCGGGGTCGGCATGGCGTCCGTACAGCATGGCCGTGACGCTACGTTCGCGGGCCGCGAGCGCGCGCGAAAGTACAGAAATGGCGGCGTGTCTGCGTGCAGACGCGCTCCCCCGCAAGCGGGAGGTGCCCCCAGCTCGCCGAAACTAGGGACGGGTGGCCGCGTGCAGCGCCACGATGCCGCCCGTCAGGTTGCGCCACGCCACATCCGTCCAGCCGGCGGCCTGGATGCGACGGGCCAGCTCAGCCTGATCGGGCCACGCGCGAATGGACTCGGCGAGATACACGTAGGCGTCGGGGTTCGACGACACCGTGCGGGCGATCCGCGGCAGCGCCTTCATCAGGTACTCCTTGTACGTCGTCGCGAACACACCGTTCGTCGGCGTCGAGAACTCGCACACCACCAGCCGGCCGCCGGGACGCGTCACCCGCGCCATCTCCCGCAGTCCAGCCACATGGTCGACGACGTTGCGCAGACCGAAGCTGATCGTCACCGCATCGAACACCCCGTCGGCGAACGGCAACTTCGTGGCGTCGCCCGCGACCTTCGGCACCGGGCGGCCCGCCCCGGCCGACAGCATGCCCACCGAGAAGTCCGCCGCCACACACCACGCACCCGAGGCTGCCAGCTCGACCGTCGACACCGCTGTCCCCGCGGCGAGATCCAGCACCCGGTCCCCCGGCCCGATCTTCAACGCCTCGCGGGTGGCCCGCCGCCAGAAGCGGTCCTGCCCGCCCGAGAGCACGGTGTTAGTCAGGTCATAGCGTCGCGCCACGCCGTCGAACATCGACGCGACCTCATGGGGGTCCTTCTCCAGCGACGCGCGGTTCACACGGCCGAACGTATCACCGGCCCCGCCGGGGAATGGATCGCGCCGGTGAGGGCATTGAACCGCGCATGAGCGAAAAAGTGTGGTTCATCACCGGGGCCTCGCGAGGCTTCGGACGCGAATGGACGATCGCCGCGCTGGAACGCGGCGACAAGGTCGCCGCGACCGCCCGCGACCTGTCCACCCTCGACGATCTCGTCACCAAGCACGGCGATGCCCTGCTGCCGATCCGCCTCGACGTCACCGACCGCGAGGCCGACTTCGCCGCCGTCAAGCAGGCCCACGATCACTTCGGCCGGCTCGACATCGTCGTCAACAACGCCGGCTACGGACAGTTCGGCTTCGTCGAGGAGCTGTCCGAATCCGAAGCCCGCGACCAGATCGAGACGAACGTCTTCGGCGCGCTCTGGGTCACCCAGGCCGCGCTGCCCTACCTGCGTGCCCAGCGCAGCGGCCACATCATCCAGGTGTCCTCGATAGGCGGCATCACCGCCTTCCCGAACGTGGGCATCTACCACGCGTCGAAGTGGGCGCTCGAGGGATTCAGCCAGGCGCTGGCACAGGAGGTCGCCGACTTCGGTGTACACGTGACGCTGATCGAGCCGGGAGGATTCTCCACCGACTGGGCGGGCCCGTCGGCCAAGCACGCCGCCGAACTGCCGGACTACGCCGAGATCCACGCCAAGGCGAGCGAGGCGCGCGCCACGCGCAGCTCCACGCCCGGCGATCCGAAGGCGTCTGCTCGGGCGATCCTCAAGGTCGTCGACGCCCCGGAGCCGCCGCTGCGTGTCTTCTTCGGCGAGCTGCCCCTGCAGCTGGCCAAGGCCGACTACGAGAAGCGACTGGCGACGTGGGAGCAATGGCAGCCGGTGGCGCTGGAGGCGCAGGGCTGAGACCGCCGGAGTCAGTCCACGGTCCTCTCGATGTCGGCCCAGAGTTCGTCGCGCTCGGGCTCGGGCACCGTCGGCGAGAACGCGACCACGATCGTCGCGATCTGGCGTAGGCCCCGGTCGCCGGCATAACGCTGCGCCGCTCCGGTACCCGCGAAGGACATGACCGTGAACCTGTTCGTGGTGACAGCCTGAGCGCAGCCTGCCTGCGGGCAATCTGCGCGCGTGGTGTCCACCGGATTCAGCAGGATGTGCCTCTCAGCCTGCAGGTGATCGACCACGACACCGGCCGTGGTCGCACCCTCGGGTGCGGCGTGTGTGACTGTCGGCGCCGACGGCGGCGGCGACGCATGACAACCGCCGCAGGCCAGAAGCGTCACCGACGCGCAGAGCAGGACGATCCGCGGGGTCATCGGATGGCGTCTACAACGCAGAACAGCCGCGCCCACCCGGTGAACCACTGCCGCCACCACGGGTTCACTCCTTTCGACTCAGTCCCTCGTCTGCTTTCCGGGCCCGCCCCCGTCATACGAGACCGAGCGCTCCCCCCGCAAGGGGTTCAGGCTGAGGATCCGCCCGACGCATTCAGATGGCGGCGAGTTCGGCGATGCCGCGATCGCCGAACGTCTCGACGTCTTTGAGCCGCAGCGACACTCGCTGACCGAGCTCTTCGACGGCATCGAGCCCGACCGCAGCCCACGCGAACCACGGGCCGACCTGTGTCTGGGATTCCAGCCGCTGCATCGTCGTCACGACGCCAGTGACGGACGGGTCGAACTCGACCACGCAATGGCCGCCGTCACGCAGCAGTGCCCGGCACCGGTTGAACAGGCGCAACGGGTCGGCGCCCATGCCGATGGTGCCGTCGGCCAGCACGACCGTCTGCCACCAGCCCTCACGCGGAAGCTCGTCGAACACATCACCGCGCAATCCCCTGGCGCCCCGTCGCGCGGCGAGATGCACCGCGACCGCCGACTGGTCGATCCCCAACGCGGGGACGCCGTGGCGCGTCAGCCAGGCGACCACCCTGCCCGGCCCGCAGCCGAGGTCGATGGTCGGCCCCTCGCATCGTGCCACCAGCGCCGCGTCGCACCGATCGTCCTCGCAGTCGCCGAGCCAACGATCGACGGGTAGTTCTCGAGTCTGGTAGTCGGCTCCGCGGATCCAGCAGTGCTGCCCGCTGAGGGCGGCTTCGTAGACCGCACCGATCATCACCATCCCCGCTCTCCGCTGAGCCGCCGCAGCTGGGCAGAGATACCCGGCCCGGCCAGCAGACAAACTCAGGCGGCGCGAATCCCCCGGCGGCCTGCGACCTCGTCGTAGTGGCCGAGCAGCTCGTCGCAGATCACCGGCCAGGTGCGGCCGAGGACGCTGCGGCGCGCCGCGAGCGAGTAGCGGCGCCGCTCGGCGATCAGATGGTCGACGGACTCCGAGAGCCTGTCGGTGAACTCGGTGACCGGCAGCAGCAGTCCGGTGCGGTACGGAGCCACCAGGTCGCGCGGGCCGCCCGCATCAGGCGCGATCACCGGTACCCCCGACGCCATGGCCTCCTGCACCGCCTGGCAGAACGTCTCGTGTTCTCCGGCATGGACGAAGACGTCCATGCTGGCGTAGGCCGTGGCGAGGTCGGCCCCGTAGAGAGCGCCGGTGAACCGAGCCTTCGGCAGCTGAGCCTCGAGTTTTGCGCGGTCCACGCCGTCACCGACGATGACGACCTGCACATCGTCGCGCTCGGCGAGCGGCGCCAGCCGTTCCACATGCTTCTCCGGCGCGAGCCTGCCGACGAAGCCGACGACCGGCTTGCCCTCCGGCGACCACGTCCGATGCAGCTGCTCGTCGCGCGCCGACGGGGCGAACCCGGTCACGTCCACGCCGCGGGCCCACCGGTGCACACGCGGGACACCGTGCGCGACAAGATCATCCAGTGCCGCAGTGGACGGTGCCAGCGTGCGGTCGGCCTTGCTGTGCAGTCGGCGAGTCCACGCCCACGCCGCGTGCGACATGACACCGACGCCGTAACTCTGCGCGAAGCCGGCCACATCCGTCTGGAACACCGCGACCGACGGAACGCCGAGATACCGGGCAGCGTGCACACCACCCCACCCCAGCAGCGCCGGTGACGCCAGGTGCACCACATCGGGATCGAATCCGCGCAGCACGCCCACCATGCGCGGCCGCGGCACCCCCAGCGGCAACGACGTCACCTTCGGGAACATCATCGACGGCACGCGGTGGATGCGGGTGCCGTCGTGCACCCGTTCGGCTGCCGGCTCACCACGCGGGGTGTCGGGCGCGATGACCAGGACCTCGTGACCGGTGCGACGGAGATGCTCCATCACCCGAAGCACCGAATTGGTGACGCCGTTGACATTCGGGAGGAACGACTCTGCGACGATTGCGACGCGCACGTCCCGACGGTGACAGGACGAGCTGTCTCGGAGGTTGCGAGCAGGGATATGTCGCGCGAATTGCCCGTGGTGCGGCGTTATTCTTCCCAGCATGCGGACGACGCCGGCGGTGCGACTCCTGGTCGTGCTCGCCCTGCTGCTCGGCACCGTCGGCTGCGCCAAGGACATCACCGGCACCGCGCGCCCCGACCCCGTCCGCGCACCGCTGGGCCTGTCGGACGACGGTTTCGGCGTCGTCGCGGGATTCGACGACGCACCCGCGAAGATCGAGATCTTCACCGAACCGCAGTGCACGCACTGCCACGATCTGCAGCATGAGTTCGGCGATCAGATCGCCTACTACATCGCGGTGGGCGGCGTGCAGGTCACCTACCGTCCGCTCACGTTCCTCGACGAAGAGGGGCAGGGGTATTCGGCTGCCGTCGTGAACGCGATGTTCGCCGCGGCCGAACCCGGCGGCGACTCCACGACATCCGGTGTGCAGTTCCAGCACTTCGTCGAAGAGCTGTGGGCACAGCAGGATCCGGGCGGGCCTGCATTCTCCGGCGACGAACTGGCCACCATCGCGCGAACCGCGGGGCTCCCCGAACCCGT
Source organism: Mycolicibacterium sp. 018/SC-01/001 (assembly GCF_007096635.1). Lineage (GTDB taxonomy): Bacteria > Actinomycetota > Actinomycetes > Mycobacteriales > Mycobacteriaceae > Mycobacterium. The sequence continues at coordinate 273,215 of NZ_VKAA01000004.1, forward strand.
TGTCGCCAATGTCGCCAAAGCCCGTGAGATGGTCGACGTCGCCGCTCTGGAAGACGCGAACTTCCAGGCGCTCTACGCCGCCGATCCCGTCAACGTCGGGACACCGACCGTCGTCGACCTGGACTCCGGGGAGAAGGTCGACATCTCCGACTCCGACTGGCTGGATCAGCTCGTCGCGTCCTGAAGCACTGTGGTGTCCCCCGCATCCAGGCGTCGTTGCACGAGCGCGGTGACGCTCAGCGCGGCGGCAGCGACCAGCCAGCCCAGTACCGCGATCGAACCGGCGGGGATGATCGCCAGCGAAGCGTCGCGGCCCTGCACCCGCACCAGATCGGGGTCGTTGGTGTCGTATTCAACGTAGATCCGCATGCCGTTCTCCAGCTCGGAGGGATACAGCACGCCCAGCTCCGGCCGGTAGGTGACCCGGTCGGGGGTGACGAACTCGATCGTCGAACGCCGCGGACCCGCATCGAGCACGGTAGCTTCGGCCACCCCCAGGTGCCGCTCGATCTGTCGATCGTTGCGCCAGGCACCCACCATCAGCAGGACCGACTGCAGCGTCACCAGACACGCCAGCACGACGATGCCGATGCGTATCCGGCGGAGCACCCGGCCGCGCCGCGTCTCCCCCGGCTCGCCGTACAGATGCGGAATGATGAACTGCCACAACGCCTTCAGACGTTCGAGCAGTGCCGTCACAGGGCGGCCTTGATCGACGCATGCAGCGCACGCAGCGACGACCGGTCGGCCTTGACCTCGAACACCCGGATGCCGTCGTGGGGTTCGTCGAGAGCAGCGGCGAGATCGGCCGCCTCGATCTGCCGGTTCTCGACGTGATAGGCGCGGCACAGCGCGCCCACATCGACGTCGTGTGGCGTGCCGAAGATGCGGGAGGACACGTCGGCGAAGCGCGGATCCCCTTGCTCGAGCACCTCGAAGATGCCGCCGCCGTTGTCATTCGACACCACGATGGTCAACCCGCTCGGGATGGGCTCGGTCGGCCCGACGAGCAGACCCGAGCTGTCGTGCACGAACGTGAGATCACCGATCAGGGCGATGGTGCGGCCCCCGGTGGCGTGTTCGTGGGCCAGCGCCGCGCCGATGGCGGTCGATACCGTGCCGTCGATACCGGCGACACCGCGATTGGAGCGGACCGTGACGTCGGGGGTGTTGAAACCGACCAATGCGATGTCGCGCACCGGATTACTCGCGCCGAGGACCAGCTGATCGCCGGGCCGGACCGCGTCGGCGACCGCTGCGGCGACGTGCAGCCCGGTGGTCAGCGAGTGCGCCTCGAGCTGTACGCGCACCGCCTTACACGCCTGAGCGTGAGCCTGCGCGCACCGGTCGAGCCAATCCTGCGCCGGTGCGCCCGAGGGGATCGCGCGGGTGCCTGTCGCCTGCGAGTTGCCCGACACGTCGGGCCATCGGGGCCCGGTGGTCAACGCGTACACCGGAATCGACGGATCCGCGAGCAACGCCGACACCGGCCGGTGCAGCGTCGGACGACCCAGCATGATGACCTGCTTCGGCCGAATCAGGTTCAGCGCCAACGGATGTAGCGGGGTGGCGGCATGGGGGGCCGTCGGCTCGGCGACGGTGGGCAGATGGGCGAGGTTGGGGTGCACGCCGGCACCGTGGCCGGCGATGACGACGGTGTCGGGCGTGACGTCGATGTCGAGCGTCTGATCGAACGTCACCGGCGGTGTGATCGTCCACGGCCTGCCCTCCGGGCGGCCCTCGGGGGCATAGGGCGCTCCGGGCTCCTCGACCGCCGGGACCAGCGGTTCCCGCAACGGGATGTCGAACTGCACGGGCCCGGCGTTGGCCGACCGCGATCCCGTCGCGGCCACCAGCACCCGGCACGTCGCCGACCGCCACTGCGCGTTGAACGCGGCCATCTTCTCGGGCGCATCCTCCGCCAGGCCGAGGCTGATGTTGGCCCGCACCTGGGTGCCGAAGTAGCCGAGCTGCTCGAACGTCTGGTTGGCGCCGGTGCCGAGCAATTCGTAGGGCCGGTTGGCGCTCAGCACGATCAGCGGCACGCGGGCGTAGTTGGCCTCCACCACGGCCGGCCCGAGGTTGGCCACCGCGGTGCCCGACGTCATCGCCACGCACACCGGGGCACCCTGCGCGACGGCCAGGCCGATGGCCAGGAAGCCGGCAGTGCGCTCGTCGATGCGCACGTGCAGGCGGAGGCGGCCGTCACGGTCGGCGTCGTGCAGGGCGAACGCGAGCGGGGCATTGCGCGAGCCGGGGCACAGCACGACGTCGCGGACGCCGCCGCGGATCAGCTCGTCGACGACCACCCGAGCCTGCGCGGTCGAGGGGTTCACCACTACAGGGTATCGGCGAAGAAATTGAGGATCGCGGTGTTGACCACCTGCGGCTTCTCGATGAAGCCGAGGTGCCCGGTGCCCGGGATCTCCAGGAATGTGGCGTTCGGCATCGCGTTGGCCACCTCGCGGCCGAGGTAGGCGGGCAGCACGACGTCGTCGGCGAAGCCGATCACCAGCGTGGGCGTCTGCACGTTCTGGTAGGCGGCCAGGCGGCTGCTCTGCGGCGCGATCGACAGCTGTGTGCGCATCCCCGGGGTCGGCTTCTGCGGCCACATCGTGAACATGTCGATCCAGTCCCTGATCGCGTTGTCGTCGTTCAGCGTCTTCGGTGAAAAGCTCTCCAGCAGGCGCACTTTCGCTTCGAACTCGACCGGCAGCTCGATACCCGAAGCCGCCAGCGCCTCTTCGCCGCGCCAGAAGAAGTCTCGCGCGCGATCGTGGCGGCCGCGGGTGGCCATCAGCACCGCCGAGCGCACCAGATCGGGGCGGGCGACCATCAGCTCCTGGGCGATGTAGGAACCCATCGACAGCGCGACGATGCGCACCGGGGCCAGGCCCAGCTTCTCGATGATGTCGACGACGTCGCCGACCATCGTCTCGGTGGTGAAGCCGTCGGCGTTCTCGGTCGCACCCACGCCGCGGTTGTCGAACGTCACACATCGGTAGCCCGCGCGGGTGAACACCGGCACCTGGTGCAGATGCCAGGTGCGACCGGCGCCCCCGCGGCCGGCGATGAAGAGCACCGGGTCGCCGGTACCGCGATCGTCGTAGGCCAAATTCACCCCGACGACGCTACTGGACTGCGATTTCGGCGTGCTTATCGACGGTCAGCGACGACGAACACGCCGAAATCGCTGGGGACGGAACCGCGTGGGCGTCTGGTGCGTCCGTTCATGCATGCTCGATGACTATTTCCGACGTCACGATGGCGTCATCACGCTCGCTCAAGCCCAGACCGCCGGACTGAGCCACGCCGCTGTGCAGCGGCGAGTCACCTCGGGCCGTTGGGTGCGGCGGGCTCGCGGCGTGTACTCGGTGAACGACCAGCCGTTCACTGATGCCGCCCGCATCCGCGCCGCGGTGTGGGGCTACGGGCCCGAGGCTGCCGGCAGCGGACTGACAGCCGCGTGGTGGCACGGCTTGACCAAGTTCGCCCCGGAAATGGTCGAGATCACGGTTCCGCGCAACAGCAATGGTCGACAGCACCCCGGCTGCGTGCCTCGACGAAGGGACCTTCCGAGCCGGGATGTATCCGAGGTCAAGGGCCTGCGCGTGACAAGCCTGGCGCTCACCGTGGTCGAGGCTGCGGCACGGCGCGGCGGCGGCGCGAGGCTGCTCGACACAGCCCTGCAGACGACGGTTGACCTGCCGCCGTTGTGGCAAGCTCACCTGCGCCACAAGGGCCGCTACGGTTCGCCACGCTCACGACGACTGCTCCAGGCAGCCGACCACGGCGCCCGGTCCGCGGCCGAGCGGCTTCTGCTCAAGCTGCTGCGGGCCGCAGCAATCACGGGGTGGCGGGCGAACTATCCGGTCGGCGGCTATCGCGTCGACGTGGCGTTTCCCGCGGCGAAGGTCGCCATTGAGGTCGACGGGTTCGCATTCCACAGTGGCGCCGCGGAATTTCAGATCGACCGCACTCGCCAGAATGAGATTGTCCTGCTCAATTGGCAGATGCTCCGATTCACCTGGTTAGACCTCACGGAATACCCGGAGCGGGTGATCGCCGTCATCCGGTCGGCGATTTCGGCGTGATTGCCTTCGCTGAGCGACGACGAGCACGCCGAAATCGCACGCGCTGCAGGGCCGCGTCCCACATGAGCCCGCCCGCCGCCGCGAGCGACGCGGGTTTGGCCAGGTCGCGGCTCATCAGCGCGGTGGCGGCGGCCTTGGTCGACGCGGATGCCTTCGACATGTGCCCGGAGTCGAACGGCGGCTGCGGGTCGTACTCCATCGACAGTTGGATCACCTTGGCCTTGGCCTCCCCGCCGATGCGGCCGGCCAGCCACAGGCCCAGGTCGATGCCCGCCGAGACCCCGGCACACGTGACGGTGCGCTCGTCGGCGGCCACGATCCGCTCGTCGCCGACAGGCGTGGCACCGAACGTCCGCAACACAGGCAGCGCCGCCCAGTGCGACGTCGCCCGCTTGCCGGTGAGCAGACCGGCCGCGGCCAGGATCACCGATCCCGAGCACACCGACGCCGTCCACGTCGACGTCTCGTGCGCCCGCCGCACCCACTCGAGCACCTTCTTGTCGCGGGCGTGCTCGAGCGTGGTCATGCCGCCGGGGATCAGCACGATGTCCGGCGACGGGGTCTCGTCGAAGCTGTGGGTGGCGCCGACGAGCAGCACCTGGGAGTCCGCGGCGATCGGGCCCGGCTCGTGCCAGACGAAGCGGACCTCGGTGTCGGGCAGAAACCGCAGGCATTCGTAGGGTCCGATGAAATCGAGTGCGGTGAACCCGGGGTACAGCACGATCGCGATCTGCATCGCAAACTCCTTTCAGGCGAACGTCTTTCGATACTGGTCAGGGGACACGCCGAGGCGGCGGACGAAGTTGCGGCGCAACGTCTCCGCCGAGCCGAACCCGCAGCGCGCGGCGATCACCGTGACGGGATGGTCGGTCTCCTCGAGCTGGCGGCGGGCGGCTTCGACGCGGACCCGCTCGACATAGGCACCCGGCGCCTCGCCGACCTCCTCGGTGAACACCCGGGTGAAGTGCCGCGGGCTCATCGCCGCGCGACGGGCCAGCTCAGCGATGCTGTGCGCGTCCCCGGGCGCGGCCTCGATCGCCTCCTGCACGTCGCGGATCGGGGTGCGGCGGGCGCGAGGCATCCACACCGGGGCCGCGAACTGCGTCTGGCCGCCCGGCCGGCGCAGATACATCACGAGGTGGCGGGCCACCGTCTGCGCGGCGTCGGTGCCGAGATCGTCCTCGACCAGCGCCAGCGCGAGATCGATGCCCGCGGTCACGCCCGCGGCCGTCCACACCTGCTCCGAGCTGCGCACGAAGATCCGGTCCGGGTCGACGGTGATGGCCGGGAACTCCGAGGCGAGTTGCGGGGCGAAGGCCCAGTGGGTGGTGGCCACGCAGCCGTCGAGCAGGCCCGCCTCGGCTGCCAGCACCGCGCCGGTGCACACGCTGACGAGGCGACGGGCATGGGGCGCGACGGCGGCCACCCAGTCGATCAAGTCGGGGTCTTTGCGCGCGACCTCGGTGCCGGCGCCGCCGGGCAGCACGACGGTGTCGATCGGCGCGGTGGGACCGGGCAGCGGGTCGGCCACGAGCGTCAGGCCGGTGCCGGTGCTGACCGGCGCACCGCCTGCGGAGATGACGCTGACGGCGTAGCCCTCGACGGCGCGGCTGTCGGCGTAGAGCGAAGCGCCCGTGAACACGTCGAACGGTCCGACCACGTCCAGCGCCTGCACGCCCTCGAAGCCGAGGATCAGGACCTGCCGCACCATGGACTCAGTCTGGGCGCGCCGTCCCATGGCGTCCAGGCCATGCATCCCACAGATCAGGACACGAGCGGCCAGCACTCCCGGATCCGGTCGATCCACCACTGTCGGCGCGGTGCCGGAGCCGCCAGCGCGCTCACCCGCGCCGGATCGGGGGTGACCGCGGCGGCAGGCAGGAACCCGTCGACCGGCGGTGTGGGCTCGGCGACGTCCTCGACGAACAGGCTGCCCGTACCCAGCCCGCAGGCGTGCGGCAGCTCGGGCAGGCAGCCGGCCGCGACCAGACCCGCACCGATGCCGACAGCCGAGTCCAGGGCGCTCGACACCACGATCGGGATGTCGATCTGCGCGGCGATCGCCAGCATGGCCCGCAGGCCGCCCAGCGGCGCGACCTTCAGCACCGCGACGTCGGCAGCTCCGGCGCGCACCACGTGCAGCGGGTCCTCGGCCTTGCGGATGCTCTCGTCGGCGGCGACCGGTACGTCGACGCGGCGGCGTACCTCGGCCAGCTCGGGGACCGTTGCGCACGGCTGCTCCAGATACTCCAGCGACCCGTCGGCCGTCAGTGCCGCCGCGGCGGCGACGGCATCGTCAACGCTCCAGCCGCCGTTCGCGTCCACCCGCACGGTGGGCACGAGGGCGCGCACCGCGTTGACGCGGGCGACGTCGTCGGCCAGCGACTGGCCCGGTTCGGCGACCTTGACCTTGGCGGTGCGGGCGCCGGGGAAGCGGGCGAGGACCTCGTCGACCTGGGCGGCCGGCACGGCCGGGACGGTCGCGTTGATCGGAACACGGTCGCGTTGAGCCGGCGGCAGGTGGCGATACGCGGCCTCGATGCCCGCGGCCAGCCAGTACGCCGCCTCGGCCGGGCCGTACTCGACGAACGCGCCGAACTCACCCCAGCCCGCGGGCCCCTCGATCAGCGCGACCTCGCGGGTCGTGATGCCGCGAAACCGCACGCGCATCGGCAGGGCGACGACATGCACGCGGTCGAGGAGGTCGGTGAGATCCATCGCCGCCACCTTAGAACCCATCTACGGGCACGGCGGGAGCGAATAGAGCAGTGAGATTCCGGGAAGGAGCGTAGACGTGAAACCACTGAAATTCGTCGGACAGCTCGCGGAGTCCGCACTGTCGATCGTCGGGGTGCGGACCGTCGAGGAACCCCACTACATCGCCCGGCCGCTGACCGATCGGGTGCAGATCCGTCAGTACGGCTCGCGGATCGCCGCCGAGACCACGGTGAGCGGTGAGAAGCAGAAGGCGCTCAACACCGGCTTCCGCCGGTTGGCCGGGTACATCTTCGGCGGCAACCACCGCGACACCGAGATCGCGATGACCGCGCCGGTGAGCCAGGCCGCCGGAAAGGGGGCCAACGAAGAGATCGCGATGACCGCGCCCGTCTCGCAGACCGGGAATGCTGACGAGGGGTGGACGGTCCGGTTCTTCATGCCGTCGAAGTGGTCTCTCGAGACGCTGCCCGAACCGGACGACGAGAACGTCCGGCTGGTCACAGTGCCGCCCCAGACCGTCGCGGTGCTGTCGTTCACCGGCGACCGCAGCGCGGCCGCCGTCGCCGCCCGTGGCGAGGAACTCCGAACGACGCTGCAGGACAACGGCATCGAACCGAAGAGCGAGCCGACCGCGTGGTTCTACGATCCGCCGTGGACGCTCCCGTTCCGGCGGCGCAACGAGGTCGTGATCGACATCTAGACGGTCGCGCGGTCGCGGCCGTCCCAATGCGGTTTGCGCAGTTCCTTTTTCAGGACCTTGCCGGTGGGGTTGCGGGGTAGCTCTTCCACGATGTCGACGGTCTTGGGGCACTTGTAGGCGGCCAGCCGCTCGCGGGCGAACGCGATCAGGTCCTTCTCCGACACCTCACCGTCGGCCACGACGACCGCCTTGACGACCTCGCCCCATTTCTCGTCGGGGATGCCGATCACCGCGACGTCGACGACCGCATCGTGCTCGGCGAGTACGCGTTCGACCTCGATCGAGTAGATGTTCTCGCCGCCGCTGATGATCATGTCCTTCAGGCGGTCCTCGACGAAGATGAAGCCGCCGTCGTCGACGCGGCCGATGTCGCCGGTGCGGAACCAGCGGTCCTCGGTGATCGACTCCGCGGTGGCCTCGGGCTTGTTGTGGTAGCCCTTCATCAATTGCGGTGTGCGGAACCACAATTCACCCTGTTCGCCGGCGGGCACGTCCTCGAGCGTGTCGGGGTCGACGACGCGGATCTCCGCATTGGGTAGCAAGGTGCCGGCGCTGGAGAGCCGCTCTTCCCGGCCCGGGTCGCGGTGGTCCTCCGGCAGCAGATGGCTGATCACGCCGCACACCTCGGTGAGCCCGTACGCCTGGATGAAGTCGGTGTTCGGCCACGCTTGCAGCGCCTGGCGCAGCAGCGGCAGCGGCATCGGCGACGCCCCGTACCCGTAGGTCTTCAGCGAGCTGAACAGCTTCACCGCGTCCTCGCCGGATTCGAGCACCTTGGCCAGCACGGCGGGGACGAGGAAGGTGCGGTTGGCGCCCTTGAAGATCGCGCCGGCCAGTGAGGCACCGTCGACCTCGCGGGTCATCACGCTGGGGAACCCGTCGTGAATCGCGAACTGCGCGTAGGACGATCCGCCGACGTGGAACAACGGCATCGACACCATGTTCTTGTCACCCTCGTCGAAGGTGAACCCCTCGTGGGCGTTGATCGTGTGGGCGATGATGTTGGCCTGCGTGAGCTCGACACCCTTGGGCCTGCCGGTGGTGCCCGAGGAGTACATGATGATCGCGACGTCGTCGGATTCGACGTCGTCGGAGCGCTGCACCGGCGAGGACGCCTCCAGCATCTTCTCGTACTCGTCGTCGCCCTCGGGGGTCACGGCGATGACGTGTTCGATGTTGGTGAGCTTGTCGCCGATCTTGTCGATCGCGTCCATGAACTCCTTGCCGGCGATCAGCACGGTCGCGTCGGAGTCGTTGAGCACGTAGTCGAGTTCGTCGGCGGCGAGGCGGAAGTTGATGATCGCGGTCGCCGCGCCGAGCGATGCGGCGGCGATCGTGGTCTCGATGCAGGCCGGGTGGTTCTTGTCGAGGAACGCGACGACGCCGCCGCGGCTGACGCCACGCTCGGCCAGCGCCCCGGCGAGCCGGCGGATCCGATCGTCCCACTGCGCCCAGGTCCAGTTCCGGTCGAGATAGTCCATCGCCTCCGCGTCGGGCTGGGTAGCGGCCCAGTGGGCGACGCGTTCGTCGAGGAATCGGGGTTCGGGCAGATCAGCCATGGCCAGCAGCGTGCCACGCCGGCGCGCGTCGGGGTCCTCGTTTCGCCGGATCTCGACGCTTGGTCAGAACTGGAACACGTTCTAGTCTGTAGTCCATGAGTGATCTGCTGCGCCATCCCGTGCACTCCGGCCACCTGACCGTCGGCGCCCTCAAGCGGCACCGCGACAAGCCCGTACTGTTCCTCGGCGACACCACGCTCACCGGCGGTGAGCTGGCCGATCGCATCAGCCAGTACATCCAGGCGTTCGAAGCGCTGGGGGCGGGCACCGGTGCCGCGGTCGGGCTGCTGTCGCTCAATCGGCCCGAGGTCCTGATGATCATCGGCGCGGGGCAGACGCAGGGCTACCGGCGTACGGCACTACACCCTCTCGGTTCGCTCGACGACCACGCCTACGTGCTGTCCGACGCCGAGGTGACGTCGCTGATCATCGATCCGAACCCGATGTTCGTCGAACGTGCGCTGGGACTGCTCGACAAGGTGCCGTCGCTGAAGCAGATCCTGACCATCGGGCCCGTGCCGTCCGAGTTGGCCGACGTCGCTGTGGACCTGACCGCCGAAGCGGCCAAATACCCGCCCGTGCCCCTGGTCGCCGCCGACCTGCCGCCCGACCACATCGGCGGCCTGACCTACACCGGCGGCACCACGGGCAAGCCGAAGGGCGTGATGGGGACGACCCAGTCGATCACCACGATGACGACCGTGCAGCTGGCCGAGTGGGAGTGGCCGGAGACCCCCCGCTTCCTGATGTGCACGCCGCTATCGCACGCCGGCGCGGCGTTCTTCACCCCCGTCGTCGTCAAGGGCGGCGAGCTGATCGTGCTGACCAAGTTCGACCCGGCCGAGGTGCTGCGCGTGATCGAGGAGCAGAAGATCACCGCGACGATGCTGGTGCCGTCGATGATCTATGCGCTGATGGACCATCCGGACTCGCACACCCGCGACCTGTCGTCGCTCGAGACGGTGTATTACGGTGCGTCGGCGATGAATCCGGTGCGCCTCGCAGAAGCGATCCGCCGGTTCGGGCCGATCTTCGCGCAGTACTACGGGCAGTCCGAAGCCCCGATGGTGATCACGTATCTGTCGAAGAAGGACCATGACGAGAAGCGGCTGACCTCCTGTGGGCGGCCCACGCTGTTCGCGCGGGTCGCACTGCTGGGCGAGGACGGGCAGCCGGTGCCTCAGGGTGAGGTGGGTGAGATCTGCGTGTCCGGGCCGCTGCTGTCGGGTGGGTACTGGAAACTGCCCGACGCGACGGCGGACACGTTCCGGGACGGGTGGATGCACACCGGCGACCTGGCTCGTGAGGACGAAGACGGCTTCTACTACATCGTCGACCGGACGAAGGACATGATCGTCACCGGCGGCTTCAACGTGTTCCCCCGCGAGGTGGAAGATGTTGTGGCAGAACATCCTTCGGTGGCTCAGGTCTGTGTGATCGGCACGCCCGACGAGAAGTGGGGTGAAGCGGTGACGGCCGTGGTGGTGCTGCGGCCCGATGCCGCGTCCGACGACGATGCCGTGGCGACGATGATCTCCGAGATCCAGTCGGCCGTGAAGGAGCGCAAGGGTTCGGTACACGCGCCCAAGCAGGTGGTGGTGGTCGATTCCGTGCCGGTGACGGCGCTGGGCAAGCCGGACAAGAAGGCGGTGCGGGCGCAGTTCTGGGAGGGCGCTTCGCGTTCTGTCGGGTGACGGTGCGTGCGCTCGGTTGCGGCGAGCGCGCGCGAAATGCCAGATTGTGGCGGCGTGTCGCGTACAGACGCGCGCGCTCGCCGAACTAGGCGCCCGGGACGTGGGTGCGGGACGCGACGGAATCCGCTGTCGCCGTGTCGAACACGTCGATGACGACATCGTCGTCGCGATAGCCCCCGAGACGGTGCAGACCCGCGGCGTGCGTGATGATCTCCGCGGCCTCGTCGCCGCTCATCGGATAGTCGGCCACAGCGTGGCGCCAGTGCGCGGCGACGACCGTGGCGGGGCTCGGTAGCCGCGGGATCTCGCGCTCCAGCACCGTGCGCAGAGTGTCGGGCTGCAGGTAGTAGCACACCTCCGAGAGCACGACGAGGTCGAAAGGGCCTGCGGGCCAGGGGTCGTCGACGGATCCGCGCCGAAGGTCGAGGCGTCCGCCCCGCCGCGCCGCCGCCAGGCGCCGGTTGGTCGCGTCGAGCGCCGCGACGCTGACATCGATCGCGGTGATCCGGTCACATCGCATCAGCAGCCGTTCGGTCAGCACGCCGACCGAACAGCCCGGTTCGAACGCGTGGCGGTAGCGCCGGAACGGCAGCACCGCCATCGTGATCGCATACTTGCGGTCCTCGTACCACCGTGTGCCCAGCGACCACGGATCGTCGGACTCTGCGTACAGGCGGTCGAAGTAGTCGTCGGGCAGGCGGGCACTCACCAGAACCCCACTTCTCCCACCGTCAGCAGCCGGTGCAGCACCTCCGGCGGGAGCACCGGATCACCGCCGGGAGTCGGTGCGGCGTACTGGCTGTCGAAGCATCGTGCCGCGCGCCGTTTGGTGTCGATGGCCTCGGCGGTGAGTCGCGTCATCCGCGCGCGATGCCACGGGACCGCGATGTCGCCGGGAAACGACCAGTGCCACATCCACACCGGATACTCCACCAGCACCGCCCCGGTCTGTTCGGTGGCGACGGCCGCGGCCCTGCCCACCGCCTCGTGATCGGGGTGCCCGTCGCCGCGCCAGGGCGCCGCACACCAGGTGCCCGCCGGTGTGCCGTCGAGGATCTCGATCAACAGATCGGTCAGCCGCAGGTCGTGCTCACCCACCCGCCCGTCGGGCAGCCCGAGGCTCACCGGGGCACACATCCCCAACACCGTTGCTGCCCTGCGCAATTCGCCACGACGGACCCGTTCGAGCCGATATCGCTGCAGGACAGACAGTTCCGGGTACGCGGCCCCGCCGTCGGTGGCCGAGACGATCTGCGTGCGCACCCCCGACTGCGCCAGCAGCGACGCGGTCGCCCCGAAACCCAGCGTCTCGTCGTCGGGGTGCGCCCCGACCACGAGGAGCTGCGGGCAGCGGGTCAGATCCAGCTCCGGCAGCTGCAGACCCGCATCCACCCACACCTGCGTCGGTGTCCCGCCGTCGGGAACGGGACGCGCCGAGAACCGCGCGCCGTTGCCCGCCCGTGCCGCCGTCATGGCAATGCCCCGGCCAGTTCGCCCAGTCGCTCCAGATCCCGCTCCGCATGGCTCTGCCGCACGTAGACCGAGAGATCGGCGACGCGCTGCACATGGTCTCCGTCCATGCTCAGTGGCGCCGGTCCGAGCGCCCGGGCGGTGCGGCCGATGGCCTCTTCCACCGCGTGCTCGACGACCGCGCGGACGCGCCGCGCCACCAGCTCGCCACGGCCGCCCGCGTCCGCAGGGTCGGCGTCGATCGCGGCGGCCGCCGCGTCCAGCGTCGCATCGGCCGCTGCCAGCGCAGCGTCCACGGCACCCAGGTGCGCCAGTGCGTGCGGGTCCCCTCCGGTCGATGCCCGGCGGTACAGCGGCCGGGCCACCGCGCGTGCGCCGCCCAGCCAGCAGGCCGCCACCCCGGCGCCGCCGTGCCAGAACCCCGGGCGGCTCAGGTACTCCCCCGGCGTGCCGACGGCCACCGCCGGCGTGTTGTCGAAGGACACCGAGCGGGTGTCGGATTCGGCCATCCCCGCCGCACTCCACGTGCTGGGCAGTGGACGCACCCCGCGTGCTCCGAGGTCCACAGCGAACAGCCCCCGGTCGCCGTCGGGCAGGCGGGCCGTGACCAGGGCATGCGAACAGAGTCCCGCGCCCGAACACCACGCCTTCACTCCGTCGAGCCGGACCGCGTCGCCATCGACGGTCGCGGACACGACGGCGTCGGGCGGTTCTGCCGCCCACACCCCCCACCACTGACCCGGCTCGGGACGGGGACCGCCGAGTTCGGCGAGGATCGCGACGGCATCGGCGTGCGCCTCGGCCAGCCGTCCTGCGGTCACGTCTTCCTCGGCCATCCCGGCCAGCCGCTGCCAGCGCACCCGGGTGTCACCACGGCCGGGCAGCGGCAGGTCGAGGTCGCCCGTGGCCAACCAACGCTTGACCAAGCCGACACTCACGAAGCTTCTTTTCCGGCGAGGTCCTTCAGATCCGCCGCGAAGCCCTCCGGCGCGCGGCCGTCGACGCGGTCCGACGTCGCCACCGACAGGTCCCGGTCCCGGTGGACGAGGAGCCGCGCCGAGAGGAAGCGGTCCACCAGATCGCCGTCCTCCGCCGTCGCGAGCGCCCGGAATCCGCCGACCTGCCAGTACGCGGAGGCGCGGAAACCCATGTTGGCCCCGTGCACGTGGGAATGCCCCGGCCCGTCGGCATCGTATTCCCGCTGGAAGTGGAGGGTCGCAGCATCAGACAGGCTGCGCAGCAACGGAAACCGCACGACGCCGAGCACCATGTCGGCGCCGGGCGCCGTCATCCGCACCAGCCAGTCCGGGCTGACCACGCTGTCGGCGTCCGTCGTCGCGTACCACGTCCTCGGCCCGTCGCCGCACACCGTGCGCGCGTACTCGAACCCCGCGGCGCGCGCCGCACCCACGTTCCCGGCGTCGACCGCGACCACGTGGACGTCGGCCCCGAACCCGCCGGCCACCTGTTCGCTGCCGTCGTCGCAGGAGTCGAGCACGACGACGACCAGCACCGGCACGGCCACACACAGCGCGGCGGTGGTCAGCGCCGTCAGGCACGCGGGCAGGTCATCGGCTTCGTTGTGGGCGGGCACCACCACGACGATCTGATCCCAGGACGTCCCCACGGTGAGCACAGGAGGGTGGTTAGCCGCAAAACGACCGGTTCACACCTGGCACGATGGTCGCGTGGGTGATTCCGTGACCGACATCGACGCAGTGCTGTTCGACTTCTCGGGCACGCTGTTCCGTCTCGAGGAGGACGACAGCTGGTTCGAGGGCATGACCCTCGAGGACGACAAAGCCGTCGACGAGCACGTGCAAGCCGAACTGGTGCACCGGCTGACCGCCCCCACGGGCCAGACGGTGTCGATGACCCCCGAAGCGCTCGACGCCTGGGTCAACCGGGACCTCACCCCCCATCTGCACCGCGAGGCCTACCTGCACGTGCTCCGCGAATCCGGGCTGGCCCGCCATCACGCGGAGGCGTTGTACGCCAAGGTGATCGATCCGGCGTACTGGACGCCCTACCCGGACACCGCGACCGTGCTCGCCGGGCTCAAGAAGCGCGGTATCGCCACAGCCGTGGTGTCCAACATCGCCTTCGACATCCGGCCCGCCTTCGACACGATCGGTGCGGGCGGCGACGTGGACGCCTTCGTCCTGTCCTTCGAAGTCGGCGCGACCAAACCCGATCCGGCGATCTTCACCGAGGCGCTGCAGCGGGTGGGCGTGCCCGCAGATCGCGCGCTGATGGTCGGAGACAGCGACGAAGCCGACGGCGGGGCCCGTGCCCTCGGCTGCCGGTTCGCGCTCGTCGACCCGCTGCCGACGCGCACGCGCCGTGACGGGCTCGTCGCGGCGCTGTGGGCACACGGCATCCCCCTCTAGCCTCGACGTCTGTAGCGTCGTTGCGATGGCGAATCCCAAGCCGCCGTGGTGGCTCAAGCCGATGAACAAGGTCCTGATGGCGGCGACGCGCATCGGACTGATCAAGGACGGCCCGGTCGTGTTGACGGTGACGGGCCGCACGTCCGGAAAGCCCCGCTCGACCCCCATCACACCGTTCGAGGTGGACGGCAAGCGCTACGTCGTCGGGGGCTTCCCCGGCGCCGACTGGGTGCGCAACGCCCGGGCCCACCCCGAGGCGGTGATGACCCGCGGCAAGGTTCGCGAACCCGTACGAATGGTCGAGCTGTCCGCCGAGGAGGCGCGACCGCTGCTGAGGCAGTTCCCGGTGCTGGTGCCCACCGGCGTGAGCTTCATGCGCAACGCAGGACTGGTCACCGGACCCCACCCCGACGAGTCCGAGGCGCTGGCCGGGCGCTGCGCGATCTTCCGGTTCGATAACGTCTGACGGCGTGACCAACCCCTTCGACGCCACACTGTGGCAGCCGGTGGCCGGCTTCGAGGACCTGACCGACATCACCTACCACCGGCACGTCAGCCAGCCGACCGTACGCATCGCGTTCGACCGGCCCGAGGTGCGCAACGCGTTCCGGCCGCACACCGTCGACGAGCTGTACCGGGCTTTCGATCACGCCCGCATGAGCTCCGACGTCGGTGTGGTGCTGCTGACCGGCAACGGCCCGTCACCCAAGGACGGCGGCTGGGCGTTCTGCTCGGGCGGCGACCAGCGCATCCGCGGCCGCTCCGGCTACCAGTACGCCTCGGGCGAGACCGCCGAGAGCGTCGACCCGGCCCGCGCCGGCCGCCTGCACATCCTGGAGGTGCAGCGCCTGATCCGGTTCATGCCGAAGCCGGTGATCTGTCTGGTCAACGGCTGGGCCGCCGGCGGAGGGCACTCCCTGCACGTCGTGTGCGACCTGACGCTGGCGTCGCGTGAGCACGCGCGGTTCAAGCAGACCGACGCGGACGTCGGCAGCTTCGACGGTGGCTTCGGCTCGGCGTACCTGGCGCGGCAGACGGGGCAGAAGTTCGCGCGCGAGATCTTCTTCCTCGGCCGGCCCTACACCGCCGAGCAGATGCACGCGATGGGCGCGGTCAACGAGGTCGTCGACCATGCCGAGCTGGAAACCGTTGCGCTGCAATGGGCGTCGGAGATCAACGGGAAGTCGCCGCAGGCCATCCGGATGCTCAAGTACGCGTTCAATCTGCTCGACGACGGCCTGGTGGGCCAGCAGCTCTTCGCCGGCGAGGCGACCCGACTGGCCTACATGACCGACGAGGCCGTCGAGGGGCGCGATGCGTTCCTGGAGAAGCGCGACCCCGACTGGACCCCCTTCCCCCGCTACTTCTGACAGCGATTTCGGCGTGCTTTTCGTCGCTGAGCGACGACAGCCACGCCGAAATCACGAGAGGACGCCCCATGGCACGCAATCCGTTCCGGCGGCTGGCCGAGCAGGTGGTCTTGACGAGCATGCGGCCGCCGCTGATCCCGACGCTGCTGCAGTACCGGCCCGACCGGGAGACCGTCGACCTGGCGGGCAAGCGCATCCTGCTGACCGGCGCCTCGTCGGGTATCGGCGAGGCCGCAGCCGAGAAGCTGGCGCGCCGCGGCGCCACGGTGATCGCCGTCGCGCGCCGGCAGGAGCTGCTCGACGCGCTGGTCACCCGCATCACCGAGGCAGGCGGTACCGCGCGCGCCCACGCCTGCGACCTGTCGGACATGGACGCGATCGACGCGCTCGTCGAAACGGTCGACGCCGAATTCGGCGGGGTCGACATCCTGGTCAACAACGCGGGGCGCTCGATCCGGCGACCGTTGGCCGAGTCGCTGGAGCGCTGGCACGACATCGAGCGCACGATGACGCTGAACTACTACGGTCCGGTGCGGCTGATCCGAGGGCTGGCCCCCGGCATGCTCGAGCGGGGCGACGGGCATGTCATCAACGTCTCGACCTGGGGTGTGAAAACCGAGTCGCCTCCGCTGTTCGGCGCCTACAACGCCTCCAAGGCCGCGCTGTCGTCGATCAGCCGGATCATCGAAACCGAGTGGGGCGACCGGGGCGTGCACTGCACGACGCTGTACTACCCACTGGTGAAGACCCCCATGATCGCGCCGACACGGGCCTACGACGGGCTACCCGGCCTGTCGGCGAGCGAGGCGGCGGGGTGGATCATCACCGCGGCACGGCATCGCCCCGTCAGCATCGCACCGCGCATCGCCGTCACCGCGCACGCGATCAACAGCGTCGCACCGGCCGCCGTCGACACGTTGATGAAGCGGCAGCGGATGCAGCCACGGCGGTGACGAGCAGTGGACGTGATAGACACGGCCCATGGAGATCCTGGCCAGCCGTGTGCTGTTCCGGCCTGCTGACTACGACCGCTCGGTGGCGTTCTATCGCGACGGCCTGGACCTCGCGATCGCCCGCGAATACCCCGGCGGCACGGTGTTCTACGCCGGCCAGTCGCTGATCGAGATCGCCGGCCACGGATCACCCGCCGACGGCGCACCGCCGTTTCCGGGTGCGTTGTGGCTGCAGGTGCGCGACCTCGAGGTGGCTCAGAATACGTTGCGGCAGCGAGGGATTCACATCACCCGAGATGCCCGCAGGGAGGCGTGGGGGCTGTCCGAGATGCACGTCCAGGACCCCGACGGAGTGACGCTGATCTTCGTCGAGGTGCCCGACGATCACCCGCTGCGCCGAGACACCCGGGGTTAGCGCGCCGGCGTCGCCAGCGGCCAGCCGACCGACGCCAGGCGCGAGGCGACCTGGTGCATCTCCTCGGGGTTGGGCTCCTTGTCGGTCACCACGTGAATGGCCGCACGGATCTCCTGCTCGGTGACCTCGTCGGATTCCGAACCCTTGAGGACGGTCTGGGCCGCCTTGACGACCTCCTCCTCGGTGAGTGTGCGCGACAGCAGCGCCAGCAGCGGGAAGTAGTCCGTCTGCGGCACGCCGTGCGGATATCCGGCGTGCAGCCAGTTGACGACGCTCGCGAAGGTGTTCTCGGCCATCGCAATCAGCTCACTTTCCGGGGAGGAACGGGACGGGGTTGAATCCGAAGTGATGGTTGATGGTGCCCTTGGTGATGTAGAGGATGCCGATCACGATCACGACGGCGACGAACGCGAACAGCAGCAGGCCGAGAGCCTTGAGCGCGGGGTTGGGGGCGTCGACGGTGCCGTCGGCCTCGGCGCCGCCGGCACCGCGGGAGTAGGCGACCAGCCCGACCGCGAACAGTGCCGGCAGGCCGGCGCCGAGGACCAGGCCCACGGCGAGCACCTTGAGGATGGCTTCCAGGTAGGACATGAGCTCCCTTGTCTGTGGTTCCGGCCGACTAGACCGAGGCTGCCGGCTTGTCGGCGGTCAGGTCGCGCGCGTCGGCCGGGACCACCGAATTGGTGGTCTCGTCCCAGTCGGCGTTGACGTTGTGGTGGTTGACCTTCTGCTGCTGGGCGCGCCAGTACATGTAACCCGACAGCGCCACCAGGATGACGAAGATCAGACCGTCACCGGCCAGCGCGTTGCCGGTGACCCTTTCGACGATGTGCGAGAGCCAGAACGACAGCGCGCCGACGATGCCGGCGGCCGGCAGCGTGATCAGCCAGGCCGTGGCCATGCGGCCGGCGACCGCCCAGCGCACCTGCGCGCCCGGCTTGCCCACGCCGCTGCCGAGGATGGAGCCGGTGGCCACGTGGGTGGTCGACAGTGCCATGCCCGCCGCGCTCGAGGACAGGATGATCGCGGCCGAGGACGCCTCGGCAGCCAGACCCTGCGGCGACTCGATCTCGACCAGACCCTTGCCCAGCGTGCGGATGACCCGCCAACCGCCGATGTAGGTCCCCAGACCGATGGCCAGGGCGCACGACGCGATGATCCAGAACGGCAGGCCGTCCTCCTTCACGTTGCCGGTGAGGTGGCCGGTGGTGATCAGCGCGAGCGCGATGACGCCCATCGTCTTCTGCGCGTCGTTGGTGCCGTGCGCCAGCGCCACGAGTGACGCCGTCGCGATCTGGCCCCAGCGGAAGCCTTCCTCGCGGCGCTTCTTGAGCACGTTGCGGGTGAGGCGGTAGACGATCCACGTGCCGCACGCGGCGACGAGGCCGGCGATGAACGGCGCTGCGAGAGCAGGGATGACGACCTTGCTGATGACGCCACTCCAGTTGACGCCGGAGGTACCCAGCGCGGCGAGGCCGGCGCCGATGAGGCCGCCGAAGAGAGCGTGCGACGAGCTCGACGGGATACCGAACAGCCACGTGAGCAGGTTCCACAGGATGCCGCCGATCAGGCCGGCGAAGATGATCGTCAACCCGGTGGAGGCGTCGATCCCCGACACCAGCGACCCGGTCTTGCTGTCCTGGATCTTGAGCACCGACGTGGTGACGGTGATCGCGACCTCGACGGACAGGAAGGCGCCGACGAGGTTCAGCAGCCCGGCGAGGATCACCGCCGTCTTGGGCTTGAGAGCACCGGTCGCGATCGACGTCGCCATCGCGTTCCCGGTGTCGTGGAAGCCGTTCGTGAAGTCGAAAGCCAGCGCTGTGGCAATCAACAGCACGAGGATGATCAGCTCTCCGCTCATGGCCATGATTCTGCTGGCCCACAGCCGATTTTGACTAATCGCCACACGGCTCTTTCCGGGGTGCCACATGGCACTTTTTCCAAAGCGGGCCAGGTGTTCATCTGATGTTCATCTTGGCGCCGGCAGCCGTTGTGCCCCAGCGGGCTCCGGAGAACCCCACAGGTCCCGGGACTACTATCGACGTGCCGTGGGCAGCTCGCCCCGACGTCTGCAGGGGAGACGAGACGTTGACCAGATTCCTCGCCAAGATCGTGGCGTGGATCGCGGCCGGATATCCCGAGGGGGTGCCCGGTCCCGATCGGGTGCCGCTGCTGGCGCTGCTGCGCCGCCGCCTCACCGACGACGAGGTCAAAGCGGTCGTGGCCGCGCTGACCGCCGACGCCGATCCGTCCAGCGCCGGCGCCGCAGGTATCGACTCGGTGGACATCGGAGTGCTCATCACCCAGATCACCGACGACCTGCCGTCCCTCGACGACGTCGAGCGGGTGCGTGAACGACTCGCCGCGCAGGGCTGGCCGCTCGACGACCCCCGCGACGGCGAGGACACGCCATAGCCACGCTGCGCGCACTTCCCGTGGCCTCCGGTGCTGCGGTACTGGCCGCGCTGTCCGCGGTCGAGGAGGCGCTGGACGGCCGGGCGAGCCTGCTGCCGGTGCCCGCCGACGATCCGGACCAGGCCGCGACGGTGAGAGAGGCGCTGCGCGACGGTGAGCAGATCGTCGACACCGTGGCCGCGGTGCTGTCGACATCGGGCACGACGGGAACTCCGAAGGGCGCCATGCTGAGCGCCGCGGCGTTACGGGCCAGCGCCGAGGCCACCCACGACCGGCTCGGCGGGCCGGGCCGGTGGCTGCTCGCGCTGCCCGCCTACCACGTCGCCGGCTTCCAGGTCCTCGTCCGCAGCGTCGTCGCGGCCACGGCGCCGGTCGCCGTTCGCGCCGGAGCGTCGCCGGCCGACCTCGCAGAGGCCATCTCCGCCATGGGTCCCGGGCGACGCTACGCGTCGCTGGTGGCAGCACAGCTGACCAAGGCGCTGGACGACCCCGCAGCCGCCGACGCGCTCGCAGCGCTGGACGCAGTGCTGATCGGGGGTGGGCCGATGCCCGCGGCAGTCGCCGAGAAGGCCTCTGCAGCGGGCCTTTCCGTGATCCGCACCTATGGGATGAGCGAGACCGCAGGTGGCTGCGTGTACGACGGTGTGCCGCTGAGCGGAGTGCAGGTGGCCCTCGACGGGTCGGGCCGCATCTCCCTGGGCGGACCGACAGTGGCCCTGGGTTACCGCAATCCGGTCGTGCCCGATCCGTTCATCGAACCGGGCTGGTTTCGCACCGATGACATTGGTGCCCTTGATGATTCGGGCGTCCTGCATGTGCGGGGGCGGGTGGACGACGCGATCAGCACCGGTGGGCTGACGGTCCTGCCCGGGATCGTGGAGGCGGCCGTGGCGACCCATCCCGCGGTCCGGGAGTGCGCGGTGTTCGGGGTGCCCGACGAAAGACTGGGGCAGCGTGTCGTCGCCGCCGTCGTTGTCGAGGACGGGGCGACGATCACGCCGCCCGAGATGCGTTCGCATGTCGCGGCGGAACTGCCGGCGACGGCGGCACCCCGTGAGGTGCACGTCGTCGCCGAACTGCCGCGTCGCGGTATCGGGAAAATCGACAGACGCGAACTCATCCGCCGATTCACCGCCGGCGATTAGCTCAGCTTGTCCTTGATGTTCTCGCCGACCTTCTTGGCGCCCGAAACGCCCTGATCCTTCTTGCCTTCGGCCTTCAGGTCGTCATTGCCGGTGACGTCACCGACGACCTCCTTGGCCTTACCGACGGCATCCTCAGCGGCGTTCTTGGCCTTGTCGATGAAACCCATGTCGTCTCACCCTTTCTCGTGTTGAGCGCCCCTTGTAGGCGCTGACATGAGTTGGTCGTCTGCCACGTCGGATTCCGTACGTACCCACGAGGTGATGTAGGACACGATGTTCGGGTACACCCGCGCCACCGGCCAGAGCACCAGCCCGGTCATCAGACTGGCGAAACCATCGAGCAGTGAGGGCGGCACGTGATCGGGGTCCATCAGATCGTTCTCCCCGAGAGGCCCCGCGTCTCGGGAGACCATGAAGCGGGTGAACGAGCGCAGGGAGCGTCCGGTGCTGCGTGAGGCGTTGACCGCGGCCAGGAACGATCCTCGGCGCTCCAACTCCCGGCGGAACTCGGTGACCGACACCCCGAGATGCTCGGCGACGAGATCATCTCGGGCCAGCAGGATCTCGTGTGCGACGTCGGCGCGCTCGCCCGCCTCGATCGCCACGTCACACTCGCTGTCGAACCCGAGCGACCGGTTGTTCAGATTCGACGAGCCGATCCGCAGGAGCCGGTCGTCGATGACCATCACCTTCGAGTGCACGTACACGGGCAATCCGCCGGTGGTCACGGGCCAGTAGACACCGAAACGGTTGTGCTCGTCGGCGTTCCAGAGTTTGCGGAGCAACCGTTCCCGCGCGCTGTCCATCGACGCCTCTTCGAGCCGGCTCTCCGAACTCCGCGGCAGCACGATGACGACCTCGGGGCCGTCGGGTTCACGCAGCCGGGCTGCGAGCGCATCGGCCAGGCGCCGGGACGCGAGGTACTGGTTCTCCAGGTAGATGACCTTGCGGGCGCTGGCGATCGCGGCGAGGTTCAGCGCTTCGACCTCGCGGACCTCCGCGCGCGGACCGAAGGAGGGCAGGGTCCGGGCGATCGCGACGTCGACGTCACGCACATCCGGGCTGAGCCCCCGCGGCCACGTCTCTCCCGTCGGGGACACCGGCTCGAGTTCGGTTCCGGTCGCATCGTGCCACCGCTGCCGCGCCTGGTCGGCGAGCACCCGCGCCGCGGCCTCGTCGACGACGGCGGCGACCTCGTGGCGCGGACCGTAGGTGTGCCCCGCGGTCGACCGGCCGCGGTCGTGGCGGGCGTGGTCGCGGCGATCCCAGCGGCCCAGGGTCAGGTCGATACCGCCGCAGAACGCGACGGCGTCGTCGACGACGACGATTTTCTGGTGGTGCACCGCGCCGGTTGGCCGGGCGCCGTCGACGGCGAAGTGCATGCGCGGCAACGTGAGTCGATTGACCAGCGACACCGGGGTCAGGCCCCACCAGAATTCGTCGAGGGCAGGCAGCAACCGCAGATTGGATTTGAGCAGGTAGATCTCGAGCTCCGGGCGCCGCCACACCAGCCAGGTCAGGAACAGCCCGAGGGTGTCGGGGCCGCTGAGCGTCGAACCGGTCGGCTCGAATGCGGTGCGCGCGTCCAGATCCCAGCCGATCAGCATGATCCGGCGGCGTGCGCTCAGCATCGCCTCTTTGACGTAGTACAGATAATCCGCACCGTCGACGAGCCGGGCGAAACGACCGGCGCGTTCACTGCGCCAGCACGTCACGCCCGGCTGGAGGACGGGGCCGGGAACCTCGTCGTCGTGCGGGTCATCGCTCATCGCACGACGGTTCCCGCCTTGGTGTCGACGCGCAGGACCGTACGGAAGGCCACGCCCTCGCCGAGCATCATGGCCGCGGTGCCGACCACCTCGTCAGCGGCCCTGACGGAAGCAGGCAGACCGGAACGCGCCGGCACCCGCGCGGTCAGCGTGACGGTGGGGCGCCCCCGTTGCCGAGTGGCGCTGCCGGATGCCTTGGTGACAGCGGGATCCGCGGCCAGCACATCGGCAGCCACGGACGCCACCGATGTCGCGTCGGCGGTCGAGGCGGCGTCACCGGTCAGGTCCACCCGTGCGGCCTTCGGGGGCCAGCGGTGAGCGGCCAGCCACCGCAACGCCAGCAGGATCGCGACGACCCCGGCGCCCAGCAGTGCCCAGGACCACCAGGACGCGACCGTCCAACTCGACAGCGGTGTTTTCAGGGGGCGACCGCCGCCCAGATCCCCTCGAACCCAGGCGACGGCCGCCAGACCGAGGGCGACCAGAGCGATGCCGGCCAGCAGAGTCACGACGCGGTCGAACGCGACAGCGGCGCGGGTCATGAGATCTCCTCCGTTCGGGTGCGGACGACGACGCGTGGCGGACTCTGCAGCGGGCTGAGCCTGCGTGTCACCGCATCGGTGATGATGCCGCGCACCGCGTCTCGGTCGTCACGCGTGACGCGGCAACGAATGACGACGCGGCGCCGCGAGGACGTCGCCCGCGCGTCGACCACGCCGGGAACGTCACGCGCCGCGGCGCCCGCGAGTGCGGCCACTCCGTCGACGGTCAGGTACATCGGTGTCTGCGCGGTCACCGCGACGGCCGTACGGCGGCGGGGCTTGAGCGCCAGCACGATCAGCGCCAGGCCGACCAGTACTGCTGCGACGCCGGCGACGGTCAACCAGTCTGCGGCCTCGAATCCGTCCACGGCGTCGGCGACAGCGGGCAGCCACGTCGAACCCGACGCCCAGCCGAGACCGACGATGGCATCGCGAACCGCGACGACGCCGAGCGCGGCCAGCAGGATCGCCAGGACGACCGCGACCTTGCTCGCGGCGGCCGCGGCGACGGGCACCGGGGCGGGACGCACCGACACCGGCTGCGACGCAACGGTTTCCGTTGCCTTCTCAGCGGTTGTCATGACACCTTCCTCTCGGTACTGGGCGGCAGGATGGCCGCCACGTGCACCGTCACGGCGTCCACTGCCAATCCGGCGTGGTCGCGAAGTGCGGTCGTGATGCGACCGCGGGCGTCGGCCGACAGCGCGGCCAACGGCCGGCCCCATTCCGCGGCGACCTCGACCGCCGTGCGGACGTGATCTCCGGCGACGACGGCGTCGACACGCGGCAGGTCATGGCCGACCAGATTGCTCAGCGCCCTGCCGTGCCGTCGCACCCCCGGGGTGGTCAGCACAGCCGCCTCCACCAGGTGCTCGATCGCGCGATCGCGGACCCGGAGGCTCCCGCGGTCACCGGGATCGGTGACCGCGGTCGCCTCGTCGACGACGGTCGCGCCCGTCTCAGCCACGGCCCCGGCCCTGCAGCCAGGTCGTCACGTCGAACTCGCCGTCGCGCTGGCCGCCGATCACGTAGCCGATCGCCCCCAGCACGAGCGCTATGAGGAAGCCGGTGAGCCCACCGGCCGCAGCGGCCACTCCGAGAAGCACCCCGGCCAGCATGCCGACTGTTGCTGTGGTCATCGTTTCTCTCCTGTCGCCTCGGTCGTCTACTCAGGTCACTCGACCCGGGCCGAGCGGTCCTCGGTGTCCTTGTCCGTGTCGTCGTCGGGCACGTGCACGTCGTGGACGGTGATGTTCACCTCGACGACCTCCAGCCCGGTCATGCGCTCCAGTGCGGCGATGACGTTACGACGGATACCCGCTGCCACGTCAGAGATCGAGACCCCGTATTCGGCGACGATGTCCAGGTCGATCGCGGCCTGCTTCTCGCCGACCTCGACCGAGACACCCTGGGAGTAATTGGTGGAGGCGCCGGGGATGCGGTCGCGCAGGGCGCCGACGGCGCGGCTGGCGTTGCCGCCGAGGTCGTGCACGCCGTGGACCTCGCGTGCCGCCAGGCCGGCGATCTTGGAGACCACGACATCGGCGATGGTGGTGGAGCCCTGGGTGGTCACGAGCGGGCCGGTGGCGGCCTTGGCAACGGTGGTGCTGGGGGTCGTCATGATGTTCCTCCTACGGTGAAGTGTCGGTGTTCGTACACGTCTTCAGTCGTGGGTCGGGGTCTGATCCGAATGCCGGATCGGTGTAATCCCGCACACATGACGGCTCGGCACCTCCGCGAGCAAATGCTCAGCAGTGGCCATTACCCCGTCCCGGACCACGGCCAAACCGTCGTCACCGACTCGTCAGACCACCCACGGTGTCGCGGTCCCTAGGCTGTCGGGGATGTCTGTGTCTCGCAGAGAAGTCGTGGCCGTCACCGTCGCGGTGGTCCTCGTGGCGGCCGCCTTCGTGGTGCCGCACCTGCACCTGCCCGTCGTGACCCCGTTGCTGAACGCGGACCCGCAGCGGTTCCGCGATTTCGCCGACACCGCCCCGATCTTCGGGTGGTGGAACGCCCACGTCGGCCCCGGCACCGTCCCCGCCGTCCTGATCGGACTCGCCGCGATCGTCTGGGGACCCACCGTGGCCGCCCGGCTGCCGTGGCGGGTGCTGCCGTGGGCGGCGTGGGCGACGTCGGCCGCGTGGGCGTTCAGCCTGGCGATGGTCGACGGGTGGCAGCGCGGCTTCGCGGGGCGGCTGACCGCGCGGCACGAATACCTGCGCCAGGTGCCGACGATCGATGACGTCGGCGAGGCCGTCCGCACGTTCGCGAGCCGCATCCTCGACTACCAGCCCGACTCGTGGATCACCCACGTGTCCGGTCATCCCCCGGGGGCACTGCTGACCTTCGTGTGGCTGGACCGCATCGGGCTCGGCGGCGGCGCATGGGCCGGGCTGCTGTGCCTGCTGGCCGGCTCGAGCGCCGCGGCCGCGATCGTCGTGGCGGTGCGCGCGCTCGGCGACGAGGACATCGCCCGCCGGGCCGCCCCGTTCGTCGCGGTCGCGCCGACGGCGATCTGGATCGCCGTGTCGGCCGACGGCTACTTCGCCGGCGTCGCGGCGTGGGGCATCGCCCTGCTGGCGCTCGCGGTCACCGGATCGGTTCGCTGGCCCGTGGTCGCGGCGGCGGGCGCCGGGCTGCTGCTGGGGTGGGGCATCTTCTGCAACTACGGCCTGGGCTTGATGGCGCTGCCCGCGGTCGCGGTGCTGATCAGCGCGCGCAGCCGGCGCTCGGCGCTGACCGCTCTGGTACCCGCGGTGCTCGGCGCACTGGCTGTGGTCGCGGCCTTCGCCGCAGCGGGTTTCTGGTGGCTCGACGGCTACCACCTGGTGCAGGAACGCTATTGGCAGGGCATCGCGAACGATCGGCCGTTCGCCTACTGGGGGTGGGCCAACCTCGCGTCGGTGGTGTGTGCGATCGGGCTGGGTAGCGTCGCGGGGCTCAGCCGGGTGGTCGACCTCAGCGCGCTGCGCCGTCGCAGCGGAGTGCATCTGGTGGTGCTGGGCGCGCTGCTGGCCATCGTCGCCGCCGATCTGTCGCGATTGAGCAAGGCGGAGACCGAGCGCATCTGGTTGCCGTTCATGGTGTGGTTGGTGGCGTCGGCGGCGCTGCTGCCCCGCCCGTCACACCGCTGGTGGTTGGCGCTCAACGTGATCGGCGCCCTGGCCGTCAACCACCTGATCCTGACGAACTGGTAGGAACCGCCGCGCCACGAGCCAGATCGGCACACACACCCACACCACGGCCACCGCGATCCAGAAGCCGGTCACGTAGTCGCGGTCGAGAACCGTCATGTTGTCCGGCCGCATACCCGGCTTGTCGTACACCGGCACCGCCAGCAGCGCCAGCACCACAGTGCACAGCGCGGCGATGCCCACCGGTGCCCGCCAGACCGCCGGAACCAGCCGACGGCCCGCGAAACCCAGTGCGGCGCACAGAGGGGCGAACACGAAGTCGTGCAGGACGACGCCGGCAGCCGCCCAGATCGCGATCCGTATCAGCACCGCCGGGGAGAAGTCGACCAGCAGCAGCGCGCCGTACGCCGCCAGCACGACCCCGACGACCACCAGCACCGCCCGTACCGCCGTCACGGCACCACCTCGATCCGCGTCAGCCACTTGGTCTGCAGCACACCGGGTCTCGATGGCGCGATCAGGCGGCACGGGTACCCGTGATCGAGGTCGAGCGTCTGACCGTTGAGCTGCAGCGCGATCAGCGTCATGTCGTCACGGGCGTGCCGGGCCGGTAAGACGGTGCGTGAGTAGGGCCCCGGGCCCTCCAGCGAGATCATCCGCACGTCCGACTCCGGTGCCGCTCCCACCGCGGCGAGGAGCTGCGTGAGCACCACACCGGTCCACTGCGCGTCGGCGCTCCACCCCTCCACACACGCGATCGGCAGCCGGTGGGTGCTCTGCGGCAGCGCGGCGAGTTCGGCGACGCTGAACGCGCGGCTGCGGGTGCCGTTGACGACGGTGAGCCGATAGCCGGGTGCTTGCGCCGCGCGGATCACGCCGGCCGCGATCGCGGATCGGTTCACCGGAACGCCTTGCGGCCCTTGCCCGGACCGCGGCGCCAGTACCGAGAGCTTGCGCAGCAGCGGGACCGTCTGCCCCGCGGTGACCACGGTGGCCGCCGCGACCGCCAGCCACGTTCCGACCAGCACGGTGCGCCGCGACGGACCGGGGCCCTGGCCGGCGGGCTCGTCGAGCGGCTCCCCCAGCGCGCGCCGGATCACCGGCAGCTTCACACCGATGTGCACGACGACCGCGCCGATCGCGACATAGGCGACGGCGTAATGCGCTGTGGTGAAGAAGAACCCGAAGACATACCACTGCGCGGTGTTGAGCAGCCCGGTGCTCAACTGGAAGATCATCGACGCGACCAGCACGAGAATGGACAGCCGTTCCAGAGCACGCACCGGCCCGCCGAACAGTGGGCGCTCGAACAGCTTGGGCCACACCGACCACAGCTTGACCACGAGCAACGGGATCGCGGCGATGCCGCTGATGACGTGCAGCCCCTGCGTGAGGCGGTAGAGCCACACCGGCCGGGTGGGCCACCAGAACCACGGCTGCGGATGCTGGATCAGGTGACTGAGCAGACCGGTGAGAAAGCAGATCGCCACGGCGACACCGAGAGCCAGCCCCACCCGGGCCGTGATCGCGGTGCCGCGCAGCGTCGAGAAGCGGGTCACGCGGCGGCGAGGGAGGCGACCACCCTCGTACCGATGTGCCTGATCCCGGCGACCGCAAGACCGACCTCGCCGGCCAGTGCCGGCATGCTGTCGATCCCGACCGAGGCCCACCTGAACCACGGACCGATCGTGTGCGCGGATTCCAGACGCACCCAGCTGACATCGATTCCGATTGCTGCAGAATCGAATTCGGCCAGACACCGGCCACCGCTGCGCAACAATTCGGCCGCCCGGCGCAGCACCCGCGCCGGGTCGCCGCCGAGCCCGACGTTGCCGTCGGCCAACAGAACCGTCTGCCACCGCCCGGTTCCGGGCAGCGGCTCGAACAGGTCGCGGTGCAATGCGGGCGCACCGCTGCTGCGCGCCAGCCGCACGGCGGTGGCCGAGAGATCAACGCCGAGCGCCGGCACCCCGCGCTGCACCAGGTGCGACACCAGACGCCCTGGCCCGCAACCCAAATCGATCGTCGGGCCTTCGCACATGTCGACGACCGCGGTGTCGAAGCGATCGTCGGCATGCCTGCCGCCCAACCAGCTGTGCACCGGCAACCGGCTCACCCGGCCGTCGTCGCGGCGCACCCAACATCGTTCCCCGGTCAGGGCTCGGTCGTAGAGCTGTCCGAACATCAGGCCTCCACCGTCGCTGTGATCCGGGCGAACCGCGAGCCCGCCGGGCAGGCGCTGCGCACCGCGTCGACGTCGGCGATCGTGTCGACGTCGGCGAGTTCGGTGACCAGCCCCACGGACAATCCGGTGTCCCGCAGGGCGCTCAGCGTTACAGCACCGGTGTCGGGCGCCGACATCGGCACCGCCCGCAGACACTCGGCGTACGCGGCGTCGCGGACCCCGAGCACCCACCAGCCGCCGTCGGCGGCCAACCCGAGCGTCGCATCGTCGACGGCCAGCCCGCGCACACACTCGGCCAGTAGATCCGGGGTCACCTGGGGGGTGTCCATCCCGATCTGCACCACCGCCGTCGTCCCCGTCGCTGCGGCCGCATCGCGGTGGGCGTTGGCGAGTCGATCGGCGAACCCATCACCTCGCTGGTCGACCACGACGAAATCCGCGAGCCTGGTCCGGATCTCCGCCGAGCGGGCGGCCGCATCCAGATCGCCGGTCATCGCGACCACCCGCGCTTCGGCCGGGCTCGACGCCACCGCGTCGAGAGTGTCGAGCAGCGCCGCCGCAGCGATCTCCGCCGCCGCAGCATCACCGACCGTGGCCGCCAGCCGCGTCTTCGCCAGCCCGGCAACCGGTGCCTTGGCCACCACGAGCAGACAGGTACCCGTCACCGGATGGCCTTCATGAAGTCCAGCGCCGCGATCGCACTGCCGCGCATCGAGCCGCTCACCTTCGAGGTGCCTCCGGTGCGGGGTCCGTAGGCCACGTCGCGCTCGACGACGGTCCACCCGGACTGCGCGGCACGTACCAACAGCTCGAGGGGATAGCCGGAGCGCCGGTCGGTGATCCCGAGATCCAGCAGCGCGTCGCGGCGGGTGACCCGCATCGGCGCGATGTCGTGGACCGGCAGGCCGTACCGGCGCCGCAGTCGCCAGCACACTGCCGCGGTACCCAGGCGCGCGTGCCACGGCCAGGACAGCCCCGGCGTGGCGCGGCGCCGGCCGATCGCCATGTCGGCGCCCCGCTCGACGTCGTCGACCAGGGCGGGAAGATCCTGTGGGTCCAGCGAACCGTCACCGTCGAGAACCGCGACGAGCGGCGTCTCGGTCGCCTCCACGCCCGCGTGCACGGCCGCGCCGTACCCCGGCGTCGTCTCGGCAACGACCCTGGCACCGCACCGGCGGGCCACGAGATTGGTCCCGTCGGTGCTGTTGTTGTCCACCACCACAACGCGGTACCCCTGCGGGATCGCCGCCAACACCCCCGGCAGTGACTCGGCCTCGTTGAGGCACGGCAGCACCACCGTGACGGGACAGTCGGGCATAGCTGGCAACGGTAGGCGAGCCGGGCGGGGAGCGCGACTTGCAAGGCTGACGAATCCATGACATAGGTGCTGGTCGTGGCGGTGTGCGGCTAACCTCTGGGGGTGACCCGTGTGTTGATCGCCGACGACGACGACGTCGTCCGCGATGTCGTGCGCCGCTATCTGGAGCGCGACGGGCTCGATGTGTCCACCGCGCACGACGGCACCGAGGCGCTGCGCCTGCTCGGCTCGCAGCGCATCGACGTGGCGGTGCTCGACGTGATGATGCCCGGCCCCGATGGCCTGTCTCTGTGCCGTAACCTGCGCAAACGCGGCGGCTACGCGGTGCCGGTGATCCTGCTGACCGCGCTCGGCGAAGAGGACGACCGCATCGCCGGACTCGAAGCCGGCGCCGATGATTACCTGACCAAACCGTTCAGTCCGCGCGAGCTGGCGCTGCGGGTGCGCTCGGTGCTGCGCCGCGCCCCCGCCGCCCCCGGCGTGCTGCCGTTGGAGCTGCGGTCGGGCGACCTGACGGTGTCCACGGCGTCACGCACCGTCAGCTCGGCCGGCAAACCCGTCAGCCTCACCAACCGCGAATTCGACCTGCTGCTGTTCTTCCTCACCCACACCGACACCGTCTTCACCCGCGAGGATCTTCTCAAGCAGGTGTGGCACTGGGATTTCGGTGATCTGTCGACGGTGACCGTGCACGTCAAACGGCTGCGGTCCAAGCTCGGCGACCGGCACCGGGTGCAGACGGTGTGGGGCCGCGGCTACATGTGGTCCTCCGAAGGTTCCGACGAGCCGAGCGCCGGACAGCCGGATGCCGACGACTG
Organism: Mycolicibacterium sp. 018/SC-01/001; assembly: GCF_007096635.1. Lineage (GTDB taxonomy): Bacteria > Actinomycetota > Actinomycetes > Mycobacteriales > Mycobacteriaceae > Mycobacterium. The sequence goes on from NZ_VKAA01000004.1 coordinate 303,910, forward strand.
AATTCTGGGAGATCGTCGGTTGGGCCCTGGCATGTTCGGTGCCGGTGGTCCTGGTCGGCGCCATGGTGATCCGGTTGGCCCGGACGTGGTCGTTGGCCGTCAGCATGGTGGTCCTGGTGCTGATCCCGGTGCTCGCGACGCTGGCCGGCGTCATCGGTGCCAGCGGATTCATGATCACCGAGACGTTCGAACGCACCGCGACGGTGCTGGTGATCGTGTCGGTGGTGACCATCCCCGCCGCGGTGATGCTGGGCCGCTACCAGGCCAGACGCACGGTCTGGGAGGCCGAGATACGCGACTCCGAGCGCTCCGCCGAACACTCGCGGCGCCGTCTCGTCGCGTTCGTCAGCCATGACCTGCGCACCCCGTTGGCCGGCATCCGCGCGGTGTCGGAAGCCATTGCCGACGGCGTCGTCCCCGATGACGAGGTGCGGGTGCATGCCAAACACATCGAGCACGAATCGGTGCGGCTGTCGGAGATGGTCGACGACCTGTTCGAGATGTCGAAGATCAACGCCGGCGCGCTGACGCCCTCGTTCGACAAGGTGGCACTCGACGAGGTCGTCGACGACGTGCTGGCCGCGCATCGCATCGCGGCCGAACGCGCGGGCGTGCACCTGGCGGCGAACCTGCCCGAGGAGCCGGTGCGGGTGGTCGGCAGCGACCGGGCGCTGGTGCGGGTGCTGTCCAACCTCGTCGCCAATGCGATCGCGCACACGCCGGAGGGCGGCAGGGTGGAACTGGCGCTGGGCGCCGACGAGAACAGCGCGTGGGCGCGTGTCGACGACACCGGAGTCGGCATCGACGAGGCCGACCTGCCGCGGGTGTTCGACGTCGCCTATCGCGGCTCCAACAGCCGGGTGCCGCGGCCCGACTCGTCGCTGCCGAGCGGTTCCGGGCTCGGGCTGGCGATCGCCGCCGGGCTGGTGCAGGCCCATCGCGGCACGCTGTCGGCGCACAACCTGCCGACGGGTGCGCGCTTCGAGGTCCGCCTGCCGCTGGCCGTCGACTGAGCTTCGCGCCGCGCGGAATACCGTTCCGGGTTGCGATTTCTGGCCTGCAACAGCCCGGAACGATATTCCGCGGTAGGTCAGGCGGGCAGGGAGGTGCTGAGGCGATCCGCCGCGGCCAGGTAGTCCTCGATGAATTCGCGCACCACCTCGCGGGCCGGCTTCACCTTGTTCATCAGCCCGACGCCCTGCCCGACGAAATAGGTGGCCAGCGCCTGGGCGCCCTCATGCCCCTGCGCGGCGAGCACGTCGATGCGGCGGATCACCGGCTCGCACAGCATCGACTGCAACGGCAGCGGCAGCGGCTGGTGTCCCTCGGTGTTCGGCTGCCACGCATCGGTCCACTCACTCTTGAGCTGCCGCGACGGCTTGCCGGTCCGGCCCGCCGAGCGCACGGTGTCGCGCGACGACGCGGCCAGCATCTTGGCCACCGTGTGCGGCGCCGTCTCGGCCTCCTCCGTCGTCAACCACACCGACCCCGTCCACGCCCCGGCCGCACCCATCGCCACCATGCCGGCCATCTGCCTGCCGGTCACGATGCCGCCGGCCGCCAGCACGGGGACCGCGCCGTCGATGGCCTCCAAGACCTCGGGCACGACGACGAGCGTGCTCACCTCGCCGCAATGCCCGCCGGCCTCGGTGCCCTGCGCGACGATCAGATCCACGCCCGCGGCGACCTGCTTGACCGCGTGCTCCTTGGCCCCGACCAGCGCCGCGACCGGGATGCCACGCTCCTTGCCGGCCGCGATCATGTAGTCCGGCGGCACGCCGAGGGCGTTCGCGATCAGCTTCACCGGATGCGTCAGCGCCACGTCGAGCAATTCGGGGCCGGTGTTGCCCGACAGCGACGAACCGCCCAGCCTCCGCTCGGGCTCGGGCTCGATGTCGTGCGCGCGCAGCAGATCGTCGACGAGGTCGCGGTAGCTCTGCGGAATCCGCGCGGCGAGGTCGGCGCCGGAGAGCTTCTCCCCCTTGCCCTCGAATTTCGCCGGCACGATGAGATCGACACCGTAGGGCTTGCCGCCGACCGCGTCGTCGATCCAGGCCAGCTCCCGATCCAGCTGCGACGGGCTGTACGCCGTCGCCCCCAGCACACCGAAGCCGCCGGCGTTGGTCACCGCGGCCACCACGTCCCGGCAGTGGCTGAACGCGAAGAGGGGGAAATCGATACCGAACTGGTCGCACAACGCTGAGCTCATGCGCCCAGTTTGACACGTGTCGAGATCGCTAGACACCCCTCAGCGGTGCCGTCGCGAACTCCGCCAGACCGTCGGCCGGGGTGATCGCGGCGCGGAAGTCCAGGACGCGCGCCGCCTTCGCGGGATCGGCGACGATGTGGCGCACGTCGCCGCTGCGGTACTGCCCCGTCACGACGGGCGTCACGTCACCGCGCGCAGCGCACAACTCGGTGGCCACGTCCAGGATCGAGATGGGCCGGCCCGAGCACACGTTGAACGCCTCGAACCCGTCCAGGCCGGCCTGCACCGACGCCACGTTCGCGGCCGCGACGTCGTCGACGTGCACGAAGTCCCGCATCTGACCGCCGTCCTCGAAAACCCTGGGCGCATCGCCCTTTTCGAGTGATGACCGGAAGATCGCGGCGACGCCGGAATACGGGGTGTCGCGCGGCATACCCGGCCCGTACACGTTGTGATAGCGCAGCGCCACGACCGACCCGCCCGTCGACTCGTGCCATGCCAGCGCATAGTGCTCCTGCGCCACCTTGCTCGCCGCGTACAGGCTGCGCGGACGCAGCGGGGCATCCTCGTCGACCAGCGCCCAGCTCACCCGCTCGCCTCCGACCGGGCACGTGTGGTCGAACTCCCCGGCGTCGAGATCCTCGCGCCGCCGCGGCAGCGGCTCGACATCACCGTGCTGCGGGCAGACGAACCGGCCCTGGCCGTAGACCACCATCGACGACGCGAAAACCAGACGCCGGCAGTCCGCCTCGTACATCTGCGCGAGCAGCACCGCCGTGCCCAGGTCGTTGTGCGAGGCGTAGGACGGTGCATCGGCGGCGTTCACCCCGGCCCCGACCACCGCGGCCTGATGACACACGACGTCGACACCGTCGAGGACCCGCGCGACCGCTGCGGCGTCCCGCACGTCGACGTGCTGCACCCCGGGGGGCAACTCGGCGCCGTCGCCGTGTGCGGCAGGCAGCATGACGTCGACCGCGACGACGTCGTGCCCGGCGCTTTCGAGCTGTGCCCGGATGCGCGTACCGATGAACCCGGCCGCGCCGGTCAGCAGCACCCTCACGGCAGGTCGAACGGCAGCGTGACGCCGGTGTGCGGCAGGCAGTGGGTGCAGGTGCGCTCGGCGGCGACGTTCGCGATCGCCTCGTGCACCAGCTGTTTGAACGGCACCAGATTGCGCTCGAATTCGGCGAACACGTCCACCGCCGTCACCCCATGCCCCGATTCGATGCCCGCATCCAGATCGGTCACCAGAGCGATTGCCGCATAACACATCTCGAGTTCGCGGGCGAGCACAGCCTCCGGGTAGCCGGTCATGTTGACCAACCGGAAACCCTGACCTGCGAACCACCGACTCTCCGCCCGCGTGGAAAAGCGTGGCCCCTGGATCACGACCATCGTGCCGCCGTCGACGACGTCGGGCAGCTCGGTCACCGCGGCGCGCAGCGTCGGGCAGTACGGATCGGCGAACCCGACGTGGATGCCGCCGGAATCGAAGTACGTGTCTTTGCGCGCCGACGTGCGGTCGACGAGTTGATCGGGCACCACCATCGCACCGGGCCCCAACGCAGGATCGAGACTGCCCACCGCACACGGGCCGAAGATGCGCCGGACTCCCAATGCACGCAACGCCCACATGTTGGCCCGGTAGGGCACGGTGTGTGGCGAGAACTCGTGATTCGTGCCGTGGCGCGGCAGGAAGGCGACCTCGTGGTCGCCGACCGTTCCGACCGTGATCGCTGCACTGGGTGCGCCGTAGGGGGTGTCCAGATTGACGGTCCGCGCGTCGGGACCGAAGAACGAATAGAACCCGCTGCCGCCGATCACTCCCAGCACTCACCACTCCTCACGTCGACGGACACTGGGGCCCATTGTGGTGCATCGCTGCGACCCGTCGTCCATGACGTTGCTGTGACGTCCGGGGGCCGGCCGGTGGGACGCACGTCGCAAGCGTGCAGTCTGACCGCAACGCTATGCGGCCCACCATGTCGAGACCCCGGAGCTGGATCGCCGTCCTCGTCGGCATCGCCGGGGTGGTGAGCGCCCTCGCTCTCCCGTTCGCCCCCGTCGTCGCGCAGACGACGACCCTCACCTGGCCCGCCCCGGGCAGGCCGGCGGTGTCGAGCACGGTGCTGACCGTGCCCTATCGCCCGCTGAACCTCACGGCCTCGCTGCCGTGTCCGGTGTTGCGGGCAGCTGCCGCGCAGACGGGACCGGTCACGGTCCTGAGCACAGGCGACGGCGGGCTGACGGTGACCGGCAGCCCCGGCAGCGTCCTGCTCCGGACCGGCGAGGAGTCCGAGACGATCACGGTTCCCCCGGCCCCGGCGGACTGCCGGGTCACCGTCGAGGCGGGACCGTCGGGACTCTCGGTGGTACACGTCGACGGGCACGTCATCCACCTCGGCGAACAGCCGGTACCGGAGGTGTTCGAGCTGCGCACCGACCTGGATCCCACCAGCACGCTCGGACTGTCGGTGACGGCGGTGATCGGTGGCCCGTTCGGCACGACTCCGACGACGGCGAAGGCGGTGCTCGTTGCCGTGCAGCTGCTGTGCGCCGCTGCAGCGCTGCTGCTGCTGCTGAGTGGACGTCTCCGGCGGCCCCGTCTTCGCCGGAGCCGGCTGTGGTGGATCGACGCCGCGGTGATCGCGATCCTGTGCGGGTGGGCCGTCATCGGCCCGCTCGCCGTCGACGACGGCTGGGCCACGACGATCGCCCGGACCATCGCCGCGACCGGCGACCCCGGAAACTACTACCGCTGGTGGAACGCAGCCGAAGTCCCGTTCGCGCTCAGTGAGGAGCTGCTCGCCCCGCTGACGCGGATCAGCCTCGCCCCGCTGTGGCTGCGCGTCCCCAGCACCCTGCTCGCGATCGCCACGTGGTTCGCGCTCAGTCGCGGCGTACTCGGCGCGGCCCTGCCACGGCACACCGGCCGCGTGCGAGTGCTCGCCGCGCTCTGCCTGCTCGTCACCTGGCTGCCGTTCAACCTCGGCACACGCCCCGAATCCTTCGTGGCGCTCGGCGTCACCGCGGCACTCGCGCTGGCCTGGCGAACATGCGGACCGGCGGGGCTCGGCCTGCTGGCACTCGCCGTCGCGCTGACCGTGCCGATCAGCCCCACCGGCGTGCTCGTCGCCGCCCCGATCCTGGTCTTCGCCGACCGCCTGCGGGCCGCCGCGCGCGCCCAACCGACTGCAGCTCGCGGCTGTGCTCGCATCCGTGTGCTGCGTCGGCGCCGTCACGCTCACCGTGATCTTCGCCGACCAGACCTGGGACGCGCTGGTCACAGCCACGCACTGGCACAACACATTCGGGCCGTCACTGCCGTGGTACGAGGAGCCGACGCGCTACCGCTATCTCCTGCAGGCCGACCAGCAGGGCAGCATGGCCAAGCGGCTCCCGATCCTCGTCATGATCGCGCTGCTACCGATTGCCGCCACGGCGGCTCTGCTGCGCCGCGACCGCTTGGGTGCGGCCGCGCTGCGCCTGACGGCGGTCGTGGTGGTCATGCTGGCGCTGTTCGCGACCGGCCCGTCGAAGTGGTCGTATCACTTCGGGGCCGGGGCCGGGGTGTTCGCCGCGTTCCTCACGGTGACGACCGTGCTGGTGGCGCGACGGGCCCGCAGTGCCGACCGCGTGCTCGCCGGGGCCGGTGCGATCGGCGCCGCGCTGCTGGTCGCGGCCACGGCGCTGGCGTTCGCCGGCCCGTCCGCGTGGTGGCTGCCCGCGCTCTACGACGTGCCGTGGGCGTCGTCGCCGATACGCCCCGCGGGCGTGCCCCTGGACAACCCGATGGTGTGGGCCGCGCTTCTCGCGGCGGGCGCAGTGCCACTCCTCGTCGTCCCCCACGCGCGGCCCGCAGCCCTGTTTGCCGCGGCGCCGGCGGTACTCGCCGTGGTGTCGTTCGGCACCGTGGTGGTCCTGCTGCTCGGCTCCTTCGCCGCAGCTCCCCTTAGGCGGTCGACGGGGTCGCTGGCAATGGTCAACCTGCACCGGCTCGCCTCCACGCGCGTGTGCGGACTGGCCGACGACATCGAGCTGCTGCCGGACGGCGAAGTGTTGGCGGCGACCGAATCGGCCTCTCGCTCAGACGGTTTCGTCGCCGGCGGGGGTTACGTTCCCGGCGCACCGCCCCCTGATCCGCCAGGAACCGGTACGTCGACCTATCTGTGGGGCAGCCGCTCTCCGGGCCCGTCGGCCACGGGTGCGATCACCACCGGGTGGTTCTCCCTGCCATCGCTGACCCCGAATCTCGGCGTGGCCCTGTCGGTGTCGGGACGCACCTCCGGCGGCAACTCATTGACCCTGGAGTTCGGGCGGGCCGACGGCAGCGCCGTCACGATCCTGGGCAGCAGCGCACCGGTCGATCGGCCCGCCTCCGACGAAGTGGCGACGCAACCGCTCTGGCGTTCGATCGGTGTCGACGCCGCCGAGGTGCCTGCAGGCGCGGACCGGGTCCGGGTGCACGCGGTGGACGGCCGGACCGATGAGCAGGGCTGGCTGGCGTTCACCGGGCCGCGGCTGCGCTCGACGATCCCGCTCACTGCGTTCCTGGCCGCCAACGGTCCCGTCCTGATCAGCTGGCCGCAGTCGTTCCTGTTCCCCTGCGTGCACAACATCGCGCAGGTCTCCGGCGGTCTGGCAGAGACGCCCCGAACGGTGATCGAATCTCCGCGCCCGTGGCTCACCGAAGACCGTGACCCCGCCGTCGGCGGGACCTTCGCCGGCCTGACCGGGTCCGCGGTGCTGGGCGAGATCCCCAGCCGGGTGATCGGACACCCCGACCTCGACTGGGGCACGGTGCGCGTCGTCGACACCCGCTTCGAACGAGACTCGTATGCGCGCAACACCACTCGCACGACGGTCCGGGGTGTCGGCGCTACCGGACGCCGTCCTCGTCGTCGGTGTCCAGGTGCTGCGCCGCGGCGCGCCGCGCGCCGTCCCGGATCTCGAAGACGTCCGTGGCGAATCCGCCGATGGCATTGGCCACGTCGCGAACCGCGGTGGTGATGATCGACGCGACCTCGCCGACCGCCGTCGCGCCCGCCCCGACGATCTCCTGCACCACGTCCTTGCTGATCTCGCCCTTGCTGAGTCGGTCGTCCATGCGCTCAGTCTGCCACGGGGGGCACCTGCAAGACTGACGTCGTGGCGACATTCGGGCAATGGGTGGAAGGGGCGCGGCCACGCACGCTGCCCAACGCCGTGGCACCCGTGATCGCGGGCACCGGCGCCGCCGCGTGGCTCGACGCCGCGTCGTGGTGGAAAGCGTTGCTGGCGTTGCTCGTTGCGGTCGGGATGATCGTCGGCGTCAACTACGCCAACGACTACTCCGACGGCATCCGCGGCACCGACGACGTGCGCGCCGGCCCACTGCGACTGGTCGGCTCGAAGCTCGCGGCACCGCGGGCAGTGCTGATCGCCGCGGTGGTGAGCCTCGCGGTCGGCGCGATCGCGGGGCTGGTGCTCGCGTGGTTCTCCGCACCGTGGCTGATCGCGGTCGGAGCTGCGTGCATCGCCGGCGCGTGGCTCTACACCGGCGGCTCCAAGCCCTACGGGTACCTCGGCTTCGGCGAGATCGCGGTTTTCGTCTTCTTCGGGCTGGTCGCCGTGCTCGGCACCCAGTTCACGCAGGCGCTACGCATCGACGGGGTGGGCGTGGCGGCGGCCGTCGCGATGGGATGCCTGTCGTCAGCGGTGCTGGTGGCCAACAATCTGCGCGACATCCCGACCGACGCGCAGACCGGCAAGATCACCCTCGCCGTCCGACTCGGCGACGCGCGGACCCGGACGCTGTATCAGGCCCTGCTGATGGTGTGGGTCCTGCTCACGCTGGTGCTGTGCGTCATCGCGACGCCGGCCTGCGGTGCCGGCTATCTCGCGACGCCGCTGGCCGTACGGGCCTCCCGGCCGGTGCGGGCCGGTCTCGGCGGCCGCGAGCTGATCCCCGTGCTGCGCGACACGGGCCTCACGATGCTGGTGTGGTCGGTGGCGGTGGCCGTCGCCCTGGCCGTGGGGTGACACCGGCGAGCCCCCACGCCGCCAGGGTCAGCCGCTCGAACTCGGCGTTGTCGCGCAGAAACGCCAGCACGGACCTGTCCCGGCGCAGGATCAGCCCCAGGAAGATGCGGGCGCAATCGACCCGCCCGCCGTCGGATCCCACGACCGACCCCCCGATCCGCAGGACCTCTTTCGTTCGCGCAGAGAACACCGGCGCGTCGACGACGGGATCGTTTGGCCGGGCAGGCAGGATGCGGCGGGCCGCGGCGTCGGCGGTCAACCCGTAGGGCCGCAGGAGCTCCGTCAGCGCAGCGTCGGCGTGCCGCAGCAGTCCCGCCAGGAGGTGCTCGGTGGTGATCTCAGCGGCATTGTGCGCGCGGGCCGCCGCCGTTGCGGCAGCCACCGCCGCGGCGCCGTCCTCGGTGAAGTGAGCAGAGACCCCCTCGGCCACGATCGCCAGGATAAGCGGCTGCGCCCTGCATCGGCCCGGTTTGCCGGTCAGCCGGCCGTGGTACACACGGCGGGATGACCGCTGCCCCCGTTCCGCGTGAATCCGCCGAGGCACCGCGCGCCGCGCAGCAGATCGTCGCGGCGCTGTCAGCCGCGTTCTCGGCGAAGGTGGTGGGGCAGGAGCATCTGCGGGAATCCCTGCTCATTGGCTTGCTGACCGGCGGCCATGTGCTGCTCGAAAGCGTGCCCGGTCTGGCCAAGACCACCGCCGCCCGGGTGATCGCCGAATCCATCGACGGGCGGTTCCGGCGCATCCAGTGCACCCCCGATCTGTTGCCCAGCGACATCATCGGCACGCAGGTCTACGACGCATCGCGCGCCTCGTTCGTCACCCAACTCGGCCCCGTCCACGCCAACGTCGTCTTGCTCGACGAGATCAACCGGTCCAGCGCCAAAACGCAGAGCGCGATGCTCGAGGCGATGGAGGAACGGCAGACCACGATCGCCGGCACCGTCTACCCGATCGACGAACCCTTCCTCGTCATCGCCACGCAGAACCCGGTCGACCAGGAGGGCACCTACGCGCTGTCGGAGGCCCAGACCGACAGGTTCCTGATCAAGGAGATCGTCCGCTATCCCTCGCCCGAAGAAGAGGTCGAGGTGCTGATCCGGCGCGACACCGGACTCTACGACCGCGACCACCGCACCCGTCCCGTCGCCACGCTCGACGACATCCGCACCGTGCAACGCGTCGTGCGCGAGGTGCACCTGAGCCGGGATCTGATGCTCTACGCGAGCCGCATCGTCGGCGTCACCCGGGATGCGGACCGATACCTGCCCTCGCACGTCGCCCGCGCCGTCGAGTACGGCGCCAGCCCGCGCGCGACCATCGCGCTGTGCACCGCGGCGCGGGCGCTCGCACTGCTGTCGGGTCGCACCCACGTCCTGCCCGGTGACATCGCGGATCTGGCGCACCGCGTGCTGCAGCACCGGCTGATCCTCGGTTTCGAGGCCGCCAGCGCCGGTGTGACGCCCGGGCGCGTGATCGACGCCGCGCTGGGCGCGGTGCGGGTGCCCTAGAGGGGTGCGGCGATGGGAAAACTCCTGGGCAGGGTCCGGGCAGTGTTCGGCACGGACACCCGCGGCATGCTCGACGGCGGTCGGCACGCGCTGTTGCACACCCGCACACTGGAATTCGATGACCTGCGGCCGTACGTGCCCGGCGACGACGTGCGCGACATCGACTGGAAGGCGTCCGCGCGCTCGGGCGACGTCCTGATCAAGCGCTTCGTCTCCGAGAAACATCACAAGGTCCTGCTGGTGGCCGACACCGGCCGCGACATGACCGCCCGCACTCCCAGTGGGGAGACCAAAGGCGATGTGGCCGCGCTGATCGCCGGTGCCATCGGGCTGATCACCCTGGGCCGTTCCGACGAGATCGGGATGGTCTCCGGTGACCGGCGGGGCAGCGTGAACGTCCGGCTGCGGCGCGGCGAGACCCACATCGAGAGCATGCTGCACCGCTACCACGACGCCGGGAAGGAACGCGCTGCGAGCGATATCGTCTGCCAATTGGATTATGTGGCAACACATTACCGGCACCCACTGCTCATCGTGATCGTGTCCGACGAACCCGACGTCGACGACCGGCTCGCCGACGTGCTGGGCCGGCTCGCCGCGCGCCACGACCTGCTGTGGGCCATGGTCGCCGATCGACCGCCAACCGAGATCGGCCGTGCCGGCGGCTACGACGTGGGCACCTTGCGATCCGTCCTGACGAGCGCCGCGACCGACGGCCGGGTGATCGCGGCCTACCACAGAGCCGAGACCCGGCGCCGGCAACGTCTGGCGGAGATGCTGGCCGACAACGCGATTCCGCATGTGACCGTCGCGGGCAGTGCCGAGGTGCGCGACCGCATCGCAGAGTTGACGAGGGTGCGCTCCCGTGCCGGATGATCTCCTACGCTTCGTCAGCGGCCCGCCGGGCTACTCCCCGTGGTGGCTCTGGCTCGCAGTGGGGCTGGTCCTGGTCGTCATCGTCTGGCACGCAGCTGTCGTCGTGTCGACGCTGCCGTCGGGCCGGTTGCGCACGATGCCGGTGGTACGCGACGCGCACGCCCGGCTGTTGCGGCAACGTTTCACCGGACGTGTCCGTGCGATCGTCCGGCAACACCGAGCCGGCGAACTCACCGACGTCGCCGCCGGCGCCGCCCTGAGCCGCACCTTGCGAAGCTTCCTGCACCAGGCCACCGGTCGACGCGCCCAGTACATGCAGCTGAAGGACATCGCGGCAAGCGATCTGGCGGTCGCGGCACCCGTGCTCGAGGCGCTCGGCGAAGCCCAGTTCAGCGCCGCCCCGACCGCCGACATCGAGCGGCTCGGCGCCGACACCGAGAACGTGATCCGGTCATGGGCCTGATGTGGTGGGCCGTGCCCGCGATCGGGGCCGCGGCATTCATCGTCGTCGTCGCGGCCGCTCTGCTGCTGCCGACTCCGCGCTCGGCGCAACGCCGAGAACCGCTGGCGCACACCGTTCGTCTCACCCGGCTGCCCGAATACCGAGCCGTTGTGCGACGCCAGACCCGCGCGACGGCGATCGCCATCGCCCTGTTGGCCGCCTTGTTCGCCACGTCGATCGTCGCCACCGCCCGGCCCACGGCACCGGTCGACACCGGAAGCGGACCGCGTGACGACGTCATGCTGTGCGTCGCAGAACCCGCCGCGGACCCGGCGACCGGTCGATTCCTCGGCTATTTCGCCCGCCAGACATTGACGTACGGCACCCAGCGCATCGGCCTCACCTCCACCGATCGCCGGCTCGTCCCACTGACCCGCGACTACCAGTTCGCCGCAGGCCGATTCGGCGAGTACGCCGAAGCCGGCCGCGTCGGCGACACTCCGCGTCTGGAAAGCTTCACCGGCGCAGTCGAATACGCCGACTACGCACCCACCGTCGCCGACGTCCTCGCGCTCTGTCTGACGGGATTCCCCGACTACCAGGCGCCGGGGGATAGCCGGCGCTCGGTCATCTACCTGGGGCCCGGAGAGCTGCGCTCACCCGACGACACCAGGTCCTCGTTGTTCACCGACGACCAGGTGACCGACATGGCCCGCCGCGGCGACATCCAGATCAACGCCGTCGCGACGGCGGGACGGCCGTCCGAAGAGCTGGCCGCCGTCGCCCGTTCCAGCGGAGGCACTTTCGTCCGCTTCGACGCGGCCACGCTCGACAGCCAGCTCGACGCGATCCGCGCCGGTGCGCCCAGCGAGGCCGACCAGCGTCGCGATTCCCCCGCCGTCGTACTCGTCGCAGCCCTCGCCCTCGCCGGGCTGCTCGCGGTCTCCCTGATGGCGGTGCGACGGTGACCTTCGACCCCGTGCTGCCGCCGGTCGTGCTGGCCGTCGTCGCCGCCGTGCTGCTCGGATTGCGGGCCCTGTCGGCCGGGTCCGCGTTCAGAGGAGGCGGCTGGGCTCCGCTGCGCTGGGCCTCGATGACGGTGGCCATCGCCCTGCTGCTGCTCGCCGCGGCGCGTCCCGCCAGTGGTATACGCAACGAGGTTAGGGCGCCGTCCTCGGCACAGGGCGGTGAGAACATCTACCTCGTCGTGGACCGCTCGGCCGATTCCGCGAGCCCGGACTTCGGCGACCGGCCCCGGATGGACGGAATCCGTGACGACGTCCGCGCGCTCATCGAGGCCCACCCCGGCGCGAGGTTCGCGCTGATCTCGTTCGCCGCACGACCCGCCGTCGACTGGCCGCTGTCGGCGGACAGCTGGAGTCTGCGACCGGTCGTCGCCGCACTGGAGCCCGCGCCCGGCGTCGATTCCGATCAGGGCGCCGACCAACTCAACGCCGCTGCCGCGGCCACTGTGCTGCGCTATCAACTCATCTCGGCAGCCCAGCAGTACCCGGGGTCCGACAGCCTGGTCTACTACTTCGGTTCTGGGGCGCCTGAATCCAGCGCCCCTCAGGGAACATTCGATGTCGGACGCGTCGACGGCGGCGCCGTGTTCGGGTACGGCACGGACGACGTCGGCGTTCAGCGGCTGCGGGCCATCGCCGACCAACTCGGCGTGAGGTTCGTGACACGGACTCCCGGCCAGCCACTGCCACCGAGCGCGTCGCCGGCGGATGCGCCGCCTTCCGACGGTATCGCCGGTGAGCGCCGCGACGAGTTGTACTGGCTCCTCACGCTCGTCGCGTCCGCGCTGCTGCTCGTCGAGCTCGGCTGGTCGCTGCGCGAGCTGAGGAGCGCCCGCTCGACGGCACGGGAGACGCTGACATGATCCGAACCGCCCGGCCGGCCCGGCTGCGGAGCCGCCGCCGTCTCCTGCTCTGGTCGGCCCTGCCGTCAGCGCTGGCACTCGCCGTGGCCGGTGCGCTGATCATCGTCGTCATGACGGGACGATCTGCGCAGCAGAATTTCGCGTCCGGTGCCACCGGCGCCCTCGCCGACGACGTCGCCGTGCTGCAGACCCTCGGCGTGATCGAGCCGGCCACAACGCATGTCACCGCGGGCACGCTGGCGGTGCGCGAGGACCGGCTCGCCGACGCCGACGCCGAGTTCTCGACAGCGCTCGCCGATAGCGCCGGGGAGGGGTCCTGCCCCGTGCGCGTCAACCTCGAACTCGTACGGGAACGCCAAGGCGACGTCGCGGCGTGGGAAGCGCGTCTCGACGATGCCAGGGAGCGCTACGCGGCCGCGCTGGCCGTGATCGACGATGCCCCGCCGGGTTGCTTTGCCGGCGACGACGATCCCGACGCCGATCGGCGGGCGGTCCGCGCGGACGCCGCGGCGAGGATCGCCGCCAAGCTGCAGAACCTGGGCACGGTTGCGCCGAATGCTCCCCCGCCGCCCCCGCCGTCGGCCGCAGCGGCCCCGGCGCCGCCCGTCGGCGGTGCGCCGGTGCCGGAGTCGCCGCAGACGCGTCGCCTCGATCCGGGCCGGGGCGATCCCCTCGACGCTCTGCAGCGCATCCTCACCGACGCGGCGCGCGGGTGAGCCGGTGGGTCATGCGGGGGTTGCCGCCGACCAGAACTCGACGATCCGGCCGTCGGCCACCCGCAGGATGTCGTTGCCGGTGAACCGGGCCGGGCCCGACGTCGTCGCGCCGGTGCTGATCCACCGCGCGGACACCAGGTCGCCGTCGACGAGTGGGCCGACGCTGATCACGTACAGCAGTTCCCGCAGCCGTGCGCGGGTGTCGTCGATGATCGCCTGCAGTTGATCGGGCCCGTGCACGTCGAAGGTCGGCCAATGGCCCACGAAGTCATCCGACACCAACTCCCGGGCGATCCGCTCCCCGCCCCACAACTCCTTGATCCAGCGGTGGTAGAGCGCCACCGCCGAGCGCACGTCATCGTCTCCGGCGAGGGTCGACCCCGGACGACGTTCCATCAGACCATGCTGACTCATGTGACCTGGATTACCCAGGGTGCGCAGCGAGTATTCCGCGAAACGTTTGCTGCCGCGGGTCAGGACCCGGGATCCGGCGGGCCGTCACCACGCAACCGCGCCTGCAACTGCGCGCGTTCAGCGCGGCGCCGCTCGTCGAACACCGCGATGCTCTCGGTGGCCCGCCGGCGCAGCGGAGCGAACACCCAGATGCCGAGCGGCAGGGCGATCACGATCGCGAACAGCAGCGCCACCACCGCGGGAAAGTCCTGTAGACCGATCAGACGACCGATGCCGAGGATCGCCGCGGCGACCACGGCGACGAGGACGAGGCGTGCTCCTACATACGCCGCGACGTCGAGCAGGAGCCGGGATCGGGGCCGTTCGTCAGACACGATCCGAGCCTACCGATGGCGCGTATATTGGCGGGAAGGAGGTTTTTCGAGTGGCCTATTTGCTCCTGCTTCTCGTGCTGGCCGCACTGGTATACGTCGGCTGGCGGGTGGCCCGGATGTCTGCTCGGCGTCCGCGCACACGCGTCATCGGACCCGACGACGATCCGGATTTCCTGCGGCGCATCACCCCGCGCGACGACCGACCGCGGTCCTGATCGCTCAGCCGGGCACCGGCTGTCGCGCGCCCGGAAACCCTTGTGCCACGGTCGCTGCCAACTCCAGCAGCGCTTCCGACGTCGCCGGGCGCAACCGCTCCAGATCGATTTCCGCACCTTCCTCGAGATGCGGATCGAACGGCACCTGACACACGGCCCGGCAGCGCCGGGTGAAGTGGTCGACGACCTTCGTCAGATCGACGTGCCGGACGCTGCGCCGTGACCGTGGCCGCACGCCGTTGATGACCGCGATCGAGGTGCGCACCAGATCCTCCCGCCCGTGCGCGTCGAGCCAGTCCAGCGTCGCGGAGGCACTGCGCGCCCCGTCCACCGAACCGGAACTGATCACCACCAACGCATCGGCCTTGTCGAGCACGGCCGACATCGCCGAATGCAGCATGCCCGTCCCGCAATCGGTGAGCACGACGCTGTAGAACCGCTCGAGCACATCGAGCGTGCGTCCGTAGTCGGCCGCGCTGAACGCCTCGGAGACCGCCGGATCGCTCTCCGACGCCAGCACCTCCAGGCGACTCGCGCCCTGCGACGTGTACTGCCGGACGTCGCTGTACGAGTCGATGCCCTCGATGTCGCGCAGCAGATGGCGCACGGTCGCCGCGGTTTCCAGCGGCACCTTCTGGCTCAGCGTGCCCCGGTCCGGGTTCGCATCCACGGCCACCACGCGGTCACCGCGAGTGCTCGCGAACGTGGCACCGAGCGTCGCAGTGATGGTCGTCTTTCCGACGCCCCCCTTCTGGGACAGCATCGCGATCCGGTAGCAACCGCGCAGGGGCGTCTGGACCTGGGCCACCAACTGGTCGTGCCGTTGAGCGCGGGGGCTGTCCCCCGGGTCGACGAGACCGCCCGAACCCCGGTAGACCCACCGTCGCCAGCCCGCCGAGGGGCCCTTGCGCGCCTTGCCCAGCAGGGCGACCGTCGACAGGTCGAGAAACGGCGGCGGGTCGGGCGTATCGGCACCGGTGGGCTCGGTTGCGGTCGCGACGACCACCGCCGGGAATCCGCGGGGTGGCGTCGGCGCCGTCCACTCCGGGGGCACCTCGGCCATCGGGTCTGAGAACCGGTGTTGCGCGCGGAAGCTCACCGGTGGATCCGTCACCACCCGATCGTTCCTACCCCACGCCGGCGTAGGAGTGCAGCCCGACCGTCACCAGGTTGATGAAGAACAGGTTGAACACCATCGCGACGAACCCGACGACGTTGATCCAGGCCGACTTGCGATCGCGCCAGCCGGCCGTCGACCGGGCATGCAGATAGGCCGCATACACGACCCACGCGATGAACGACACCGTCTCCTTGGGGTCCCAGCCCCAGTAGCGGCCCCACGCCTCCTCGGCCCAGATCGCACCGAAGATCACGCCGAACCCGAAGATCGGGAACGCGAAGATCGTGGTCCGGTAGGCGATGCGGTCGAGCGTCTGCGCGTCGGGCAGCCGCGACACGATGCGGCCCACCGCGTCGGTCCGGCCGGGTTCGCCGAGCGGGGACATCTTGAGCAGGAACAGGATGCTCGCCACGCCGGCGACCAGGAACACGCCGGACCCGAGGCTCACGACCGACACGTGGATCGGCAGCCAGTAGGACTGCAGCGCCGGCATGACGGGAGCCGCGTGGGAGTAGAGCCACTTGCCGGAGACGGTCAGCAGCACGAGCACCGGCACCAACACGAACACCCACAGCGAGCGGTACTGCGGTTTGCGCAGCACGACCGCCCCCGCCACCAGACCGCAGAAGCAGGTCAGGTTGATGAACTCGTACATGTTGCCCCACGGCACCCGCGCCGTGGACAGCCCGCGCAGCACGATGCACGCGAGCAGCAGACCGATGCCGACGTAGACCAATGCCAGCCCCGCCGACCCGATCCGCTCGTCGACCGGCCGGCGCGGCGCGTCGTACACGCGTCCCGGACCGTCTCCGGTCACCGAGCCGGCGGCCACGAGCTCGCGGTCCTCGATGCGGCGGCCTCGGCTGTAGGCCAGCTCGACGGCGAGCAACAGCAGGGCCACCACGAGCACCACGATCGACGACGTGAACGCCCAGTCGGAGTACCGCGCCAGCCCGAGATCGATGTGGGTGCTGTTCATGGCCGATCCGTTTCCTTCTGTTTCGTGCTCGCCGTGCCGCCCTCCGCAGCCGAGAGCAGCTTCGCGGTGAGGCGCTCGAACTCGTCACCCCAGCCCGAGTTGTCGGTGCGCGCCAGCCCGCCGAACTCGACGTTCACGGTACCCGCCGGGGCGGGTGTCAGACGCACCCAGACGCGGCGGCGGCGGATCACCAGCGAGACGATCAGCCCCGCCATCATCGTCATCGCGAACACCAGCACCCAGACCTGCGCCGGATCGTGGGAGACCTGCAGGTTGACGAACGGAACCGCCTTGTCGAAGCGCACGATCGTGCCGTCGGGCAGCCGGGTGTCCTGACCGGCGCGCAGGTTGACCCGCGCGACCTTGGTGAGCCGCCCCTGGTCGATCATGCGGGGGTCGAGCGAGAACAGCGACTGCGGACGGCCGGTGTCCAGCCCGGTGTCGCCCTTGTAGATGTCGACCGCCACCGCGGGATCGTTGAGCGCCGGGAACTTCGAGGACAGCAGTGTGCCGTCGAGCTGCTCGGTGGGTGCGAACAGACCCTGGATCGCGATCTGGTTCTTGCGGCGCTCCCGCTCGTCGGAGTACGTGCCGCCGGGCGGGTCGAAGCGCATCGCGCCGGACGACAGGAACGTGATCTGATCCTCGGGCCGCCACTGCAGGGTCTGGGTCCGGGTCTTGCCGTCGGGGAACGTGACGCTGAACGTCGGTGCGTAGCCGTGGCCCTGCAGGTACACGCGGTCCCCGCCGACGCGCAGCGGCTCGTTGACCTTGAGCAGATACGGCCGCCACGTTCCCGACGTCAGATCGTCCCCGGCCTGGTACTCGATGTCGGCCTGGAACGACGTGGCCTGCCCGTTGTCCAGGTAGTTCGCCTCGAAGTCGTTGACTCGCACACACATCGGATACAGCGAGGTGCCGTCGACGGTGTTGCCCGCGCGGAACGAGTCGAACGCCGCGGGCGACGCCGAGCAGAAGCCGGGGCCGCCGTCGGCGACGACGATGACGTTGCCCTCGTAACTGAACAGCTTGCCGGCCGCGACCGCGACGAGCAGCCCCAGCAGCGAGAAATGGAACACGATGTTGCCGAACTCGCGCAGATACCCCTTCTCCGCGGAGATCTCGGTGCTGTCGCCCTCGCTGCGCGTGAAACGACGCCATCCCGAGAGCTGCGCGTCGATCGCATCGGCCACCGCTGTGACGTCACCATCGACCTGTGCGGTGTGGTGCTTGGGCAGCCGGCCCAGGTTGCGCGGCGCCGCGACCGGATCGGCGCGCAGACTGCGCACGTGTTCGGCCAGCCGCGGCGTCAGACAGCCCACGAGCGAGACGAACAGCAGCACGTAGATCGCGGTGAACCAGAAGCTGGAGAACACGTCGAAGGCCTGTACGCGGTCCAGCCAGGGCCCGATCGTCGGGTGCTCGGCCAGGTACTCGGCGACCTTGGACTCGTTGAGGCTGCGCTGGGGCAGCAGCGCGCCCGGGATCGCGGCGAGCGCCAGCAGGAACAGCAGCACGAGCGCGGTGCCCATCGACGTGAGCGTCCGCCAGGTGTTCCGGATCAGCGCGAGCAGACGCGAACTCGAGCGTTTCGGGCCCCGATCGCTCGAGGTCGTGTCTGCTCGCGCAGAGGAGGTGACCATCAGATGGGGAGCCTCACGTCGCTGACGAACGCATCGCGGACCCAGGACACGAACTCGGCCCACACGCCGGTGACCAGCGCGGCGCCGACCAGGATCAGCAGCACGCCGCCGAAGATCTGGATCGCGCGGGTGTGGCGGCGCAGCCAGCCCAGCCCGCTGACCGCACGCGACGACCCGAACGCCAGCAGCACGAACGGGATACCCAGACCCAGGCAGTAGGCGATGACGAGAACCACGCCGCGGGTGACGTTGCTGCCCTCGGTCGCCGACGCGACGGCGATCACCCCGGTCAGCGTCGGACCCAGACACGGCGTCCACCCGAGTGCGAACACCGCCCCCAGCAGCGGGGCGCCGCCGAGCGTGGAGATCTGCCGCGGCGTGAAGCGGGTGTCGCGCTGCAGCGCGGGCACGAGCCCGACGAACACCAACCCCATCAGGATCGTGACGACACCGCCGAGGCGCTGCAACAGCACCTCGTTGGTGATCAGCGTCGTCGTCATGCCCAGCACCGCGACGGTGCCCAGCAGGAACACCGCGGTGAAGCCGGCCACGAACAACGCCGCGGCGCCGGCGACCCGCAGGCGAGTGCCGCGCACCTTCACGGGCGTCCCTGGCGACGAGGGTGAGTCTTCGACACCGACGACCGCGGCCAGATACGACACGTACCCCGGCACCAGCGGAACCACGCACGGCGAGGCGAACGACACCAGGCCGGCCAGCGCGCTGACACCGACGGCGATCAGAAGCGGCCCGTTCGCGGCGATCTCGGCGACATTCACTTCTCGGCCGCCAATCGCTCGACGACCGGTTGCAGATCGGTGGCCAGCAGCTCCCGCAGGAACACCGCGGCCACCCGATGCTGACGATCCAGCACCACCGTCGACGGGATCACCGTGGTCGGATAGCGGCCGCCGAACGCGATCAGCGTGCGCATCGCGGGATCGTAGATGGACGGGAACGTGACGCCGCGGTCGACGACGAAGTCGCGCGCGGCATCGATGTTGTTGTCCCGCACGTCGATACCGAGGAAGGCGACGCCGCTGTCCTTCGTCGCCCGGTACACCTTCTCGAGCTCCGTGATCTCCGTGCGGCACGGGCCGCACCACTGGCCCCACACGTTGAGCACGACGACCTTGCCCGCGAAGTCGTTCAGCGACAACGTCTTACCGGTGTCCATCAGATCGGGGCCCGACACCGGACCGGGGGTGCCACGGTCGGCCGGCGGGTCGTAGAAGATGTCGGTCTTGCCGCCGGGGGCGACGAACTCGAAGCTGCCACCCTGCGCCACGGCGTCGCTGCCGGTCGAGCATCCCGCGAGCACGACCGCCATCATCAGCAGGGCAACCAGCCGGCTCACTGTCCGGCCAGCTCCGCGTACCCCCAGCCCACGCAGTCATCGTCGTGGAAGTAGAACGACGTGACCGAGGCGAGGTTGCACATGCGCCGGGTCGGGAAGTGGTGCAGCGCTTTGCCCGTCATCGCCCGGCGTAGCGTCTCGACCGGCAGTTGATGGCTGACGCAGACGGCCTCGTGACCGAGTGCATTGTCCTTGGCGCGCCGCAGCGCCCGCGTCATCCGGGCAGCGATCTCGGTGTAAGGCTCCCCCCACGACGGGGTGCGGGGGTTGCGCAGATGCCACCAGTTACGCGGATCGCGCAGCGCGCCGTCACCGGGCGAGACCTTCTGGCCCTGGAACACGTTGGCCGACTCGATCAATTCGTCGTCGGTGGCGACAGGCAGTCCGTGGTGGGCTGCGATCGGCGCCGCTGTTTCCTGCGCCCGTTCCAGTGGTGAGGCGACGACGTGGGTGATGTCGCGCGCGGCAAGCCAATCGGCAACCCGGCGCGCCTGCGCCTGGCCGCGCTCTGACAGGTGATAGTCGGGTAGCCGGCCGTACAGGATCTTCTCGGGGTTGTGCACCTCGCCGTGGCGCATCACGTGCACGACAGTCTTGTTCACGCGGGCCTGGCCTCGACTGCTGCGCGGGCCGCGCCGGGCAGCGCCTTGGCGATCTGGTCGAACGCATCGTCATCGAGAGCTGTTGACACGAACCAGCATTCGTAGGCGCTCGGCGGCGGGTAGACGCCCGCGTCGAGCAGCGCGTGGAAGAAGGCCGGGAACCGCCACGTCTCGGTCGCCTTCGCCGAGGCGAAGTCGGTGACCGGATCGGTGTCACCGAAGAACACACTGAACATGTTGCCGGCGCGCGGAATCTGATGCGGGAGGCCAACTTCGGCCAATGCCGTGCCGATCAGACCGATCAATCGGTCGGCGTTCGCGTCCAGCGTGGCGTAGACGGCGTCGTCGGCGGCGCGCAGCGTGGCCAGCCCGGCTGCCATCGCGACCGGATTTCCCGACAGCGTGCCCGCCTGATACACCGGGCCCAACGGCGCGAGCCGTCCCATGACCTCGGCACTGCCGCCGAACGCCGCGGCCGGCAACCCGCCGCTCATCACCTTGCCGAAGGCGAACAGGTCGGCGTCGACGGGATCGAGGCCGTACCAGCCCGACCGGCTGACCCGGAATCCCGTCATCACCTCGTCGCTGATCAGCAGCGCCCCGTGGTCGGCGGTGATGCGCCGCAGCGCCGCGTTGAACCCGGGCAGCGGCGGCACGGTGCCCATGTTGCCGGGACTGGCCTCGGTGATCACACAGGCGATCTCCGCGCCGAAGCGGGCGAAGACGTCCTCGACCGCGGCGACGTTGTTGTACGGCAGCACCACGGTGTCCGCGGCGGCCGCGCCCGTCACACCCGGCGACGACGGCAGGCCCAGCGTGGCCACCCCGGAGCCGGCGTCGGCGAGCAGCGCGTCACTGTGGCCGTGGTAGCAGCCGGAGAACTTCACGATCTTGGCCCGGCCGGTGTACCCGCGCGCCAGGCGGATCGCGCTCATCGTCGCCTCGGTGCCGGAGTTGACCAGCCGCAGCCGCTCCACGGGAGCGACGCGGTCGATGATCTCGCGGGCCAGCTCGGACTCCGACGGCGTCGGCGCCCCGAAGGACAGCCCGTCGGCCGCGGCGCGCTGCACGGCCTCGACGACAGCGGGGTGGGCGTGACCCAGGATCATCGGGCCCCACGAGCACACCAGGTCGGCGTAGCGGTTGCCGTCGGCGTCGGTCAGCCAGCAGCCCTGGGCGGACGTGATGAACCGCGGGGTGCCGCCCACGGAGTTGAAGGCACGCACCGGCGAGTTCACCCCGCCGGGGATGACCGAGGCGGCATCGGCGAAGAGCTTCGCGGAGACGTCGGTACTGCTCATGGGACCCAGTGTCCCAGCCTGGTCAAAACGGTCAACTACAGGGTGTAGTGGTCGACCGCGGTCGATGATGGTCCCATGCAGTTGCCGCAATGGTTGGCACGGTTCAACCGCCACGTCACGAACCCCGTCCAGCGGTTGTGGGCCGGCTGGGCTCCGACGATGGGCATCCTGCACCACGTCGGACGCCGCTCCGGAAGGCCCTACCGCACACCGCTGACCGTGTTCACCACGCGTGACGGGTTCGCCGTGCTGCTGACCTACGGACCCGATCGGGACTGGCTGAAGAACCTGACGGCGGCCGGCGGCGGGACGCTGCAGCGCCACGGCCGTACGTATCCGGTCACGGATCCCCGCATGGTGAGCAAGGCCGAGGCGGCGCCGTCGGTGACCGGGTGGATGCGGCCGCTGTTCGCGCTGCTGCCGTTCGAGCAGGCGGTGCTGCTCAGGTCCGGGGACGCAACCGCGGAATCAACCGCGCCCTGATCGGCCCCTTGGCCACGGTCGTGAACGGCGTCTCACACGGGAAGTCGTCGGCGAGCGACTCCACGATCATCGCGCGAACCACGGTGGCCAGCGCCAACGTCGTCTCCAGCCGAGCGAAGTGCTCGCCGATGCACGGCCGCGAGCCCCCCAGGAACGGCAGGAACTGCCAGCGGTCCCGGGCGGCGACGTTCTCGGGGCTGAACCGGTCCGGATCGAAGGTCGTCGGGTCGGGCCACAGGTCGGGGTCGCGGTGCATCGCGTACAGACCGAGCGCCACCAGGCTGCCCGCGGGCACGCGGTATCCGGTCACCTCGATGTCGCGGGTGGCCACCCGGGCCACCCCGGCGGCCGGCGGACACAGCCGGATCGCCTCGTGCAGCACCTGCACGGTGTAGCCGAGCCGGGGCACGTCGGCGGGGGTCAGTTCCCGGTCCCCGAGCGCGGCGGCCTCGGCGGCCACCCGGTCCTGGATCTCGCGGTGATGTCCGAGGATCCACAGCGCGTACGTCAGGGCCGTCGCGGTCGTGTCGTGACCGGCCAGCATGAAGATCAACAGGTCGTTGGAGATCTCCTCGTCGGTCAGCGGTCGACCCGTCTGCGGATCGGACGCCTCGATCAGCGCACGCACCAGCGGCGCATCGCGCTGCGGATCGGCCCGGCACGCCCGGACCATCTCGTCGGTGATCGCACGCATCGCGTCGACCGCGCGGCGGGCACGCCGACGGGCGGGGGTGGGTAGCCATCGCGGCGCCCGGACGGGGTGTAGGGCGCGATCGGCGGTGTAGGACGATGCCACGTGCATGCACCGGGCGATCGTGTCGCCGCGTTCGTTCAAGTCGATGCCGAGCACCGAGCGGCCCAGCGACTGCATCGCGACCCGCCGGCACTCCGTGTCCAGGTCGACCTCACCGCCGGACGCCCAGCGATCCACGAAAGCCTGTGCCGCGCCGGACATGTGGCCACCGAACGTGCGGACGTTGAGCTTGGTGAACACCGGCTGCAGCGCGCGTTTGCGGGGCCGCCACTGCTCGTTGGGCAGCACGAACAGGCTGTCCCCGGCGATGTGGCGCACCTCGTCGTGGATGATGCAGCGATCGGTGACGGCGTCGTTGCGGCCCAGCACGTCCCGCATCCCTTCCGGGGACATCACCGCGACGATCGCCGGGACGAACGCGGCCGGCCCCAACTGGATACGGGTGACCGGGCCGCCGGCGTCGCGCATGATCTCCTGCCCGATGTCCAGCCGACGGACCAGCATGAGGAGTCGACGCAGCGGCAGCGGGCTCCGCGGCACAGGCGGCAGCGACCGCACGTCGACCGCGCGGTCGTCGCGCACCGTCATGGCGCCCGCCAGGTCAGCACCTCGCCGGTGCCGGCGGTCATCGTCGTGCCGGGCATCACCCGCAGCCGGTAGGGCGCCAGCCGCAGCACCGCGAACTGATCACTGGTCGGGCCGTCGGCCCAGAAGGGGATGATCGCCGGGTCGTAGCCGACCGGCTCAGGGGCAGTGGCGAACCGCTGCCAGACGTCGCGGCGGGTGGCGTCGTCGGTATACCACTCGACCAGGCAGTCCGCGCTGCAGGTGTCGTGCGTGGGCGCCCAGTAACTCACGGACACGTCGGGGTGCACGGCCAGATGTGCCCGTTTGACCGGGCTGGGCACGGTGGCGACCCAGCCGAAGAGGTCCGTGCCGTCCCACTCCCAGATCGGGTGCAGGATGCGCGTGCGCGGTTTGCTGTCCGCATCGACCGTGGCAACCGACGCCCACACGATGGCGTGGGCCATCTCCACGAACGAGGGTGCGATCCGAGCCAGGGAGGTCACGACGATCCAGCCTAGGCAACCCGGCCGGGCGGCGCGAGCACACCGACGGACGCGGAGGTCAGCCCTCCAGCTTCTTCTTGAACTCCTCGGTGCTGCGGTACTCGACGTTGCCGATGTCGGCGCTGGTCTCGATCTTGCCCTTGTCTTCGTCGTCGACCCAGTCCGTGACCGATGTTCCCGAGACCGTGCCACTGCTGCCCGGCAGCGTGGTGGTCGTCAGGTTGTCCTCTTTGTAGGCCTCGGCCATCTCCTTGGCCTTTTCCCGGTGTTCGTCGGTGACTTCGGGCTTCTCGGTCAGCTGCTGGTTGTCCGGGTCCGGGGTTTCGGTCACGTGCTCGAGTTCGACGTTGGGAGTGTCGTCCTTGGAACGTTGTTCGGTGCTGGTGTCTTCGGCGCTCATGGCCATGGGACTGCCCGAAAGTGTGAGCAACGAAACAGTGCAGCACGGTCAGACGAGCGCGCCACGCAGCGCTGCGGGCAGGCTCGGCAGGAAGTGTCGCCGGGCGAACGCGCGAATGTCGTCGGCCGTTTCGAGCGGTTGCGTGCTGGGCAGCAGCAGGACCATCTCGGCATAGCGCAGGATGCAATCGGCGAAGTCGGCCACTCCGTCGGGCCCGATGCGTTCGGCGAAACCCGGCGGGAAGATCTGGTGCAACGCGTCGACCATGCGCTCGATCGCGGCGCGGTGATGACGGCCGGCCAATTCGAGGACCATCCCGGGATCGTCGAGCACCATGCTGTGCAGCACTCGGTGGTTGCGGAACTCCACGATCGAGAGCGTGAACGCCTCGACGTAGTAGTTGTCCTGCGGCGCAACCGCTTTCAGCGCCGCGGCGATGTGGGCGAACAGGCGGATGTTCTCCCGCTCGATGACGGCGCCCACCAGGTCGTCCTTGTTGGCGAACCGCCGGTAGATGGTGGTGCGGCTGACCCCGGCCCGGCGGGCGACGTCGTCGAGGGCGACGCGCCGGTAGCCGTGCCGCTCGAACTCGACGACCGCCGCGTCGAGGATTTGCGCCGTCGCGTCAGCCGCGGGCATAACCCTTGACCGCATAGCCGGTCATCCGCACGCGCATCGGCAACCGGTCCCACGTCCATGTGACCGGGCGGGATCGGCACAACGCCGCGAATCGTTGGTAACGCCGTTCCTGGCGGTCCGACCAGGGCAGGTCGAGCAGTTCCCGGGCGCGGGGCGGGAGGCCGCCGGTGGTCAGGAAGGCCGCCAGCGGATTGAACAGTGGCGCGACCACCCGCCACACCACCGGGTGGACGGCCTTCGGCTTCGGGAATCCCTTGGTGACGTAGCCGACGCCGTACTTCGCGGACGGGTGCGCGACGAGGACGCGCTCCATCATGTCCTCCCAGTAGCGTTCGAACTCGGCATAGGTCGCGGGCATCGGCCGGTCGCTGACGCCGTAGCGGCGATACCAGGTCTTGGACTCCAGCCAGATCTGCTCGCGCTCGGCAGGACTGAGTCGTTTCACGAAGGTGTCGGCGAAGTAGTAGATCTGCTCGACGAACGTCGCGTGCGCCCAGAAGTACGTCTCGGGATCGAGTGCGTGATAGCGCCGATCGGTGCCCGGCAGCTCGCCTTTGACGTGGTGGTGGAAGTCGCGGACCTGGGTGCCGGCGTTCTCGGTGTCGGAGCCGTAGACGGTGTTGAAGATCGGCGGGATCGTGCGCCGCAGCCGCTCGGCGGTGTCGGCGAAGAACGTCGAATGGTCGTACACGCCCTGTCCGAGTTCGGCCAGCATGTTCTGCAGTACTGCCGGACGCGGGCCGATGAGGACCATGCGGTGATCCCCGAAGTACTTCCACACCAGCGAGCCCGGCCCCAGCGGCAGCGCGTCGTCCAGCGGTTCGGGGGTGTGCGCCAACTCCGTCATGCGAAACACTGTTACAGATTCTGCACTTTGTACCAAGCAGGTGTGGCGAGCGGCACACTTGTGTGGGACTGCGCCGGTGGAGAAGCCAGGGCTGTGATGCGGGGCCGTATGCAGCCCGGAATGCTATTCCGCGGGGGGTGAGGGCCTGCGGCGGTGCGCCACGACGAGCACCACCAGGACCCCGGCGACCGTCGCCAGCAGCAGCGACAGCGTCAGGAACGGCGCGTCGTACACCACCGACGTCGTGGCCGGCTGCCCGTCGAGCACCGGCGCGACAGTCACCGTCCGGCGCGAGGTGAGCCAGCTGGCCACGCACCCGACCGCGGCGAGCACCGCCAGCACCACCGCGATGACGGCCCGTCCGCGCGTCACGACGCCCTCTCCGGCGGGATACGTTCCTCGACCAGGCTGGTCAGCGCCGCGCGCAGCTGCTGGTGTTTGCGTGCCCATGCCTGCGCGGTGCGATCTCCGGCCAACCGCACTCCGATGCCCGTGCGGCCTCGCGGCACACCTGTGAGCTCACCCAGCGCGCGCGCTGACTGCCATTTCGGGGTTTCCGATCCCTCGGCCGCGGGATACACCCGCACGATGTCCGCGACCGGAGTGACCTCGGTGCCCTGGCGCAGTGTGTCCGCGGTGAGCTCTACCGACGTGTGGATGCGCGCCGCCTTCACCTGCACGCCGAGGAACACGGTCACCAGCACGAAGAACGCCACGGGAACGATCCACTGGACAACGCCCGCGGAGAGCTGGATGAGCGCCATGGCGATACCCGCGCCCGGACCGGTGAGCAACCACAGCCAGCTGGCGCCCTGCTCGGCGAACAGCACATCGCCACCCGGCGGCGGCGCAGCGGATTCGGTCACGGCAGCTCCTCGTCCTCGCGACGCTCGCGGTCGTACCAGGCGCGCGCCGACGGCCGCGTGAGCAGCGCCGCACCGATCAGGACGGGGAGCGCGGCCACCAGGATCAGCGGCTGACCGATGCCGAGACCGACCGCGAGCAGAAGCACGACGCCCACCAGGGCGAACGCCAGGCCCAGCGTGGCCATCCGGAACCTGCTGTCCCCGCCCCGGGCCTTACCCGCCAGAAACGCCAGCGCCCCGGCGGCCACCACCGCACCGATCCCGATGCTGCGATAGACGGTCAGGTAGTTGCGCACCCGCTCGTCGCTGACGTCGGCGGGGATCGCCAGCCGGGCCGCATCGAACGTCGCCGTCGCCGACATCAATCCGCCGACGATCATCACGACCGCGCCACCCATGAAGCACCAGAACGCGGCGTTGACGAGACGGGGGCGGGCGGCGGAGGTCGGCATCGAGGTCAGGGTAGCCAATCAGCGCGTGAAGAAGTCGTGGGCGTCCTTGCGATGGAGCAGGAACACGCCGCCGCAGACCAGCACGGAGCCGACGATCACCGTGGCGGCGTAGATCAGCGCGGCCACCTCTGGCCGGTCGACGGTGAACAGCTCGCTCACCGAGAACACCACGGTGGCGATGGCGCCGCCGGTCAGCGACGTTCGCGCCCACCGGTACCCCTGGCGCATCAGGACGAGGAACGTGGCCACCACCGACACGAGAACCACCAGGAAGACCACGTTGACGGCCAGCATCAGGCCGCCCATGCGCTGCGCGCCGGTCACCAGGTCGACGACGAAACCTGCGGCCATCAGTGGCAGCGCGACGACCCACAGCCAGAAGCCGGTGTCGACATCAGGCGGGCGGGCGGGAGACGGCCCGCCTGATGTCGACACCGGCTTCTGGCTGTGGGTCGTCGCGCTGCCACTGATG